>NZ_JAPVXV010000005.1:0-237690 GCF_041431435.1 Veillonella atypica
GCTCCCCGAGTAGGACTCGAACCTACGACCGATCGGTTAACAGCCGATTGCTCTACCAACTGAGCTATCGAGGAATGTATGGAGCGGGAAACGAGATTCGAACTCGCGACCCCCGCCTTGGCAAGGCGGTGCTCTACCGCTGAGCTATTCCCGCATACAGAACCGATAATTACTATATCATAATTACCTTCTGTTAGTCAAGAACCAAACTAGGTCAGTTCTGACTGCCTTATAATAATATCAATTTACACATATAGTGTCAATGGTTTTTCAATGAATTTCCTATAAAAATAATACGAAATCTATATGATACAAATCTACATGATTTATAACAAACATATTAAAGAGGACTTTCAAATATATACCTTCTTTACTATTTCTTAAGTAAAGGAACTATATATCATGAAGTCCTCTCTATCATTATTTAATATCTTCTTGTCTACCTTTACCGGCACCATCCTCAGCGGCACGAACCTCTGCTTCTACGAATGTTTTCATGTCATTTAACATATGCATAGATGCATCTACGATAGATAGCCCCATTGTAGAGCCTAAGCCTTCATCGATTTGTAAATCATAATGTAATGGAGGTTTTACATCTAAAAAACGACATTGTTCCTTATGAATAGGATCATCGTAAACAGCGGATGAGAAAACATAGTCTTTCACCAATGGTTCCATCGTCACTGCTGCGAGTACAGCAGCACCAGTTAGTGCATTATCGTATACCACAGCCATACGATGGCTAGCAGCACCTAAGATAAAGCCTGTTAAGAAAGCAATATCGAGGCCACCTGCTACATGAAGCAAACGCAATACAGCAGTGCGGCGGTCGCTTTCAGATAAAACAGACCAATCATCTACAGTAATATCAAATGGATCTACAAACGAATGGATGTGTGCAGCACGCTGTGCAATGGTAGGTCCATTATCAGATTCTGTCAATAAAGTCTCGTACGATGCGCCTGTAACGGTAGCGGTCGTAACCAACGCATCAAGGAATGTGCGTTCACCTATATTACCTAAGGCCACCACTTGTAGGCCTGCTTCATGTAATTTATCCGCATAAGCAAAGCCCATTTCAAGCGCCTGTTCCAATTCATCATGACTAATAGAAGGTTCTACGCCAAAGAAGTGGGACCCCTTACGAATAACTCGAGAATCAATATTCGCCAAATGATTTGTATCTTGTTCTAAGCCAATATTAACAACGTAAACCGGTGCTTGTAATTTAAATGCCGCCCCTTGCGTAGCACTCATGCCTTCATTAAATCGTTTTATTGCATTTAAACTAGTATGTCCATGTTCAACATTTTGAGGACCGTCCACAAGATGGTCTGCTCCTACAATAAGAACACCATATTTTAAATGATTTGGTTTAGGATCAGCCAATACGCCTGCAAATCGTTCAGCTATCGTTTCGAGCATAGCCAGACTATAAATAGGTTTGGTTAAATTATCAATGCGATACCGGCATGTTTCCATCGCTTTCGTATCTAATGGTTGAATGTTAAAAGCTCTCATGCCTTACCTCCTGTGACAGACTTATACATATGAACTGCAAGGTCAAGCATCCCCATTTGAACGGAACCACCAGAGGCTTCTCCTAAGCAAAGACCTAAGTCCACATAGGCTTCTAATCCAAGATTTTGCAATGAAGATTTAGCCGCTTTTTCTGCAGATAAATGAGAAGCCATAACGTAGTCCATGGATGCTGGAACCAATGTTTTAGCCACCAGTGCACAAGCAGATGTATTAAAGCCATCAATGATGACCATACCATGATGAGCAGCGGCCCCCAAAATGACACCTACAATACATGTAAATTCAAAGCCCCCTACGGCAGCCAAAATACCAATGGCGTCGTCCTTTGGAATATCCTGATATTTAACCAATACATCATGAACGATGCGTTGTTTCAATTTAAGGCGTTCATCGGAAATATTCGTGCCTCGCCCCGTTGCCTCTTCTGCAGTGAGGCCCGCAAACTTAGCCGTCATAAGTGCACTTGCTGTCGTATTAGAAATTCCCATTTCACCTACAAGAAACACATTGTACCCGTCAGACATCTTTTCTTGAACCAATTTGATGCCCGTTTCAATACCTTCGATTGCTTGTTCCCGCGTCATAGCCGGTTCTTCTACAAAATTCTTTGTGCCCATCCCCAACTTATGAGAACGCAGTCCAGGGACC
The DNA here is from genome assembly GCF_041431435.1 of Veillonella atypica. Taxonomy (NCBI): domain Bacteria; kingdom Bacillati; phylum Bacillota; class Negativicutes; order Veillonellales; family Veillonellaceae; genus Veillonella; species Veillonella atypica. The sequence continues at coordinate 2,194 of NZ_JAPVXV010000005.1, forward strand.
CAGCTCATATCCGCATCAATGCCCATGTCGATAACTTCCATTGTAGCACCACAATAATTGGCTAAGGAATTGGCACCAGCCCCTTTGGGAATTAAGTAATTTTGCGTCATACCAACAGTGGTTTCCTTTGGATAGGCACTAACCCCCATATCGGCAACGCCATGATCGGCAGAGGCAATGATCATACAAGGTTTTGGAATTGTTACATCCTTTTGATTTGTAGCTGCCCCATATTGAGCCACCATATTGACGAGACGTCCATATTGCTTACTATCTGACGCATCATTCCAATTCTTAATAATATGTTGTTCAATCTCTTTACTACGACTGTGAATCGCGTCGCAGGTTTCTTGTAGTACCCCCATAGCAACTCCTCTTAATTATTCTTAATTTGTCCCGTCAAGTACGGTAATTTATTTCTAACATCTCTACTTCTATGTAAATAGTCTTCTAAGGCTTGGCCTTCGTCTTCTTGTGAAAGTATTTCTTTTACCCTACGAATTTCGTCTTCCATTTTAGACAAGCCTTCTAATACATTATGACGATTCCCATAAATGATTTCACGCCACATGGATGGCAAACCGCCGGCTACACGCGTACAGTCACGGAATCCACCTGCGGATAAGCGCATACGTAATTCGCCGAGCTCATCGCCACCAGATACTTGTGTTAAAATGGCGGCTATCAGATGCGGCATATGACTAACCATCGCTAAATATGCATCATGAGCATATACATCGACAAATTCGATACGGGAACCAACGGCACGCCCCATATCAGCCAATTCTTTAGCCACCTCTTCATTATACACATCAGACGCCTTATCCTCTAATACAATCCACCCCATGCCTTTAAATAGGTTTTTATGAGACACTTCATAACCGCCCTTTTCAGATCCCGCCATAGGATGAACAGATACGAAAAAGGTTCCCTTTGGAATAGATTCATACACGGCGCGTACAAAATTTTCTTTTGCACTGGATACATCTGTTACCACCTGACTTGGTTTAAACAGATGAGCCACCTCTGTAAAAAGTCGAGCATTAGTATCTGGCGGCAAGGAAAACACTACGATATCCGAATGTTCAATGAGTGGCTCTACCTCGGTCCAAGCTTGGGATACTACCCCATCTTGTAATGCTGCATCACATACCTCTTGTCGGCGTGCATACCCTACGACATCATAATCTGTATAGGCTTTCAAAGCCTTTGCCAACGAACCACCCAACAAACCTAACCCAATGATACCTACGGTTTTACTCATATAAACCTACTTTCACAAGTGTCCCTATATCTCCAATATAGAAACGCAAACAAACTATACCACTACACCTCAATAAGACGTTTTTCTTTCCATTTTCCGCTATACCAGCGATAGATAAACAATACACCTCGTAAAATCTCATCAGCAGCCATAGCAATCCATATGCCTACAAGGCCCCAGCCCCAATAAATACCAAATAGGTACGATAATGGCACAGCACATAACCACATGCCAAAGATACCAACTAGCATTGGGGTACGAATATCACCTGCGGCCTGTAAACAACCGACCATAACGATATTTACAGCCCGCCCTAGTTCAAGGAAAATCTCAACCAAGAGCACATTATGGGCTAAGGATAAAATCTCAGGATCCGTTGTAAATACAGATAGAACCGTATCACTCGTTATATAAAAGAACGTTGCCAATCCTACATTGATAGCGATGGCTAAAAACATAGAATGCCACACGCGATTCGTTACTTCATCTTGCCGTTTAGCGCCCATCAAGAATCCTACGATAACTTGTGATGCATTCGATAAGGCTATGGTATACACATAACACAACATGGCGATGACATATACATAAACCTTCGTATTAATCACAGTTAACCCTAGAATATTGACCATCTTCATAATCGTCGTTTGCGATAATTGATAGCTCAATGTTTCACCGCCGGATGGCACACTAATATGGAGCAAGGATTTAACCGTATGCCAAGGAAAGGGTCTTAAATAAGACGTGCTAACCTGCAACTGCAACAGTGTCTTAAACAGATATACGATGATAAGAAGGCCAATTACCTTTGAAAGCCATGTAGAAATAGATACACCGAGTACACCAAGACTCGGTATCGGGCCATGACCGAAAATTAGAATATAATTCGTTCCTACATGGATAATATTCATAACGAGTGCCACATACATGGTAATACGCGTCAACGAATGGCCTCTAAATACGGCAACTAATGCATAGTACATGGCCTGTATTGGTAATCCTGCCGCTACAATAGTCGTATACAACGATGTATCCCCCATCGTTTCTGGTGGTATCCCAAGCCATGTAAAAATCCATTCATGGCAAGTGATGAAAAACACCGCCGCCACAGAGGAGAATACAAAGTTTAGCACTAAACTAACGGTACAAACCTCTGATAACTTTGACTGATTTCGAGCACCCAAATATTGGGCAATCAAAATCGTCGTGGCAGTGCTCATAACAACGATGAGCATGATAAAAATATTTAAAATTTGATTCGCATTAGCTACAGCGGCTACCGCCTGTGGCGAGTAATGACTCATCATCAGTTGGTCGATATTGCCGACGAGCATTTGCAGGAATACTTCGATAAATATAGGCCAGCTTAAGGTCCAAATAGACAAGCTAATGCCTTTTTCATATGTTTTCATAGTATCCCCTTTATATTACGCATCAAACTTTATCAACTAAAAGAAAACACCTTTTGCTTTTTCTTTAGTCTCTTGATCTGCTATGAATGGAATTCTTGTGGTTCTACCTTCTTTAGCAGCTACAATTTTTTTGAATGGGAAATCGAATATTTCTCGATTCCAAGTATTTACCGCATCATTATATAAAGTTCTAGCAGCTGTAATTTCTTTTTGCAAATATGAATTTTGTTGCATTGCATCGCGAATTGTATCTTGGCTTTGCAATTCTGGATAATTTTCTATAGCTACATTTAATGCTCTCGTCGCTTTATTAAGCTGAGCATTTACATCGCTTCTAGATTCTTCACTAAAATTACCACTTCTATACTTTGCAATATCCACAAGAATGTCTTTATCTACTTCGATAGATTTTTCTACAAGTTTAGCCGCATTAGAAAGAATAACAACCCGTTGTTCCATATAGTTATCAATTTCAGATGCTGCATTTTGAATTCGTTGTTCCATCATATTAAATTCGGAACTAATTTGTTTTAATCGCCACCAAGGATAAACAAGTACAACCACACCTATAGCAGATATGAGGTACTTGTCAATCACTATCCCTAAAACGATAGCAATTACACCGATAGCCATTAAAATCGTAGGTATCAGTTTTTCAAAACCACTGGTTTCTACGGGAATCACCTTAGCAATAACATGTACATCTCTGCCTTCTGCCATAATCTCTGGGTTCATTTCATCAAGTTGATTAGCCATTTTACTTACCTCCATTTTGTTCAAAAATCGTATGTAATAAGTCTACTAGAGACTGATTATCTTTATAGAGTTTCCCTACCATAAAATGTCCATAGGCAAAGGAACCATTTTTGTTATTTTCGGATCGTTGGTAATGATTCAATTCTTTAACACGCTTGAAATCATCGTCAACTGTATCTACTTCTGCTACTTCAATAAGTTCATGCTTTGTAACCGGCACATACTCATTCCACTTAACTGGTACATAATAGGTTCTACCATTACCTGCTGTAACAGGAACCTCATCCACATGCTCAATAGTCCTATACGAATAAGCATCTACCTTAATAATTTCCGAATCTGCCTCTTTTTTATAGTGACTCGTTTTTAGCAATGTTTTTACATTACTTCTCTGCGTTGCATCAGGAGGAATAAATAACCCAAGGTTCATCTTATTCGCGAGCATTTCTGTAATGTAATCATTATATTTAAAATCATAAGATTTCTTATAAATATAATCAGTAGAAGCCATTTGTTGATATACAGGAATTGCTAAGACTGGCAAAAATGAAAAATACATATGCTCAAAATAGCTACAGTTAAAATTAATGAATTTCTCTTTAATCTTTTCAAAGGAGAAATCATAGTATTGTGATGGTACGGTATCGAAATTCCAATCCATAGAGTTATCAGTTAAAATTTCATTGATTTTACATTGTTTATTGAAAACAAAGTCATCACCATAGGGAGAATTCTCAAAAATATCTTTGTAATTACTTTGTGCTAATGGAGTGAATAACACGCGGAACTCGACCTCATTATTTCGGTCTAATGCATTAAATTGTGCATCGAACTCTTCATTTGCCAACGCCTGAAAGTTTCCACCAGCTTCTAAGGCATCTTCACTTTTCTTTCTAAGCCCTGCAATGCGTTTTGCCAGTTGAATCTTCGCACCTCCAAAATTAAATAAACCTTTTTCTGGTGGTCTTCTATGGAATATTAAATTCGGTGCTGCATGATTACCATATACCAAGGATATTCTATCCGCATAATATGGACCAGGTCGTTTTAAAGTGGCACGAAGTGTTTCACTTACATCTCTAGTTTTTGTATTGCCATCAGAATCTATATATTCTTCTGTATAGACGACCTCACGAGTACCTTCATATGTATAATCATCAATCCAATGGATAATACGCTTAATAAACACAAAAGGATTTCCTAAAATATCTCCGGAAGTAATATCCAATGTAGAGCGATTTACATCATCTTTTTCTAAAAAGCCATAATCTTTAACGAGCTGTTCATAGCGTTCCATATTAAAATTGGAATCTAAATGAATAAAGGGAATTGCCTTTTTGATGAGTTCTGCGGTCATCTCACTATGAAACAACTCATTCAACGGTTGCATCATTTCGTACCCTTCGTCACGTATTTGACTTAGCGTTGCATCTAAATCATTCAGTTTCTCTTCGAGGCTCTTACGATTAGGTCGAATCCAATATACATACAGCCCTATGCATAAGGCTATAATAGCGATACATATAACGATGGATAGAATATCCATTTGCGGTTGTGAAAACTGATACACACCATAAATAAGTGCGCCTATGCCCACAATGGAATCGATAATTCGTACAATACCAAACCGTTTATATGTACTGTTAGACTGATTTCGATTCTCCGAAACATTCGTATACTTATCTATTAAGTCTTTATTTTTATTAATATCAACCTGTGATTGATTTACCAAATCTTGAAAATAATCTTCTGTAATACCTTGGAATGTATCCTTAAGACTTTCTCTGTAATACTTTAGTGGTTCTAGTAATGCTTCATTATATTCATTCGACACGTTACTCTACCCCTCTATCTTATGGCTGTAATAGTTAAAATACGTCTAGCAGGTACTATACCTATGTTTAATTATAAATAACTTAAATTAAAATTAGTATATCAGTTAAGAAAAACTCCGTAAAGTAATTATCACTAACCGAAAAGTAATAAAATGAAAATCCCCTCTTTACATAGTAGTCAGTAAAGAGGGGACCTATATCAGAACACGATATATGTTAAGTTAAACTTACTTAAATTGATTGCAAAGGCTATCAAATAATGCTTGATCAGGTTTAACAACATCTTCAGTCAATGGACGTGGATGTGTACCACCATTAACAGCGGCCATAGCTTTTTCAAAGGAAGGTTTAGTCGTATCTTGATAGATAAGACCAGTAACCAAACCTTGTGTTTCACCTAATGTTTTAAGTGCAGTCGCACGGTCTGTTGGATCATATCCTTCTGGCAAGCTAGTCAAATGTTCTTTGAACCAGTCATAGCTATTGTGTTTGTTGTATGTAACACATGGGCTAAATACGTTGATGAAGGAGAAGCCTTCATGGTCCATAGCTTGTTGAATCAAATCAACGAGTTCAGCACGGTTAATCATATAACCTTGTGCAACAAATGTAGCACCTGCAGCGATAGCAGTTTCACAAACGGACAATGGTGATTCAAAGGCCCCACGAGGTGTTGTTTTTGTAACAAAACCGATATCGGAACGAGGGGATGCTTGACCTTTAGTCAAACCGTAAACATGGTTATCCATAACGATATATGTCATGTTTACATTACGTTTGAAAGCATGAATAGTATGACCCATACCAATAGCGAACGCATCACCATCACCGGAACAAGCGATAACTTCTAAGTCTTGGTTAGCAAGTTTAACGCCTTGAGCGTATGGAAGCGCACGACCATGAGTTGTATGTGCACCATATGCATAGAAATAACCACCGATACGGCTAGAACAACCGATACCAGAGATAACTGCCAATTTTTCAGGTGGAATATTTTTTGCTACTACTGCATCAGTAATGGCAGCTTGTACCCCATAATGACCACAACCAGGACACCAGTTAGGGCGAATATCATTTCTGTAATCTTTAGCTGTTGTCATATTATAGGACCTCCTTAATTGCATTTTTCACATATGATTTTGTGAATGGATTACCATCATATTTCAAGCAGCTAGAAATTTTGGATTTCTTATGCATGTTGATTTTGAATAGGTTAGTCAATTGACCTGTTGCATTATGTTCTACAATAACAACTTTTTTAGCTGCATCCATGAATGGTTGCAATTGTTTTGCAGGGAATGGTTTAATCAAACGAAGTTGTAAATGGTTAACTTTAACGCCTTCTTGATCGAATTCAGCAACTGCTTCTTCGATAGCACCACGGCTAGAAGCCATACCTACAACGAGTACATCAGCTTCATCGTATTTTGCATTGTTCAAGAATGGTTCATAGTTATCAGCTACAGTTTCCAATTTGCGGAAACGTTTATCAGTTTGCGCTACGTGCATTGTAGGCGCTTCTGCTGGTTTACCTTCTTCATTATGTTCTAGACCTGTAGAAAGGAATAGACCATTTTTCATGCCAGGAATCGTACGAGGAGAAATGCCATCTTCTGTCAATTCAAAGCGTTTGAAGTATTTCGGTTGTTCCAATTCAGGAAGGTCAGCTTCCTTCATCATTTTACCGCGATTAATAGGTACACGGTTCAAGTCAAATGTAGGAACGGATTGTTTATTCAAACCTTGTTGTAAGTCCGGCATAAAGATAACTGGGCATTGATACATTTCTGCCAAGTTGAAAGCTTTTTGAATTTCATAGAAACATTCTTCGATGGATGTTGGAGAAATAACGATACCTGCATAATCGCCATGAGCGTTGTAGCAAGCCGCATCAATATCGGATTGTTCTACCTTTGTAGCCATACCTGTGGATGGGCCGGAACGTTGTACGTCGATAACAACCATAGGAAGTTCTGCCATGGATGCCATAGACAAGGATTCTGCCATCAAGGATAGACCAGGACCAGAAGTACAAGTGAAACCACGAACACCTGCGTATACACCGCCCATAGCTGTCATACAAGCTGCGATTTCATCTTCTGTTTGAACGATAGTAGCACCTAATTTATCCATGTTTTTAATCATGTATTCCATTACTTCAGATGCTGGAGTAATAGGATAGGATGCCATGAAACGGGAACCTGCTGCAATAGCACCAAGAGCACATGCTTCATTACCTAATAAGAACATTTGATCTTTCTTACCAGGAGCTGGTAATGTATCGATTTCTACATCACCTAATTTTTCCATTACAAGGCTATGACCATCATCAAAAGCTGCCAAGTTTTTATCCACGATTTCTTGGGATTTTTTCGCAAATTTTGCAGCGATTGCATCTTTAAACATCTTAGTGTCGAAACCAAGAAGCGCTACGGACATACCAAGTGCTACGATATTACGCATCAACAAGGAACCTTGTTTCATTGCCGTTTCAGAGATTGGCAAGGATAAGCAGTTAACTTTGGAACCTTCAAATTTAGAAAAATCTGGTTTTACTTTACTATCGCAGATGATATAACCACCATCACGCACTTCAACACCATGCATATCAACAGTTTCTTGGTCAAGAGCCAACAAGAAGTCTACGCCTTCACCAATGGACATAACTTGTTCTAATGCAACGCGCAATGCGAAGGTAGTATGACCACCTTTGATACGGGATGCAAACAAACGTTGACTGTATAGAGAATATCCTTCTTTTGCAAGGATTGTAGCCATGATTTCGCCACAGCTCTCGATACCTTCACCTTGTTGCCCACCCATTTTCCAGATAAAATCTTTACGTTTTTGCAAGAGATTCACCCTCCTTAGGATATAATTACAATGCTGACAAGAGTCTACCCTATGTATATTAATTACAGCTAAGTAATAAACCTGTCTTATAGTGCAATTGTAACATGTATAGTAGACGTTTTACAATGTAACATTTCATAATTATTCTTCTTTAATACGTTCTATTACCGCATGTAGTCTATCAGTAGTAAAGAAAATTTCCTCTAATACTAGACCTTGAGCCGGTGCTGTTTTTCCAATTCGCTTACGATCCTTTGCGACCAATAGTTCAGGAACTTGGGCTACTGATTTTCGGCCTAGCCCAATGTCCACTAATAAGCCGGCTATATTTCGAACCATATGATATAAAAATCCATCACCCACAACAGAAATATCGATACGACCCGCTTTCTCTTTAATACCGATGGCATAAATGGTTTTTACAGGATCCACCGGTGTCGTATTAGCCCCTTTCAATGTAGAAAAGTCATGCGTTCCTTCAAGAGCTTTGCCTGCTTGACGCATAGCTTTAACATCTAGAGGTTTCTTTATATGCCAATGATACCGCTGCCCCATAGGGTCTGCAATTTCACGATTATAAATGGAGTAAATATATTCCTTACCAAAAATATTATGACGAGGTTTCCAATCTAATGGTATCTCAACAGCCTCTGTTACAACGATATCCTTTGGCAAATGGGCAATCGTCGCCCGTGGAATATTCTCTACCGGTATGGATCCCGATGTTTGAAATGCACAGACTTGAAAGCGTGCATGTACACCCGCATCGGTACGCGATGCACCATAAATTTGGATTGGTTCAGCACAAATAATAGATAAGGCCTTTTCCAAAGCCCCTTGAACAGTAATCCCCTTATCAGCAGGTTGTTTCTGATAACCCGCTAAATCAGTACCATCATAGGCCACAATTAACCGTATATTCCGCATTATCCTAACCACCATAGGAGTAATAAGATAGCCGTTACAATAAACACGGCTCCCAAGCCTACATAATCAACCCATGTAATGCTGAGTTCTTTCATACGCGTACGATTGACACCGCCGCGATAGCAACGTGCTTCCATAGCGATAGCCAATTCATCAGCACGGCGGAATGCACTAATAAATAACGGCACTAAGAGAGGCACCATATTTTTAGCTCGCTGAATAATCGAACCTGTTACAAAATCAGCACCACGAGCCGATTGGGCTTTCATAATACGATCCGTTTCATCAAGCAAGGTAGGAATAAAACGCAATGCAATGGTCATCATCATAGCTAGTTCATGAGCTGGCACACCGATGCGGCGGAATGGGTTTAGTAAATGTTCAATGCCATCTGTCAGCCGTATAGGTGATGTCGTATAGGTTAGCAAGGAAGAGAATAAGATTAAGAATACTAATCGTGCCGCCATTTGCAAGCCCATAGCCAGTCCATTATCCGTAATATTAATGATGCCATAGGAGATGATGCTATTACCAGGAGTTGTAAAAATATGAATCCCCATTGTGAATACAATGATAATCCATAATGGTTTTATCGCATTCCACATCAAACGTAATGGCAGACGAGATAATAACATAGCTCCAATGGTAAAAGCCGCCACAATACCATACGCCAATGGTGTATTAGCCAAAAATATGGCAACAACGAAAATAGTAGTGCCTATAATTTTTGCCCGTGGGTCCATACGATGTAATAACGAGTTACCAGGGAAGAATTGGCCAATTGTAATATTATTTAACATGTTGACCTCCTTCTAGAATAGCTTGTACAGCATCATCTACGGTTAATACTTCGTTTGATACATCAAGGCCTCGGTTCCGCAATGATTCAATCAATACGGACACAGGTGGCACATCTACGCCAACCTGTTGTAATACATGGCGATGATGATTAAAGATATCTAACGGTTTACCATCCAGTACAATCTGACCCTTATCTAATACAATGAGACGATTCGCCATGCGTGAAATATCTTCCATATTATGAGATACGAGGATGACTGTTACATCCTTTTCCTTATGTAGTTTAATAATTTCATCAAAGATTTCTTCACGTCCAAATGGATCAAGGCCTGCAGAAGGTTCATCGAGTACAAGAAAATCCGGTTCCATCGCCACTACACCAGCTATGGCAACGCGGCGCATTTGACCGCCAGATAAATGAAACGGAGAACGTTCAGCATAGGTATCATAATCCAGACCTACAAAGGCCATAGCTTCACGCACTCGACGATCTACCTCTTCTGCATCAAGGCCTAAGTTTTTTGGCCCAAATGCAATGTCTTCGGCAATCGTTTCCTCGAAAAGTTGATGTTCAGGATATTGGAATACCATGCCTACCTTATGACGCATGTGTTTTGCTTCATCAGTTTTTTCACTTACGTCCACACCATTGACCGTCACTTTACCAGTCGTAGGATGCAATAAACCGTTGAGATGTTGCACAAATGTGGATTTACCCGATCCAGTATGTCCAATAATGCCAAGAAATTCACCATTTTCAATGGTTACGGAGATGCCCTTTAACGCTGTTTTCTCAAAAGGAGTACCCACACCATAGGTATAGGTAATATTATCTAATACAATAGCCATCAGTGTGCCTCCTTCGCATAGTACGTCGTTAATGCATCACCAAGTTCATCATTAGTAATGATATCATTAGGGATATCTACGCCCTTTTGAATGAGTTTCGATGCAACCTCAGCTGCAACAGGTACATCTAAGCCTAAACCTTTTAGCGTATCCACTTGAGTAAAGATTTCACGCGGTGTTCCCTCTTGTAATTTAACGCCATTTTTCATAACCACAACACGGTCTGCGGTTACCGCTTCCTCCATAAAATGGGTAATGATTACAATGGTAATACCTTCTTCTTTATTGAGTCTATGAATTGTTTCAAGAACCTCTAAACGCCCTTTTGGATCCAACATAGCAGTAGGTTCATCTAGTACGATACAATCTGGTTTCATAGCAAGTACACCAGCAATGGCAATCCGTTGCTTTTGACCTCCAGATAATAAATGCGGACCATGTTCCGCATATTCGGTCATGTTTACTGCAGCCAAAGCGTCATCAACACGTTTACGAATTTCAGCACTAGGTACGCCCAGATTCTCTGGACCAAATGCTACATCCTCTTCTACCACAGCTGCTACGATTTGATTATCTGGATTTTGGAATACCATGCCCACATGTTGGCGAATATTCCAGATATGTTCATCATTTAATGTGTCAAAACCACATACGGTAACATTTCCCGCTGTAGGTTGCAATAACACATTAAAATGCTTAGCCAATGTACTTTTACCACTGCCGTTAGTACCTATAATGGCCACAAATTCGCCACGCCGTATGGTAAGACTCACATCATCTAGGGCACGCACGTCATTACCATTTTCATCAACATATAAATGGCTTAAATGATTGACCTCAATCATTGTTTCGTTTGATTTCATGAATAGCCTCGTATCTTTCTAGTCAATTTCGTTTTATCTGAAAGTTAACAATTAATCTTCCATCACTACGATAACTGCTACTATATAACGATATTTGTACTAGTCGATTGTACCATAAAATTGACAATAAAAAAACGGTGTTGCAACCGAAGTTACAACACCGTATGAGTTTGATTAAACTAACTCGATAATAGCGCAAGGTGCAGCGTCACCTTTGCGAAGACCAGTTTTGATTACACGAGTGTAACCACCTTGACGGTCTGCATATTTTGGAGCAATTGTATCAAACAATTTTTTTACTACGCTTTCATCCATGAGGTATGCAAGAACTTGGCGACGTGCATGAAGATCACCACGTTTAGCCAAAGTTACCATTTGATCAGCCAAAGAGCGAAGTTCTTTCGCTTTAGCTTCAGTAGTTTCGATACGCTCATATTGGAAGAAAGATGTTAACATGCTACGGAACAACGCTTTACGAGCGGAGCTATCGCGGCCTAATTTTCTGTACATTCGTCTTCCTCCTTATTCGCCTTTTTGCTTAAGATTAAATCCACCTGGGTGGTTGCTGAGTTTTTCAGCGATTTCGTCGATAGATTTTTTACCTAAGTTGCGAACTTTTCCTAAGTCATCAATGGTTTTGTCTAGCAAATCTGCAATTGTGTTGATACCAGCACGTTTCAAGCAGTTGTACGCACGAACAGAGAGTTCCAATTCATCGATGGAAATCTTAGCTGGGCCATCATCTTCTTGAACATCTTGAGGAGTAGGATCAACTACATCACCTTCAAGATTTTGATCGTCTAATTCAACAACACTTGTAGAGTGCGCTAATTTAGTGAAGTTCCCTAAATAACCAATCATAATGGCAGCAGATTTTGCCACTGCATCAGCAGCGGTAATGGAACCATCAGTCCAAACTTCTAATGTAAGTTTGTCGAAGTCCATTTCATTACCTACGCGAACATCACTCACTTCGTATTTAGCACGAAGAATTGGGGAGAAGATGGAATCGATTGGAATGCAACCGATAACATCTGTATCCTTTTTATTCTTAGTAGAAGGAACATAGCCCTTACCACGTTCGATTACTACGTCCATTACTAAATGAGCTGTTTCATCCATTGTCGCAATCACGAGCTCTGGATTCAATACTTCTACTTCTGGTGGAAATTGTTCAGCCAAATCAGCAGCTGTTAATACACCATCCTTTTGGAAATCAAAGTGAACTTCCAATGGCCATTCTGCATCTTCTTCAAGCTTAATGCACAATTGCTTTAAGTTAAGGATGATATCCGTAACATCTTCGCGGATACCAGGAATAGTAGAGAATTCATGAAGAACCCCATCAATTTTGATAGAGGTGATAGCTGCCCCATCCAAGGATGAAAGCAAAATTCTGCGCAAGCTATTACCGAGAGTGATACCATAGCCACGATCTAATGGTTCGCATACGAATTTACCATAGCGACCGCCTTCGGCGATGTCCACTTTCTCGATTTTAAGTTTCTTTTCTTCGCTCATCAGGAACATCCTCCTATATAACACACGTTCTTAGTTTAATTATAGCACGGCCGTCAAAACGGCCGTCTATATATTATACACGACGGCGTTTTGGAGGGCGACAACCATTGTGAGGAATTGGAGTTACGTCTTTAATGGAAGTAACTTCAAGACCTGCAGCTTGTAAAGCACGGATTGCAGCTTCACGGCCGGATCCAGGACCTTTTACAAATACTTCAACAGTGCGAAGACCATGTTCCATTGCAGCTTTAGCAGCTTGTTCAGCAGCCATTTGAGCAGCGAATGGAGTAGATTTACGGGAACCACGGAAGCCCAAGCCACCAGCGGAAGCCCAAGACAACGCATTACCGTTTGTATCTGTCAAAGTTACGATAGTGTTATTGAATGTAGAACGAATATGAGCCGCACCGGATTCAATATGTTTCTTTTCTTTTCTTTTTGTTCTAACAACTTTTTTAGCCACGCTTTATCCCTCCTTTATCTTATTTCTTTTTACCAGCAATTGCTTTTCTAGGACCTTTGCGAGTACGTGCATTCGTTTTAGTACGTTGACCACGAAGTGGTAAACCCATACGATGACGTTTGCCTCGATAGGAGTTGATTTCAATCAAGCGTTTAATGTTAAGTGCTTCTTCACGACGAAGGTCACCTTCTACTTTATAATCAGCATCTAACACTTCACGAATTTTCGCTACTTCATCTTCAGAAAGATCGCGAACACGTGTGTCAGGATTGATACCAGTTTTAGCAAGAATTTCGTCTGCTAAAGTAGGACCAATACCATAAATATAAGTTAAACCAATTTCCACTCGTTTATCACGAGGTAAATCTACACCGGCGATACGTGCCATTTAAATCTCCACCTCCTATCAGATTATCCTTGTTTTTGTTTATGTTTTGGATTTTCGCAAATAACCATTACGCGGCCTTTGCGTTTAATGATTTTACATTTTTCGCATATCTTTTTAACTGATGGTTGAACCTTCATTAGTACCTCCTTTGTGGACCCTATGCTTATTTAAAGCGATAGGTGATGCGACCACGATTTAAGTCATATGGTGTCAGTTCCATAGTAACTTTATCACCAGGAAGAATACGGATAAAATTCATACGCATTTTACCTGACACGTGAGCTAATACCACATGACCATTTTCCAATTCTACTTGGAACATAGCATTAGGTAATGCTTCTACTACCGTACCTTCCACCTCAATAACGTCTTCTTTTGACATATTTTTTCCTCCGGTTACCTGTTTATTTAATTAACCGCGGTTCATCGCGCATGGTTAATATTTCAGGGCCGTTTTCTGTAACAACCACTGTATGTTCGAAATGAGCAGCTGGTTTACCATCAATGGTAACTGCCGTCCAGTCATCACCCAACACACGAACTTTATAAGAACCTAATGTAATCATTGGTTCAATACACAATACCATACCTGGTTTCATCACAGGACCGTGGTCCGGATTACCATAGTTTGGAATTTGTGGATCTTCATGCATTTCACGGCCTAAACCATGACCAACGAAGTCGCGAACGACACCGTAACCATGTTTCTCACAATACGTTTGAACAGCGTGACCGATAGCACCGATATGGTTGCCAACTTTCACTTGTTCGATTCCCTTGAACAGACTTTCCTCTGTTACTTTTAACAATTTCATCACGTCTGGTTTGACATGACCAATTGGAATTGTCACAGCCGAATCGCCGTGATATCCATCAATAGATGCTACAAGATCAATACTGAGGACATCACCGTTTTTAAGCTTACGCTTAGCGCTCGGAATACCATGAACAACTTCTTCATTGATAGAAGCACAGATTGTAGCAGGGAACCCATAGTACCCTTTACAACTTGGTATACCACCGTGGCTGCGAATATATTCTTCGGCAATTGTATCTAACTCAAGCGTCGTGATGCCAGGTTTAGCCTTTTCTACTAACAAGGACAACGTGTCTGCTGTAAGCTTGCTTGCCTTGCGGATACATTCAATTTCATGGGCAGATTTCAAAATAATCATGGATTATTTCTCCAACGCCTTAATGATGTCAGCAAATACTGCGTCTACATCTTGTAAACCATTGATTTCTTGATACAAACCGCTATTGCGATAGTAGTCGATTAATGGTTTAGTAGATTCTTCGTACACAGCTAGACGTTTCTGTACTGTTTCAGGGTTATCATCAGCACGATTTTCAAGAACCGCTCGTTCGCTAATGCGTTTAACAAGTTCTTCAGAAGGAACATTTAAGTTAAGCACAGCGTCCAAAGAAATTCCTAATTCTTTTAAGATTGCATCCAAGGATACAGCTTGTGCTGTAGTTCTTGGGAATCCATCAAGAATAAATCCAGATTTGCAGTCATCTTTAACCAAGCGATCACGTACGATACCAACAGTTACACTGTCTGGTACCAATTGACCAGCATCGATATATTTCTTAGCCTCAACTCCAAGAGGTGTTTCGTTCTTAATCGCAGCGCGGAACATATCACCTGTTGAAATTTGGGGAATACCGTATTTTTCAATAAGTCGAGCTGCCTGTGTGCCTTTACCAGCACCAGGAGGTCCCATTAATAAAATATACATTCTGTTTCCCTCCTATTTTACAAAGCCCTTATAGTGGCGTGTTACCATAAGTGACTCAATTTGTTGCATTGTATCAAGTGCTACACCTACAACGATCAAGAGAGCTGTACCACCAAAGTATACGCCTTGCACGCCTGTAATCGTACCGAGGAAATTCGGTATGATAGCGACGATAGCTAAGAATACAGCACCAGCCAATGTAATCTTGGTCATCACGTTATCCACATAATCAGCAGTAGGTTTACCCGCACGGATACCAGGGATAAAACCACCGTATTTTTTCATATTATCTGCCATATCTGTAATGTTGATAGAGATTGCAGTATAGAAGTATGTAAAGATAAAAATCAATATTGCATACAATGCCGTTTGTAACGGCGTTCCCCATGTGAATAAATCCGCAATTTTATGAACGAAATCGTTTTCAATAAATTGCGCAATCGTTACAGGGAACATCAACACAGATGACGCAAAGATAATTGGAATTACACCTGCCTGATTGACTTTCAACGGCAAGAATGTAGAGTGACCACCGTACATTTTACGACCAACTACGCGTTTAGCATATTGAATCGGAATACGACGTTGGCCTTGCGTAACTGCTACTACAACAGCAATCATTGCAATTGCAATTACAGCAAATAAGAATGCTTGGAACATGTTAATTGTTCCAGTTTGTATATATTGGTAAATGGTTTGAAGACCATCTGGTAAACGAGCTACGATACCAGCAAAGATAATCAAGGAAATACCATTACCAATGCCATATGCTGTGATTTGTTCGCCAATCCACATCAATAAGCATGTGCCTGCTGTTAGGATAATAGCTACAACAAATACACTAAGGATATCATTATTTACGAGAGCGGAATTTGCACGTAGTGCAAACGCCATGCCAAAGGCTTGGACAAAACCTAAAACAACCGTACCATAACGAGTTACCTTCGCAATTTTTTTACGGCCCTCTTCACCATCTTTACTCCACGCTTCAAACTGTGGAACTACAGCTTGAAGTAGTTGCATGATGATGGAAGCATTAATGTAAGGTGTAATACTCATTGCAAAGATAGAGAACTTACTTAGCGCACCACCAGCAAACAAGTCTAATAGACCGAATAGGTTACCGGATGTAAACAAAGATTCAATTACAGATGCATCTACACCAGGTACGGGGATGTGAATGCCGGCTCTAAACACGGCAAACATCATCAATGTGTACAAAATCTTATTACGCAACTCGGTAATCTTAAAGATGTTTGAGAGGCTATCTAGCAAACTAGATCACCTCTACTTTTCCGCCTGCTGCTGTGATTTTTTCTTCAGCAGATTTAGTGAAGCCGTTAGCAATAACAGTTAGGTTTTTAGTTTCCAAAGAACCATTACCTAAGATGCGGATGCCATCGCGTACGTTTTTCAAAATACCAGCTTCAATAAGAGCTACTGGATCAACTGTTGCACCGTCTTCAAAACGGTTCAATTGTTCTACGTTAACTTCAGCATATTGTTTAGCAAAAACGTTGTTGAAACCACGTTTTGGTAAACGACGATAAAGAGGCATTTGGCCGCCTTCAAAACCGGAGCGAACGCCACCGCCAGAACGGGAGTTTTGACCTTTTTGACCACGACCAGATGTTTTACCCAAGCCAGAACCTAAACCACGGCCTACACGAGTACGAGTTTTTTTGGAACCAGCTGCTGGTTGTAATTCATGAAGTTTCATTCAGTGCACCTCCTTATCAGTATTAAACTTCTTCAACTTTTACTAAATGTCTAACTTTGTGAAGCATACCTTGAATTTGAGGTGTTACTTCTTTTACGACTTGAGAATTAGTTTTTTTCAAGCCCAAAGCTTTAACTGTCGCGCGTTGATCTTCAGGACGACCGATTAAGCTTCTTGTTAATGTTACTTTAACTTGTGCCATTTCTTGTCTCCTTATTACGCGTTATAGATTTCTTCAACGGATTTACCGCGAAGTTCAGCAACTTCGCTAGCACGTTTCAAATCTTTCAAACCTTCAATTGTAGCACGAACCATATTGTTAGGGTTAGAAGAGCCCAAAGATTTAGTTAAGATGTTACGAACACCAACCAATTCCAATACGGCACGAACAGGGCCACCAGCGATAACGCCAGTACCTTCAGCAGCTGGTTTCAAGAATACGCGGCCTGCGCCGAATACGCCTGTTACGCTGTGAGGGATTGTACCATTTTTAACTGCTACGTTTACGATATTTTTCTTAGCATCATCGATACCTTTGCGGATAGCTTCAGGTACTTCCGCAGCTTTACCTAAGCCAACGCCTACATAACCGTTGCCATCACCAACAACTACAAGTGCGCTGAAGGAAAAACGACGACCGCCTTTAACTACTTTGGCTACGCGGTTGATGAATACTACTCTTTCTTTAAGATCAAGACTGGTGTAGTCAATTCTCGCCATGTCTATAGTTCCTCCTTCTTAGAATTTTAAGCCTGCTTCACGAGCACCTTCTGCAAGTGCTGCTACGCGACCATGATAAATGTAACCACCACGGTCAAACACTACAGTGTCAATACCTTTAGCGATAGCTTTTTTAGCAACTGCTTCACCAACAGCTTTAGCAGCAGCAATGTTACCACCATAGGATAAGTTTAAATCTTTATCTAAAGAGCTAGCAGCTACTAATGTTGTACCTGCTACGTCATCGATAACTTGAGCGTAAATGTTGCTCAAGCTGCGATATACGTTCAAACGTGGACAAGTTGCCGTACCAGAAATATGGCGGCGAATACGAAGATGACGTTTTGCTCGAGCGATGTTTCTACTAGATTTACGAGGCAAGATATTCACTCCTTTCATTCATATAGATGATATTACTATTTACCTTTTGCACCAGCTTTACCAGCTTTACGACGAACAACTTCGCCTTCATAGCGGATACCTTTACCTTTGTAAGGTTCAGGTTTTCTCCATTTACGGATATCAGCTGCTACTGCACCTACAACTTCTTTGTCTGCACCAGACACAACGATTTTGTTAGGAGCTGGAACTTCAATTGTAATACCAGCTGGAGCTTCCATCTCTACCGGATGAGAGAAGCCAAGTGTAAGAGCCAATTTATTGCCTTGTTTAGCCGCTCTGTAACCAACACCGTTGATTTCAAGAGTTTTTGTAAATCCTTCTGCTACGCCTGTTACCATATTAGCAACAAGAGCGCGAGTCAAACCGTGAAGGGCACGATGAGCTTTATCTTCGGAAGGACGAGCTACTGTGATTGTGTTACCTTCTACAGTGATGATCATATCTGGATGCAAATCGCGAGATAATTCACCTTTAGGACCTTTTACGTTCATATGATGGTTATCATATGTAACAGTAACGCCTGCAGGGATCTCGATAGGCATTCTACCGATACGTGACATTATTTCTACCTCCTATTGCTACTATTACCAAACGTATGCGATTACTTCGCCACCAAGACCTTCTTTACGAGCTTGTTTGTCGCTCATAACGCCTTTGGATGTAGAAATAACTGCGATACCCAAACCACCAAGTACACGAGGAAGTTCTTCCTTTTTCGCGTAAACACGTAAACCTGGTTTGGAAATACGTTTAATTCCTGTAATAACTTTTTCGTTATTGGAACCATATTTCAAAGTTACTTTTAAAGTGTTTTCTTCTTTTTCAACGTTCTTTACGAAACCTTCTTGTAAAAGGATTTCAAGAACTGCTGCTTTCATTCTAGATGCAGGAATGTTTACCGTTTCGTGAAGTGCAGCATTTGCATTACGGATGCGCGTAAGCATATCCGCGATAGGATCGGTCATTACCATAATCTAAAAACCTCCTCTCGTCTAATATTACCAGCTGGCTTTTTTAACACCAGGAATTTGTCCTTTGTACGCCAATTCACGGAACGCAATACGGCTGATACCGAATTTACGCATATAGCCGTGAGGACGACCAGTTAAGTTGCAACGATTGTGCAAACGTGTTGGGGATGCATTAGCTGGTAATTTGGACAAGCCTTCATAATCACCTGCTGCTTTAAGCGCCGCACGTTTAGCTGCATATTTTTCAACGATTTTAGCGCGTTTCTTTTCGCGTTCAATCATAGATTTTTTAGCCATCTATATGTTCCTCCTATTATTTTTCAAAAGGCATACCGAATTGAGTCAACAATTCACGAGCTTCTTCATCTGTTTTAGCACTTGTTACTACGATGATATCCATACCAGTAACGCGTTCTACCTGATCATATTCGATTTCAGGGAAGATGAGCTGTTCTTTAAGACCCAAAGCGTAGTTACCACGGCCATCAAATGCAGTTGCGCTGATACCGCGGAAGTCACGTACACGAGGTAATGCCGCATTGATCAATTTATCAAGGAATTCATACATGCGTTCGCCACGAAGAGTAACTTTTGTACCCAACGCCATGCCTTCACGAACTTTAAAGTTCGCAATAGATTTTTTAGCTTTTGTGATTACAGGTTTTTGACCAGCAATAATTGTTAAGTCAGTAACTGCAGCTTCTAAAGCTTTTGCATTGCCTACAGCATCGCCAACGCCGATGTTGATAACGATTTTTTCCAATTTAGGAATTTCCATTACGTTGCCGTATTGGAATTTTTCTTGCATACTCTTTCTAATTTCAGAGTTGTATTGTTCAAATAAACGAGACATTTATGTAGCTCCTCCTTTCCTGATTATTTAAGTACTGTACCGGATTTAACAGTTGCACGAACGAATTTACCGTCTTTACCTTCAACTTTTTTGATACGAGTAGCTGTTTTAGTTTCTGGGTCAACAACCATTACGTTAGAAACATGGATACCAGCTTCTTTAGTAACGATGCCGCCTTGTGGGTTAGCTTGAGAAGGTTTTGTGTGACGTTTTACAGTGTTTACGCCTTCAACAAATACGCGTTCTTTTTTAGGTTCAGTAGCAATTACTGTACCTTGCTTACCTTTATCTTTACCGGAGATAACAACAACTGTATCGCCTTTTTTGATTTGTAATTTAGCCATATGCTGCGTTCCTCCTTCTTATAATACTTCTGGAGCTAAGGAAACGATTTTCATGAAGTCTTTTTCACGAAGTTCTCTAGCTACAGGTCCGAAGATACGAGTACCACGAGGGGTTTTATCTTCTTTAATAACTACTGCTGCGTTTTCATCAAAACGGATATAGGAACCGTCTTGACGGCGGATACCTTTTTTAGAACGAACAATAACAGCTTTGACTACGTCGCCTTTCTTGACAACGCCACCGGGTGATGCATCTTTTACAGAAGCAACGATTACGTCACCGATATTGCCGAATTTGCGATAAGAACCGCCCATGACTTGGATGCACATAATACGCTTTGCACCAGTGTTGTCGGCAACATTCAAAATTGTTTGTTGCTGGATCATCGTCTATTCCTCCTTACATCACTCTTATTTTTGTCTTTCAAGAATTTCAACAACTCTCCAACATTTATCTTTAGAAAGTGGACGAGTTTCTACAATTTTAACTGTATCGCCAATGCGGCACTCATTATTTTCATCATGAGCTTTGAAGCGTTTATTGCTAACCATTGGCTTATTATATAATGCGTGAGGTACTTTACGTTCTACAGCAACAACAACAGTTTTTTCCATTTTGTCGCTAACAACTTTACCTACGCGGACTTTACGTACGTTTCTTTCTTCTGCCACGATTTTAAGCCTCCTTTTCAAACTTTAACAAATCTGTCATTATGCGTTTTCAGATTTAAGTTCAACTTCACGTTGTACAGTTTTAATACGAGCGATTGTCTTCTTAACTTCACGAATGCGCATAGGATTCTCTAATTGACCTGTTGCAAGCTGAAAACGGAGGTTAAATAACTCTTCCTTAAGACCGGAAACTTTTTGTTCCATTTCGGCAGCGCTCATATTGCGAATGTCATTAACCTTCATTTACGTCACCACCCAATTCTTTACCCTTAACAACAAATTTGCATTTGATTGGAAGTTTATGGCTTGCAAGACGCATAGCTTCACGAGCTACAGCTTCTGGCACACCGTCCATTTCAAACATTACACGACCTGGTTTAACTACTGCTACCCAGTATTCAGGAGAACCTTTACCGGAACCCATACGAGTACCAGCTGGTTTAGCTGTGATTGGTTTGTCAGGGAAAATTTTAATCCATACTTGACCGCCACGTTTGATATAACGAGTCATAGCAATACGAGCAGCTTCGATTTGACGGTTTGTGATCCAAGATGGTTCGCATGCTACCAAGCCGAACTCACCATGAGACACTGTATTACCGCGCATAGCACGACCTTTCATACGGCCGCGGAATTGCTTACGATGTTTTACACGCTTTGGAATAAGCATTACTTGCCACCTTCTTCCTTCTTAGCAGGTTGTTTTGCTTCTGGCAAAACTTCACCTTTGTAAATCCATACTTTAATGCCGATACAACCATAAGTTGTATGAGCTTCAGCAGTACCGTAGTCGATATTCGCACGAAGTGTGTGCAATGGAATGGAACCTTCACGGTAGGATTCGCTACGAGCGATTTCAGCGCCACCAAGACGACCGCTAACCATGATTTTGATACCTTTTGCACCTAAGCGCATTGTACGACCAACAGCTTGTTTCATAGCACGACGGAAACCGATACGACGTTCTAATTGGCCAGCAATATTTTCTGCAACAAGAACTGCATCCATGTCTGCTTGTTTAATTTCTGCAATGTTTACGTCAACTTGTTTATCAGTGAAACGAGTCATTGCTTTTTTGATATCTTCGATACCAGCACCACCACGACCGATAACCATACCTGGTTTTGCAGTGTGGATAGTCAATTTAATACGTTTATTTGTACGCTCGATTTCAATGCGGGAAATACCAGCAATGAAAAGGGTTTCTTTCAAGAAGTTACGAATTTTTACGTCTTCATGAAGATTAGCAGCGAAATCTTTTTCTGCATACCACTTTGCGTCCCAATCTTTTACGATACCGACACGCAAACCGTGTGGATTAACTTTTTGACCCACTCTGTTTCCCTCCTTCTTAAGCTCTTTCTTTAACTACTACTGTTACGTGGCTAGTGCGTTTCAAAATTTTGAAAGCTTGTCCACGGGAACGAGGATGAATACGTTTCAATGTAGGACCTTGATCAACGAAGATCTCGGATACATATAAGTTATCCACATTCATATCAAAATTGTGTTCTGCATTTGCGATTGCGGAACGCATAACTTTTTCGACTACATCAGCGCCAACTTTCGGAGTGAACTTCAAGATGGCAAATGCCTCGCCGATGTTTTTACCGCGCACTAAATCAGCAACGATACGGATTTTACGAGGCGCGATTCGGATATGTCTAGCGATTGCTTTTGCTTCCATTAATTATTCCTCCTATTTTTTGCCTGTAGATTTTTCGTCCTTACCGTGACCTTTGAAAGTACGTGTAGGAGCGAATTCACCTAATTTATGACCTACCATATCTTCTGTAATAAATACAGGTACATGTTTGCGACCATCATGCACAGCAATTGTGTGGCCTACAAAACTAGGGATAATAGTAGAGGCACGGGACCAGGTTTTTACAACTTTCTTTTCGTTAGTTTCGTTTAAAGCATCAACTTTCTTAAGCAAATGATCTGCTACGAAAGGGCCTTTTTTAATAGATCTGGACACTATTTTATCTCCTTTCCTTTATCCTATTTTGTACGACGTTTAATGATTAAGCTGTTAGAAGCTTTTTTCTTGTCGCGAGTTTTAACACCATGTGCTGGTTTGCCCCAAGGTGTAACAGGATGTTTACGACCAACAGGAGATTTACCTTCACCACCACCATGTGGATGGTCACAAGGGTTCATTACAACACCACGGTTACCAGGACGAACGCCCATCCAACGATGACGACCAGCTTTACCAATTACTAGGTTGCTGTGTTCAGCGTTGCCTACAACACCTACAGTTGCACGGCATTCTTGACGTACGCGGCGCATTTCGCCAGATGGTAAACGAAGAATAGCATAGCCATTATCTTTACCCATCAATTGAGCGGATGTACCAGCGGAACGAACGATTTGACCGCCTTTACCGATTTTTAATTCGATGTTGTGGATTTGAGTACCGTCTGGGATATTAGCCAATGGTAAGCAGTTACCAGGTTTAATATCAGATTCAGGACCGGAGAATACAACGTCACCAACTTTTAAGCCGTTAGGAGCTAAAATATAACGTTTTTCACCATCAGCGTAGTTAAGCAAAGCGATACGAGAAGAACGGTTAGGATCATACTCGATTGTTGCTACTTTAGCTGGGATATTATCTTTAGTACGTTTGAAGTCAATGATACGGTATTGACGTTTATGACCGCCACCTTGGTGACGAACTGTCATTTTACCAGTATTATTACGACCACCTTTTTGGGAAATCTTAGCTAACAAAGATTTTTCTGGTTTGCTTGCTGTGATTTCGTCGAAGGCGGATACTGTCATAAACCGGCGACCAGCGGAGTACGGTTTAAATGATTTAATTGCCATTAGTGGGCCTCCTTACAACTAGACTCTTAGACACCTTCAAATAATGTAATGGATTCGCCAGCTTTTAAAGTTACGATAGCTTTTTTGTAATCGCTACGTTTACCTTGTGTACGACCCATGCGTTTAGTTTTGCCTAATACGCGAATAGTAGCTACTTTTTCTACTTTTACATTGAAGATTTTTTCAACAGCTTGACGGATTTGCACTTTATTTGCAGTCAAAGGCACGCGGAACGTGTATTTGTTTTCTTCCATAAGCTTTGTGGATTTTTCGGTAATAACCGGACGGATTAGTACATCATGTAATTGCATTATCCAAGTACCTCCTCAATTTTTGCGACAGCGCCTTTAGTAATGAAGAGCTTATCGTAATGAAGAAGATCGAAAATGTTCATACCTTCGCAAGCCAATGCTTTAACACCTTGGATGTTGCGAGCGGAACGTTCAACATTTACATCACCTTCAGTGATGAACAATACTTTTGCATCGCCAACATTGAAGCTATTGATAATATTCAATACTTCTTTTGTTTTAGGAGCTGCTAATGTGATTTCTTCCAAAACGTATAATTCGCTATTATTTACCTTATCGCTAAGAGCAGATTTAACTGCTAAACGTCTAGCCTTACGAGGCATAGCTTTGTAATAGCTGCGAGGTTGTGGACCAAATGTAGTACCGCCACCAATCCAGATTGGGGAACGGCTGGAACCGGAACGTGCACGACCAGTACCTTTTTGTTTCCAAGGTTTACGGCCACCGCCACGAACCATACCTCTAGTTTTTGTTGCATGTGTGCCGAGACGTTCGTTAGACAATTGACGAACTACGGCTTGATGCATAACGGCTTCGTTTACTTCAACGCCGAATACTGCATCGTTTAACTGTATTTCACCGACTTTAACGCCGGATTGATTATATGTTGCTACTGTAGGCATTACATAATCCTCCTTTCGACAAATGATTATTTAACAGGTTTAACCGTGTTGCGAACCATAACCAAGCTACCTTTAGCGCCTGGGATACCACCTTTAACCAATAAAAGGTTACGTTCAGCATCAACTTTCACAACGGATAAGCGTTGTACGGTAACTCTGTAACCACCCATTTGTCCAGGGAGTTTTTTACCTTTGTATACCTTACCGCCGCCACCGGAGATCATAGGACCGATGGAACCAGGTTCACGGTGAGATTTGGAGCCATGAGTTTCAGGACCACGAGAGAAATTATGGCGTTTAATTGTGCCAGCAAAACCCTTACCTTTACCTGTACCTACTACGTCCACCAATTCACCTTCTGCGAAGATATCAGCTGCCAGAGTTTGGCCTACTGTGTAGTCAGCTGCACTGTCAACGCGAACTTCGCGAAGATATTTAACTGGAGCTACGCCAGCTTTGTCGAACTGACCTTTTACAGGTTTTGTTAAATGTTTTTCTTTAATGGAACCATAACCAATTTGTACTGCTTCATAACCGTCTGTTTCAACAGTCTTAACGCGCACTACAACGCTTGGGGTAGTTTCCACTACTGTTACAGGAACTAATTGGCCTTCAGCTGTGAAGACTTGTGTCATTCCTAATTTTTTACCCAAAATAGCTTTAGACATTATCGCACCTCCTTATAGTTTTATTTCAATAGATACACCAGCTGGTAAATCTAAACGAGTGATAGCATCTACTGTTTTCGAATTTGGTTCAAGAATATCGATCAAGCGTTTATGTGTACGCATTTCGAATTGTTCACGGGAATCTTTGTTAACGTGTACGGAACGAAGAATCGTGAAGATATTCTTTTCTGTTGGCAATGGAATCGGACCAGATACCATAGCGCCATTTCTTTTTGCAGTGTCTACGATCTTAGCAGCGCTTTGATCGAGAGCTTTGTGGTCGTATGCCTTAAGGCGAATACGGATTTTTTGCTGTTTAGCCATTATTAATAATTCCTCCTGTCGTCCATTTCGTGAATGAACTGCTCCATAGAAATTCTCCTCCGCAGAGGCAACCTTCTACTTCATAGTTTGAAAACACAACACGAGAGCGGCAGAACATGCCGCTCTTACATGTCGTGGATATTGTGCCCAACGTATCACTACGATGAGCATAAAAGGTTAAATTAACCTTCGATTTCAGTTACAACGCCAGCGCCTACTGTATGGCCACCTTCGCGGATCGCGAAACGAAGACCTTCTTCGATAGCGATTGGAGTAATCAATTCGATATTCATTGTTACGTTATCGCCAGGCATACACATTTCTACACCTTCAGGAAGGTTTACAACACCTGTTACGTCTGTTGTACGGAAGTAGAATTGTGGACGGTAGTTGGAGAAGAATGGAGTATGACGACCACCTTCTTCTTTAGTCAATACGTATACTTCTGCTTTGAATTTTGTGTGTGGGTTGATGGAACCTGGTTTAGCCAATACTTGACCACGTTCGATGTCTTTACGGTCAACACCACGAAGCAATGCACCAACGTTGTCGCCTGCTACTGCAGAGTCCAAAGTTTTGCGGAACATTTCAAGACCAGTTACAACGTATTGTTCAGCTTTTTCTTTCAAGCCTACAACTTCTACTGTATCGCCTACATTTACTTGACCACGTTCAACACGGCCAGTTGCTACTGTACCACGACCAGTGATTGTGAATACGTCTTCCACAGGCATCAAGAAAGGTTTGTCAGTATCACGAACTGGAGTTGGGATGTAGGAGTCTACAGCTGCCATCAATTCGTCGATTTTAGCTACATATTGAGCGTCGCCTTCCAAAGCTTTCAAAGCGGAACCTACAATGATAGGTACTTCGTCGCCAGGGAATTCGTAGGAGGAAAGAAGTTCACGAACTTCCATTTCTACCAATTCGATCAATTCTTCGTCGTCAACCATGTCAGCTTTGTTCAAGAATACTACGATTGCAGGAACACCAACTTGGCGAGCTAACAAGATGTGTTCGCGAGTTTGAGGCATAGGGCCGTCAGCTGCGGAACATACCAAGATAGCGCCGTCCATTTGAGCCGCACCAGTGATCATGTTTTTAACATAGTCAGCATGGCCTGGGCAGTCAACGTGTGCATAGTGACGGTTTTCAGTTTCGTATTCAACGTGTGCAGTGTTGATTGTGATACCACGTTCACGTTCTTCTGGAGCTTTATCGATCATGCTGTAATCTTGGAAATCAGCTTGGCCTTTTTCAGCCAATACTTTAGTGATTGCAGCAGTCAAAGTAGTTTTACCATGGTCAACGTGACCGATTGTACCGATGTTAACATGCGGTTTCGTACGTTCAAATTTTTCTTTAGCCATTTTAAATTATCCTCCGAGGAAAATAGTAATTCTATTAATCTAATGTAAGATTAACCGTTTTTCTTTGCTTGAATTTCTTCAGCAATTTTCTTAGGAACTTCTTCGTAATGATCGAATGTCATGGAGTAGTTACCGCGACCTTGAGTTTTGGAACGAAGGTCAGTTGCGTAACCGAACATTTCGCTCAATGGAACATATGCTTTGATATGTTGGTTACCATTACGAGCTTCCATGCCGTCCATGCGACCACGACGAGAGTTCAAGTCACCGATAACGTCGCCCATGTATTCTTCAGGAACGTCTACTTCTACGGACATGTATGGTTCAAGCAATGCAGGGTCTGCTTTGCGAGCACCTTCTTTAAAGCCCATGGAACCAGCGATTTTGAAGGCCATTTCGTTGGAGTCAACGTCATGGTAGGAGCCGTCAAATACGATAACTTTGATGTCAACCATTGGATAACCAGCGATAACACCGGATTCCATAGCTTCTTTAACACCATTTTCAACAGGTCCGATGTATTCACGAGGAATTGCACCACCTACGACCTTATTTTCAAATTCGAAGCCAGCACCTGGTTCTTGAGGAATTAATTCCAACCAGCAGTGACCATATTGACCACGACCACCAGATTGACGAACGAATTTACCTTCAGCTTTAACAGCTTTACGGATAGTTTCGCGATAAGCTACTTGAGGTTTACCTACGTTACATTCTACTTTGAATTCACGGTTCATACGGTCGACGATGATATCCAAGTGAAGTTCGCCCATACCGGAGATAATAGTTTGACCTGTTTCTTCATCAGTACGAACTTTGAAAGTAGGATCTTCTTCTGCCAAACGAGCAAGAGCTGTACCCATTTTTTCTTGGTCAGCTTTTGTTTTAGGTTCAACAGCAACGGAGATAACTGGTTCAGGGAATTCCATGGATTCAAGAATTACAGGATTCTTTTCATCACAAAGAGTATCACCAGTAGTAGTATCTTTCAAGCCTACAGCTGCAGCGATGTCGCCAGCGTAAACCATGTCGATTTCTTTACGAGTGTTAGCGTGCATTTGAAGAATACGGCCGATACGTTCTTTCTTACCTTTTGTGGAGTTGAAAACGTAGGAACCGGATTCCAATGTACCGGAGTACACACGGAAGAACGCTAATTTACCAACATAAGGGTCAGCCATGATTTTGAATGCCAATGCGGAGAATGGTTCATCATCGGAAGAAGGACGAGTAGTTTCTTCTTCAGTACCAGGAACGGTACCTTTAATAGCTGGAATGTCGATAGGAGCTGGCATGTAATCTACAACAGCGTCCAACAACATTTGTACACCTTTGTTTTTGTAGGAAGAACCACAAAGAACTGGGAACAATTGGTTAGCAATAACTGCTTTACGCAATGCTGCTTTCAATTCTTCAATGGAGATTTCTTCACCTTCCAAATATTTCATCATGATATCGTCATCAGTTTCAGCGATAGCATCGATCATCATTTCGCGACGAGCTTCAGCTACTTCTTGATATTCTGCTGGGATATCAGTGATTTCATATTCTTTACCGTCATCGGATTTGTAAATTTCCGCTTTCATAGTCATCAAATCGATGATGCCTTCGAAAGTATCTTCAGCGCCGATTGGCACTTGGATAGCTACGGAATTTGCACCCAAACGGGATTTCATCATATCAACTACGTTGAAGAAGTCAGCACCTACTGTATCCATCTTATTTACATAAGCGATACGAGGTACGCCGTAGTTAGATGCTTGACGCCATACTGTTTCGGATTGAGGTTCAACGCCACCTTTAGCACTGAACACCGCTACGGAGCCATCAAGTACACGTAGAGAACGTTCTACTTCTACAGTAAAGTCAACGTGACCAGGAGTATCGATGATATTGATACGATGATCTTTCCAGTGACATGTTGTCGCCGCAGAAGTGATTGTGATACCACGTTCTTGTTCTTGCGCCATCCAGTCCATCGTAGCAGCACCTTCATGTACTTCGCCGATTTTGTGAACAATACCTGTATAGTAGAGGATACGTTCTGTAGTTGTTGTTTTACCAGCATCGATGTGAGCCATGATACCGATATTACGAGTTTTTGCTAGGGAAAACTCTCTTGCCACAGTTGTCACCTCTTATTACCAACGATAATGAGCAAATGCTTTATTAGCTTCTGCCATTTTATGAGTATCTTCTTTTTTCTTGATTGCAGCGCCTGCATTGTTGAAAGCGTCCATCAATTCGCCTGCTAAGCGTTCTTTCATAGTGCGTTCACCACGAAGACGAGCGTAGTTTACAACCCAACGAATACCGAGGGTTTGACGGCGATCAGCACGAACTTCAACTGGCACTTGGTAGTTCGCACCACCGATACGGCGAGCACGTACTTCAAGTACAGGCATAACATTTTTCAATGCTTGATCAAAAACTTCCATTGGGTCTTGACCCATTTTGGAACGAATAATTTCAAATGCATCATATACGATAGTTTCAGCAATGCCTTTTTTGCCATCGTACATAACTTTGTTAATGAAACGTGTTACTAATTTGCTGTTGTACACCGGATCTGGAAGTACATCACGTTTCGGAACAGGGCCTTTTCTTGGCATGTTCAATTCCTCCTTTATAATGATGTGTGTTAATTTCGTTTAATGGCTAAAATTATTTTTTAGCTTTTTTCGCGCCGTATTTGGAACGACTTTGCATACGATTTTGTACGCCAGCTGTATCCAATGCACCACGAACGATGTGATAACGCACACCTGGAAGGTCTTTTACACGACCGCCTCTGATAAGTACAACACTGTGTTCTTGTAAATTGTGACCAATGCCTGGAATGTAAGCAGTTACTTCAATAGCGTTTGTCAAACGTACACGGGCAACTTTACGAAGCGCGGAGTTTGGTTTCTTTGGAGTAGCTGTGTACACACGAGTACATACACCACGTTTTTGTGGAGATTCTTGAAGCGCTGGAGCTGTAGATTTTTTAGTCAAGCTCATGCGGCCTTTGCGTACTAGCTGATTAATTGTTGGCATTTGGGCCCCTCCTTTCCAAATTTGAGATTTATAATTGATCCGTCATAACAAATTGTTACATCGGATATTACCGAGATTAACGTAGGATGCCTACCGCTGTAGCCCGCACCTTAATGCGGCACGCACGACCAAGGTCATCCATCGTATGCTTATCGTCGAACGGTATATTATGTTCCACGCAAGCCATCCGTACAGGATCTACTACGTAGCTATCGCTATCGCAGCCGAGAAACACAAACTTAACAGAGCCTTTTGCAATTGATTTAATCGTTTGCTTAGCACCTATTGTCTTGTTCGCCGATGCCAAATGGGCAATGTCCATGGTTACATCTTCTCCTTACGAAACTATGCTCAGGGCGCACTTGCCCTCTAAGCACTATGTAAGTATATCAATTACTCAAACGCATGTCAAAGGTTTTTTAACACTCAAAACCGCTATTTCACTGTATTTAATATGTACACCTATCCGTGTGTTTCATTTATAAGAATTACATGAAGTATTCTCGTTTTTTTATACAAATATAGATAATTTCGCTTATTTTTATACACTTTATACATATTCAATTCTATTAGCGCAGTCTTGTTATGCAAAATTGATATAACAAAAAAAGAGATATCCCTAAATTATATAACAATCTAGGAATATCTCTTTTATTTTCTAATCATAGCTATAAAGCTATAAAACCTTATTTTTCTATGATTTCACCGTCATCAGTTAATTCCAAAATTTCAGGAGCCTTTTTAACTACTTCAATTTTACGGTAACGGCTCATACCAGTACCGGCAGGAATCAATTTACCGATGATAACATTTTCCTTAAGACCCAATAATGGATCGATTTTGCCCTTAATAGCAGCATCTGTAAGAACACGTGTAGTTTCTTGGAATGATGCAGCAGACAAGAAGGAATCTGTAGCCAATGCAGCTTTAGTAATACCCAACAATGTACGTTTACCAGTAGCATTTTCACGGCCATTCAATGTTAAACGACGATTTTCTTCATCAAATGTGTTGATATCAATCATGTCGCCAGGAAGCATATCTGCATCGCCAGCAGTTTCGATTTTAACCTTATGAAGCATTTGACGAACAATAACTTCAATGTGTTTATCGTTGATTTCTACACCTTGAGATTTATATACTTTTTGTACTTCGTATACGAGGTAACGTTGTGTTGCTTGTGTGCCCATTACACGCATGATGTCATGAGGATTAATGGAACCTTCTGTCAAACGTGCGCCCAAGGATACAACATCACCGTCTTTAACGATAATGCGGGAACCATAAGGGATGAGGTAATCGAGTTCAATACCATCTTCACCTGTAATAAAGATAGTATTAGTACCTTTTTTACCTTCGTTAGGTACAACACGTACTACACCTTCATTTTCAGCAATGATTGCATTACGTTTTGGTTTACGAGCTTCGAACAATTCTTCAACACGAGGCAAACCTTGTGTGATATCGTCACCTGCGACACCGCCTGTATGGAATGTACGCATTGTCAATTGTGTACCAGGTTCACCGATGGATTGAGCCGCAATGATACCAACTGCTTCACCGACTTGAACTTGGTCACCTGTACCAAGGTCACGACCATAGCACTTACGACATACGCCATAAGGGCTGCGACAAGTCAATACGGAACGGATTTTAACAACATCGTAATGTTTTACAACTTCATCAGCAAGTTCTTCAGTAATTTCACCATTCAATGGAACGATAACTTCACCAGTTTCCTTATTGATTAATTCTTCAGCTGCAATACGACCTACGATACGGTCTTTCAACGGTTCAATAATACCCGTACCTTCAACGATAGCTTCTACTTCAATACCGTTGATTTCATTATTGCGTACTTGTACCTCTTTTACATCAGAGTTTAGAATTGCTTCTATTCCCTCTTCTGTAAGGCGTGTATCAGCAGGGTAGATTTCTACGCCATTGCTGTCCACGATAGCATTCACAGTATCCTTGTTCAACATATTTTGAACCATAGTTTCTTTTAATGTCGCACGGATACTATCGTCGCTTTCACCAAGAAGAATCTTTTGTACCAAATTAGTATGGTTAATATCGCTATCAGAGCCTAAATGTGCACCGCGCAAGGAGATAGCTGTTACACCAGCATCTGCGATATCTGCTAAGCTTTGTTCATCAAGAATAGTTTCTGCAGGAACAGCCAATTCACCTGTTTCAGCATTTACTACATCTTTATCGAGAACGCGACCAATCAATTTGTCTTTCAACATTTCAAGAGCTTGACGTGGAGATGTAGCCAAACGAGCGCGTTCACGAACGAGATCGATACCTACAACGTCACAATCGTCCTCACGAACGATAACGTCTTGAGATACGTCAACAAGACGACGAGTCAAATAACCAGAGTCAGCAGTACGAAGTGCTGTATCGGCCAAACCTTTACGAGCACCATGAGAGGACGTAAAGTAATCCAATACAGTCAAACCTTCTTTAAAGTTTGCCTTGATTGGCAAGTCGATGATACGACCAGATGGGTCAGCCATCAAACCACGCATACCAGCAAGCTGACGAATTTGTTGTTTGTTACCACGGGCACCGGAGATAGCCATCATATATACAGGGTTGAAGCCATCTTTATCGCGCGCCATATTATCCATCATGGCATCAGTAACATCTTCTGTTGCTTTTGTCCACAATTGGATTGTTTTACGATAACGTTCTTCTTCTGTAATAAGACCACGACGATATAGACGAGATACTTTTTCTACTTCTTGTTCTGCAGTATCAAGTAAATCGAATTTTTCTTCTGGTACTTTAATATCCGCAATGGCTACTGTCATACCTGCACGACGTGCAAAGGAGTAACCAAGAGATTTAATTCTGTCTAAGAGTTCAGCAGTTTTTTCATTGCCGAATAATTGGAAACATTGATCTACAAGTTTACCAACCGTCTTCTTATCCATAACCTTACCCAATGTGTAAGTACCGTCTTCTTTTTGTTCATATTGCCATAATTCTGGGAACAAAGCGTTGTTAAAGATCAAACGACCAGCTGTAGTTTCTACGCGACCGTGTTCAGGCAAGCGAATGTATAAAATATCTTGCAATCCGATAACATGAGAATCGTAAGCAAGCATTACTTCGTCATATGTAGCAAATGTTTTTGCTTTATCACGAGTATCTTCGCGTACAACTGTTAGGTAATAAGTACCCAAAATCATATCTTGAGATGGAATAGCAACTGGCTTACCATCTTTTGTTGATAAGATATTATGAACGGATAGCATCAATGTACGAGCTTCGGATTGAGCTTCTACGGACAATGGTAAATGACAAGCCATTTGGTCACCGTCAAAGTCGGCATTAAAGGCTGTACATACTAATGGATGCAATTTGATAGCACGGCCTTCCCAAAGGATTGGTTCGAAGGCTTGGATACCAAGTCTATGCAATGTAGGGGCACGGTTCAAAAGAACTGGATGTTCTTTGATAACCTCTTCCAAGGATTCCCATACACCAGGACCTACGCGTTCTACTTGGCGCTTAGCAGCCTTAATATTGGATGCTTGTCCACGTTCTACCAAGCGTTTCATAACGAATGGCTTGAACAATTCCAATGCCATTTCTTTAGGCAAACCACATTGATGCATTTTAAGTTCTGGACCTACTACGATAACGGAACGACCGGAGTAGTCAACACGTTTACCGAGCAAGTTTTGACGGAAACGACCTTGTTTACCTTTAAGCATATCGGACAAGGATTTTAATGGGCGGTTGCCAGGACCTGTAACAGGACGGCCACGACGACCATTATCAATCAATGCATCAACCGCTTCTTGCAACATGCGTTTTTCATTGCGCACGATGATATCAGGAGCACCTAAGTCCAACAAACGTTTCAAACGGTTGTTACGATTGATAACACGACGATACAAATCATTAAGGTCAGATGTAGCAAAGCGACCACCATCTAATTGAACCATAGGGCGCAATTCAGGTGGGATAACAGGAACGACATCCATAATCATCCATTCTGGGCGATTGCCAGATTGACGGAATGCTTCTACTACTTCAAGACGGCGAACGGCACGGATTTTACGTTGACCACTTGCAGTGTTCAACTCTTCGCGCAATTCAGCATTTAATTGTTCTAAATCAAGTTCAGATAATAATGCTTTTACCGCTTCTGCACCCATGTCGATACATACGAATAAGATTTCTTCTGTAGCACCTAATTCGTAACGTTCTTCACGAGTTAATTCTTCATATTCTTTATCAGCTTCTGGAATTGTAGCATCTTCACGAAGTGCTGCATTATAACGTTCTTTACGTTGTGCTTCACGAACGATAGCCAAACGTTCATTACGTTGTGCCACAGTTTCAATAACTACGGATTTACCACCGATAGTATATCCTTCTTCATTGAATTGAGCTTCGTATTCACGGTATTCTTGTTCAGATAACAATTGGCGTTTTGCCAATGGGCTACCTGCAGGATCAACTACGATATAGGAAGCAAAATACAATACGCGTTCCAAGGAACGTGGAGATACATCAAGGATAAGGCCCATACGAGATGGGATACCCTTGAAGTACCAAATATGGGATACAGGTGTAGCCAATTGGATATGGCCCATACGTTCACGACGCACTTTAGCACGTGTTACTTCTACGCCACATTTATCGCAGACAACGCCTTTATGGCGGATGCGTTTATATTTACCGCAGTGACATTCCCAGTCCTTTGTTGGTCCAAAAATGCGTTCGCAAAATAGACCATCACGTTCTGGCTTTAACGTACGGTAGTTAATTGTTTCTGGTTTTTTAACTTCCCCATGAGACCATTCTAAAATTTGCTCTGGAGAGGCTAAACCGATTCGCATGGAATCAAATTCATTTACGTCTAGCACTACTATCGCTCCCTTCCTAATATTCAGTATCAGTCTTCATCTGCAGAGGATTCACTAATTGGATATGCTAATTGGCTAAGAATATCATCATCGCCACCATTAGATACTTCTTCCTCTGCTTCTGGGTCTACAACTGTTACTTCATCTGTTTCAACAGCATCGCCGTCCATAACATCTTCAATACCAGTTTCTACCACTTCATCTTCGTCATCAAGTTCTTTCATAACAACTTCTTCTTGATCTTCGTTCAAGATTTTTACATCAAGACCGATACTTTGAAGTTCTTTGAGCAATACTTTGAAGGACTCAGGCACACCTGGTTCAGGAATATTTTCGCCTTTAACGATTTTTTCGTATGCTTTAACACGACCAACAACGTCGTCAGACTTAACAGTTAATAGTTCTTGAAGAGTATAGGCTGCGCCATATGCTTCAAGGGCCCAAACTTCCATTTCCCCGAAACGTTGGCCACCAAATTGAGCTTTACCACCCAATGGTTGTTGTGTAACAAGGGAGTACGGACCTGTGGAGCGCGCATGAATTTTATCATCAACCAAATGGTGAAGTTTCAACATGTATACGTAACCAACCGTTACACGGTTATCCATAGGTTCACCGGTACGGCCATCGTACAATACGGTTTTACCATCATCTGGGCGACCAGCGATATCCAATGTTTCGAATACATCTTTTTCATGGGCACCATCAAATACAGGTGTAGCGATATGAATACCAGCTACATCCGGTTTTGGCATACCATAGGTATCATAGTCATAGCCTAATTTTTCCAAATCTTTGCGAATTTCAACGCGTTTAGCACGAGCTTCTTCGATATGGTTCAATGTAGCACGTACCTTGTTGATGCGTTCTAATTCTTCAACAAGAGCTGGATCCATTTCAGGCACTTCTTCTTCAGTGCCGAAATATTCCATGTGAAGTGCATTGTATTTAGATTCTAATGCTTTCAATTCATTGTAACGAGCTTCGCCACCAAGTGCAGCCAATTTCTTTTGAGCAGCTTCTTCTACGTGACCTAAGATTTGAGATTTCAAATCGATGATTTTTTCATCAATATCAAAATGAGCTACTGTTACATCTTCTTTCGCTTTAGCTTCTAACTCTTCAATTTCAGCATATAATTTGCGAATTGCATCGATTTGTTCCCAATAGGATTCATCAGTACGCGCTTCTTTCAATACATTTTGAATATGAAGATCTGTAGCCTTAATTTTCATGCCCAAGCCTTGAACAGCCCAGCCTAAGTGAGTTTCAAGAACCTGACCAATGTTCATACGAGAAGGTACGCCCAATGGGTTCAATACGATTTGTACTGGAGTACCATCTGGAAGGAATGGCATATCTTCTTTTCTCATTACGCGAGAAACGACACCTTTGTTACCATGACGACCGGCCATTTTATCGCCTTCGTGGATTTTACGTTTTTGAGCGATGTAAACGCGAACAAGTTTGTTTACACCTGGTTGTAACTCATCACCATTTTCACGAGTGAACACTTTAACGTCTACAACCTTACCACATTCACCATGAGGCACACGGAGGGATGTATCTCGAACTTCGCGTTCTTTATCACCAAAAATAGCACGTAACAAACGTTCTTCTGGTGTTAATTCAGTTTCGCCTTTTGGTGTAGCTTTACCCACGAGGATATCACCAGGATGTACTTCTGCACCGATACAGATGATACCATCTTCATCTAGGTTTTTAAGTGTATCATCACCAGTATTAG
This sequence comes from Veillonella atypica, assembly GCF_041431435.1. Taxonomy (NCBI): domain Bacteria; kingdom Bacillati; phylum Bacillota; class Negativicutes; order Veillonellales; family Veillonellaceae; genus Veillonella; species Veillonella atypica. The sequence goes on from NZ_JAPVXV010000005.1 coordinate 39,356, forward strand.
GCAATTCACGAGTGATTTCTTCGGCACCTAGTTTAGTGTCACGCGCATCACATTCGTATTCTTCAATATGAATGGATGTATAGATATCTTCTTTGCAAAGTTCTTCACTAAGCAAGATAGCATCTTCGTAGTTATAACCTTCCCAAGGCATGAACGCTACAAGAACATTAAAGCCAAGAGCCAATTCACCACCATCAGTAGCAGGACCATCAGCCAATACTTGGCCTTTTACAACATGGTCACCACGATTAACGATTGGTTTTTGGTTAAAGCAGGTGGATTGGTTAGAACGAAGGAATTTATTCAAACGGTATGTATCAACACGACCATCGCTATCGCGAAGAACGTGGATTTCATTACCCCAGCAACGTACGACTTTACCAGCTTCGCGTGCCAATACGCAAACACCAGAGTCAGTAGCCGCTGTATATTCCATACCTGTACCAACTAAAGGTGCTTGAGCACGGAGCAAAGGCACCGCTTGACGTTGCATGTTCGCACCCATCAAGGCACGGTTCGCATCATCGTTTTCAAGGAATGGAATCATAGCTGTACCGATGGATACAACTTCTTTTGGACTAACGTCCATGTAATCAACCTTATCAGGTGTTACTTCTAATACGTCATGACCACGACGACATGCTACATGGTCATTAGCAAAACAACCGTCTGCATCAAGAGGGGAGTTCGCTTGGGCAATTGTCATGCCTTCTTCTTCATCGGCAGTCATATAAGCAACGCTTTCAGATACGCGTACTTTTACAACCTTATCCGCGTCAGCACCTTCGCCGTAAATTTTTTCAACCTTACGGTATGGAGCCTCGATGAAACCGAATTCATTAACCTTCGCATAGTTAGATAAGGAGTTAATCAAACCGATGTTAGGACCTTCTGGTGTTTCAATAGGACACATACGGCCATAGTGAGAGTGATGCACGTCACGAACTTCGAAACCTGCACGTTCACGAGATAAACCGCCAGGTCCAAGGGCAGATAGACGACGTTTATGTGTCAATTCTGCTAATGGGTTTGTTTGGTCCATAAATTGAGACAACTGAGAAGAACCAAAGAATTCTTTAATCGCTGCTACAACAGGACGAATATTAATCAACGCTTGAGGCGTAATGGATTCAATTTCTTGAATTGTCATGCGTTCACGTACAACACGTTCCATACGAGTCAAGCCAATACGGAATTGATTTTGTAACAATTCACCTACGCAACGAAGACGACGGTTACCCAAATGGTCGATATCATCTGTATGACCGGCACCATCCATCAAGTTCAAGAGGTAAGAGATATTAGCAATCATATCTTCTCTTGTAACTGTACGATGGTTAAATTCTAAGTTGCAGTTGTTGCAAATGATTTTGGATACTACACCATCTGGATTAGTGATATAGAATTCAGCAAAACCTTCGCCGCTAAATACACCGCTCTTAGCAACGATATCAAGTTGTTCTTCCCCAACTTGTACGCCTGCATCAAGGATGATTTCACCTGTTTCAGTATCAACAATTGGTTGTGCCAATGTTTGACCCAACATACGTTGACGCCATCCTAGTTTTTTATTTAATTTATAACGACCTACGCGCGCTAAATCATAACGGCGAGCATCGAAGAATAAATTATCGAATAAATTACGAGCAGATTCTACAGTAGGAGGTTCACCTGGACGTAATTTTTTATAGATTTCTACCAATGCTTCATCAGCAGATTGAGTTGTATCTTTTTCCAATGTACGAACAATGCGTTCATCATATACTGGTAAACCATCTTCATCTGTTTGACCGTTCCAGAAAAGATCAAGAATACTTTCATTAGTATCCCAACCTAATGCACGAACAAGCACAGTAGCTGGTAATTTACGGTTACGGTCGATACGAACGGCTACAACTTCGCTAGCATCTGTTTCTAATTCAATCCAAGCACCGCGATTTGGGATAACTGTGGATTCATACAAACGGTTACCCATGGTATCGATTTCTTTACCATAGTAAACGCCAGGGGAACGTACTAATTGAGATACGATAACACGTTCTGCACCATTGATAATGAAAGTGCCTGTATCCGTCATCAATGGGAAATCACCCATAAATACTTCTTGTTCTTTAATGTCCATATTTTCAGGATCATTATTAACTAAACGGATATTTACACGAAGTGGTGCTGCGTATGTAGCATCACGATTTTTGCACTCATTAATATCATACTTAGGCTCACCTAAGCTAAAACCTTCAAAAGAAAGTACTAAATTACCTGAATTGTCTTTAATCGGAGAAATATCGTTGAAAATATTTTGTAAACCGCTCTCCAAGAACCATTCGTACGATTTACGCTGAATGTCCAACAAATGCGGCATCTTAATAACTTCGTTAATTTTTGCATATGTATAACGAGTCCGTTTGCCTACCTGTTCAGGTTTGAACATATGTGCTTTCCCTCCTTCAAATACACTGGTCCACCATATTTCTATAACGGCATAGAAAAGACATCTTACAGGTCTCAGTTTTCCTGCTTTAATAACGCCAAATAAGCAAGGCCCTTTTTTATTTAAAAAATAACCTTGCTCTGTTCATTATCCAAGCACAACCTTGGAAGAAAACCCTTAATACGTAAGTTATAGCTTCTACATGGAAAAGTAGAAAATGCTACTTTTGCAATTTATAATTCTATCATCATATAAAAAAGCTGTCAACCAAAAGGCTGACAGCTTTCACATTTTCACGTATTATTCACATTATATGACAAAGTTCATTAATAAAAATTAATTTCCTTTGTGTTTTAACAAATCAGCAGCGGCAATACCAGGGCGTGTCATTTCTTTAGGAGAAAGAATATGATTGATTTCATCCTCGGTCAATAAACCTTTTTCTAGGATAATATCGCGAATAGCACGACCAGATGTGTAGGCTTCTTTTGCAAGTGCAGAAGCGGTTTCATAACCAAGGTGAGGCAACAATGCAGTTACGATACCAACAGAACGGTTCAACCAGTATTCGCATTGTTCACGGTCTACTTCAAGATCGATAAGCAATTTATCAACGAATGTGTTAACACCATTTTTAAGGTAGCAAAGATTATTGAACAAATTGTAAGCCAATACAGGTTCCATTACGTTCAATTCAAATTGACCATTTTCTACAGCCAAAGAAATGGTAAGATCGTTACCGATAACTTGATAACATACTTGATTCAATACTTCGGCGATAACTGGGTTCACCTTACCAGGCATAATGGAAGAACCAGGTTGACGAGCAGGTAATTTCAATTCCCCGATACCACAACGAGGGCCAGATGCCATCAAACGGAAATCGTTGGCCATTTTAATCAATACAAGAGCCGTAACCTTCAAACCACTAGAGATATCAGCAAAGATATCCGTGTTGTTCGTAGCATCAATCAAGTTATCTGCAGTATAGAATGGTTCGCCTACGACTTCGCTAAGTTCGTATGCTACGTCATGAATGTAATTTGGTTCTGCATTAAGGCCTGTACCAACGGCAGTAGCCCCCATATTGATAACATGTGCTCCTTCAACAGCAGATTTAATACGTCTAATACCACGGCGAACACCTGATGCATAAGCACCCATTTCTTGACCTAATGTAATAGGCACCGCATCTTGTAAATGAGTGCGCCCCATTTTTAAAATTTCGCTATACTCATCAGCCTTTTTCTCAAGTTCATCCACAAGGCGTTGCAACGCTTCAAGCAAAGGTTTAGATTTCAAAATCGCACAAACCTTAATAGCCGTTGGAAATGCATCATTGGTAGATTGCGCCATATTACAATGGTTATTAGGACTTACAATATCATACGATCCTTTTGGATGACCCAAAATTTCACAAGCGCGGTTTGCTAATACTTCATTCATGTTCATATTCACAGAAGTACCTGCACCACCTTGAATTGGGTCGACTGGAAATTGATCTGCGAATTCGCCGGCGATAACTTCATCTGCGGCTTGAACAATGGCTTTACCAATAGATACATTGAGGCGACCTGTTTTCATATTGGCCAAAGCGGAGGCCTTTTTTACCATTGCTAAAGCTTTAATAAAATCTTGGTCTAAATGTTTTCCTGTAATGTGAAAGTTTTCTAACGCACGAATCGTTTGTACACCATAATATAACTCATCAGCTACTTCTAATTCACCTAGGAAATCATGTTCTTTTCTCATTGCTATCCTTCTTTCCACTGAATGTGTATATCATTCAAATTACATTGTATAAAATGGTCTTTCTTTTGACTTTATTATAACATGTATTTTGTATACACAAAAGTCATTTAAGGTATTCCATAAAAACAATATTCTATATAATTTCTCTCATGACATATCTGAACATTGCAAAGTATAGTAAAATATAAGCATATACTATTAACATAAAGGAGTGTTTAAAATTAACATAAGTCATCGAACACGAATCATAGCGCTGTTTTTAATTACAGTCATAAGCTATGGTTTTTATAATGCCTATATACCGATTACCGATCCAGTAGAATCTAACTATGTATTAAGTGCCATAACCATGTTAACTCACAATTCATGGATTTCACCTATGATTTACGACCATGTATGGTATGATAAACCACCATTAACATATTGGGCACTTATGATTTGCTATAAATTGTTCGGTATATCAGATTTTGTATCACGCATCCCCAACACATTAATTGCAGGGGCCAGTGTATCGCTCATGTATCACATGGTATACCGTATCAAACAGTCCGTCCCAGTCGCAGTAACCAGTGCCATCCTCTTGATGAGCACCTTACAATTTTGGTATATATCACATGCGGTTATAACAGATGGCTTTTTATTTTTCTTTAGTCTTGCCATATTTGGTTATGCTTACCTAGCTTTTACAAACAATGATAAGACGTCGATGATGAAAGCCTATATAGCAGCAGCCTTTGCAGTCTTAACAAAAGGACCCATCGGATTACTATTACCAGGACTCATATTATTAGTGTTTATGGTCCTTCAAAAATATAGTAAGGCCAATAAGGATGAGGTAAGTTTACTAAGAAACTTAAAGATTGCGTTTACACCGCTAGGCATTGTATTATTTTTCGCCATTGCTAGTCCATGGTACATAGCAATGTATTCTATTCACGGCCAAGATTTTATTAGTGGATTTCTTGGTCTACAAAATGTAGGTCGTGCCCTCGTATCCGAACACCCTAAATTCGACGTGTGGTACTACTATCTAATAATTACGCCGCTTGCTTTATTGCCATGGACACCAGTGGTTATATATCAATTGCGGAAACTGAACTGGAAGGAATCATTCAACCTACTTGGCGGGATATGGTTTGTTATTATATTACTATTTTATTCTATTGTAGCAACCAAGTATTTAACCTATACACTACCCGCGATTATTCCATGTATCATATGGGGTAGTGAGGCAATTATCAATTTACTGTTTAACCCTAATCTATCTAAATATTGTACTTTTTTAGTAACACTACCATTTGGCATATATACATGCATTCTAGGTATTGGCGTAGCCGTCAGTGCTAGCGACTATATCTTAGAGTATATGATTATAGTTAGCATAGGCGCTCTGATTTTTAAAATAGCTAGACATTACATACGAACATATTCACAACTCACATTGCTATTTTTGCTTCCAATACTAGCCCTATACTCAGCCACTACCATTTCTGTGACGCCCATATTAACGAGTCAATCTGGTATTCAGTTTACATCTTATATAGAAAATACGAATCAACCTGTTTTCGTATATGGTGGATATTATACTTCGGTTGTGTATTATACAAAACATATACCAACACAAGTATATTTAAATAAGACTGATGACGAACGCTGGGCTAAGGCCAGAAATATTATGCCTACCATTACCAAAGATGAGTTTTTAGATCAACTTCCAAACGAGTTAAATGCTATTGTTATCGTACCTAATCGGAATATAAAAGACTTTGAAAGTTCACCTGCAGCTGTCATTACAAAACCATTGGGCAAAACTAATGGAGCTACCATATATAAAGTACAAGATAGTATTTCATTTTAATAGAGCGTGTCCTTCGGGGCACGCTTTTTAATATCAAGTTCATACAGAGTCGTTTCACAGTAATCAGAACGCAAAAAAGGCGTACCTTTAGGTACGCCTTTTAATATGGCTAGAATTATTTCAATTCTACAGTTGCGCCAGCTTCTTCCAATTGAGCTTTTAAAGCTTCAGCTGCTTCAGTAGCTACGCCTTCTTTTACAGGTGCAGGAGCGCCGTCAACGATAGCTTTAGCTTCTTTCAAGCCAAGACCAGTTGCTTCACGAACAACTTTGATTACGTTGATTTTGGATGCGCCAGCTTCTTTCAAGATTACGTCGAAGGAATCTTTAGCAGCGCCGCCGTCAGCACCACCTGCAGCTGCTACAGCTACAGGAGCTGCTGCAGTTACGCCAAATTCTTCTTCAATTGCTTTTACAAGATCATTAAGTTCAAGAATAGTTGCTTCTTTTAATTCAGCAACGATGTTTTCAATGTTCAATGCCATTTTAGTTTTCCTCCATAAAATAGTTTATTGTATCGGTCTTAAGCGACCAATGAATAATTCACAGAAATTATTATTCTGCAGCTTCTGCTGGTTGAGCGTCTGCAACAGCTTTGACAGCGTATGCAACATTGCGAACAGGTGCTTGCAATACGGAAAGCAACATGGAAAGCATACCTTCGCGGTTTGGAAGGCTTGCGATTGCTTTAACGCCTGCAGCGTCCATAACTTCGCCTTCAACGATACCAGCTTTTACAGTAACAACTTCTTGTTCTGTAGCTTTGATGAATTGTTCGATTACACGAGCAGGTGCAACAGCATCTTCTTTAGAAGTAGCCAATGCAGTTGGACCTTCTAAATGCTCAGAGAAACCTTCAAGATTCAATTCGTTTGCAGCAATGCGAGTCAAAGTATTTTTGATTACTTTGTATTCAACACCTTCAGCCAACATTTTGCGACGAAGATCAGTTGCTTGCGCAACAGTCAAACCAGAGTAACCAATCAATACAGCACCTTTTGCTTCAGAAAGAGTTTCTTTCATTTGAGCAACGATTGCTTTTTTTGATTCAGTGACAGCCATTAGATTACCTCCTTATAGATTTTGTGGTGCTCTATGTACTATCTTAGCGTAAAAACGACCTCATCGCACGCGATGAGGTCGTAACTAGTCCTAGGTTGTTCTAGTGTCAGCCTCAGCGGGCGGATTTACATCCATTATACATACCAGCCGTCTACAGCTAAGAGACATATGTGATTATTGCTCTTTAGTTACGTTGCTCAATTTGAACACGTTCAAAGGCACACCAGGGCCCATTGTAGCGGACAAGGTTACAGATTTAATGTATTGACCTTTAGCTGCTACAGGTTTAGCCTTGATAATAGTATCAACGATTGTACGGTAATTGTCAAGTAATTTTTCATCATCGAAAGAAGCTTTACCGATGGAGCAAGAAATGATACCTGCTTTATCAGTACGGTATTCGATTTTACCAGCTTTAATTTCGTTTACTGCACGAGCAACGTCTGGAGTTACAGTACCAACTTTAGGGTTTGGCATCAAGCCTTTAGGACCCAAGATTTTACCAAGACGGCCAACTTGACCCATCATGTCTGGTGTAGCAACTACTACGTCGAAGTCGCTCCAACCACCTTGGATTTTAGCTACTAACTCTTCAGAACCTACGAAATCTGCGCCAGCTTCTTCAGCTGCTTTAATGTTGTCGCCTTTAGCGAACACAAGAACGCGTTTAGTTTTGCCAGTACCATGAGGCAATACTACTGCACCACGAACTTGTTGATCAGCGTATTTAGGGTCGACATTCAAGTTGAAAGCGATTTCAACTGTTTCATCGAAATTTGCAGTTGCAGTTTTCTTAACTAACTCAATTGCTTCAACTGGTTCATAGAACTTACCAGCTTCAATAAGTTTTACTGCTTCAGCGTATTTCTTACCTACTTTTGCCATTATAATATCCTCCTTATGTGGTCAAACGGGAATTCCCTCCCACCGATTTGCGCTTATGCGCAAGTCGTACGCTTATTAGTCAACGATTTCAATGCCCATGCTGCGAGCAGTACCTTCTACCATGCGCATACCTTGTTCTACGGTATTAGCATTCAAGTCAGGCATTTTCAATTCAGCAATTTCACGAACTTTATCGCGACCTACTTTAGCTACTTTATCACGATTAGGTACACCAGAACCTTTTGGGATACCTGCAGCTTTTTTCAACAATACTGCAGCTGGTGGTGTCTTAGTGATGAAGTCGAAGCTACGATCTTCATATACGTTAATAACTACTGGAATAATCAAGCCAGCTTGTTTAGCAGTACGTTCGTTGAATTCTTTTGTGAAAGCAACGATGTTAACGCCTGCTTGACCTAATGCAGGACCAACTGGTGGTGCTGGAGTAGCTTTAGCGGCTTCAATTTGTAGTTTTACTTGTTTAACTAATTTCTTAGCCATGGGTAATTAAACCTCCTATGATTCTACTGTGGTGGTAACGGATAAACATCCTCCCACTGCAACCAAAATCGATTGCTCTTTTAGAGTTATATTTATATATTAAAGAGCTTTTTCAACTTGAGAAAACTCTACCTCTACCTCTGTATCTCGATTGAACATTTCTACATTAAGTTTCAATGTTCCTTTTTCAGGGTTAATTTCGGTAATAACACCTAGTCTATCTTCAAAGGCACCGGATGTAATGCGTACCGTTTCACCAACCTCTACATCGACGTTGATTGTTGGTTTCTTATCCAAGCCCTGAGACTTAAGTATATGTTCTACTTCGGAATCAGAAAGTGGAACTGGTTTAGTGGCAGAGCCAACGAAACCTGTTACACCTGGTGTGTTGCGCACAACATACCAAGAACGGTCGTTAACTTCCATTTCAACCAATACGTACCCAGGAAATATTTTACGTTTTACTACTTTTTTAACCCCATCTTTTTCATCTATTTCATCTTCAAGAGGTACTAGAATTCGACTAATAACATCTTGTAAGCCCATAGATTGAACCTTAAGTTCTAAAGTGGTTTTAACTTTATTTTCGTAGCCTGAATAGGTATGAATTACATACCACTTCTTATCTGCTTCCATGTAATGGCCCCCTATCCAACAATCCGCAACAACATATTAATAAGTTGAGCAAAAATCGCATCAAATACATAAATGAGTAAAGCGATAAATATAGTTACCAAAAATACTACAATTGTGTAATTGATGAGCTCTTTTCTTGTTGGCCAGACTACTTTTTTCAGTTCAGCCTTTACGCCGCGGAAGAATTTACCAAATCCGCCACGTTGTTGTACTGCTGAGTTAGACTTTGCCATTTGTTCACATCCTCAAATCAACAGGTAATGAATGATAAGAATTATTTCGTTTCACGGTGTAATGTATGTTTACCGCAGAATTTGCAATATTTCATCATTTCAATACGATCAGGATTGTTTTTCTTATTCTTGTTCGTTTGGTAATTACGTTGTTTGCAATCTGTGCAAGCTAAAGTAATGGCATTACGCATCCGGACACACCTCGCTTTATATTTACTAATAAGTCTCTTGTACTCGAAAACGCTCGACTACATACTAATGAATAGTATCATATGTGTCTAGCAATGTCAAGATTTTAAGCAACTCAAAAAAGCCAGGCACATGTACCTGACAGAAATAGTATAACAAAAAATGGCGTTCCTTGTCTAGAACTTTACACAAAAATAGGACCCCTTACGGAGTCCTATTTATTACAAAGGCTACTAATTAACCTTCGATTTCAGTTACAACGCCAGCGCCTACTGTATGGCCACCTTCGCGGATCGCGAAACGAAGACCTTCTTCGATAGCGATTGGAGTAATCAATTCGATATTCATTGTTACGTTATCGCCAGGCATACACATTTCTACACCTTCAGGAAGGTTTACAACACCTGTTACGTCTGTTGTACGGAAGTAGAATTGTGGACGGTAGTTGGAGAAGAATGGAGTATGACGGCCACCTTCTTCTTTAGTCAATACGTATACTTCTGCTTTGAATTTTGTGTGTGGGTTGATGGAACCTGGTTTAGCCAATACTTGACCACGTTCGATGTCTTTACGGTCAACACCACGAAGCAATGCACCAACGTTGTCGCCTGCTACTGCAGAGTCCAAAGTTTTGCGGAACATTTCAAGACCAGTTACAACGTATTGTTCAGCTTTTTCTTTCAAGCCTACAACTTCTACTGTGTCGCCTACATTTACTTGACCACGTTCAACACGGCCAGTTGCTACTGTACCACGACCAGTGATTGTGAATACGTCTTCCACAGGCATCAAGAAAGGTTTGTCAGTATCACGAACTGGTGTTGGGATGTAGGAATCTACAGCTGCCATCAATTCGTCGATTTTAGCTACATATTGAGCGTCGCCTTCCAAAGCTTTCAAAGCGGAACCTACAATGATAGGTACTTCGTCGCCAGGGAATTCGTAGGAGGAAAGAAGTTCACGAACTTCCATTTCTACTAATTCGATCAATTCTTCGTCGTCAACCATGTCAGCTTTGTTCAAGAATACTACGATTGCAGGAACACCAACTTGGCGAGCCAACAAGATGTGTTCGCGAGTTTGAGGCATAGGGCCGTCAGCTGCGGAACATACCAAGATAGCGCCGTCCATTTGAGCCGCACCAGTGATCATGTTTTTAACATAGTCAGCATGGCCTGGGCAGTCAACGTGTGCATAGTGACGGTTTTCAGTTTCGTATTCAACGTGTGCAGTGTTGATTGTGATACCACGTTCACGTTCTTCTGGAGCTTTATCGATCATGCTGTAATCTTGGAAATCAGCTTGGCCTTTTTCAGCCAATACTTTAGTGATTGCAGCAGTCAAAGTAGTTTTACCATGGTCAACGTGACCGATAGTACCAATGTTAACATGCGGTTTCGTACGTTCAAATTTTTCTTTTGCCATTAGGATTATATCCTCCTTCACAAAAACAAAATACTTTTATAGTATTACTATAATATAATAACCTAATTTAATCAACGGAATATACATTCCTACAGATTATTATACCATAATACACAAATGTCAATAAACAAAAAATTACATCCTATTTCGAGGGATGTAATTAGTTATAATTATATTTTTATAGTAGATACAAAAAAATCCCCACCAATGTGAGGTTTAATGGTGGCGGCACACGGATTTGAACCGCGGACACACCGGGTATGAACCGATTGCTCTAGCCAACTGAGCTATGCCGCCATGTATGGAGCTAGTGACCGGGATTGAACCGGTGACCTTATCCTTACCAAGGATACGCTCTGCCGACTGAGCTACACCAGCACAATGAACGTTCACTTCACTGTGAAATTATGGTTGCGGGGACAGGACTTGAACCTGCGACCTTCGGGTTATGAGCCCGACGAGCTACCAACTGCTCCACCCCGCTATAAATGGTGGAGGGAGAAGGATTCGAACCTTCGAAGTCGAAGACGGCAGATTTACAGTCTGCTCCCTTTGGCCGCTCGGGAATCCCTCCATAAATAAAATGGAGCTGGCGATAGGAATTGAACCCACAACCTGCTGATTACAAGTCAGCTGCTCTACCTATTGAGCTACGCCAGCATCATTACGACAAGATGTATTGTATCATCTGACACACTAAGTGTCAAGAACCTTTTAAAACTTTTTTGAAAATTTCGTTCGTTCTTCGCAGTCACCCTTAGTGCTATATCAATATATCATGAAAGTTTTTCTGACGCAAGTATTTTTTTAGAATTTTTCCAACTTCATTTTTGCCTCATAGGAACTCACATCTAAACTCACATATATAAATAGATTATTGCTAGAATAGCAACTATAATTCGATAATATCCAAACGACGCCAACGAGGATCTATTTAGATACCACAAAAAGCCTTTTACCGTTATATATCCCACTAATATATGATACGACGGTGCCAATGATAAACATAATGATATCATTTAATCCCAATGCATGTATGACACGCACTAAATCATACACACACACGATAATCATAACAGGCACAGCCATGATAAACGAAAAATCAGCTGCGGCCCTCCGTGTACAGCCGATAAGCATCCCCCCTGCAATGGTTGCACCAGAGCGCGAAAATCCAGGCCATAGACAAAGCATTTGATATAGACCTATTTGAAAGCATTGATATATAGTCAAATTATTTACAGAATCCACCAATCGTCCAGATACTGTTCTTTTTTCCGCATAAATCATAAATATAGCACCTATAATAAGGCCTATTATAACGGGAATTGGTCCAAATAAATACTCTTTTATAATGTATTGCAAAAGATATCCAGCCATTAATACGGGTAACATGCCCGCACTAATATGTAGCAAAGATACGCCGCGTGTTTTTATCCAATTTTTCCGTTTTAAAAAGCCGTTAAATGTACGTCTATAATGTGTATAAATAGCAAGGATGGCACCTATCTGAATAAACACTTCAAATACATCAGCATGTGTGCCTTCAAAATTGAGCATATGCCCAATAATAATCATATGACCTGTACTCGATACAGGAATACATTCTGTTATACCTTCTATAACACCTAAAATGAGGGCTATTACATATTGTTCCATGTCATTCACCTTCTTTCAAAATGTGGTCACAATGCATGGCAATATATAATGCCCTCATTAATTAATGTAACGCTAATTAATCAATAACCATAACACGCTCAGGTTTAGTGATTGTCACTACCGCATGTTTTGGATCATTATTGTGTTCTAAGTACAATTGATCACCTTCGAGATGACCACGCCAACCTACAACAATCGGATATGTTTTACTAATAGTCTTTAATAGTTCAAGAGGATTTAAATTTAATATCGGTGCAAACAATACATTAATACCATCGATAAGAACAACTTCTGTATCACTGCGACTTAATGCACGACGAATTACTTCTTCTGCAAGTTGTGGTCTTTCATCACGAGGTACTAACAAAAACTCTTCTTCAATAAGTTGTTTTGCCTCTAAGTACTTCCACCCTTTTTGTTCAGATAATTCACGAATCAATAAACTTTTACCAGAACCAGGACCACCAACGATAAACAATATGCGTTCATCATTATTTTGAATTTGTTCCCACCGTTCTTTCACATCTTGTACAGTAACCATATCCTTGCCTCCTCACATAAGATGACCTATTTAACAGGTCTGTCAGACAACATCACTGATTTGATATATTGATTTTTATCATCTAAGGCGAACTGCAAATAGGAATTATTCGACCTTGGATTTTTATATTCATATACCGTAGCCGTTCCCGTACTAGTTGTAGATTCAGCAATACGTGTCGGCATACCATATACAAAGAGCAATAAATATTTAGTATCACCCATAGCGATACCACGACGTGTTGGTGTGTAGACATTTAATAAAACGCGATTAATAAGCGAATTACCGTCAACACTAACACCATATTCATTATAGCCTATGAACGTAGACCCAAACAGCATTCCCTGTGTACGCCATTCACCATTTGCATCATTTACAAAATGCTGATTCAAATGCAATCCGCGTAGTACAAAGTCATCCTCAGTCAACTGACCGGCATGGAAGGAATACATACGCGCCTTAGGCAACCCAAATCGAGACCATACTTGACCATCCAAAATATCAACAGCCTCTACCGTATTATTTTTAATGGTGAAAGCCACATAGAACTTTCCATTTTGAATAGTTTCTGGTAATTGGCTATTATTATTTGTATTCGCTACGGAAGAAGAAAATTCCTTTTTTTCTGACCATGAATTTTCGGAATGCCCTTCATATAAGAAGATATATGACTCATCAGTCTGATTTCGCCACATCGCATTGGGGCTACCATAGGAGAAAATCATTTCCATACGAGAACTGCCTACGCCGATATCACGAATTGTAACCAATCCTTTATCAGTAGTATGAAGATTAGTAATAGTACCAACAGGGAGTAAATAGGTCGCACCTTGTCCACGCAACTGATTATCTACTAAACGCGATTTATCTGGGCCTGTATACACAGTTATATCTATATCTTTTTCATGATACGTTGTGAATACACCCTTCACCGTCTTTTGAGCAGATGGACTAGGTACATACACATCACCAACGCGATAAACCGGTCCAATACTTGTACCATCTTCAGACTCAGGCTTTTGAGCCAGACTATAGTCATCCTCATCACCAAGCGCTTGTAAATTATTAGACGTATAAGAACGTCCGATATCTGCTAGATTATTTTTTGAATCTTGTGGCATAACACCATCATTTTCACTAGCAGCTTGCCAATACTGTAAGGAGTCACCAAAAGCAGTGACAGCCAACTGTTCTGCTAACCAACCTGTTTTCGAAGATTCATCAGTAGCAGGAGCTTTCACAACAGCTACTGCATTTTTTACTTCCGGTATTGTTGGTCCTGCATCAACGGCCCCCACCGATGCGGTTCCTAAAGCACTTAATACTGCCATCGTCAATGCAGTACGAGATAACATATGTTTCATTAACGTTTCTCCATTTGTTCTCTAATCCATGTTAACCAAGGCGCCAATCCATCCTTAGCAGTACAGCTAATTTCAAATATATAGCCTTGAGGATTTAAATTACGAATATCTTTAATGGCTTTATCTTTATCGAATGGCACATATGGCAATAAGTCAATTTTATTGAGCAATATAGCTTTTGATTCCTTAAAAATAAGAGGATATTTCAAAGGCTTATCTTCACCTTCTGTAACAGATAAAACGGTAACCTTCATCGCCTCACCAATATCGAACTCAGCAGGGCATACTAGATTACCTACGTTCTCGATAATAATCATATCGAGTTCATCAAGATCTAAATCAGTTATAGCATCTTGAATCATATTAGCATCTAAATGGCAACCCCCAACGGTATTAATTTGTATAACAGGCACACCTAGGGCATGAATACGTTCTGCATCCTTAGATGTAAACAAATCACCTTCGATAACAGCTAATTTATAGTCTTTAACTAAATCTTGAAGTGTTGCTTCTAGCAAAGAGGTCTTTCCGGCCCCTGGAGAGCCCATTAGATTAAAGACAAATATATTTTTTTCTTTAAATACTTGTTGTAACGATGATGCAATGGCATCATTTTTCGCCAACACATTTGTTTTTACTTCTACTTGCATATATACCTCAATCTATATCAATAGATGTCACTTGTAATTCGCGACCACCTATAGTATTTACAAAATGGCTTTCACAATGAGGACAGATGAATTTGTAATCTTGTACATCAAATATCGTATCACAATCTAAGCATTGTCCTTTAATAGGAATCGTATGAATATCGATTTTTGAATGCTCTGCCGGCGTATTCTTTGTAACGGCATCCCAGCAGAATAAGAGTGCATCAGGTTCTACACCACTCATCAACCCCAAATCGAGTTGCACAGAATGAACGATAGACGCATCATTGTTTTTCATGGTCTCTAAGGCAATATCTAATATACCCTCAGCGATTGACATTTCGTGCATGGTACGCCTCATAAACAGCTTCTAACATCATCGTAGTCGTAACAGAGCCCACACCACCTGGTACAGGTGTGATAGCCGAAGCTACCGTGCTCACCGCATCATAATCAACATCCCCTACTGTTTTTCCGTCTAATTCATTAATGCCTACATCGATAACAACAGCGCCAGCTTTCACCATGTTAGCTGTAATCATATGTGCTCGGCCCGCAGCAGCAATCACGATATCAGCTTGTTGTATATGATGTGCTAAATCGGCCGTACGAGAATGGCAAATAGAAACCGTAGCATGACGTTCAAGCACCATCAACGCTACCGGTTTGCCAATCACTTGGCTACGACCAACAACGACCACATGTTTACCTTCTAAAGGAATACCATAATGATCCAAGATTGCTAGGCATGCCTTCGCAGTACAAGGTGCAAAACCACCTTTACCAGCTGTAACAAGACCGATGTTATAGGTAGTAAGACCATCGATGTCCTTCTTAGGATTCAATGCATCGATTAATTGCTCTGTATCAATTTGTTTTGGCATCGGCATGAGTGGCAATATGCCATGCACCGCATCATCATTATTCAAAGCCATCAATGCATCGTATACCTCTTGATGCGTAGCTGTACTTGGTAGTTGCTTACGCACGAAACCATAGCCAAAATTTTTGGCCGTTTTTTCCATGAAGTCCGCGTACATGTTAGCGCCATGATCATCACCAACGAGCAATACAGCCATTGTAATTGTACCGGACTCTAGACCGGTCATCTTCTCTTGTAAAATCTCTTTATGTGCATCAGCCACCGCTTTACCACGTAATTCTATCATGTATATCTCCATTCATTATCTCAAGGATAAACTTCATATAAATTCATGTAAAAAGGTGCCTATAGAGGCACCTTTAGTTTTCTCTTATTCTATTATATAACGTTTTGTCTATAGTTGCAGTTACCTATCCTGCGACTAATGACTAAATTGAACCACAATAGGTGTACCAGGAGATACTACGGTTCCCGGTAATTGTTCCTGTGAAATCGCCTTACCAGTACCATCTGGTTTAAAATATAACCCCGCAGTATGCAACCAATCACGTACCTCTCCAAATGTATAGCCTCTAAAGTCTGGCAATACTACACTGCCATCACCATTAGGTTTTACTGCTGGAAGTTTGGCCGCTGGTACAGCCGCTACAGTAGCGCCATCCTTAACGGAAGGTGACATTTGGTAATACCGCACTAATTGAGACACGATATTCTTAAATACTGGGGCCGCAATTTGACCACCATAGATAGAACCTTTTTTATGATCATCGATGGCAACAAGAACAACAAATTTAGGATCTTCTACCGGACCAAAGCCTATAAAGGATGCGATATAACGTCCTGCTAAATAGCCGCCATTTTTGGTGTCTAACTTTTCAGCAGTCCCTGTTTTGCCTCCAAAGTGATAGCCTTCAACCATCGCTTTAGTACCGCCACCTTCAGATACTTCTTTTTCAAGAATATCCGCAATCGTTTTAGCCGTTTCTTCTGGTATTGGTTGCCCCACAACTTCAGGGTCAGTAGTACTAGTTACCTCACCTTTTATATTGCTGTAAGATTTAACAATATGTGGTTTCATCATGCTACCACCATTAGCTATAGCGCCAAAAGCACGGACCATTTGCAATGGTGTTACCGCAATACCTTGACCGATGGACATGGTTGCTACATCAAGCTTACTCATATCATCAGGATTATATAAGATACCATCACCTTCACCAGGCAATTCAATACCTGTTTTAGAACCAAATCCATAGTTACGAACATATTTAGATAATATATCCGCGCCTGTAGTGGTACCAATTTCTGCCATACCTGTATTGATGGAGAACTTCAAAATATCGATCAATCGAACAGGACCATAGCCTTCACCATTCCAGTTTTGCATAACATGTCCATTGGCCGCAAAGGAACCTTTGTCGTTATACACTTGGTCTAGTTTCCATTTACCTGATGCCAATGCAGCAGATGCAATAATCGGCTTAAATGTAGAACCTGGTTCATACAAATTTGTTACTGCAATATTCTTAAAATCTTCCTCTGAACCTTGACTATAATGATTTGGGTCATAGGTTGGGCGGTTCGCCATCGCCAAGATTTCACCCGTTTTAGGATCCATAACAATAACGCTAGCATGTTTAGCGCCTGTATCTTCCATGGCTTTATCAAGAGCACGTTCTGCTATAAATTGAATACTTGCATCAATCGTTAGTGTCACACTCTTACCCTTATCAGGTAAATATTTAGATAGTACGGAGCCAAAGATGGCATTCCCCTTTCTATCTGTTGCAACTAGTTCCTTTTGGATACCGCCCTTCAATTCATCATCTAGCACCATTTCAAGACCCTCAAGGCCTTTATCATCGGTACCGACAAAGCCGAGCACTTGTGCGGCCAAATTACCATTAGGATAATATCGTTTAGACTCTTCTACAAAATTAAGACCTTCTAAATTTTTATCCTCAATCAATTGGGCTACCGCTTTCGACTTTTCTGGTTCCATCATACGGTCAATCCATACGAACGCAGTATCCTCTTGTAATGATTTCACAATGTCCGCTTTTGACATCGTCACATATGGCGCTATAAGTTCAGCAACTTCACTAGGCGATTGCTTAATCATCTTAGGATCCGCATATAGGGATTTTGTAACCACACTCATAGCCAATGGTCTTCCATTGCGGTCATAAATCGTACCGCGCGGAGATTGTAATTTTCTATCCACTTGCACTTGGCTCAAGTTCTTCGCCTGCAAATCAGACTTATCTATTATTTGTAAAAAGAATAAGCGCCCCACTAATACGACAGCAATACACAGTAATACGCGTACCGTATATTCAATTCGCTTATTATCATTCCCTGAAATATTCATTATGGTCTCCCACTCAATATATTACTTCGATGACCTCTGCAACTTATGGATAAGCGCTTCATATAAATCATCCGGTGTATTGTTAACGACACCATTTTGCACCTGTTGCATCAAATATTGTAACCCTTTCGCTACATTATCGCCACAGGCTTCTAGAACGCGCTTGTCATAGTTCAAATCTTTTGTATGTACAGGCATTTCTAGGCTTAAATCAGCCATGCAATCCCCGAACGCCAATGTACCATCAGTAACGGAATATGGCTTACCACAACCAAGGACGTCGGCCGCACAAACCTTCGCCAATTGCAACCATGCTTCCCGCATACTTTGACTATCTCTAAACTCGCCACTTCGAATTTCCTTGCGCATCCATTTTTTCTCATCTGCCTCTTCATTTTGCACGAAGAAATGAAAGCGCATGTGATTTTTAACAATCCACGAAACGCGACTAGCAAATTTCTTATTATAGCCGAGACGAATCAATAGGTCATAGGCCATCTCTGCGCCTAGATTATCATGGCCTCGGTCGGTGTAGCGTCCATTGATAACTTGCCTAATGGTAGGCATTCCCTTTGCCACATCATGTAATAGGGCGCCCCAACGAAGGGTTAAATCAGGTTCCGTTTCTGAAACGACAGCCAATGTATGATACCATCCATCAAATTCGTGAAACGCCTTTTCTTGAGGCAATCCCACCAAATGATATAGCTCTGGCAATATAGGAACCTCTTTAATTGCCCCATTTTCAACGACGCGGCACGAACATTCTGCCAAGCGAGATTGGACGAGTACATCTAGCCCTTTTGCAACCGCTGGTTCCAATAATAACCGGTCTAATTCATTGCGCACTCGTTCTAGTGAAAGCCCCGATACACGGTGGAATGCTTTTGGCATGGCCTCTAATAGGGATTTATCCGGAAGAAAATCGAGTTTTGCAACGAATCGGCAAGCTCTAAATAATCGCAGTGCATCCTCTTGGAACCGTTCCGTTGGATTCCCGATGGTGCGCAAAACCTTATGTTTAATATCTCGGCGTCCACCGACTAGGTCGATAACCTCTTTATAGCGATTCATCGCCATACCATTAACGGTAAAATCGCGACGTTTTACATCTTCTTCGAGCGTATCTGCATAGATGACTTCTTCAGGGCGATGGCTATCTGCCCCATATCGTTCCTTGCGATACGTAGCCACTTCATAATGTTTTCCATCTACAATGGCCACTACCACACCGAAGGACTTACCTATGATGCCTGTGGTTTCAATATTCGCATCACCTAAAACAGAGATGACCTGTTCAGGTCGGGCAGATGTAACGATATCAAAATCGTGTGGCTTTACATGCATGAGCATATCTCGCACAGCGCCGCCAATAATGAAAGCCTCAAAGCCCGCTTCTTCTAAAATTGTCAGCAAACGTATAGCTTGTTCCATACATCTACCCTCCCTTCTATTTATCTTTTTATTGTACTACAAATAGGGTTATGAAAAAAGGCTCACATACTATAAGCACATTGCAGATTATGCTCATAATAGTGAACCTTTTGTATATATGTAATTATAGTGAACAAACTTTCTCCGCTATGGCAAGACCTGTTTGAGTGACGGCTAAGCCACCATCACTTGTTTCGCGAAGGGCTGCAGGCATAGCGCGGCCAATATTATTCATAGCCTCAATTACCTCATCGGTAGGAATTTGGCTTTCAATACCAGCTAAAGCAAGTTCAGCCGCTGTAATGGCATGAACGGCATACACGCCATTCCGTTTCACACAGGGCACCTCAACAAGACCTGCCACAGGATCACACGCAAGGCCTAGTAAATTTTTCATACACAATGACACGGCATGCCCGACCTGACGAGCAGTACCGCCCATCATTTCTACAATGGCAGCTGCCGCCATACATGCAGCTGTACCAATCTCAGCTTGACAGCCACCGACCGCACCGGCTACACAAGCGCGATTAGCAACCACATTCCCTACGCCTGATGCGGCAAGGAACCCTTTCACCAAGACATCTCTATCTAGTTTGTATTGCTCAGCCACGGCCTGAATGGCGCCAGGCATAACGCCACAAGAACCCGCCGTTGGACAAGCCACAATTCTGAACATTTTCGCATTAGCTTCGTTGACCGCAATAGCATAAGACATCGCCTTATAAGCAGTTTCACTCATGAATAATGGTTTCCGTTCCATTAAACGAGCCGCATCTCCACCAGACATATTGGATTGAGTCCGCTGTAAATGACGCATACCATCGTGAATGGAGGCCTCAAAAATACTTAATCGATGCTTAATTTCTTTAACGATTTCCTTTTCACTACGATCATACTGTTCTAGCTCACTGCGCATTACCACATCACCAAAAGATATGTTATTCTCTTCGCTAAGGCGGATAATATCAGCTATCGTTTCATATTCGTAACTCATCATATCCTCCTATAGGGCCTCAAAGGTCATCACATCTTGGATGCCTGGGCATTCACGCATAAATTGTACTGTAATAGGGTTTACAACGGAATCTGTAGTAATCACCATAACCGCGTCCTTGTATTTACCCTTTCTAAACACGCGCATGGACGCAATGTTGATATCCGATTCACTCAAGGCCTGACTAATAAGAGAAATTGCACCTGGTCTATCCTCATGGAATACAACAAGAGTAAATTCATCGCCCGTAATGGACATATCATTGCCATCAACCTCGGTGATCATGATTTGACCACCACCAATCGAACGACCTACAACGGACATATGACGATTATGGTCGCCGTATAAATCAAACTTAACTACATTCGGATGTCCTATATCGAGTGGTGATTCGATGAAAGTATAGTCTAAACCTGCTTCATCAGCGAGTTCCTTTGCATTGCGGATGCGTTTATCATCCTCTTTAAAGCCTAATAAACCACCTAATAAGGCACGATCTGTACCATGCCCCTTATATGTTTTTGCAAACGACCCATACAAGGTCATTTCAACCTTCTTCGGC
Organism: Veillonella atypica; assembly: GCF_041431435.1. NCBI lineage: Bacteria > Bacillati > Bacillota > Negativicutes > Veillonellales > Veillonellaceae > Veillonella > Veillonella atypica. The sequence goes on from NZ_JAPVXV010000005.1 coordinate 60,785, forward strand.
GTATTCCCAAATATACAACGAGCCATCTTGCCAAGCCGTGCTGCACCAGCGGTATGCGAACTAGATGGGCCAATCATAACAGGGCCGATAATATCAAAAATACTGTTCATAATGAACCTCTATGCATATATAAATAAAGATATAATCTAATTCTTATCTATAGTATAGCAATCAATATCGAGGCTTGTCTATATGCACAATAGAGGTATGTTTGTCCACTGTTGGCAAACATACCTCTATTCCATTAATTAACTATTAATATAACTCAGCCAAGAAAATAATCGCAAATCCCCATAGTACAACACCATATGTCGTATTTATTTTTACGACAAAAAAGGCTATACCATCCAAAGATGGCATAGCCTAATTTATATAGCAACAGCCCGAATCATATAAGAGAGAGGGGATTAAGGCCGCTGTTATCAGTTTTTAATCCGATTAGCCCAAGATAGCTTTCATATCAGCTTCTGGAGTTGTAATTGGATGTAATTGGAATTTTTCTACCAAAATGTTCAATACATTGCTGGAGAAGAATTTAGGCAAGGAAGGTCCGATGTAGATGTTGCGGATACCCAATGCCAACAATGTTAACAAGATACATACTGCTTTTTGTTCGTACCAGGACAATACCAATGTTAATGGCAAGTCGTTTACGTCACATTCAAATGCACCAGCCAAAGCTACTGCTACTTGAATAGCGGAGTAAGCATCGTTACATTGACCCATATCAAGGATACGAGGGATACCACCGATTTCACCGATGTTAAGGTCGTTGAAGCGGAATTTACCACAAGCCAATGTCAATACTACAGTATCATCTGGAGTTTGTTTTACGAATTCTGTGTAGTAGTTACGGCCTACTTTAGCACCGTCACAACCACCAACTAAGAAGAAGTGTTTGATTGCGCCAGCTTTTACAGCGTCGATTACTTTATCAGCAATACCCAATACTGTACCATGACCGAAACCAGTAGTTACTTCGTGACCACCGTTGATGCCAGTGAATTCTTGAGCTTCTTTGTAGCCGCCCAATTCGATTGCGCGTTCAATAACAGCGGAGAAGTCTTTAGTGCCATCAGCTTTTTCTTCTACGTGTGCACAGCCGTCGAAACCTACCATATCTGTAGTGAAGATATTAGCTCTGTAGTTTTCTTTTGGTGGCATAATGCAGTTTGTAGTGAACAAGAATGCGCCAGGAACGTCAACGAATTCTTTTTGTTGGTTTTGCCATGCAGTACCGAAGTTACCTTTCAATTGAGGATGTTTTTTCAATTCAGGGTAAGCGTGGCAAGGTAACATTTCACCATGAGTATAGATGTTTACGCCTTTACCATCTGTTTGTTCCAACAATTGGTTCAAGTCGTGAAGGTCATGACCAGTTACAACGATGAAAGGACCTGGTTCTACAGTCAAAGGTACTGTAGTTGGTACTGGAGTACCATATGTTTCAGTGTTAGCTTTATCAAGAATAGCCATGCATTTCAAGTTGATTTGGCCGAATTCCATCAACAAGTTCAACCATTCTTCAGCGCTATGGTCTTTAGCGAATTCTACCATGCCTTTGATGAACCAAGCATCAACTTCTGGATCATGGAAACCAAGGCGTGCAGCATGCCATGCATAAGCAGCCATACCACGCATACCTAACAATAATGTGGAACGAAGGGATACGATATCTTCTTCACCTTTCCACAATTGTTCCCAATCGAAGTTTTGAGCTGCGCTATCGATTTTTGCATGATAAGCGTTTACTTCGTCGATGAATTCTTGAACGCGGTCTTCAGAGAAGTTTACGTTTGTTACACACATGAACAAACCACGCATTAAATAGTCAACGCCTTCTTTAGTTTGGCCTTTTACGTCTAAAGCGCGTGCTAAACCAACTAAAGCAGCAGTTAATTCGTCTTGTAAATTAGCAACTGGTGCAGTTTTACCACATACACCTTGTACAGTACAGCCGCCTGGTGCTGCAGATTGTTCGCATTGATAACAGAACATGCTCATTTAAAAATCCTCCTTTGCGAGACTTCCTCGCATTCAAGCTAGATAATATAAAACCTATACATTACACTGATGAATTATCAGGTGTCTGATTGATTACATTGAAAGTATAACGTAAAGGTGATACAATTTCTGTAGCTTGAGCAACAATAAAAAAACTTTTTCAAAAATTTCCTGACTCTTCTTTTGGAACAGGCTGCTCACAAGAGCATATATAATTATTTTACAATACTCATTACAAATTACCTATAAAAAGCATCACACTATACGATGTATAATTCGGGCTAAAATAGCTATATACTATATTAGGAGGTACACATGATTAAACAAGTTCTATCCGATGACATTATCAAACAATACTTACCAATCTTAACAGCTTGCCCCCTATTCAACACATTGGGTATACCAGAATTAACGAGCTACTTACATAATGCAAAAGTAATTGTAAAGAATTATAAAAAGAACGACTTTATCGCTATTTCAGGAGATCCTATGGAAGGAATTGGCGTTATCTTGGAAGGCAGTGCTCTTCTTACGCGTGAAAATGTGCTAGGCCAACGAGTTATCATGGCCAATTTAGAGGCATCCTCTATTTTTGGGGAAGCCTTGCTATTTAGTAAGCATCCACTTTGGCCAGCCACCATAAAAGCATTAAAGCCAACAAAAATTATGTTTATACCACTCGAAACATTTATCGAAACATTACCGGATTGCCATCAATGCCAAACCAAAATCCTTTCTAATCTATTAGAGGATTTATCGGAAAAAGCATTGCTTCTTACCAAAAAAGTTCATTATTTAACATTAAAGGGCATGCGTGAAAAAATTTACGCATATCTTACAGATATATACACGATGCAACACAGTGAAAAACTGATGTTACCTCATAACCGTGAACAAATGGCGGAAGCTCTCAACGTTTCACGTACTGCGTTAAGCCGTGAGCTTGGAAGATTGCGCGACGAGGGTATCATTGAAATCAATGGCCGCCATGTGACATTATTAGACCCTCAACAAATTGTAGAATTTGGATTTAACAATTAAATACATCGTGCACGCAACACAAAACCGCCTAGGCATAGCCTTAGGCGGTTTATTGTATCTATGTATAGAATTAGAACCAATGAGATAAATCAAATTCTTCCCCAATGGTTGCTTTCACATGAGCTCGACCTAAATAGAGACCAAGTAATGTAAGAGAAATAGAACACATAGGACTTTCATCATAGACGCGAGCCAAATCAGAAAGAACCGGACTAATATCGTCCATGATTTGACGAGCCTCTTCCCCTCTAAATGCAGTAGGTTTACTCTTCATCAAAGCTATGAGATCACGTTGCACCATTGGATCAGAGATGCGAGCCTCTCTAAAGAAGCGTTGTGCCAAGGATTCATCGACGACAGCCAATTTATAAAGATTAGAGTTTAGGCTGCGCACCACAAATCGTGGATCTACGCCGCGGCCATCAGTAGCACGGAATAACTCTTCCTTTGTAAAGCCACGATAGTTAAATACAAACGGATAGGAATTACTCAATAATTGCGTCAATGTTACGGACTCACGTTCTTGCTGAGTACAACGTAAATAATCTAGCTGACGATAAAACGATGAGTCATGAGGCAAATCCGAAATAAATGGTTCGATATATTTTTCCACATAATGTTGGAAATGAATACGTCCATAGTTATTAGAATTACGAGAGTATTGTAATAATAATGTTAACGCCATCACTTGAAAGTGTCCTAATGTAAGATGGGGCAAAACGCGCAATGCATCAAAAGCTACTAAGTACGGTGTACTCGACTTAGGCGATTGAACCACATCGGAAAAGGCTTCTAGCGCAGCTGTTTTCATCCAAGTCGTTGGAGATCCTGCATAGGCTTTTTGCATAGCCAATAATGCTTCTTGAATTACGATATTTTGCAATAGTAATTTGACTTCGCTTAATTTCGTAATGCCTAAAACGGCTAATGCATCCCGCGTAATATCTGCAACGAATTGCATAGCATCACCATGAACGACACCGAAAGCATGAGCAAATGGTTCAATTGCAAGGGCTACGCGTTTATCCTCTTGTGCAGCCTGTGCCCATGGACCAATTGGTTCTGGCTCATCGTCTTCTTTGTTGGATAAATGTTCATTAATTTCATCGGCATTAAACATGCGTGTTTCTTCTAATGCAGATGGACCTTGTGGATTTACAACTTCACTATTTTCACTGCCAAACATCTGCGTTGCATCAGCATCAAAGCATCGTGTTTCGTCCATTACATCAGGAGACTCGCCTAATGCAATAGTATCCTCTGTAGAAGATTCAACAGCAGGAATTTCCATCGTTTTTTCTGTATCAGTCACTGCATCAATAGGTTCTGCAACAACGGGTTCTGTAACAATAGGTTCTGCGGTAACAGAATTCTCAAAATCATGTTGTTCTACAGGATTATGTAATTGAATAGCATCCTTACTAATAGATGTTCGTTCATCAACATGAGCCTCGTATACATCAACACCATCATGTGTTTCCCGAGGTGTTATATGAACCTTCTCTTGTTCATACAAACGCCCTGGACGTGATGTTTTTGGAGGCTTTGATATTACAGAATGCGCGTCACTGTTACTTTCACTTTTATTAAATACCGCATAGCATACTCCAAAGAAACCAAGTACGACAACGGCCAATACGACATATGGGATAAACGTTGACATTACATTCTCCTCTTATAATAATGCGTCATTATATACCGCACGGATACCGCCGATACTCTTAGGGCGAACACGACAAGCTGTCACATGAGCTTCCCCAATTTCTTTTAAGCTTAATCGTACAGGAACCGTTACATGTTTCATATGCATACCAATGAAAGTATCTCCTATATCGATTCCCGCATCTGCTTGTATAAATTCAACAATTACAGGATCCTTAAAGCGGTTATACGCAGTCATAGCCATAGCGCCACCAGCATGCAATTGAGGAACAACATTACATTCCTCTTCCCAAGTCATAGCCTCACGTTCCATTACAAGGGCTCTATTTAAATGTTCACAACATTGTACAGCAAGATATAAACCTCGTTCGCTAACGGCTTTATAAATCTCATCAAATACAACAGCTGCTACATCCTCATGAGAATCAGTGCCAATCTTTTTACCACAAATCTCACTTGTAGAACATCCCACTACAAATAGCTGTCCTTCGTGTACCTTTGCTACTGTTAAGAGTTCTTCCATAGCAGTATGTACTTCTTGTCTAATTGTTTCAATAGAATGCATGATATCGCCCCTTTTTAATATTCAAATCTATAAATATATTATCATAAATTATATGTCTTTTATAGACCAAACTATAGGACATATGCGTGAAATTCTTATGATAAATTAATCTATTGTATATGTTACTAGTTTGAAATACAAAAAAGAGGCTCGCTAAAGCAAGCCTCTTCCAATCACTCAGTGGTGATATTAGATTTTTCTGTAAGGTTTTTGGCCTTGTTCGTAGAAGTTGTTACCTTCAGTATCGCCAACTACGATGCAAGGGAAATCTTCAACTGTCAATTCAGCCAAAGCTTCTGGACCAAGTTCACCATAAGCAAGTACTTCGTATTTTTTGATGGATTTTGCAATCAATGCTGCAGCGCCACCAACTGCTGCGAAGTATGTGCAACCATTTTTCTTCATGGATTCGACTACTTCTGGTTTACGGGAACCTTTACCAATCATGCCTTTGATACCTTGGTCAAGCATTGTTGGTGTGTAAGCATCCATACGACCGGAAGTTGTAGGACCAGCGGAACCAATTGGATCACCAGGTTTTGCAGGTGTTGGTCCAAGATAATAAACGAATTTATTTGTCCAGTCGATTGGTAATTTTTCACCACGCGCTAAAGCTTCAGTCATAACTTTATGAGCAGCGTCACGAGCGGAGTAAATTTTACCAGTGATAAGAACGCTATCACCAACTTTTAATTTGCGGGAAAACTCTTCATTATATTCTTCAGTATTAATGCGAATTGATTCAGCCATTGTTTTTACCTCCTATCGATTAAAGTACTACGTGAGCATGACGAGCAGCATGGCACATGATAGTAACTGCAACAGGAAGACCTGCGATGTGAGTTGCACCCCATTCGATGTTTACACCGATACAAGTTGTAGTGCCACCCAATTGTGGTCCAATACCAGTTTTGTTAACCATTTCCATGATTTCTTCTTCTAATTTTGCATAGTCTGCATCTTTATGAGGTACGCTAATGTCACGAAGCAATGCTTTTTTGGACATAACAGCTGCTTGGTCCATAGTACCGCCAATACCAATGCCGAGTACAATTGGAGGGCATGGGTTAGGACCTGCATGTTTTACGATTTCAAGGACTGCATTTTTAACGCCTTCCACACCATCAGCAGGTACGAGCATAGCTACATCGGATTTATTTTCAGAACCGAAACCTTTTAATTCTACTTGAATATCTACTTTATCGCCAGGAACGATTTCAGTATAGATGATTGCAGGTGTGTTATTTTGTGTATTTTTACGATTGAACAATGGTTCAGCTACAACGGATTTACGAAGATAACCTTCAACATAACCAGCTGCAACACCAGCATTGATAGCTTCTGTAAGATCACCACCAACGAAATGAACATCTTGACCAACTTTTAAGAATACCATAGTCATACCAGTATCTTGGCAGTATGGACGATCTTCAGCATCAGCAATTTCTGCATTTTTGATGATTTGATCGAGAACGATGCAACCAACTGGAGACTCTTCTGTTTCACGGCCTTTTTTCAAGCCTTCATAGATGTCTTTTGGCAAGTGGTAAGCTGCGTCCATACACATTTGACGGACTGTTTTTGTGATTTCAGATACTTGAATCTCGCGCAAGATAATCCCTCCTCAGGAAAATAATTAGATATTAACTCTAATACAATGAGATACATTTATTCTCAAAGTGTTAAGCTAAGATTAACTCTATGACTCCATACTAGCACACTACCGAAGGCCTTTCAACGCTTTACCTATACAGTTTTCTCAATGAAATTTATCGATTTGATAATTATTTTCAATGATTAATTATACCTTTTTTATGCACTTTGATAATATTAAAAATAGTAGCTTAACTCCAATAAAAGGCTATATAACTGTAATAAATATCACATTATATTATTGTATATGGTTCGTTTCCAATCAATATGTGTTCTAACCATAAAATATATTGCTTTCTTTAATGAGATTATCTATCATTTTTATATAAAAAGATTTTAATTATGAGTATGTATAACGATTATCTTCAATACAATTAATTTACTAACTCCCCTATTCATCAAGGAGTTCATATACACAAAAACACGCTTAATTAGTGGATTTCTCACCAATATATATAATTATCGTTTTTTATGACTATCTCATCAAATTATTTTATCATTCCTCAAGCTCTGTCTATTATGTGTTTTAGTTATAGCATATGCTAAAAATTTTTAACTTTTTATAACATTTCCCCTTGCTATTATCGATATGTTCCTTTATAATAATCACTATATTATTCCTCGATAGCTCAGTTGGTAGAGCAATCGGCTGTTAACCGATCGGTCGTAGGTTCGAGTCCTACTCGGGGAGCCAATATTGGCCCGTTGGTCAAGCGGTTAAGACACCGCCCTTTCACGGCGGTATCCCGGGTTCGATTCCCGGACGGGTCACCACATGGACGATTAGCTCAGCTGGGAGAGCGCCTGCCTTACAAGCAGGATGTCGGCAGTTCGATCCTGTCATCGTCCACCACAGTAAGAAGCAAGCTGACGCTTGCTTCTTTTTTATTGCAACTATGGTATACTGTAAGATATAGTTTTGATTATATTTATATCAAGGAGAGTCGAATATGAACTTTAGAGAAGCAACCATGCGTATCAGTTTTTGTCTCGCCTTAGCATTTGTTTCAACTTTCACAATCGCTAATGCAGCAAATGTAGATGCTCAAACTACAAAAGCCCGTTCTATTCCTATTGCGCCAGTAAAGATCATCCCTGATCCTGGCACTATCAAAACGTCGCCGATTCAAATTACTTCGACCACGTCAAATACACCATCTACAGTGGGAAAGGCTAACTACGATGGCCATTTAGACAATTTCCCATCTCGCAAGGTAACACTTGTAGTACCAACAACATTGCGCAATGAAAATACGGCTGCCTTTGGTAAATATTTATCCGATTCAGTGGCAAATGTCTTGCGCTATCCATACTATGATACAACTGTAGTAAGCACCAACACACCATTAGCACAAATCACAGCCGTTGATTTAGCCGAAGTAGCAGCATCACAACATTCCGAAATTGTCATTATGCCTGTGCCAATGCAAGACATATATGTACAATTACCAACGTCCTATCTCAGCCAATACTATCATGATGATAGCGACGACATTCACATTCAAGCTAAAGTATCTGCTATGATTTATTTCTACGATACTAATGAAGGTATCGTTCACACTATCCGTAGTGGTTTTAACCAAATCGATGATACCTTGACTATGCCAACACATAAATCCATATGGAATAAAGTCATAAAAGACTTACTTGAACAATTACCATATAAACGTGTTCCAACAGATCGAGATCGTTATCAAGCTCCTGGTATTAATGCAGAAATGCCAGTTGTTCCAGACTATGAATTTCAAGTAGAACAACCAAAAAGTACAGCTTACTCTCTAAAAGGTGTTAGTGTATTATAATTCAAAACAATGCAACAGCAAAAGGGTGTCACCCACATGGGTGACACCCTTTTTGCGTATACAAGCAAATAAGGAGTACTACAAGAGTACTCCTTATTTACCAAGGCTATATCAATGTATAACTACTATATGCGTTGTGTTACCTTTAAACGAAGTAATGCCCGAGCTAAGGCGAGTTCAGCACGCTCTACATCTATATCAGGTGTAGGGTTAGACAAACGGCCTTCAGCGCGTTCTTTTGCTCGTTTCGCGCGATCGATATCGATGGTTTCTGGGCTTTCACAATTAGGTGTTACAATGCTCACCTTGTTATGTTCAATTTCAACAAAGCCCCCGAAAACAGCAAATGTATGCTGTTGTCCATCAGGATTATCGACACGTAAAGGGGCTATATCTAGGGCAATAATCATAGGTGCATGATTAGGCAATACACCAAATTCGCCATCGATAGCATGCCCTACGAAAAAGTCAGCCTTACCATCATATACAATCGCATCAGGTGTTATTATCGTTAGGGTCATAGGTTCCGCCATGGATTATTCCCCCTTCTCTTGCATTTCCTTTGCTTTTGCAACGGCTTCATCAATGGTACCAACCATATAGAATGCGCCTTCTGGTAAATCATCATGTTTACCATCAAGGATTTCTTTAAAGCCACGCAATGTTTCTTGTAATGGTACATATTTACCAGGAGAACCGGTAAATACTTCTGCTACGAAGAATGGTTGACTTAAGAAACGTTGAATTTTACGAGCTCGAGATACAGTTAACTTATCTTCATCAGATAATTCTTCCATACCTAGAATTGCGATGATATCTTGTAAGTCGCGATATTTTTGCAACACTTCTTGAACGCCACGAGCCACGTTATAATGTTCATCCCCAAGTACATGAGGGTCCAAAATACGGCTTGTAGAATCAAGTGGATCTACGGCAGGATAAATACCAAGTTCCGCGATGGAACGAGACAATACTGTTGTTGCATCCAAGTGAGCAAATGTAGCTGCTGGTGCAGGGTCAGTCAAGTCATCGGCAGGTACGTATACGGCTTGTACAGACGTAATGGAACCTTCTTTTGTAGATGTAATACGTTCTTGTAAGGCACCTACGTCATTTGCCAATGTAGGTTGATAACCTACAGCAGATGGCATACGACCTAAAAGAGCAGATACTTCGGAACCAGCTTGAATAAAACGGAAGATGTTATCGATAAACAAGAGCACGTCTTGTTTCTTCACATCACGGAAATATTCAGCCATTGTAAGACCTGTCAAACCAACGCGCATACGAGCCCCTGGTGGCTCATTCATTTGTCCATATACCAAGGCTGTTTTATTAATAACGCCGGATTCCTTCATTTCGTTCCAAAGGTCATTACCTTCACGAGTACGTTCACCTACGCCAGAGAATACGGAATAGCCACCATGTTCTGTGGCAACATTGTGAATCAATTCCATAATCAATACAGTTTTCCCTACGCCGGCACCGCCGAACAAACCGATTTTACCACCTTTTACGTATGGTGCGATCAAGTCTACGACTTTGATACCCGTTTCAAGAATTTGTGTATCTGGTGAAAGGTCATCAAATTTAGGTGCTGGACGATGGATAGGCCACATTTCATCTGCTACTACAGGAGCTGAATCATGGTCTACGGTTTCACCCAACACATTAAAGATACGACCCAATACGCCTTCACCAACCGGTACGGAGATTGCAGCACCAGTGTCTTCTGCTTCCATACCACGGGTCATACCATCAGTAGAACTCATAGCAACGCAACGAACCATATCGTCCCCTAAGTGTTGCATAACTTCTACTACAATTTTTTGTCTATCGTGCGCTTTATGGTCATGGTAGATGTGAATGGCGTTATAGATAGCTGGTAAATGACCAGCTTCAAAACGCACGTCTACAACTGGGCCGATGACCTGCACCACTTTCCCAATATTATTACTCATTAAGAGGTCTCTCCTTATCTATTGCAAGGCATTGGCACCGCCAACAATTTCAGAAATTTCATTCGTAATACTGGATTGACGTAATTTATTATATTCAAGCCCTAAGGAACTGATGAGATCCCCAGCATTATCAGTAGCAGATGTCATAGCTGTCATACGAGCACCTAATTCACTTGCCGCCGCTTGTAATAATCCATTATATACGGTAATTTCTAAATATTTTGGTAATAATGCATCCAGAACTGCTGCAGGGTCCGGCATAAATTCATACTCTTCGCCCTTTACTTCATCATCTGGTTGCTCTAACGGTAGAATGCACTCTGCCTGTGCAATTTGCGTCATAGAATTTACAAAGCGCGTATAAATCATGATAACTTCGTCAACTTCATGACGTTCATATAATGAAAGTGCATGATCCATAATATGTCGCGCATGTTCGTAACTCGGTTTATCGGAAAAACCACTGTACGATTGATCAATATGATAGTTACGAGATTTTAAACTATCCTTTGGTTTTCGCCCAGCTGTAATGAGGCAATATTCATCAGGTGTTTTTTGACCGATTTGTTCTATTGCCAATTTTAATACGTTAGACGAATAGGCGCCTGCAAGACCCTTGTCAGCACCGATAACGATATAACAAGTCCGTTTTACAGGTCTACTTTCAAGTAGAGGACTTACATAATCTCGTAAATCACTAGTGGAGATATGACGCAAGATTTGCCCTATTTTTTCTGCGTATGGCCGCGTTGCATCAGCTTTTGCTTGAGCCCTACGAAGACGAGCAGAAGCTACCATCTTCATCGCTTTTGTTATTTGTTGCGTATTAGTAACACTCTTTATACGCTTTCGCAAATCTTGTGCACTAGCCATACATTACGCCTCCTTACGGGAAACTAATGTATGTGTAGCACCAAAGGCTTCTACACATTCTGGAATAGCTTGTTTTAACAAGTTTTCTGTTGCTTCATCAAGTTTATTTGTGCTTTCAATATTGCTGATAATTTCAGGATAATTTGCACGAATAAAACGTAATAATTCCGCTTCGAATGCCAACACATCAGCTACTTGAATGCTAGCTAAGTATCCCTTAGTACCAGCATATAGGTTAATAACCATTTCAGCTACACTCATTGGCTCATATTGACCTTGTTTCAACATTTCAGTCAATCGTTCACCACGATCTAATTGTGCTTTTGTGGCTGCATCAAGATCAGACCCGAACTGAGCAAATGCTGCTAATTCACGATATTGTGCAAGGTCCAAACGCAATTGACCAGCTACTTGTTTCATCGCTTTAGTTTGCGCACTACCACCTACACGAGATACGGACAAACCTACGTCAACAGCAGGACGGATACCGGAGTAGAACATATCTGTGCCCAAGAAAATTTGACCATCAGTAATGGAAATTACGTTTGTTGGGATATAAGCAGATACGTCACCAGCTTGCGTTTCAATGATTGGCAACGCTGTAATAGAGCCGCCACCAAGTTCTGGTGAAAGTTTAGCAGCACGTTCCAATAGACGGCTATGTAAGTAGAATACGTCCCCTGGATACGCTTCACGCCCTGGTGGACGACGTAATAATAGAGACATAGCGCGATATGCAGCCGCTTGTTTTGTTAAATCATCATATACGCAGAGTACATGTTTTCCTTTGTACATAAAGTATTCGCCCATTGCAACACCTGCATATGGAGCAATGTATTGAAGTGGAGCGCCTGTGGAAGCACTCGCAGAAACGACGATTGTGTAATCCAATGCGCCTGTTTCTTCTAATTTTTGTACTACACGAGCTACGGTAGATTCTTTTTGACCAATCGCTACATAGATACAAATTACATCTTTACCCTTTTGGTTGATGATTGTATCAAGAGCAATTGCAGTTTTACCTGTACCACGGTCACCAATGATAAGCTCACGTTGACCACGACCAATTGGTACCATCGCATCGATAGCTTTCAAACCTGTTTGCAAAGGTTCGTTTACAGATTGACGATCCGCAATACCAGGTGCTGGATGTTCTACAGGACGACGTTCTGTCGCTTGAATAGCACCCTTGCCATCGATAGGTTGCCCCAACGGATTAACTACGCGACCAATAAGGGCATCCCCTACTGGTACGTCCATGATTTTGCCAGTACGGCGTACTTCATCGCCTTCTTTAATCAAGAAGTCGTCACCAAGTAGTACGGCACCAACATTGTCTAATTCTAAGTTCAAAACCAGGCCATATACGCCGTGTGGTAATTCTAACAATTCACCGGCCATGGCTCTTTCAAGACCATAAATATGGGCGATGCCATCCCCTACGTCGAGGACAGTACCCACGTCATCGACATTAAGGTCAACATCATAGTCCTGAATCTGCTGTTTGATTATAGCAGTGATTTCTTCAGGCTTCATTTTCATATATACCCATTCACCCCAATCTAATAGAGTCAGTTCGTACTAACGTTTTTTTCAATTCGTCTAAGCGACGTGCAATCGATCCATCAATGCGTTTATCACCGATTTGAATGATAATACCACCCATGATTCTAGGGTCTTGACGCACCGATACAATGACATCCTTGCCGGTCATCGCTTGTAATTTAGCTTGTACATCATCACGCAATGTATCAGTTAATGGTTCTGCTACAGTTACAATTGCTTCTAAAATACCTCGTGCTTCGCGAGATTTTTTTATGAAAGCTCTAATTGTATCTGGCAAATAACGATATCTGCCACGTTTAACCATAACATACATGAAATGAAGTACTGTCTTTTCTACAGCAGTGCCAAAGACCTTTCCAAGTAGAGAAATCTTTGCATCTGCTTCCACAATAGGATTATTAATAAACCCTACCAATTCTGGTTGTTCATTAAGAACAGAGGCCACATATAAAAGATTTTCTTCTGTAGTCACTAAATTACCTTGTTCTTGAGCTAGCTCTAACATAGCTGAACTGTATTTATCTGCTACAATTTCTGTGCTCATAATATCACAACCCTATCGTTTTACTATCAAGTTTCGCAATAGCGTCTTCAATTAATTTTGTATTAGTTTCGCTGTCCATATCTTTTGCCACAACCTTAGTCGCCATTGCAACAGATAAGGAAATAACTTCGTTACGCAAATTATTCATAGCACGATCACGTTCGTTTACGATATCTTGACGAGCTCGTTCTTTTTCACGTTCAATTTGTTCACGAGCCGCTGCCAATTGTTCACGCGTAGTCGCTTCTGCTTGTTGCACTGCCTTTTCAACGATTTGTTGAGCCTCTTGACGTGCATTCGCTATTTGCGCAGCATAATCAGCTTTGAATTGTTCCGCTTCATTACGAGCAGCTTGAGCATCTGCTAAGTCCTTAGCAATGCGTTCTTTACGCTCTTGCATCATAGAAACCAATGGTTTATATGCAAAACGGGCCAAAATCCAAACTAATATAAAAAAGTTTAGCATTTGAGCAAGAATTGTCCCTAGCGTTAAATCTACCAAGGTCGTTCCTCCTCGCTATTATCTGAACAATAAAATGAAAGCAACTACTACGCCGATGATAGGCATAGCTTCGATTAAGCCGATAGCTACGAACATTGTGGACATTAATTGACCGCGCAATTCAGGTTGACGTGTAATACCTTCAATAACTTTACTAGCTACCATGCCGTCACCAATACCTGCCGCGATAGCACCACAACCTACTGCGATTGCCGCAGCTAATGCGAATAAACCTTGAACTTCCATAATAAATCCTCCATTAAAATTAGTGTTCTTCACTTAATGCCATACCTAAATAGTTGGCTGTTAGAACTGTAAAAATAAAAGCTTGAATAATACCAATAAATAAACTAAAAGCAATCCAAACCCATGGTACAGGTACGAACCAAGGCAAATTATAAAGGATTTCCAATAAAATTTCGCCAGCTACAATATTACCAAATAGACGGAAAGCTAATGTGATAGGTTTTGCTATTTCTTCAAATATGTTTAGAACTAGCATAGCCTTATAAGGCTGTAAGAAATGATTAAAATAAGATAAGCCTTTTACTTTAATCCCCATTCCCCAAACTATAAAGCTACTGCACAATGCGAGTGCTGCTGTTGTATTAATATCCGCCGTAGGCGAAGTAACAGCATGTAGCGTTGGCAATAAACCAAGCTCATTACCAACAAAGATAAATAAGAAGAATGTGAATAACAATGAACTCACCATCGGCCAGTGTTTCCCAAGCGTTGGCGATAATTGACCTTCTAATGCTTCCAATATAGTTTCCACTACATTTTGAACACCCGAAGGCACTAATGCTCGATTTCGCGTAGCAAGCACGGAAATGATGATGACGATCGCCATCGTAATCCACGTAGCAATTAAGGTATCGATGTTAAACGATAAACCTAGCCACTGTACTACTTGATGGTGACCTGCATGCAGTTCCACAGACTCAACCCCTTTCTCACGTAGCAATATAAATTTTATATATATCCATATAATATATATCTATGTATTATCATACCTCTTTATAGGTATATAATCAACACTTCTGGAGTAAACAATTCGTGATTTACATATTAAAAATGCATTTTATGCATTTAAAATTCATAATAGGAATGTAATTAACCCTTATTTCATGCGATTTAGTCCTATCGCCCAATGCAATAAATTTTATTACTTACTTAATCGCCAAAACACGATATACAATACAGGCTGTATAAGTACAACTGAAATCAATAAACTTTCAGCTCGTACACCAGGTATTTGCAATCCTATAACTACGAAGGCGCCAATCAGAGCCAATCGCCACATCATTTGACGTCGCGCCTTAGCTACAGCCTGGTGTGGATTGCCATATGCTAGCCCTTTATTATGTAGACCTAACAGTACTAAATAAACCATCATAGTCAACATGCCCCATAACCAACCGAGCACGTACTGATTCCAGCCCACAATATATTGGACAAGTAGACCTAAAAAGGTAACAAAAAAACAGGCCCATAGCACATGACGTATGAATTTAATATATTGATTCATAAATACCTCACTATTTAACCTGTTTATATAACATATAAAAGCCTGTTAGGGCACCGATTAATCCAAGAATAACCATGCATAATGGCATGGTATCCATCCATGTATCCAGTTTATATCCTATCCAGATAAATCCACCGATACAAAATAAAAGGGTCAGCCCTGCCGATGTAGCCATCGCCAGAGCTTTCACCATATCCTTGTCCATATTATTTACCAAATCGATTAGGACGATTAGCATCGCCTAAGAACTCGTGGCGTAAAGCTTGCAAGATACGCTCAGATGCTTTGCCATCACCATAGGGGTTAACCGAATTCGACATCGTCTTATACGCTGCTGCATCATGTAATAGCTCATGAGCAGCTTTATATACCGCGTCTTTATCAGTACCTACAAGGCGTACTGTACCAGCATCAACAGCCTCTGGGCGTTCTGTAGTATCACGCAATACGAGAACTGGTTTACCGAGAGCGGGGGCCTCTTCTTGAATCCCACCAGAATCTGTAAGAATTAAGTAAGACTTAGCCATCAAGTTTGCAAATGGCTCATAATCAAGAGGATCGATAAGTGTAACACGGTCAACATCCCCTAGTTCCTCTCGAACTACTTGACGAACTTTTGGATTTTTATGCACCGGGAATACCACTTGAATATCATCAAAATCATTCAATAAATCACGAATAGCTTGATACACATGGCGCATAGGTTCACCAAGGTTTTCACGACGATGTGTGGTGACAAGAACTGTACGCTTATTTGGATCGAGTGCATTAATAGCCGCATCATCAAAGACATAATTATCTTTTACCGTAGTATCTAGTGCATCAATTACAGTATTACCAGTAACATAAAGGTGATCAGTATTAATATTTTCTCGTTTTAAATTCGCTTCAGAACTAGCGGTAGGTGCAAAATGATATGTTGCCAAGGAACCTGTTAATTTGCGGTTCATCTCTTCTGGAAATGGAGAGTAAATATCGCCTGTACGAAGGCCTGCCTCCACATGACCTACTGGGATTTCTTGGTAAAAGGATGCCAACGCACCTGCAAAGGTTGTTGTCGTATCACCATGAACGAGTACTACATCAGGTTTTGCTTCTTCTAAAACAGATTTTAATCCCATCAATGCACGATTTGTCACATCGTACAACGTTTGACCTTGGCTCATGATATTCAAATCATAATCAGGCGTAATGTCAAACAGGCGCAACACTTGGTCGAGCATATCTCTATGTTGTGCTGTTACAGTTACAATTGGCTCCATATCTGGTGCCGCTTCTAAGGCTTTTACTAGCGGAGCCATTTTGATTGCCTCTGGTCTTGTACCAAAGATAGTCATTACTTTCAACATTTACTCATCCTCCACAGAGTCTAATAAAAAAGGGGCGCATTGCGCCCCTACATTGGTTACTCTTTTTTAGAGTCATCATCTGCATGCTCTAATGCTTTTGCCAATTCTTTGCGATCAAACGAAATAGTTTCATCTAAATTGCTACGTTCAATTGTAGGGCGAGGTAAGGGATGTCCCGCCGCATCACTATGTGTAATAACACCCAAGCGACGAGCCACATAGATACTACATAGGAAAATAGCTAAGACTAGTACGCAACCAATCCAAGCATTAACCTCTGCAACGATAACAGAAACACCACCAAAGAGAGCGGTAACAGCATACATCATCAATACTGCTTGTTTTTGAGATAAGCCTTGTGCCAATAAACGATGGTGTACATGACCTTTATCTGGTTTAAAGATAGGTCGTCCACTAATCTTACGACGTACGATAGCAAACAATGTATCTAATATAGGTAAACCAAGAACGATAGCTGGAACAACTAAAGCAATGGTAGCTGCCGTTTTCACGGCCCCCATAACAGATATAGCTGCTAAGGTATAGCCGAGGAGCATCGAACCGGTATCCCCCATAAATATCTTGGCGGGATTAAAATTGTACCGCAAGAAACCTACCGTCGCACCTGCAAGAGCCAATGCGATACAAGCTAAATCAATTTGACCTAATTGTAATGTCATCGCACATACGGCAATACAAGCGATAAAGGAAATCCCTGCTGCCAAGCCATCAAGCCCATCGATTAGATTGACAATATTGGTAAATCCTACAATCCAGAATATGGTCAACGGAATGGCCCAATACTTTAAATAAACTACACCACCCCAAGGGAGGTTGATAAAGTCTACGCGAATATCATAGGCCACAAGAATGGCGGCAGCAATAATTTGCCCCATCAATTTCGTCTTCGGCTCGATTTGTCGAATATCGTCCCAAATACCAACAAGGACTAGAATAACAGTACCCAATACGAAGCCGAATAATTTATGGTCATGAGGAATACTGTTGTTAAATAACACAGATCCTATATAACCAAGGAAAATAGCCAATCCACCAAGACGGGGAATAGCACCATGATGCACTTTACGAGCATCAGGTTTATCAATGGCCCCTACGGCAACGGCGAACCGTTTTACCAAGGGGGTTAGTGCAAAGGTTATGACGAGAGCCAACACAAAGGCCCACACATAATCAGGCACATACTCACTCATAAGTACACCTCCAACAACTCGAATTCAACAGATTCGAGGTTTCAACTTAGTTTGTTAAGCTGCGAATAGGTGCTGGAATACGACCGCCACGAGCAATAAACTCAGCTGCGCTGTATGGACTTACTTCAATAATTGGAGCATAGCCAAGAAGGCCGCCAAATTCAACAACTTCACCAACTGTTTTACCAGGAACTGGGATAACGCGGACTGCTGTTGTTTTATTATTAATCATGCCGATAGCAGATTCGTCGGCGATGATAGCAGAAATTGTATCTGCTGTTGTGTCGCCAGGAATAGCAATCATATCGAGACCTACGGAACATACACAAGTCATAGCTTCTAATTTATCAAGGGATAGACTACCGCAAGATACAGCATCAATCATACCTGCATCTTCAGAAACCGGAATGAAAGCACCACTTAAACCGCCTACGTGAGAGGATGCCATAAGGCCACCTTTTTTCACCGCATCGTTTAACAAGGCTAATGCTGCTGTAGTGCCATGACAACCACAAGAAGATAAGCCCATTTCTTCAAGTACATGAGCTACGGAGTCACCTACTGCAGGCGTTGGTGCCAAGGACAAGTCGATGATACCAAATGGTTTACCAAGGCGACGAGATGCCTCTTGTGCTACCAATTGACCAACACGTGTAATTTTGAACGCCGTACGTTTAATAGTTTCGGCCACAACGTCAAATGGTTCACCACGCACTGCTTCAAGAGCATGTTTTACAACACCTGGGCCAGATACACCTACGGAAATAGCGCTATCACCTTCGGTTACACCGAAGAAAGCACCTGCCATAAATGGATTATCTTCTACAGGATTACAGAAAATAACGAGCTTAGCACAACCAAGTGCATCATTATCTTTAGTAAGGTCAGCCGTCTTTTTAACGATAATACCCATATCACGAACTGCATCCATGTTGATACCTGTTTTAGTGGAACCAACACCAACAGAACTACAAACGATGTCTGTTGTGGCTAACGCTTCAGGAATAGAATCGATAAGAATACGGTCAGCTTTAGTCTCACCTTTTGTAACGAGTGCAGAAAAACCACCGATAAAATTAACACCCACAGTTTTGGCTGCGCGGTCAAGCGCTTCTGCAATTGGTACATAAGATCTTAAATCACTGCCACCAGCCACTAAGGAAATCGGTGTTACAGAAATACGTTTATTGATGATAGGCACACCAAATTCACGCTCAATGTCCTCACCGGTTTTAACCAAATGTTCAGCTTCTTTTGTAATACGGTCATAAATGCGATTGCAGAGTTCTTTACCAGAGCTAGATGCACATTCTAACAAGCTAATGCCCATTGTAATGGTACGCACATCGAGCTTGTTATCATGAATCATCTGATTCGTTTCAAGAATATTGTCAATAGATAACATGTGCGCCTCCCTATCCTACGCGGTGCATACTAAGGAAAATATCAGCATGTTGCGCACGAATTTCTACGCCTAATGTATTACCTAGTTCGGATAAAGCATCTTGAATAGATGTTAAATCTTTTACGTCGTTAGTTTCGGTTTCACACATCATAATCATATTAAACAAACCATCTAGAATCGTCTGATTAATAGATAAGATATTTACTTTATGGTCTGCCAAAATACTGCTGACACCAGCAATGATACCTACACGGTCGACACCAACTACGGTAACTACTAATTTCATACAATCACCTTTTCTGACTCACTACAAACTATGTACATGAAAATTCATTCATTCTATAAACTATATTAATATATTATATCACATATATCATATTAAGAGCGTGAAAACTTTATGAGAATGCTCATTCAGTCTCTATGGTGCCATTTAATGCAGCATTGACAATTTCCTCACCTGCAGTGAGTAGTGCCACAAGACCTAAATCGCCTTTGTAACTTTCACCATAAATTTTGTATAAATCTTCTGTACCAGATGGTCTAGCTACGAACCACCCTTTATCAGTTTCTACGCGTACACCATCGATTGGCATATCATTATACAATGATGTGGTACGAATATTCATGATGGGATCACCATCAACAGTAGTGGCAGTAATTAATTCAGCACTCATTTGTTTTAGGATTTGTTTTTGCTCTTTTTTGCATGGTGCATCAATACGGCCAAAACTTGGATTTCCAAACTCCTCAACAAATTCGTCAGCCATTTTTAGTGCAGATTTTCCCATAACGGCCATGATTTCCATACTTAACAAAGCCATAATCATACCATCTTTATCGGTAGTCCAAACAGTGCCATCCTTTTTCAAGAAGGAAGCGCCCGCACTTTCTTCACCACCTATGCCAATGGCTCCATCAAATAAAAGCTGTGAAAAATATTTAAAGCCCACAGGTACTTCAAACACAGGAGTTTCAGCATCAGCAGCCCATTTATCAATCATCGTAGTGCATACAACAGTCTTACCAACACCCTTATTTTTCCATCCCCGCGTGGTAAATAAATAGCGAGCTGCTAATGTTAAAAATGTATTAGCCGATATAAGCCCACTGGACACGACAATGCCATAGCGATCATAATCAGGATCATTACCAACTGCTAAATCAAAATCCCCGATTCGATTAATAACCGAAGCCATCACATAAGTGGAAGAACAGTCCATACGAACTTTGCCATCATGGTCATAGGTCATAAAACTAAAGGTCGGATCATAATCATCATGAATGATAGTTAAATCAAGACCATATCGTTCCTTGATAGCATTCCAATAGCTGGCACCGCTACCACCTAATGTGTCCACCAATACCTTTGGACCGGCCGCTTTAATGGCCTCCATATTAATAACATCGCCTAATTCTTCCACATATAAGCCTTTATAGTCATATGGCACTTGTGCAGTAGGTTCAATATTATCTATGCTAATGCGCTTAAAGTCCTCACTTTCACAATAGGCAGTCAAATACTCGTTGGCACGCATCTCAATCCATTTTGTCACCACCGTATCAGCAGGACCACCGATAATCGTATTATATTTAATGCCTCCATTATCAGGCGGGTTGTGAGACGGTGTAATAATGATACCGTCCGCCTTATCGTCATGTTCTTCATTGTATCGAATAATAGCGCGTGATACAGAAGGTGTTGGAACGAAAGCCATATCACAATCTACCATAGCTGTAACGCCATTACCAGCTAATACCTCAAGCACGGTCACAAGTGCGGGCTGAGATAATGCATGCGTATCTTGGCCTACGAATATAGGACCAGTAGCACCAAATTGTTTACGACCATCACAAATGGCTTGTGTAATAGCCGCCACATGAAGGTCTGTAAATGTACCATCTACGGAGGTACCACGATGGCCAGATGTACCGAATGAAACCAATTGTGTAGGATTTGTCATATCTGGAACATTATCAAAGTACGCATCTACAATGGTCTGTACATCTATAATATCTTGTTCTTGAACAGGTTTTCCTGCTAATGCATGAGCCATGCTAGCCTCCTTATTCTAATCTTTGTGTTCTACATAATGAGCATTATCCTTACATTCTTTGACGAGATTTTCTATCGACGTCGGCACAACAGGTGTAGTGAATCCTTTGCCGATAACCTCTTGTGCATCTGTGATGAGAATGAAAGCCTCATTATCCACTTCTTCTATAACTTCTTTTAATTTATTGACTTGCAGCAAATTAACCGCTACCATTACAATCTGTTTCGGCGTTCTAGTATAAGCACCGATACCATTGATAATCGTCGCACCACGGCCAACCTTACTAATGACCGCATCACAGACCTCATAGGTTCGATAGGTAATGATGAAAGCTACCTTTCGTTGATTAAAACCAATGACGACCTTATTGGTGATAATCGTATATACATACAATGATACGAGTGTAACCGCTACAGCCTCTAAGCCAACCACAAATACAGCAGCTGCTAAGATAACAGCATTGATGACACTATTAATGGATCCCATTTGAAGTCCATAGTATTTTCGGACAATCAATGCTATCGGATCAAGTCCACCCGTATTACCGCCAACACGATATACCATACCGAGGCCTACCCCCGTTGTAACACCAGCCATCATAGAACTCAATAATGGATCAGAAATGACCATATTGTATTGCAAGAAATCAAAGGCATCTACCATCCAGGACAACATGACGGTACCATACAAGGTATTGACCACCACGCGCTTGCCTAGCCAATGCCAAGCCGCCCAAAATATAGGAATGTTTAAAATCACATTCCATGTACCAACGGAAAGTCCTGTGATGTAATAGAGTATAAGACCAACACCACTAATTCCTGTGCTCACCAATTTGTGCGGTAACACAAACGCATCGATGCCAACGCCAAAAATAGCACAGCCTATGGCAACGATTATACATTGGTATACATCATCTTTATATTTAGACCACATATAGGCCTCCCTAAATTGCCATTTCACTATAAATATTCTATAATTAATTAATTGAATATATAGCATTATCACTATATATTTACATACATATACAGTTTCATCATAAACTACTTAATGTTTATTTTCAATCATTTTTAATCTCATGTACGAATGGTATAGAAATTTGTACAAATCATATGTCGCATCGAGGATTTTATGTCAAAAAGTATCGAACAATTAGGTCATAGTAAAATCAATATCGGCCTTGCTATTACTGGTAAACGCGATGACGGATATCACAATATCGACAGTATATTCCAGTCTATTCGTTTGGCGGACTCCATCTACTTTGCCAAACATCACTCCGTTGTATTCTCCGGTGTAGCACCAGAGTTACCACAATACATTCAAGATCTCATCCCCTATGATGAACGCAATTTAGCATTAAAAGCATTGCGCGAAGTACAAAAGTATACAGGATGTAAGGCAGGTGCCGCTATTCACCTCATGAAACGCGTACCCGCGGCGGCAGGTCTTGGCGGTGGCAGCGCAGATGCAGCAGCGATGCTACTAGGCCTCAATAAGTTTTGGGATTTGCGCCTCACCATGGATGAGTTGATGACATTAGGTGCTAAACTCGGCTCCGATGTACCATTCTTATTAAAAGGTGGCACGGCTCGTGGTACAGGTCGCGGCGAAGAACTCGTCTATCATCCATCACCTGAACCTCATTGGCTATTATTGGTAAAACCTGAAATTTCTGTATCCACTGCAGTAGCCTACGGTCGTTATAACGGCCAGTCCAACGCCACATCAGATACAATTACTAATGTATTACACCATTTAGAACAAAATGATATGTATGGGGCTTTCACAAATAGTGCTAATACATTTGAAGAATTATTATTCCCTGATCACGAAGAACTGATTACGTGTAAAGAGTTCTTTACGAGCCGTGACTATCCAACCATCATGACCGGCAGTGGCCCTACCATGGTTGTGTTGTTAGAAAAGCCGGCTCAAGCATTGTCCTTACAAGAAGAGATCAAAAAAGCTGGTCATAACTGGCTTTCACTAATTACAAAAACCTGCACACAGGAGGAGGTACAATGACAAAACGATTGCAACCTATACGTCTAGATGCCTATAAACCATTAAGCGAAGTAGTGAGTGAAACATTACGCTCAGCCATTCAGGACGGCACCCTTAAACCGGGTGAACGCCTCATGGAAATCCCCCTCGCCGAAGAACTCGGTGTGAGCAGAACCCCTATCCGCGAAGCTATTCGCAAACTCGAACTTGAGGGATTCGTCGTAATGGTTCCACGTCGCGGTACCTATGTGGCAAATATTTCGTTAAAAGATATTACCCAAGTATTCGAAATCCGTTCCGCCCTTGAAGAATTAGCCGCTGGCCTTGCAGCAGAGCGCATTACAAGCGATGAAATAGAAACGCTAGAGCGCATGCTCGTGGAAATTGGCGATCACATGGAAAACAAAGATATGGATAGTGTAGTAGCCGCAGACGTAGCATTTCATGAGGTCCTCTACAAGGCTTCCCGTAATGAACGCTTAGCAGACATCGTCCACAACTTGCGGGAACAAACATACCGATTCCGCAGCTTTTCCATGAACCAACCAGGCCGGTTACGCAAAACGTGGGAAGAGCATCGCCTTTTGGTCGAAGCCATCGCATCCCATAACGCGGTACAAGCTCGTAAACTAGCGCGTATCCACATGGAACATTCTGAACAAACCTTATTACAAGGCATGGAGGATGCCAAGTCCTTTAATACAGAGGATATATAATACTAGAACCTCCTAGATGACTGCATACGACACGCATACATAGATATAAATTGTATTTATGTATGCGTGTTTGTTATATTCTATAGAAGAATGTTTCATTTTTTGGTACAATAGATACAAAATTTATAGTGTTATTAAAGAAAGGTGAGTTTTATGGAAGCTCTACTCAATGATGCAGTCTCCACGGTCAATACCTACCTGTGGAACTACTTAATCATCTTTATTCTCATCGGTGCTGGTCTCTTCTTTACGATGACCACTGGTGCCGTCCAAATCCGCATGTTTAAGGAAATGGTTCGCCTTGTCGCCTCTGGCGCTGGTTCTAAAACAGAAAAGAACCATGTATCCTCATTCCAAGCATTCTGCGTTAGTACCGCATCTCGCGTAGGTGTTGGTAACATCGCTGGTATCGCTATCGCCGTTGTACTCGGTGGTCCTGGCGCCGTGTTCTGGATGTGGGTTATCGCCCTTATCGGTGCTGCTACTGGCTTTATTGAAAGTACACTCGCTCAAATTTACAAGGAACCTGTTGCTAAAGGCGGTTTCTACGGTGGTCCTGCCTACTATATCCGCTATGGTCTTAACAACAAATTCCTAGCGGTTTTATTCGCTATTTTAATCAGCATTACCTATGGTTGGATTTACAACTCTGTACAAGCCAACACATTGGCTGCATCCCTTCAAATTTTCAACTTTGATGTAGCCTATACTGGTGTTGTTGTAGCCGTACTTGTTGGTCTTATCATCTTTGGTGGTATCAACCGCGTTGCCAAAGCATCTGAAATCATCGTTCCAATCATGGCTGTTCTTTACATTGTGACTGCCTTATTCGTAGTCATCTCCAATATCAGCCAATTTCCTCATGTAATCTATACAATCGTTACATCTGCATTTGAACCATCTGCAGCCGGTGGTGGTCTATTAGGTGCTACTGTAATGAATGGTATTAAACGTGGTCTATTCTCCAACGAAGCCGGTGAAGGTTCTGTACCAAACGCAGCTGCAACAGCCGCTGTTAATCACCCTGTAGAACAAGGCCTTGTTCAAGCATTCGGTGTATTCCTTGATACATTCATTATCTGTACAGCATCTGCGTTTATCGTTCTCATGGTTGGCGACTATAGCACAACAGGTCTTACTGGTGTAGCACTTGTGCAACATAACCTAGCTCAAGAGCTCGGTTCCTGGGCACCTACTGCTGTTGCTGTATTCATCGTAATGTTCTCCTTTAGTTCCCTTATCGGTAACTACTATTATGGTGAAATCAACATCAGCCACTTAACAGACAAAAAATATTGTCTCCATTTATTCCGTATCGGCGTAGTCCTAATGACATTCATCGGCTCTATCGCATCCCTTGATCTTGTATGGAACCTAGCCGACTTATTCATGGCGTTCTTAGTATTAACAAACATTAGCTCCATCGTTCGCATGGGACGTACCGCAGGTCTTGCGCTTGATGATTACATCAAACAACGTAAAGCTGGTATCGATACGCCTGTATTTAACCGTTCCGTTCTTAATCATACATTTGGTATTGTATGGTGGGGTGAAGGTCAAACTACAGATTCCTCTGTACCTGCTACACCTGTAGAAGATACAATCGAAAAATAATATATACCGATTCTTAGGGTCTTTATTCTTTGGAATAAGGACCCTATTTTTTGTGAAAGCTCTAACTATTTACAATCATATCCAACTATAGAATATAGTTAACATTGTATGTAGGGTATTCATTCGTCCATGTCGAATACAATAAATAGCAAGATATTTAAACAATCCATTGATTCTGAATTATCAGGAGGACTTTTATATGCAAAACTATAATCCCTATGAAAACATGTTAAACACACTTGATGTAGCGGCCGAAAAGCTTGGCTACACAAGAAATGATTATGAAGTACTACGCCATCCAGAACGGGAACTAAAGGTGTCCGTTCCACTCCAATTAGACAATGGCGAAGTCCGCGTATATGAAGGCTATCGTTGCCAACACTCCACATTGCGTGGCAGTGCCAAGGGCGGTCTTCGTTTTCACCCAGATTCTGATGAAAACGAAGTTCGTGCATTAGCAGCTTGGATGACTATAAAAAATGCTATCGCTAATATCCCTTATGGTGGTGGTAAAGGGGGCATCAAGGTTGATCCTAAAACATTGAACCCTCGCGAATTAGAACGGTTAACCCGTAACTTTGTACGTCGCATTGCACCTATCATCGGTGTTAATACCGACGTTCCTGCTCCAGACGTAAATACAAACGCACAAATCATGAGCTGGATTGTTGATGAATACAGCACATTAAAAGGCGAATGGAGCCCAGGTATCGTTACAGGTAAACCTATCGAAGTAGGCGGCTCCCTAGGCCGTAATGAAGCTACCGGCCGCGGTTGCCTTATCGCATTGCAATGCTATTTAGCTAAAAAAGGCTTAGATATTAAAAACATGACTGTCGCCGTTCAAGGCTTTGGTAATGTAGGGTCCGTTGGTGCTCGCCTCATTGCAGAAGCGGGTGCTAAGGTTGTAGCTATCGGCGACGTAGCTGTTAATCTATACAATCCAAATGGCCTCGATGTTGAAAAAGCTTATGAATATGCTAATTCTCATGGTCGTTCCTTGGTTGGTTACACCGAGCCAGGCATGACTACCATTACCGGCCAAGAATTGTTAGCCCAAGATGTGGATATCCTCTATCTGGCAGCCCTTGAAAATCAACTTAACAAGGACAACATGGAACATGTACGTGCTAAGATTATCTTAGAAGGTGCTAATGGTCCAACTACAAATGATGCGGATACATACTTCTTTGAAAAAGGCATCGATATTATTCCTGACGTACTTGCTAATGGTGGCGGTGTAGTTGTATCCTACTATGAATGGGTACAAAACAAAGCTGGCTTCTACTGGTCCCTCGAAGAGGTAAATGAACGCCTCACTAGAAATATGCAAAACAGCTTTGAAGCAGTGTGGCAAATGCAACAAAAATACAATGTAGCCCCTCGCCTAGCTGCATACATGGTAGCCCTCGAACGACTTGTCATCGAAACAACACTTCGCGGCTACAATTGCTAAGGTTATTCTCCAACAATTTCATATAGTAAAAGGACTGGCTTTCCATTGTGAAAGTCAGTCCTTTTATGTTATATGTTATGTAGTTATTTAATGGCGTTCATCAAAGCGGCTACTGTACGGCGAGATGCGAGAGCTTTCACCAATGTAGCACCTACGATGCCTGGGATTGTTTGACCAATCAATAAATTGATCACCAATGCCCAGTACGGAACACCTACGAGTGGGCTAAGCCACAATGGTACGCATAATGCAGGTACTAAGATGATTGGCAGCATCGCCCACCACGCGCTAAGTCCAGCACGGCGCATCAATACGATGATACCAGTCGTCAAAATACCAACACCAAAGCCCCCCACCATATCAAGGACGCCAAGGCCCCCGAACAAGAAATTAGAAATGAGGTTACCTATGCCCATAGGAACGATTAAGAACGGAAAGGCATAAGCAAGTGCATATAAAGATGTAGCTATACGAATTTGGTACGCACCGAAGGAAATTCCTTGGGTTAGATAAATAAGAACAATATACAATGCTACTACCATAGCAGAAATCGTTAATTTTCGTGTAGAAATCATGCACTCACCTCCTTTTCAATAAAAAAGAGCATGGCAAAACTACCATGCTCGAATGTGCTTATGTTTTCCGTAGTTTTGTTTAGAGACAGGATGGTTTCAAACTGTCTTATGTAGTTGTTCGCCGTTTGGCGGTATGATTATCATATCATAATTCTTTAATTTCGGCTAGGTACTGTAGTGCAGACAGAATTGACTACTTCTACAACCGCTCCAGCTAGCTTAACGGTCTTCGGCCGAGGGCCTTGACCTACTAAAGTCGCTCTGTAGAAGTAGTCAATTCTTTAGCATAACGGTTTATGCTCAATTGCATTCTTTACGTTATGTTAACATATGCTCGTCAAACGGCGAACATCTATTTTGACGAGTCTTCGGGAGAAGGCCTCGACCTACTAAAGCGTTCTGCGAAAGCAATCAATTCTATTGCATAACGGTATATGCTCAATTGCATTCTTTACGTTATGCTAACATTGGTCCACCAAACGGCGAACGACTAATTTGACGGGGTTTCGGGTAAGGACCTCGACCTACTAAAGTCGCTCTGCGAAAGCAATCAATTCTACTGCATAGCGGTTTATGCTCAATTGCATTCTTTACGTTATGTTAACATATGCACGTCAAACGGCGCTCAACTAATATGACGGGTCTTCTACACCGTTTGCGTGGAAGGCTTCTTGGCGGTCGATGCAGGTGCCGCAATGGCCGCATGGGTGGTCGCCGCCTTCGTAGCAGGACCAGGTAAGTTGGTATGGCACGCCTAGGCGAAGGCCTTCGCGGACTACGTCGGCTTTGTTGCAATTGATGAATGGTGCTTCAAGGGAGCATTCTTGTCCGGAGCCTTCAAAGATGGCATTACCCATAGATGTGTAGAATGTTTCTGTGCAGTCTGGGTATGCATTGCCAGCTGCATCATCGGCATGAGCGCCATAATAGATATAGCCACAATCGAGGGATAAGGCTAAGGATGCCGCAGCGGATAGGAACAGGCCGTTTCTAAATGGTACATAGGTGCTAACGGGTCCTTCCCCATGTTCATCTTGTTGTTCCTTGTAGGAACCAGTAGGGACGTCCTCTGTTGACTGCTTCAATAGGGATGAATTACTGAATGCAAACAGTTTTGTTACATCCATCGTTTTGCCTTCTATGCCGTAGTATGATAATACGTTGGCTGCAGCCTCTAATTCCTTGCTATGTTTTTGGCCGTATTGTATGGATAAGGGCACCACATTCTCTTTGCCAAATCGCTCAATGGCGAGCGCCAAACATGTTGTGCTATCTACGCCGCCACTAAATAATACAACGGCTTTTTGCTTTTGTGCCATCGTTCCTCCTTATGAAAGCCTCATCCGTAGATGAGGCTTTATACATTAATATCGATATATGAAGCCAAGCTTTCACCATATCACATATTATAATTCAATATCGAGTTCCACTGGACAGTGATCACTACCAAAGATTTGTTGATGAATTTTGGCCTCTTTAATTTTGTCGTCCAAGCGTTTAGATGTAATAAAGTAGTCAATTCTCCATCCCACGTTTCTATCGCGAGCCTTGCCCATGTAGGACCACCAGCTATATTCATCAACCGCATCAGGATACAAATAACGGAATGTATCAGTAAAACCAGATTCCAACAATTCTGTCATCTTAGCTCGTTCTTCATCGGAGAAGCCAGCGTTCTTACGATTTGTTTTAGGATTTTTCAAATCGATTTCATTGTGAGCCACATTGAGGTCGCCACAGAGAATAACCGGTTTCTTCTTATCCAATTCTAATAGGTATGCACGGAACGCATCTTCCCAAGTCATACGATAGTCTAAACGCGCCAATTCACGTTGACTATTCGGCGTGTAGCAGCAAACGAGATAAAAATTATCATACTCAGCAGTAATGACACGGCCTTCTTGATCATGCTCTTCAATGCCGATACCATTTGTCACCGCAATCGGTTTAATACGTGTAAATACAGCGGTTCCACTATAGCCTTTTTTCACTGCGCTATTCCAAAATTGTTCATAACCTGGTAATTCTAATTCAATTTGATGGGGTTGTAATTTTGTTTCTTGCAAGCAGAAAATATCTGCATCTAATTCGTTAAAGGAATCGATGAAGCCTTTTGTTACGGCTGCACGCAATCCATTTACATTCCAAGATATTAATTTCATTGATACTCCTTATAAGGAATTTATATACAATATTATTTGTGAAAGTTAGCTTTCACGAGCATGTTTATGTTTTCGCTCATACTTAGCTTGAGTGCGTGCTTGTCGCGATGCTTCATTAGCTTTCATTTCGTTTTCCTTACGATATCTAAAGTAATTCGCCACAACGGATAACAAAAAGATAATCATAACCGTTACATTGAATAGACCAGGGCCATAGGTATACAAATGATAGCATAAATAAGCAAATGCAACGACCGATAAAATATGATTTAACATTCTCATAATGTTTCAACCCCCGTTTGAATTGGGAATTCATCATAGGTTACCCAATCGCTAGAACTACCTACATACAAAGCAGAGTTAAGTCCCGCTTCACTCATAACAAGTAGAGCATTACATGCGGTAACACCAGATCCACAATAGGTAACAACAGGTTTTTGTTGATAGATTTCATTGTAGAACTCATTTTCTAAGTCCTTAATAGACCGAGGACCTTCCGAAGTATAGCCACTTTCATAAAAATGGTTAACAGCCCCCGGAATATGTCCTGTCATACCATCCATAACATCGACCACTGAACCATCATAACGTTCTGGTGCGCGGGCATCGACGATAACATGAGAACCGGACTTACTCGCCTCCAATACCTCATTACGACTCATGGTCATATCCGTTTGCAATGTATAGTTAAATGTCGTTGGTTCTGTAGGCAAAGGGGTAGGATCCTTAGTCAATAAATGACCTTCTTTCACCCATCGTTCAATACCGCCAGATAAAACGCGTACATCTTTAAGGCCCATGTAGCGCAAGGTCCACCAAAGGCGACCAGCAAAAAAAATCCAAGAATCATAGACAACGACCTTAGAATTTTCATTAATACCAAATGTCTCGAAGGTTTTCGCCAATTGCTCCATATCCGGCAACGGATGACGTCCCCCATGTTCACCGATAGGGCCGGTCAAATCCTTATCTATATCGACGGGAAAAGCGCCTTTAATATGACCTCGTTTATAATCTTGAAACCCTCTTGCATCGAGGATGATAACCTCATCCATGATAGGTAATAATTCGTTAGGAGTAATGAAATTAGACATAATGACTCCTTTCATGTGATTATATCGAAAAATACAAATCTGTTAATACCATTATATACGAGGGGAGTATAGAATACAATCAGCAACGGTTATTATACAAAAAAGAGGCTATAAAAGCCTCTTTAATATTATATCTTATCTATTTTTTGTAACTCATCGCCAATGCGCTTTACGATACCCGTTACTAAAGCATTCCCCATAAAGAACATTCTCATCCGATCTGATACTTCTTCAACCTCACCCTTTGCATTGAGTTTAAATTTTGTCCAATCATCAGGAAAGTCTTGTAAACGCTCTGCTTCAATAGGTGTAATCAAGCGATAATTTCCATTGATTTTTAATAAATGAGTTGAGCGATTGACACTACCTTCCGATGTAAGCATTGTTCGGCCTGGCAAATCTAAGGAATCATATTCACTCATGCCCCCCTCTGCATAGGTATACTCATGACCATCTGCTGAGGTGCGTATCAACTTTTTAGGCCCCCGGAGATATTTGAACTTTTCAAGTTTATCTCCAGTAATATAATACTTAGCATCAACTGTTTCTTCTGGAACTACGATTTTCCCCATTGTAATTGGTGGCTCAACAATTGGATTGGTTTCAATAGTATAGTAATATCCATTAGTCATCAATCCAGAATTCCAAAATTTACCATCATTGAAAGTTTCGGAAACCTCGGCAATATCGCCCACTAACTGATTCGCATGTACACGTTTTTTAACAGCTGTTCCTTCTACTGGGAACTGACGACCAAATAAACCATCTTTAAAAATATAGTTTTGATACTGTGCTAATCGTTCTTCTATAGTTGTATCTTTAGAGAATTTTGCTTCATATGTTGTATGTAAGCGTTCACCCCATTTTGTGTCATTTCTAAATACAAAGAAGAAAACCCGACGACGTCGCTGTGCACGACCATAATCAGCAGCATTAATAACACGCCATTCAACAGAATATCCTAATTCATTAAACGCAGCTAACATAACTGCAAAATCTCTACCACGTTGACTAGATGGAGCCTTTAGTAGTCTATCTACATTTTCGAGGATTAAATATTTAGGTTTAATAACCTCAGTAGCACGGATTATTTCCCAAAAAAGGACCCCTTTTTTACCTTCAATACCGAGTTCATTCTTTTTACTTCTTGCTACAGAATAATCTTGGCACGGGAATCCACCTACAATCATATCAACACCATTTTGCTTCATCTCTTCAAACTTCTCATTTGGAATGAGTGCAACATCGGTCCCGATATGTTCCATATTAGGAAATCTATATAAACCTACTTCGTAAGCATCTTGTATCTTTCTCGATGGTTCATACTGATTAGAATATAGTGTTTGAAAGACCTCTTTACTTGAGTTCTCAAGGCCTACTATAAATCCACCTACACCATCAAACATAGAAAATATCTTCATTATAACCCCTTATCAATAAATTACTCGAACATATTATATCAGATTCTAGAGAAGAGATCAAGATCTATTTCTATTATTTATCTAATCTTATAAGTCCTTTTCTCGTTACTAACCAATGCGATGTAGCTAAATTTTCTAATTGATTCCTATAAAGTATTATATTTAAAGGTTGCTCAGATAATATATTCCTACCAGTTAAATACCACTTAGGATATGTCTCTTTCCCTACAGGTTCATCAATTTTATCAAGTGCTTTTTGCAAGATTTTTTCTTCTAAACTTACTCTTTTATCAGAAGCTACAGTATGAAACTTTACGATATCTGTATCAGCAGTGACTATATTTATAATGTATTCTTGAATGTCGGTCTTTTCAAAAATCATAGCTTCTATTTGCACAATGTCATCATACTTTAAGCGGCTTTTATTGGTCCCAGCCTGTACCCATAACCAACATAATAAATATCGCTGTGTTTCATTATATTTTGGATTAGTCAGCCAACCCTCTTTTAATTGCCCATTATACATATAAGACACTTCAAAGGCGAATGTGGGCATAGCTTTTTCCTTTAAATTAGTTTTTGCATAATGGATAGCGGCCTTTTCATCTACAACAATTTTCTTTCCACTCTTAAGAATAAGAACAGTATCGCTGCCTGCATGCTGCTTATTTAACTCTCTAGAGACCTCAAAATCAATAATATATCCTTTTTCTTTGAATCTTTCATAGAGAAATTCAACCAAAAACTTATTTACCGCCTGCTCTCCCAACAAGTCATCTTCAAAATTATATTTAGTTCTCTCACTATAATCCATAAATTATAACTCTCTCACTATTTCTGCAATATACTCTCTATTTAACCAATATGTCTGTTTTGTAATCATTTGGCCATCTGGTAATCGAACTTTATCGGCCGCATTAGCAGCTTTTGGTCTAATGTGGCAAAGGCCATTAAACTTAGCTCCTGGCAAATTATTTTTCACCCCTCTTGGCGTTTGTGTTAATTCAACACCAACTGCTAATATGTCATGCACTGTTTGCCATAGATTTTTTAATTCGGTCTCAATAATTTGCTCCGGCATATTCCACAGCTTAATGCCTTTCAAATAAGGTACTCTGTTAGGGTTCTCTCGTTCGGTCTCAGTAAATTGAAATACAACAAATAAGAACTTTGTATTTTCAAATGTTTCATATACTTGGGATTCTTCCCAAGATGCATTGAGCCATCTATCAAAGTCAATTTGTTCAAATGACATATGTTCACGAGGAACACCATTTGGTTCTAAACGGATAGTCTTAAATTTGATATTCGCCTTAGCGAATTCCTCAGTATCATCAAGACTAGTGCCTTTTATACCAAGTAGATCACTGACTAGATTTGCATACATCGCTTTATTCTTGTTTTCTGCAAAGTTAATGTGACGCTTTAATTCATATAATGTACGCCCAATATAAGGTGCAAATCTTTCATGTAATAACTCATCAACTGATTTAGACTTTAACTCTTCTGGTTTGAAAACTGAGATTACGTCTTCATTCATAAGAATTCGTCTTACATAAGTAGTCATATATGAGTTCTTTAACGAATAGGCTCTCTGTTTTGCAGGAATATCAGAAAAAGGTTGCTTTCGCATGCTCTTTGCATTAGCACCTTTTGTACAAGCAGCAAGATACATGGTATCCCCCTCAGAAATTTCATGAGCCTTACCCGCTTTGATTTTATCTATAATAATTTGCCAATCTTGCTTAACAATAGCTAAATCCGATTCAGAAAATTGATGGATAACGGATTTAAGAATAGGAAATTCCCCTTTATTCACACCATCAATCCATTTATAAAACATAAGCAAAATTTTTTTATTCTTATGCCACAACGATGATTCTTCAAAAGTACGCTTATACTCTTCCATATAATCAATAATATTGAGTACTAATCTTTCCTTTGCTGAGAAGGATGTCTGTTTTACATTTGTTTTTATGCCAGTAACCTTTAATTCAAGATTTAGGTTAGCAAAATCAGCTTCTGCACGACTATTAGGAGCCATATGAAATAAGCCTTCTTCAATGATCTGACCTATGCCTCCCTTATTTTTCTTCGTCTCAAGTCGATTAGTTACATCATACTCCTTTACAAGCTTACCTTCTGCAGACTTTGCTACATCTAAAACTTCTTCAATAGAATCATAGCGACGTTCAAAATCCATTCCAATCACCTCCCATTTGTTAATTTAATTATACCAACTTATAAATATGAAATAAACATACACTGCATTGCATATCAATAAATATATTACTTACTCAAATAGCTATTAACGCTTTATAATATTTAATATTTATTTAATAATTATCAGTTATATGTATCTTTTTTGCCCCTTTAATCTATGCTATAATAATACTGATATCAACTGTATAGAATATAAAGTATAGATATTTTTTCACAAACGCGTTTTACAAGGAGTATTGGCAATTGAAAAAGGGTTATATTAAATTAATCTTAGCCGTAATTCTAGGGATTGCTGTTATTGGTGGAGGCATTTATTGCGCTTATCACTTCCTATCCAATAAAGCAACTACAATATTATATCGCTCTACTATTGAGGACAAGATCAATGCCTTACGACCTTATATCGAGGCAGCTGATACATTTAATTTAAATAGTGTTGCCTATACCTATCAAATACAACCAACCCTTGAAGAATTGCGCAATCATACACATAATACGTCTGTAACATTACCTGACTATAAGAAATTAAAAGCTCAGCTTGAAGCAGCTAAAGAAGAAAGTTCAACACCATATGAGGATGTAAATAAAGCGACGGATGAATTACTTACCATCTTATCGCAATTAATTCCTGTGGCCGACCAACTTCAAAACTACTACACAGATAGAACTTTTGAAAAAGATAATTTTGTAGGTAGTGATAACTTAGCTAGCCAATATGTACCATTAGCAGATCAATTCAATGCGGCCTATAATGCATACGATTTAGCACTTGAAAATCGTAATAACGAATTATATTCAGAACGCATGAAAGAATTCGCTGATGAAAACAGAGTCAATGCAGTTAATTTCATTGAATTAAATATACTATTATCTCAAACCATAGATATTATCGATCCTGATGGTAATACAGATACACAAAAGGTCGAAACCAATCTACAAGAAATTACAAAACGCTTGAATGACTTGCAACCTGGTACAAAACCAGAAACGCAAGCTGCGGTTAAACAATATCAAGATGCTGTAAAAGAATTTATTGCAGAAGCAAGAAATTACATCATTATCAACTCCTCCTATGGCGAAGCATATACGCAATTATACGTAAAATATAATCGCATGATTGGTCGTGCTAACGAGGTGGATATGAATGACCTCGATGCAGTAGACAGCAAAAAATAATAATTGAACAACACAAAGGACCAGCCTTATAGCTGGTCCTTTTATTGTGTCTAAATCAATACTAATTATTCTTTTTTCAAATCTTTCGTGATTACATAGTATTCACTAGGTGATGTGTGAATACCCTTTAGATAGCTTTTACCAATCATATTAATCTTAGGATAGCCAAGGAATATGGTAGCATTTTCATCGAGCAAAATTTGTTGGGCATTGATGATAGCATTGCGTGCGATTGTAGCATCTAGCGTAGAACCTGCAAGTGCCGTAAGTTCATCAAAACGAGAGTTATTAAATCCAGAACCATTATTCGGATTATATCCATCGATATTACTACCCCAATATTGTTTTAAAAACCATACAGGGTCACCCGTATTAGCAGTAACGACACTAGAAACTAATAAATCATAATCACCGGTTTTAGCTAGTTCATCAATCATCGTATAATCGACAATTTTAATCTGTACGTCAATACCAATTTTCTTATAATCCGCCTGCATTGCCTCTGCATATAGCGTCAATTCAGGTCTTGATGTATAAGTATATAAAACTAGCGAGAGATTTTGACCATTTTTATCTACAAGGCCATCCCCATTGGTATCTGTCCAACCAGACTTAGCTAATAAAGTTTTAGCCTTATTAGGATCATATGGATTGGTATCCTTTAATTGTTTAAATCCATAATCAAGGCTAGGAGGCAATGGAGCCTTACCGGCTATAAATGTATCTTTCAAAAGGTTTTTAGCATAGCTATCACGATCTATGCCAGCAATAAGAGCAGCCCTCAAATTAGAATCCTTCAATTCACCTTTTTGACTCATACGTGCCATCACATCGCGCAATGATGACGCCTCTGTAACAGTATAGTCTTTATTATCCGCAAACAAACTGTACTCACCAGGTCCAATGTTTATTGCCATATCGATATCACCAGATTGCAATGCCATCGCCCTCGTATTAGCATCATTGATAGAGGGTACTTCTACACGTTTAAACGGCACATCACCATCCCAATAGTTTTCATTAGCGGCTAGTTCAGCACGTTCCTTGGTAAAGGATATTACCACATAGGGCCCAGTTCCAATAGGACCATCGGCACTAAAGTTTCGACCCTCTCGTTCAGATTGCACATCTACAATGACAAACAATGGATCGCCCAGAGAACCTGGTAAATTAGGGTACGCCTTATCCGTCTGAATCGTTAAGGTTTGACCATCCACTGTAATAGAATCATAGGTAAAAAACGTCTTGGCACGATTACTTTTAGCAAAGGTCCGCTCAAATGACTCTTTTACGGCTTGAGCCGTCACCTTTCGACCATTGGAAAACTTAGCTTTGTCATTAATGGTGAAAGTCCATGTTTTTCCATCCTCTGATACGGACCATTTTGAAGCAAGCCAAGGCTTTGCTTTCATTGTATCATCAAATTTAACCAGCGTTTCACCAATACCATAACGTACTACAACCCAGCTAAAATAGTTCTCTGTAGGTTCTAATGTACTAGCAAATCCAATGGCACCTACTCGTAAAATATCTTTATCAGCACTAGAGTTCATCCCACAACCAGTAAGACCAACTACGGTAAGGCCTAATAAAGCACATGTAGCCAGCACTCGTCTTATGTTTTTCATTTAATCTCCTATTACCAATCTGTATACTCGACTTGATATCTATCAAAATATGTTCATATGAATGCCTTCCAATATACCTATATGGGTATATTGCTTTCTTTATCATATCCTATTTATCGAAAGTTCTCAATCATCTAATATATATTTAGCAAATAGAAAAGATAAAAGCCTTCGCATACGCGAAGGCTTTCACCAATAAGATTATATATTTGTATCATTAGTAACGGTATCCATCGATAATGGATTGTGTGGTTTACCAATTTCAAAAATAGAACTCAATAACACCTTTGTATATGGATGTTTTGCATCTGCTAGATGGAACGCATCTAGTTCTTCAACGATAGCCCCTTTATACATGACTACAACCTTATGGCACATAGTACGAATGAAAGCAATATCATGAGCGATAAACAAATATGTTAAATTCCGTTTCTTTTGCAATCTAGCGAGTAGATAGGCAATAGAGTCTTGCACAGATACATCAAGGGCACTCGTTGCCTCATCGAATACGAGGATTTCAGGTTCCAAAACGATAGCTCGTGCGATAGCTACACGTTGACGTTGACCACCAGACATCTCATGAGGGAATCGATGCATGAACTCGCGCGGTAAATCTACCATTTCAAGATAATCACCAGCGATTTGTTCTTCTTTTCCCTTTTCAAGAAGCCCAAAATTATATAGTGGTTCAAGGATAATATCCTTAACCTTCATGCGTGGGTTAAATGCAGCAGATGGATCTTGGAATACCATTTGAATTTTTTTACGGTATTCCTTTGTTTGTTCTGCATTCATATGTTGAATTTCAACACCATCGACATAGATTTCACCTTCTGTAATAGGCAACATTTTCATAATCATACGAACCAATGTTGTTTTACCAGAGCCGGATTCACCTACAATACCAAGAGATTCCCCTTTTTCAAGGGTGATATTGATATTTTTACATGCCTCAAGTTCGCCACCAGTAGGAAGTGGGAATCGTTTATATACATTTTTAATTTCTACTGCGTAGTTAGTCAATGTAACGACCTCCTTCCAATGTTGGTACCGCATCTTTTAGTTGTTTTGTGTATTCATTAGATGGGTTTTCTAAGATTTCTTGTGGCGTACCTGCATCTACAACACGGCCCTTTTTCATAACGATGATGTAATCGGACATATACGCCGCCACACCAAGGTTATGGGTTACCATAACGATAGCGGAATTATGCACTTTAGATAATTCCATCATTTGCATAACAACTTGAGATTGTGTTGTCACGTCTAGAGCAGATGTTGGTTCATCACCGATGAGTAATGCTGGGTCTAATGCTAATGCCATGGCAATACCAACACGTTGGCGTTGACCGCCAGACAGCTCATGTGGATAGCGGCGAAGGATATCTGCGCAATTAGGTAACGCAACAGACTCTAATAATTCAATAGCACGACGATCACATTCGTCATTGGAGATTTCAATGTGAGCTTTGAATAGTTCTCTAAATTGTTTACCAATGCGTACAATCGGATCGAGTGCACTACCGCTATCTTGGAAAATCATGGCCATATCTTTGCCACGTATGGATCTCCATTCTGACTTAGATAGGGTGCGAAGGTCTTGACCATTAAAGATCATTGTACCATCTGTGACCTCACCACCTGCAGGCAACAAACCCATAAGGGCCCGGATCACGGTAGTTTTACCGGATCCAGATTCCCCTACAATGGTCAATACCTTACCGCGTTCCAAGGTAAAGTTTACATCCATAACAGCAGGCACACCTTGGTACGCGATGTTAAGGTTCTCTACAGTTAGTATGTTTTCTGCCATTATAGCTCCTTATTATTTTGTAATTTTATTAGTAATCCAGTAGTAGTCACTTGGGTACATGACAGCACCTTTCAAGTAAGAACCAGTAACGATATTAGTTTTAGGGTAACCTAAGAACAATGCAGCGCCATCATTCATCAATAATTGTTGAATTTGAATTGCATAGTCACGACGTTTTGCAGGATCAAATTCAGTTTCAGCAGCATCTAACAATTGGTCAACTTGAGGATTAGAGTAACCAGAACCATTTTGTGGGTTGGAACCATCGATATTAGTATGCCAATAGTTAGACAAGAACCAGATTGGGTCACCTGTATTAGCAGTTACGATATTGGAGATAAGCATATCATAGTCGCCATCTTGACCCATTTTATCAATCAAGTTATAGTCAACTGTTTTGATTTTCATGTCGATACCCACTTTTTTAAGGTCTGCTTGAACAGCTTCGGCATAAAGTGGTAATTCTGCACGAGAGTTATATACTACGAAGTCAAATGTTAATGGTTTGCCATCTTTATCAAGGATGCCGTCCCCATCAGTATCTTTCCAACCATCTTCTGCTAATAATTGTTTAGAACGTTCAGGGTTATACGCATTAGGATCTTTCAAATCTTTGAAGCCATAGTCCATGGATGGTGGAATAGGTGCGGAACCAGGAATGAATGTGCCTTTTAGCAATACATCGGCATAGTTTTTACGATCTGTTGCGGAAATAACAGCTGCACGAACTTTGTCATCACCAAGAACACCTTTTTGGTTAATACGAGCCAATACTACGCGAAGAGATGCGATTTCATCAACCTTGAACTTATCGTTATTTTGGAATAAGCCGATTTCACCA
Organism: Veillonella atypica; assembly: GCF_041431435.1. Classification (NCBI taxonomy): domain Bacteria; kingdom Bacillati; phylum Bacillota; class Negativicutes; order Veillonellales; family Veillonellaceae; genus Veillonella; species Veillonella atypica. The sequence goes on from NZ_JAPVXV010000005.1 coordinate 101,234, forward strand.
GCACCGATGTTAACAGCCATATCTACGTCGCCAGATTGTAAGCTCATAGCGCGAGTATTAGGATCGTCGATGGAAGGAATTTCTACAGTTTTAAATGGTACTGCACCATCCCAATAGTTTTCGTTAGCAGCCATTTCAGCGCGTTCTTTAGTGAAAGATTTAACTACGTATGGGCCTGTACCGATAGGGCCTTCTTTCGCAAAGTTGCGTCCGTCTTTTTCAGATTGTACATCAACGATTAGGAACAATGGATCCGCTAAAAGCCCAGGCATATTAGGATATTCTTTTGTTGTATGAATAACTAATTGTTGACCATTAGCTTCCATAGAGTCATATTCGAAGAATGTTTTTGCACGGTTAGATTTTTCAAAAGCCCGTTCGATAGATGCTTTAACTGCTGCAGCATCAACTTTTTTACCATTGGAGAACTTTACCTTATCGTTGATTGTGAAAGTCCATGTTTTATGGTCTGGGGATACTTCCCATTTGGATGCAATCCATGGTTGAGGTTTCATTTGTTCATCAAATTTAGCCAATGTTTCGCCTACACCATAGCGCATTACAACCCAAGCGAAGAAGTTTTCAGTAGGTTCTAAAGTAGAAGCGAAGTTAGTTACGCCTACTTTCAATACGTCTTTATTTGCAGAGCCGTTGTTATCGGAGCCACAACCTGCGATGAAGGAACCCATCATCACAACACTAAGACCTGCTAAAAGAGCCTTTTTCCAAGATTTTTTCATTTAAAATCTCCTTGTTAACACAATATACAAAGCTTATATATCATTATTACGCCGCAAAGGCCTAATAAAGATTCAAAAAAACTAAGATTAACCTTGGTTCTTAGGATCCACTACATCACGTAAAGAATCAGACCAAAGATTGAAAATAGATACTACGATTAAAATAGACAAACCAGGGAACGCCATGAGCCATGGACTCGTTTGCAAGTATTGACGACCTTCATTAAGCATAAGACCCCATTCAGGTGTTGGTGGTTGCGCACCAAAACCAAGGAATGATAAACCGGCAACTTCGATCATAATAGCCCCAATATCAAGAGCACCTGTGGTTACAACGAGAGGCAAAATATTAGGAATAATATGACGACGTAAAATCGTCCATGTAGAGGCCCCCATCATAACGGCAGCCGTTACATATTCTTCACCGCGTACTTTCAACGTCATAGAACGAACAAGTCGCGCATATTTAGCCCACCCTACAACCGATAATGCTAAGATGGTATTTACAATACTACCACCTAAGATACCGGCGATGGCAATGGCGAGCACTACCCCTGGGAAAGATAACATGATATCCGCCAAGCGCATAAGAACCATTTCAACCTTGCCACCAAAGTAACCTGCTACGGCACCGATGACTGTACCAATGCTCACCATAATCACTACGATGGATACACCCATGAACAAGGATAATTGAGTACCATAAATGATACGAGACAATACGTCACGGCCCAATTTGTCAGTACCAAACCAATGTTGAGCGCTAGGTGCTTGTAATGCCTTGGACATATCCGATGTGAAAGCATCGCCCGGAGCAAGCCATGGTGCAAAGATAGCAATGAATACGATGACGAGCATCAATGCAGTGTAGAAAGAGAACAATTTATGTTTCTGAATAAATTCTTTCATTATGCTCTCTCCCTTTTCAATCTAGGGTCCAATAGAACATAGGATGCATCAACTAAAGCATTGATACACATGTATGCAATAGCAACCCATAACACAAAACCTTCAATCAATGGATAGTCACGCATAGTGATGGCGTAAATGGCCATATTCCCGAGGCCAGGCCAGGAGAATACCATTTCAACTACCGCTACACCACCTAATAACCAACCAATAAGAACACCTAAAATAGTGATCAATGGCAATACGGCATTAGGCAAAATGTGACCGAATAAAATCTTCATTTCGCTCACGCCACGGGCACGGGCACCGATAACGTAATCCTTTTGCATCTCTTCAAGGATAACGAGTCGAACTTGACGCATGTATTTAGATCCAACGACAACGGCCAATGTAACGGCTGGCAAAATAACGCCTGTCGCTGTTACACGAGATGAAGCGATTGGAACCAAGCCGAGCTTTAAGCCAAAAATGTAAATTAATACAAGGCCTAACCAGAATGACGGCATAGATACGCCTATAAAAGAAAGGCTTCTCAGTACATAGTCTATCCATTTATTCCGATTATACGCACTCAGTATACCTGCCGGTAATGCATAGATAATCGTAAATACCAATGCGGTTCCTGACAATGCAAGCGTACCAGGTAATGCTTCTAACATGCGATCTACTACAGGTTTTTTAGCAGAGTAACTCATTCCTAAGTCACCTTGTGCTGCATTGACTACCCAGTTTGCATACTGTACGATAAACGGCTTATCCAAGCCTAATTGTGCTCGAGTTTCATCAATCATTTCTTGAGACACGATAGTATCCGCCGTTTCCAGTAGCATCGTAACTGGGTCCCCTGGAGCTAAATAGGTGAGACAAAACGTCAAAAATGTGATGCCAAACAAGGTGACAATAAACTGTCCTAGATGTTTGACAAAGCGTTTTCCCATAGGCACCTCCTATACCCTTTTCAAATAAAAACACATAATAGTGAATAAACATAGAAAGTAAACATGTAATATGATGCTGTGTAATAAGATCTATGAAATAACCATAAAAAAAGATTAGCCTGCCTGACTAACCTATATTAAAACACCGTGTTCTAGCACAATGTTCCTCAAGATTGAGCAGGCTTTCTGACTTTTGATTCATCACAATATTTCAGCCTTCCCAGTTTCCCAGTGACCCTAATACGAAATATTGCTCCTCATAACAGCTATTTTCATAGTATAGGATTTACACCCATTTTCCTCTTTTACGCTCGGTAAAACCGACACTCAGTTTATTCACTTTTATTAATTATAAATATACTATATTTGTAATTCACTAACAATACATATACCCCTTAGTGTATATTCGTCAATCAATCATAATTATTCATAAAAACAATATTCATTATTATTTACATGCATTACTTCGTATATTGTGCCCCATTTCTTGAAATAATTGCTTTATTTACTTTTCTTTTCTGTATATAAACGTATATATTTACATTTGTAGTTTAATTTAATTTACATATAAAACATGGCTCTCTGTCAAATGTTGGGGTATTCACCCTACGAGTCTTCTTTGGCACCAATCATAGTTATGGTTGGTGCCATTCTTTTTGCTCAAAAGTAGAATACGTACTCTAAATCTACCAAAATGGCGAAGTCCATAGCTTATCCGTTTTAATACTTTAATTTTGTTGTTAGTTCCTTCTGTGTATCCATTAGAATATGGAAGTAAGAATGCATTAGTTAATTGCGTCATCCATGCAGGAAATGATGTAAAGAAGTTATTAAATTCATTTAAGCCAGATGCTTTTACTAATTCCAACCAATGCGTTAAATGTGCAGCTATTCTTTGTTTACCATAGATTGAAAAGATTTTTCTAAAAGAAAGTTTTAAAGCATATGCTTTTCGTAAATCATCAGATATTCTGAGTATTTCACATAGTTTAATATGTTCGGCTTCCGTTAAATGGTCTGGATGCTTCATTAGTACACGTCGATTCTGTTTTAACATACGTGAATAAGCAGCCAGTTTATGTTGCTCACGCTTTCTAACTCGCTCTACCGCCCAATCTACAAGTCGACATACATGGTATCGATCACAGATAATATGCGCATGTGGAAATAGCGCCTCCATGATGCGCTTAAATTGTATGGACATATCCATTACAATAAACTTAACTTGTAGGCGATCCTTATGTTTAAATGATGCAAAATAGTGGATTAATGCTTGCGTATCACGTTTCGGTAAAATATCTAATATTTCATGTGTATCTGGATTAGTTAAATTAACTTGGTATTGGTAGCCTTCTGCATTTCCTTTAAACTCATCAATACCAATCACAGTGGGTAAGGTCTTGGGCTTAGGTATAGTAATCATAGAGCAATAACGTAATACTGTAGTAATAGATGTATCACACTCGTTAGCAATAGCTGTATAGGTTACACTTTCAGTAAGTTTATCAAATAGCATTCTAATATTAGTTACACTTAGTTGCATATGTTTTCGTACAAATGGATTGCTTTCAGCAAAAGAATGACCACAATGCGGACAAATATACCGACGCTGTCTGTATTTTCCAATTAGTGGACCTCGTTGTACTTTTCCAAACTTTACAGTACGTATGCGGTAATCCTTAATATGCTTTGTGGTTTCTCCACACTTTGGGCAAATATGTGATGTTGCTGGTAATTCTATGTCAAAAATAAATATTCCGTCTAATTCATAGCTATTTGTAATATATTCTTGTTTTACATTATGTAAAAATTCAGTATAATCAGTAATAGGCATATAAGCTCACATCCTTTCTTTAGGACTTTGACACTTTTATTGTAAAGCATGTGAGCCTTATATGCTTATTTTTTTGCAAAAAAATAATGTTGGAAGTGACACCGTAGTGGTGTCACCCCAACATTTATTATAGAGCCTAAAACATTTTGCTATGCATATAACCAAAAGAGGCTATCACCGAAGTGACAGCCTCTATAAGACGAGAGAGTATTCAATTAATCGATACTTTGTTGGAATCGTTGTGCACGATACGCTAACCAACCTTTGCGTATCATATAAATGCAAATGCCAATAGTTACTGCAACAGCGCTACCGAGCATGGCATCGACACCGCACGCATATACTGCGTATGAACAGTATAAAACACCTGCAACAGCAACGAAATAGAAACGATCAATACGACGTTTTTCCAATCCAGACATGTGCATCATAGTTGGTACTGCAAGAATGCAGAGAATATAAGGCACTACATTAGTTACAACCGCAAGGTTTACCAATGTCTCGAATTGATCGCGTAAAGAATCATTAGCTGTGAACAATGTAAGAATTGTTTCAATCGCTAATAAGATAAATACGCCACGCACAGGTGCATCCTTGCTGTTTACACGAGCAAACACCTTAGGGAAATAACCTGCCTCTGCTGCATTCTTGAATACGCGAGACAATGTAAATTGCCAGCAAAGTAAAGCACCACAGCAAGAGATAATCATGAGCGCCATGATAACATTTGCAATTGTGTCATTAAACATGTATGCAAATGTTAGACCAAATGGTGCATTGGAATTAAGTAATTCTGTGTTAGGCACGATACCGGCCATAACATTCGTGGACAAGATGTAAATCACCGCCACTGCTAATGTACCTGCAAATGTTGCAATTGGCACGTTTTTCTTTGGATTTTCTACAGCATCTGCATTTGCTGCTGCCGATTCAAACCCTAGGAATCCCCACAATGTTAAAGCAATAGATTCTTTAATTGCTTCAAAGAACGGCAAGTCGTTTGGATTCCATGCCGCCAAATACGTATCTGGGCTAAACCAGAACCAACCAATTGTACCAATTAGTAATACTGGCACAATACAGCCCCAAATAGTAATATTGCTGAGCTGACCTGTAAAGCGGTTTCCTCTAAAGTTCAAAATCGCTGCAAACCATAACAAGACAATCGTTACTTGACTTGTTTGCGTTGCATTTAGATCAACACCAAAGAATTCTGAGCCATAGCCAACTGCGGAAACTGCAATCGCTATATTAGCAATGATGAGAGATATGCTGTAAGCATAGCTCGCCATAAAATGTCCAGTCTTACCGAAGCGGTGTTCTGCATAACCGCCCATGCCTCCTTTAATTTGAGAGAACATACCCGCTTGAGCAAAAATATACGCTAACAAAAGCGCACCCACAGCCGTCACGAGCCAAGATAACACTGAAATAGTACCAACTTGAGCCAAATTGGTTGGTAACATAATGATTCCAGCTCCTAGCATATTGGCTGCTACCATTGTGGTTAGCTGGAATACAGACATTTTTTTAGCGGTGGTTTTCATGTATCAATCCCCTTTCGTAAGGTGAATTTTTTCTCGTCCATAATTCACGTAACTATATTAAAACCGCTAAGTACATTCAGTTCCTGCTGTAATGGGCGGGAATGTGAAGGTACCGTTTTTATTTGTTTTTCGAATTAATAATAACACCATAGGTGGTAAATTAAAAGTATTTTATTAGTGGACAAAGCATATTACACGAATTGAATAAAAATATAGTAATTATATATTATTTTTGATTAGAAACGGTATGATGAATGTAAGAGTATCATTTTATTTTAGTTTAATCAATTAAATGTGCGGAAAATCACTATCTATTCAGATTATAGTGTTGTGCCACAAGACCATTATCCGCCATGAGTCCACCCAATATAGACAAAAATTGGCCCCACCTAAAGGTGGAGCCAATTTTATAAACTAAGAAAGCATCTATGATTCTAATAAAAAGGAATTACGCTTGTACAGAGTTTACGATAGATTTCCAGCTATCGATTTGTGCTTCTTCGTTAGCAATGATTTGCTTCCCATTATTACGTTGTCTTTCCACACATTCTGGAGCCGTACCAGAATAGTTGTTACGACCTGCTACACAAGCTTCAATGGAAATAGCATCTAGAATGTCCGCATCAAAATATGGAGAAATTGCTTTGAAATCCTCAACGGATAAGTCAAGCAATACACAACCTTTTTCGATACAATGATGTACAGCATTGCCTACAATTTCGTGCGCTTCACGGAATGGAACGCCTTTTTTCGCAAGGTAATCGGCCATATCTGTAGCATTCGAGAAATCGTCATCGAGGACAGCTTTCATATGAGCCCCATTGACCTTCATACCGCGAATCATCGCCGCATTGATGGACAATGCAAAATGCACCGTATCGATGGCATCAAAAATACCCTCTTTATCCTCTTGCATATCCTTATTATAGGTAAGAGGCAATCCTTTCAAGGTTGTCAAAAGACCCAACAAATGGCCATAGGTACGACCTGTTTTACCACGAACGAGTTCACATACGTCAGGATTTTTCTTTTGTGGCATGATGCTAGAGCCTGTGCAGTGGGCATCATCAAGTTCAATAAAATTGAATTCATTAGAGGACCACAAAATGAGTTCTTCGCTAAGACGACTCAAATGCATCATCACAAGAGATGCAAAGGACAAGAATTCAACTACATAGTCGCGGTCAGATACGGCATCCATACTATTTTCGTAAATACGGGAGAACCCCAATAATTCTTGCGTATATGTTTGATCAATACCGTACGTAGAACCTGCTAAAGCCCCTGCACCAAGTGGCATAATGTCTGCGTGTTTGAAGACCATCAACAAACGGTCAAAGTCGCGTTCTAGCATAGAGAAGTATGCCATCATATGATGACCGAACAATACAGGTTGTGCCCGTTGTAAATGCGTATAGCCAGGCATGATAACATCGCTGTATTTTTCAGCCGTTTCGATGAGGGCTTTTTGCATATCTACGATGAGCTCGCCCATTTCTACTACGGCTTTACGCACGTACATGTGTAAATCAACTGCGCATTGGTCATTACGGCTACGGCCTGTATGTAAGCGACCACCTGCTTCACCAATATCATCGGTTAGGCGCTTTTCAATATTCATATGAATATCTTCAAGAGCCACGGAGAATGGGAACTCACCTTTATCGATTTGGCCTTTAATCTTTGTTAAACCCGCTACAATAGCGTCCCGATCTGCGTCGGAGATAATATTTTGTTTTGCCAGCATTGTCGCATGTGCTTTACTACCCGCAATATCTTCGGCGTACATTCTAGCATCAAAAGCGATAGAGGATGTAAAATCCTCTACCGCTTTATCTGTGCCTTTTGTGAAACGCCCGCCCCACAATTTAGCCATTATTTACCTGCCTTTTCTTTCATTAATGCATTAATTTTAAGAGGTAAACCGAACAAGTTGATGAAACCAGCCGCATCAGCTTGGTTGTATACATCATCTTCTTCGAATGTTACGAAATCTTCGCTGTACAAGGAGTATGGAGAAGTTGCACCAGCAGAAATAATGTTGCCTTTGTACAATTTAAGTTTTACTTCACCAGTTACAGTTTTTTGAGTTTCATCAACGAATGCTTGCAAAGCGTTCATCAATGGTGCGAACCACATGCCATCGTATACAAGTTCAGCGTATTTGTTAGCAATAAGTTCTTTGTAGTGGTATGTAGCTCTGTCAAGGCAAAGGTATTCAAGTTCTCTGTGAGCATACATGATGATGGATCCACCTGGGTTTTCATAAACGCCACGGGATTTCATGCCTACTAATCTATTTTCAACGATATCTACAACGCCTACGCCATAGTGTGCACCGATTTCGTTGAGTTTTTCTAACAATTGTAATGGAGTACCTTCTTGGCCATCTACTGCTACAGGTACGCCATCTTTGAAGGATACAGTTACATAACCAGCTTCATCTGGAGCTTGTTCAGGCGTATGTGTTACCAAGTACACATCATCTTTAGGCGCATTTGCTGGATTTTCAAGATCGCCGCCTTCATGGGACAAATGCCATACGTTTTGGTCCATGGAATATGGATGGGATTTCGTAGCTACAACTGGAATATCATGTTTAGCTGCATATTCCATGCAGTCTGTTCTGGATTTCAAATCCCATTCTCTCCAAGGAGCGATGATTTTCATATTAGGAGCCAATGCTTTGATAGCAAGTTCAAAACGAACTTGGTCATTACCTTTACCAGTCGCACCGTGAGCGATAGCATCAGCGCCTTCTTTTTTAGCAATATCTACGAGGATTTTACCGATTAAAGGTCTAGCGAAGGATGTACCTAATAAATACTTGCCTTCATAAACTGCACCAGCTTTTACTGTTGGCCATACATAATCTTTTACGAACTCTTCTTTAGCATCAACGATGTACGCTTTAGAAGCACCAGATTTGATTGCTTTTTTCTCAACTGCATCATAATCCTCAGGTTGGCCCAAGTCTACGCACACTGCGATAACTTCAGCTCCATAATTTTCTTTCAACCAAGGAATGATAACAGATGTGTCTAAACCGCCAGAATATGCGAGTACTACTTTATTTGCTTTTCCCATGATAACACCTCATAAACTAAATTATACTAGGTATGATTCATACCATTTATTATTATACTACGAATTCATTATGAATTCTTCATGTCTTATCGACTACAGGTGTTAGTATATCACTGCATATTTATAAATGCAAGCAGAAATTTTATTCAATTATATAATATATTTCGTTTACGAATAATATATGTAAATAAAAACAATCATGATGCGAGTATGTATAGCACCATGATTGTTTTCTATGTAGTGTCATATTAAAGGATATATTATTCTATACCAAGTTCTTGCTTATATGCATAGTCCGCCTCCGCTTGAGATATCATACCTTGATCTACCATTTGAGCGAGAACTAATTTTTGCCGAGCTTTAGCACCTTTATAATTTTCATAAGGATCCAAATAGGTTGGTGCATTGGGCAATGCCGCTAACATTGCACATTGACCTAAGGTCAATCGACTAGGGCTAGTACCAAAATACCCTTCGGCAGCCTCTTTTATACCATAATAATTATGTCCATAATAGACCGTATTCAAATACATGGTTAAAATTTCATCTTTACTATAGTAATGCTCCATCTCTACCGCTAGAATAGCTTCCTCCGCTTTACGGGACATCGTCCGTTTAGACGATAGAAATAGATTTTTTACCAATTGTTGTGTGATAGTACTACCACCCTCAACAGTTTCACCAGCAACGCTGTTAACATAAAAAGCGCGTGTTACACCGAGCACATCAATAGCACCATGCTTGTAATAGCGTTTATCTTCAATGGCCACAAGAGCACGTTTCGCATTGTCTGGAATGTTTTCAGATTTCACCCATTTATCCCTTGGCACACGTTGATGAAGCGCGGCTTCAACCTTTTCTCGGAAGGTAAAAATACGATGCATGCGTTCCCACCGACTTAATGTATCTTCATTTTCTTCAATTGTCTGTTCTACAGTTGTATGAGCCTTACTAACGCGATTTGTTCCTTGATAGCTTTGATATGTATCATACGCATATATAGCCCCTAGCACGATACAAATGATAAGAACTAATCGGCGCACCATTCGAAATATAAACATAGATTCACCTATATCTACCTTACAGCAGACTTCTAAGTATATAAACTTTCACTAATAACATCCCTATAATACAACTGTCATATATTGATTGTATTGTATCATAAGTTATCTATTTTTAGCATACTTGTATATATTGTATTTGTTAACCATATTGTCGTATAATAAATAGGATGATGAAGCATGCCCAAATTGGAGGAGTATTATGAAACAGTGTATGGATTCAGACAATCTACATCGTCGATTGCGTAAAATTTTAGGTCAAGTGCAAGCTATTGATCGAATGATTGAAGAAGACATTCCTTGTGAAGATGTACTAGCCCAAATCAATGCAGCCAAGTCCGCGTTGCATAAGGTTGGCCAAGTGGTCCTCGAAGGACATATCAACCATTGTGTACGCGATGGTATACAACATGGTGATGTAGATAAAACAATTAATGACTTTACAGTTGCTGTAGAGCGCTTTGCCAATATGGGAAAATAAAAAGAGGCAATATCCTAATGATCAGGGTATTGCCTCTTTTGCGTATTAGTCGTGGTTCGTTGTTAAGAACTCGCTAAGTGCTGCTAATGCATCATCTTCATCAGCACCATCAGCAGTTAATACTACGGATGTGCCTTTTGTTGCACCCAATGTTAATACAGTCAAAATGGATTTAGCATCTGCGGTTTTACCATTTGCTGCGATTGTCAATTTGGACGCAAATTTTGCAGCCAATTGTGTAAATGCAGTCGCTGGACGAGCATGTAAACCAGATTCGTTTGTGATTTCTACTGTTACTTCTTTCATGAGTTACCTCTTTCTACGGAGCGCACAAAAACGCCTAATATCTTTGCTATTAATATAGGTATTGTATCAGTTTACCCCTATCAAATTCAAGTTTGTTTTTATGAAAGCTATGGTCTATGCCAAACCTTTTTCAGCGAGTAATGATTTTGCATAGACTGTGATTTCTTCAGCTGTATCCATAGTCAATGCTTTTTGAGCAAATGCTTCACATTCTGCTTTTGTAACAGAGCGTAAAATATTTTTAATCAATGGAATGGATGATGCAGTCATAGAGAATTCATCAAGTCCTAATCCCAATAAAATCATAGTTGCAACTGGATCACCAGCTAACTCACCACACATACCTGTAAATTTACCTTGTTCGTGACTCGCATCAATTACGTGTTTGATAAGGCGTAATACAGCGGGATGCAATGGTTGATATAAATTGCCGATGGCCTCATTCATACGGTCAACCGCCAATGTGTATTGGCAAAGGTCATTGGTACCGATACTAAAGAAATCTACATATTTAGCCAAAATCGGAGAAATAACGGCTGCCGCTGGCACCTCAATCATAATACCTACTTTGATATCTGTATTGAAAGCTACCCCTTCAGCCATTAATTCTTCCTTGCATTCGTCGAGCATAGCGTTTGCCGCTTTAACCTCTTCTACGGATGCAATCATAGGATACATGATGTGAATGTCGCCAAACGCACTGGCCCGAAGGAGTGCACGTAATTGGACCTTAAAAATATCCGGACGGTTCAAGGAAATACGAATGGCACGATACCCGAGGAATGGATTCATTTCTTCAGGTAAGTCTAGGCATTTTAATTCCTTATCACCACCGATATCCATAGTACGGATGATGACAGGTTGGCCCTTCATACTCTCTGCTACTTGTTTATATTGTTCAAACTGTACATCTTCTGTAGGTAGTTCATCATTTTCCATGTAAAGGAATTCGGTGCGATATAGGCCAATACCTTGAGCGCCCATGGTCAACGCATGGTCCGCATCTTTGGATTTACCAATATTACCGAATAAATCAACATGATGTCCGTCCTTTGTAACGGCTTCTAAATTAGCAGAGTCCTTTAAACGTTTCAACTCGTCTTGGAAATCTGCAGCTTCTTTTGTATAACGTTCCCACTCTTCATCGGATGGTTCCGTAATCACTTCACCATCAGTGCCAAGTACAACAGCACGCACATCGTCAGTAAAGCTTTCAATATCACCAACGCCCATAACGGCAGGAATTTCTAAGGTACGCGCCATGATAGCCGCATGAGATGTCGGACCACCAGCAGCTGTTACGATACCTTTTACAACATTTTTATCTAGTGAAGCCGTATCAGATGGAGCCAAATCGTGAGCCACGATAATAACCTCACCGGAAATATGAGATAAACCACGAGGGTTCATGCCAAGCATGTTACGCATCAAACGATCGCCAATATCTTTAATATCCGCACCACGTTCACGCATATATGGATCATCCATGCCGATGAAAATAGCCGCAAAGGTTTCTATCGTTTGCGCCGTAGCAGCTACGACGTTCATCTTTGAATTTTCTACAAGGGACTTGATACCATCAGACAAGGATGGGTCTTGTGCGATTTGCATATGAGCTTCAAAAATAGCAGCCTCATCTGCCCCCATATCAACCAATGCTTTTTGACGAATCGTATCTAATTGTTTAAGAGTTGCAGCCATAGCGCTAGCAAATTTGCCAATTTCAGCCTCTACTTGGTCATCAGTCACCTCATAATCAGGTATCACGATTTCTTCTTGTATATATTTGTACACATTGCCAACAGCAACGCCTCGAGATCCAGAAATCCCTTGAATTCGCATGTGTGTTCCTCTTTCTATATCCGATAAACTACATTACATTATATTTTAACATTTTTACATTGAACAATAAAGAGAGACCCTATTCTGTGATATAATGTTATATTATATATAGTTAACCGTAGACTTTCACGAGTATCATAGTGAAAGTCTACTCTATTGTAAGGAATAGTCGCATTTATCTAGTGTGACATCGAATAGGAGTATGTATGAAATTAACAAAAATGCATGGCCTCGGCAACGATTTTATCCTCTTTTCTGACTCACAAGGGGCCAATAAAGATTATACAGATCTCGCCATCCGCCTCTGCGACCGTCGTACAGGTATTGGCGCCGATGGTCTTGTAATCGTTGTACCATCTAATACCTGCGATGTACGCATGCGCATCATCAACTCAGACGGCAGCGAAGCAGAAATGTGTGGTAATGGCATTCGTTGCTTTGCTAAATATGCCTATGAACACGGTGAAATTACAAAAGATACTTTCACCATCGAAACATTAGCAGGCGTTATGAAACCAACGTTAACCATTGAAAATGGCATTGTTACACAAGTGACAGTAGACATGGGCAAACCTTTCTTTAACAGCAAAGACATTCCCATGAATGTAACCATGGATAAGGTCATCGATGTGGACCTCGATGTAAATGGCGAAACAGTAACGGTGAGTTCCGTCCTTCTCGGTGTACCTCACACAGAAGTTTTTGTGGAAGACATCACAAAAGCACCGGTTACAACACAAGGTCCAATTCTTGAAAAACACGATGCATTCCCATCCAATACAAACGTGAACTATGTCGAGGTCGTAAACGACCACCATATTAAGGTCCGCACTTGGGAACGCGGTGCTGGCGCCACGCTTGCTTGTGGTACAGGTTCCTGCGCATCTGCTGTTATGTCCTATAAAAAAGGTCTTACAGGACGCGAGGTCGATGTAGAATTATATCTTGGCACATTACACATCAGTTATTTGGAGGATGGCACGGTTCTTATGACGGGCCCTGCTGAGGAAGTATTCGAAACAGAACTTCCTATCGAATAATATGAAGTGGTTACAATTACTATTACAGGCATACCTAAAATATAAACAAGGGCGCACCATGATGCCAAATAATATGGGACTATTGATATCATTAATCGTTTCTATCATCATTATTCTCGCATCTGTCATGTTTAGTGTCCCCATCGGCTACGCATTAATCCTCGTATGGTTGTGCTTCGCTTACGCTCTATATCGACAAGGATATAATCCAAAAGACTTACTCCGCATGTCCTGGACCAGTGCCAAAACCTCAATCGTGGTTATGCAAATCTTTTTGCTCATCGGCTGGCTCATAGCCATGTGGCAAGCATCAGGGATTATTCCCATGATTATTGCGTCTGGTATTGAATTGATTAATCCAAATCTTTTCATAATCTGCGCATTTTTAATTACATCCTGCGTGAGTATGTTACTTGGTACATCGCTAGGAACAGTGGGCACCATCGGTATTGTACTAATTACAATTGCCAAAGCTGGTAATCTGCCTATTGATATTGTAGCAGGTGCCATTATGGCAGGCGCCTATTTAGGAGACAGAAACTCACCTCTATCCTCTAGCGCCTCTCTCGTAGCTGCTCTAACGCACACCAAAGTAAATAGCAATATACCAATCATGTTGAAAGATAGCTTACCTGCTCTCATCATCAGCTGTATATTGTATCTACTCTTATCCCTATGGTATCCACTAGACTACACTAACAGTTATCTACCGGATACGATTCATTTCGTATTCAATATCCATTGGACATTATGGATACCAGTTCTTATCATTATTGGTTTGTTACCAACAAAGCTATCTATACGTTGGCCTATTGGTATTAGTGCACTGGCGGCAACCATCCTCGCAATTATCCATCAAAATTATACAGTAATGGATATGTTACAATTTACCGTATTGGGGTTCCATCTGCCAGATTATAATCCGCTATCGGATATTATCCACGGCGGAGGCCTACAAACGATGTGGATACCAACCCTATCTATATTCATGGCTTGTTCCATTTCCGGCATGCTTGAAGGCGTTGGTTTTTGGAATGATATTCGCAGCCTTTTACAAAACGTATCAGGTCGCGCCAAACTTTTTGCGTCGAATGTACTAATTGCATTTATTACAGGTGCTCTAGGTTGTAGTCAAGCAATTGCGGTAATCATGACGCATTCAATTATGCGTACCACCTATGCAAAGGAACGCATTCATGATGAAGATGTCATGCTAGACTTTGAAAACAGCGGCATTCTTATTGCAGCCTTACAACCATGGAATATTGCGGCACTCGTACCTGTCATTATGATGGATGTCTCGCCCGCCGGTTACGTACCATTTGCGTTCTTCTTATACTTAGTACCACTTATCTACTGGTATCGCTTGCGACGCAAGGAACAACAAATCCATTAATACATTCTATTTATACGAAATATAGAGGAAAACTTATGATTTATACGATTACTTTCAATCCTGCATTGGATTATATCGTTCGCTTAGACCACTTAACCACGGGTACAATCAATCGCACTGAACAAGAATATGTGCTGGGCGGTGGCAAGGGTATCAATGTATCCATCGTCCTCAATAACCTAGGCATGGATACAACGGCACTTGGGTTTATCGCTGGCTTTACAGGTGACGAAATTGTACGTCAGCTCAATGAATTTGGTGTCCGTGAAAGTTTCATCCGTCTCAAAGAGGGTTTAACCCGCATCAATGTTAAGGTAAAAGCATCCGATGAAGAAACTGAAATCAATGGTCGTGGTCCTATCATAGCCGATGATGAACTACAGGCCTTATACGCCCAACTTGATGCATTAACAGAGCAAGATACATTAATCTTAGCAGGCAGCATTCCGTCTAGCCTCCCAAGTGATATGTACGAAATTATTATGAAGCGCTTAGCTAATAAACATATTCGTATCGTCGTAGACGCAACTAAGAATCTATTAACTCGTGTATTGCCATACAAACCATTTTTAATCAAACCAAACAATCACGAATTAAGCGAAATCTTCGGACGTACACTATCTACAAAAGATGATTTAGTCACTGCAGCTAAAAAATTACAGTCCCAAGGTGCACAACATGTGCTCATCTCCATGGCTGGAGACGGTGCTATCTTGGTATCCGCTGATGGTACAGTCTATACAAGTCCTGCACCTAAAGGAACGCTTATTAACTCCGTTGGTGCCGGCGATTCTATGGTAGCTGGTTTCATGACTGGATACCTCAACACCCAAGATTTACAACAAGCCCTCTATTGGGGTATTGCTACAGGCTCTGCTTCAGCCTTTTCGGAGAATCTAGCCACCAAGGACGAGGTCCTCGCCTTGCTTAACACCATTCGTTAATTTTATTATTCATTATATATGTACAGTAAGGAGTACACACATGAAGATTACTGATTTATTAAAGCCCCAATCAATCCTGCTGAATGCATCACCAACTAACAAAGCGGATGCCATTTACACTCTAGGTGATTTAATGGATAAAGGCGGCAACCTATCTGACAAGGCAGAATACTTAGAAGCTGTATTCGCTCGTGAAGAATCCGGTTCTACTGGCCTTGGCGACGGTATCGCCACACCACATGCTAAATCAGCAGGTGTAAAGGAAGCTGGCCTTGCTGCTATGGTCGTTCCTAACGGTGTTGATTTCGAGGCCCTCGATGGACAACCATCTCGCCTATTCTTTATGATTGCAGCACCAGAAGGCGCTGCAGACACTCATGTAGAGGTATTGAGCAAATTAGCAACTATGGTAATTGATCCGGACTTCAAAAACGCTCTCATCCAAGCTGCTACAGTTGACCGTTTCTTAGAACTTATCACTGCCAAAGAAGAAGGCAACTTTGATCCATCTGTAGAAGGCTATATCAAGACGGAAGATGAAAAAGCACCAAGCATTACCGATGCTATCGAAGCAAAAGCTACAGAGGCTATCGAAAAGGTAGTTCCTAAGGTATCTGTAGATAATCCACATTACGAAGTATTAGCTGTTACAGGCTGTCCTACTGGCATTGCTCATACATACATGGCTGCCGAATCCTTGGAACGTAAAGCTAAGGAAATGGGCATTTCTTTAAAGGTAGAAAAGAATGGTGCTTCTGGCATTAAGGATGCACTTACAGCAGAAGAAATCGAGCATGCTAAATGCATCATCGTCGCTTCTGACCGCCAAGTTGAAATGGCTCGATTTGATGGCAAGCCAATGATTCAAACTAAGGTGGCAAACGGTATTAATAAAGCAGAAGAATTATTGCGTGAAGCTATGTCTGGTACAGCACCGGTATACCATGCCTCTCAATCTGACAAAGATAGTGCTGAATCTGCTATCGATGCAAAAGATAGCTTTGGCCGACAAATCTACAAGCATTTGATGAATGGCGTATCTCACATGTTGCCATTCGTTATCGGCGGTGGCATTCTAATCGCTCTCGCATTCCTATTTGACACATTCGATCCAGCTAATGCCAAAAACTTTGGTTCTGGTACACCATTATCCGCATTCCTAATGAAAATCGGCGGCGCTTCCTTCGGATTTATGTTACCTGTTCTAGCGGGTTACATCGCTATGAGTATTGCAGACCGTCCAGGTCTTGTAGCTGGTTTTGTTGGGGGCTTGCTAGCAAACCAAGGTGGTTCTGGTTTCCTCGGGGCCTTGATTGCAGGCTTTGCAGCAGGTTACTTAGTACTGTTAGTTAAGAAACTCGTATCCGGATTACCTCCAGCATTAGAAGGTACAAAACCAGTACTCTTCTACCCTGTACTGGGCGTATTGTTCATTGGTATCGCAATTACATTTATCATCAATCCACCAGTATCTGCTTTGAACGAATGGCTTATGAATTCCTTGCAAACAATGGGCACTACTAGCCGCGTATTATTAGGTCTTGTCTTCGGTGCTATGATGTCTGTTGATATGGGTGGTCCTGTCAACAAAGCAGCCTATGTTATCGGTACAGGCGCTCTAGCAACTGGTGAATATGGTATTATGGCCGCTGTTATGGCTGGTGGTATGGTTCCTCCATTGGCGATTGCCCTTTGTACAACATTCTTCCCTAGCCGCTTCACAGAAGCAGAACGTAAATCTGGTATTACAAATTACATCATGGGGCTTTCCTTCATCACAGAAGGTGCTATCCCATTTGCCGCAGCTGATCCTATCCGTGTATTGCCTTCTTGCATCATCGGTGCTGGTACAGCTGGTGCATTATCCATGTTCTTTGAATGTACATTACGTGCACCTCACGGTGGTATCTTCGTAGTACCAACAATCGGCAACCCACTTCTTTACCTTGCCTCCATTGCAATCGGTTCCGTTGTGGCTTGCATTATCTTGGCTATCGTAAAACCAAAACTCAAAAAATAATATCACAATTGGTCTATTTAGTTTAATCATTATAAATGACTGACTAATAACTAATGTATGCAAAACACCCTATGTCACAATACTGACATAGGGTGTTTGTATTTATAGATTATCTAACTACATCATCATAAAATGTACCATATACCATTTTAAATACGCGATTAGCAACATGATAACTTTCAAAATCAAAGTCCGTAGGTGTTAAGAATGTAACATTCTCATAGCCTTTAAGAGGTGGTTGTGTTGGTTTACTTTCACCATTAAGAGTGTAATCCTGTTGATTTAATACCATCCCTACAATACCAGATTCCATCATTTTTATATTCCATAGTTCATGTAAAGAAAAATCTGGTAGCCTTGTTTTTAGCTTTGGTGCCTTAGCTACCATATTAGCAAAGGAAAGGTTTAAGTCATAGTCATAACGAACCTTATATTCCCTAATTAAATCAGATGAAGGCAATACAACATATATCTTAGCCTCTATATTTTTTGTATGCGCATCTGTAGAATTATCTCGGATAGTACTTAATTCAATATATTTACCATCTCCACCACCTGTATCACCTTTAGATATAATTCGTGTAAAACGACTAGTATCTTGCAACTCAGTATTGGACACAGCCTTCACAGGATTTAAAGAAGCACACAAAACACATACCAGCGCCACAAGAAATACAAAATGTTTCATAAGGCACCTCATTTCACTACAATGTCATCAAAATGCTGCTGATACGCTACAGCAAACATAGCGTCTGCTACAGCAAATAAGTCTTCATCAAACCGTCCACGATCTAATGGACGTAATTGATGTTCTAAAGGAACTTTACTAATAACCTCTGTACCGTCTACATTATATCGTTTTACCTCTTGTAACTCGACTTGTATCCCTGATTCATCCTGTGCAGCCTTAATCACGGCGTACATAGATGGTGATGGTTTTACAAGATTCATAGCTTGTATTAAGGACCCTAATGAGTAATTCGTATCGTACGTAGCAGTTAATTCATATTCTGTAATAGATGTACTTCGAGGAGTTTCATAAACAGCATAAAAAGTACCTTTTAATTTATAGTGCGGTGCTGCGTATTCTAGAGACTCTACAGAATATGTATTTAAATAACTTATCAGCTTATTTTGTATAGAACCGCCTTCATAAGGATACGATTTTTGATACACATTTTTAAACTGCGATGAACTATTTAATTCATTAATTGAAATAGCTTGAATTTGCATGGTAAAAGCAGCCATCACCATACATGCTAATAAGAATTTTCTAAACATGTTCTCTCCTTTAAAAACAAAACTCGATTAAATTACCCAAAGCATACCATATTTTATTGAGAAATGTATACATAAGTCTAATATTCTCTCGACTTCAAATTGTCAGCATTAATACCTGTATTACCATCAATTATTATAGTAGTATTACCTTCTGCTACAGTTTTTTTCTTACCGCTATTTTTACAAATTTAGAAATAACTACATAACCAGTCTTAACCTTATTCCAAATTACTTGATATACTTGATATACTTTATCTTCTCAACATTTAGATGATTTAGTTTCTCTTCTGTTTTATATAATCAGCTATTATGCCTCTATAACATATAATTTTAAATTTAATTCTAAATTTCTAATTTCCTGTAATACCATTTTCACTTGATATAGCCTATATTTTTGGAAATTGTACAATTAGCCATATTTATGATAAACTATATAAATATAAATAATTTTTAAAATTATAAATTATTATTTGAAATCTAGTTCGGAGAATAATTCATGAAATCATCTAAGAAACGTCAAGTGACTGCTGCGTTTTTTGCAGCAGCAGCATTGGGTGGCGTTGCTCACGCAGCTCCGGTCCTTAACATGAATGATTTAGTAGGATCTAAAACTACTTCTGAATCAACGACAGAAACTATTAATAATGTAGCGACTCCAGTCGTACGACCAATGGATACTCAACCTATGGTCCCTCGTGTGCGCCCAGTGCCAGTTCCAGATACAGCTAAAGCTTTAGAGGAACAATATAGAGCCGTTTCACAACCACAATACGTTGTTAATAAACAAACGAATACTATGATGGAGCCGACATTGGCTATGCATAGTTTAATCAACGTACAACGCAAAACTGAGCCTGTTACCGTACAAAAGCAAGTAGATGGCAAGCAGCAAATGCAAACAACGCAAGTACAACGTACACCGATCATTGTGCAAGAACAATCTACTACACCATTAGTAGTTGCTAATACAACCACGACTAAATCAGTTATTGCAAAACGGACATTAACAATTCGTGATATTCAACGTGCTGAACGTGAGCGTTTAGCTAAATTAGCGGAAGAACAAGCTGCACAACAAGAAGCAATGCAACAACAAAGCAGTGAACAAGCGCAAGCAGTGCGCCAAATGGCAGCTGAACGAGCTGCCGAAGCACAACGCCAAGCCGCATTATTAGCACAACAACAAGAGGCACAGCGCCAAGCGGAGTTATTAGCTCAGCAACAAGAAGCTCAACGTCAAACTGCTATCAAAGCGGAACAAGAGCGTATTGTAGCTCAACAAGCTGAGGCTCAACGCCAAGCTGTTATCAAAGAGGAACAAGAGCGTATTGCAGCTCAACAAGCTGAGGCTCAACGCCAAGCTGCTATTAAAGCGGAACAAGATCGCATCGCTGCAGAGCAAGCCGAGGCACAACGTCAAGCTGCTATTAAAGCGGAACAAGATCGCATCGCTGTAGAGCAAGCTGAGGCCCAACGTCAAGCTGCTATTAAAGCGGAACAAGATCGCATCGCTGCAGAGCAAGCTGAGGCCCAACGTCAAGCTGCTATTAAAGCGGAACAAGATCGCATCGCTGCAGAGCAAGCTGAGGCTCAGCGTCAAGCCGCTATTAGAGCAGAACAAGAACGCATCGCTGCAGAGCAAGCTGAGGCTCAACGTCAAGCCGCTATTAAAGCGGAACAAGAGCGTATTGCAGCAGAGCAAGCCGAAGCTCAACGCCAGGCGGCTATTAAAGCTGAACAAGAACGTATCGCGGTGGAACAGGCTGAGGCGGATGCAGAAAAAGCTCGTTTAGAAGCAGCTGAGGCGAAAGCAGCAGCAGAAGCGGCTGCAAAAGCTCAAGCTGAAGCTCAGCGCCAAGCCGCTATTAAAGCTGAACAAGAACGTATTGCAGCAGAGCAAGCCAAAGCAGAGCAAGAGGCTAAAATTAAAGCAGAACAAGAAGCAAAGGCTAAAGCTGAGGCGGAGGCTAAGGCTCAGGCCGAAGCAAAAGCTCGAGCGGAAGCGGAAGCAAAACAAGCTCAAGAGCCTAAATTGCCTGAATCATATGTTAATGAACGTAATCAAGCTTCTACCAAAGGTTCTACTACAACAGGTGAAAAAAATATACTTTCACAGCCAATTGATCCACCATTACAAGCTGATACATCTGCAAAGATCACCCTCACCTTTGATATCAATAATTACGAGTCAATGACGGGAACGGTGGATAATAAAGAGATTAAATATCGCGCATTTGAATATATCCCATATGTATCAAATCCTATCGATATTGATCAGCAGTACATAAACATTTACATACCGGAAGAGTATTTCAATAATGGCACTGTAAATGGTTATAATACACAAACAGCACCAATCTTTATGCCAAATAATGTTGGCGGTTATATGCCAAGCCAACCTATGGCACCAAAGGTAGAAAATAATAAGCCAAATAGTGCTCTCTATGCATTGTCTAGAGGTTATGTTGTTGCATCCCCTGCTACACGTGGCCGTACAAATAAAGCTTCTGATGGTAACTTCATCGGCAAAGCACCTGCAGTCATTGTAGACTTACAAGCAGCTACAGCTTATTTACACGCTAATGATGCGACTATGCCTGGTAACGCAAAACGTATTATTACGAATGGCACTAGTGCAGGCGGTGCCGTTTCCTTATTACAAGGTGCAACAGGTAATACATCTGATTACCAACCATATCTACAGGCTCTCGGCGCTGCTACTGCATCTACCGATGTATATGCATCCTCTGCTTACGCACCGATTACAAACCTAGATGCTGCAGATATGGCTTACGAATGGAGCTATAACGGCATTACATCATTTAATAAAGTGACTATGGGACAAGGTGAATTGCCTCAAGCGAATGTAGGTGGTGCACCAGCACCAATACAACGTAATGTACAACGTGTGAACTTAACGAATGATGATGTGGTATACTCAGATTTGCTTAAGAGCCACTTCCCTGACTATGTAAACAACTTACAATTACGTGATAGAACTGGTGTTATTTTAAAACTCGATAAGAAAGGTAATGGCACATTCAAGCAATATGTAAAATCTTTCATCATCGATGCCGCTAATAAAGCTAAATCTAATGGCACTGATTTGTCTCGCTATTCTTTCTTAATATTAGATAAGAATACAGGTCTGGTGAAAGATATTGATTGGGACGCTTATAATAGCTTTACTAGTCGTTCTAAGGCACCAGGTGCATTTGACTCTAGATCTAATGATTCTGGTGAAAACAGCCTATTCGGTACAAGCACTAGCGATACTAATCACTTCACGATTACAGCGGCACTACATGATACAACGCCTAATAATGATGTATATGTAGAAAACGCTAAAATCGTTACTATGATGAACCCTATGAACTATCTTGGTTCTCCTAGTGCAACAAATGCTAAATATTATCGAATTCGCTACGGTACAGCAGATAGCAATACATCTGTTGCTATCCCATTAATCGTAGGCACTCGTGCACAGAATCTCGGATATAGTGTAGACATGGCTACACCATTTGGTGTGGATCACGCTGGCGATTACGATTTACAAGATTTATTCAACTGGATGGATTCTATTGTAAAAAACGGTAGATAATCTATCTCAATTATAAACTTATCCCATAACGTAACAAGTCTGTAATAGCCTTCATACATGATGCTATTACAGACTTGTTTGTTATTTTTATCTTATATCGACAACAAAGGCGTCCTAAACAAGTAGGGCGCCTTTATTACTAGTATTATATTGAAATGTTATTAATCTTCAGGGAATAAAGCAGTAGACAAGTAACGTTCACCTGTATCTGGAAGAATAACTACGATGTTCTTACCTTTGTTTTCAGGGCGTTTTGCCAATTCTGCAGCGGCCCACAATGCAGCACCGGAGGAAATACCTACCAAGATACCTTGTGTATGACCAAAGTCTTGTGCTGTTTTAAAAGCATCTTCGTTAGCAACTTGAATAACTTCATCATAAATTTTAGTATCCAATGTTTCAGGAATAAAACCTGCACCTAAACCTTGGATTTTATGAGGACCTGGTTTACCGTTAGATAATACAGCAGAGTCTTTAGGTTCTACAGCTACGACCTTAACATCAGGATTTTGTTCTTTCAAGAAACGACCTGTACCAGTTAATGTACCACCTGTACCAACACCAGCTACGAAGATATCTACAGCACCATCTGTGTCACCCCAGATTTCAGGGCCTGTAGTTTTATAGTGAATTGTAGGATTAGCTTGGTTTACGAATTGGCCTGCTTCTACAGCACCAGCAGTAGCTGTTACGATTTCTTTTGCCTTTGCAATCGCGCCTTTCATACCAAGTGCACCATCAGTTAACACGAGTTGTGCACCATAGCCAAGCATTAATTTACGGCGTTCGATAGACATTGTTTCAGGCATTACGATAACAACCTTATAACCAAGCGCAGCGCCTACAGCAGATAAACCAATACCTGTATTACCAGATGTAGCTTCTACGATAGTACCGCCTGGTTGTAACTCACCAGATGCAACAGCAGCTTGAATGATAGCAGCAGCGATACGATCCTTTACGGAACCACCTGGGTTAAAGTATTCAAGTTTAGCTAAAATATTAGCATCAGCACCTACGCTTTCACCAAAACGAGTAGCTGCCAACAATGGTGTTTTACCAATTAATTCAACAAAAGATTTTGCGATTTTAGACATAATCAACACTCCTTATATTCGGATATTATGGATACTATAAATGGTATGTAATATATAATTATGTGCCTCTTAAATAGAGCCATCCCAATTATCATATTTTGTATCTAGTTTTGCGTATGTACCATCGATAACGTCTTGTAAGGTCACACTTTCTAGATAATCGTGAATGTAATTTTGTAACCCCGCCCAGAATCCAACAGTGCGTTCATTAATGACATCATCCGTAGATACACCTTCATCTAGAGATGAAATAATAGCCATTGATTCCTCTGTAGCCATCAAAATTTCAATGATTGTATATTCACTAGGTTTTTTAGATAAACGATAGCCGCCGTATTTACCACGAATGCTATCAACTAAACTGGCCGCTCCTAATCGAGCCACAATACCTTCTAAATATTTCTCAGATATGCCTTGTCGTTCTGCAACAGAACGTAATGACACTGGTTTTCCCTGACCTTGCTCAGCTAGATCGATGAGAACCATCAAAGCATATCTTCCTTTTGTAGAAATTCTCATGTATATTGCCTTCCTTTTTAAAAGCTAGCGTCCCTTGAACAAACATTTTATATACCTCCTATGCGAATGTATAAAACCTTGTGCATCGCTAGGAATTAATTTCATTATAGAATACTAACTGTAAAAATGCAAGAGTTTATTTCCTACTTTGTCAAAAGGTTTTACGAATAACAGTATTTACCTATACTAATTGGATACACTGCGACAAAAAGACCAGCCCAAAGGCTGGTCTTTTTGCGTATAGTTTGTAGTTTGTTATATGAGGTTTACATTAGTGAATTGGAGAGTGTTTCACCATGTAATGGGGCTTACCGGTATCGTTGGAGATACGATCCGTGCCCAAGAGTTGTCATTTGAGGAGGTTGTTGGTATATCTAATACTCTTAGATTTTACCTACTAGGTCAAGACCTGGTGTTAATGTATCTTTACCTGGTTTCCAACGTGCAGGACACACTTGGTCGCCATGTTTAGCTACGAATTGAGCTGCTTGTACTTTACGAACAAGTTCTTCTGCGGAACGGCCAATACCCATATCGTGAATTTCCGCTGTGCGGATAATACCTTCTGGGTCAACCACGAATGTACCGCGGTATGCCATAGCAGATTCAGGATCGAATACATCGAAGAAATCAGCTAATTCGTGTTTCTTATCAGCCAACATGTAGTATTCAATTTTGTTGATGCTTGGAGAAGCATCAGACCATGCTTTATGAACATATTCAGAATCAGTAGAAACGGAGTAAACTTCGCAACCTAATTCTTTCAATTCAGCATAAGATTCTTGTACGTCTTCCAATTCTGTAGGGCATACAAATGTGAAATCTGCTGGATAGAATACGAATACAGACCATTTACCTAATACGTCTGCAGTGCTTACTTTTACCAATTCAGGTTTCTTGAAAGCATCAAGTGTAAATTCAGGGAGTTTCTTACCAATAATAGACATTGTGTCCTCCTTTATATTTCTAAATAACGATTACTATATGTTCTATTGATGTACCTACATCAAATCTATATCTATCTTTGTCTATATAATAACACTAATCATTTAAAATAGCAAGCATTATTTTTATATTTATCGATATATTTTTCCAAACTTTTTCGATACAGCAAAAAAAGAAGGAAGATACTCATTTCTGAGTATCTTCCTTCTTTTTACGTACCACAACGGACTTACTACTTATAGCGTGATCAAAAGCAATAAGTCCTGCTATATTAGCAATACCACGCCGCGTCACATGTCCAGTTGTAGACTGTTGTTTCCCCGATTTACCATATACGAACTGCTCTAATTTAAGTGCAGCTAATATAAAGATACCTATAATAGATAAAATGGATCCCATTTCTATTCTCTACTTTTTAAGTTCCAAAATCGCATCTACAAATCCACGGAATAATGGATGAGCATTGTTTGGACGAGATTTTAATTCTGGATGTGCTTGTGTACCTACGAAGAATGGATGACCCTTAACTTCGATGCTTTCAACAAGACGACCATCTGGAGATGTACCAGAAATAACAAGGCCTGCATCACTCAATTGTTGACGATATTCATTGTTGAATTCATAACGATGACGATGACGTTCGTATACAAGGTCTTCGCCATATACTTCACGCGCTTTTGTACCCGCTTCTAATTTACATGGATAGATGCCAAGGCGCATTGTGCCACCTTTTTTATCTACATCCACTTGATCACTCATCAAGTCGATAACTTTGTATTTTGCATCTTCATCAAATTCGCTAGATGTAGCACCTTCCATGGCACATACATTACGAGCAAATTCCATTACAGCAGATTGCATGCCAAGGCATAAACCGAGGAATGGAACTTTGTTTTCACGAGCATAATTGATAGTACGGATTTTTCCTTCTACGCCACGGGAACCAAAGCCACCAGGAACAACGATACCATCAATGCCCTCAAATACTTCTTTAGGATCTACAGAAATATCATCAAGTTCTTCGGAATCAATCCAACGAATGTTCACCTTAGTATCAGTCTCGATACCAGCATGGCTCAATGCTTCTGCTACAGAAAGATACGCATCGTGCAAAGCTACATATTTACCTACGATAGCTACTGTAATATCTTTGCTAGGATTCAAAATTTTATGAACCATTTCTTTCCATGCAGTCATATCGCAAGGACGTTCTTCAAGACCCAATTTCTTAATGACAATATCATCAAGCCCTTGATCTTGCATCATCAATGGTACTTCATAGATAGAATCACACGTTTGGTTTTCAATTACGGCTGCTGGTTCTACATCGCAGAACAATGCCAACTTTTCCTTCATTTCGTCGGAAATATGTTTTTCACTGCGGCATACCAAAATATCTGGTTGAATACCAATACCGCGCAATTCTTTTACGCTATGTTGGGTAGGTTTTGTTTTTAATTCACCTGCTGCGTTGATATATGGTACTAATGTAACGTGAATATACAATACATCGTTACGACCTACATCTTTTTTGACTTGGCGAATTGCTTCCATAAATGGCAAGCTTTCAATATCGCCGACAGTACCACCGATTTCAGTGATAACTACATCGGCATTATCTTCTTTACCTACGCGGTATACATTTTGTTTAATTTCATTTGTAACGTGAGGAATAACTTGTACAGTGCTACCTAAATAGTCACCCTTACGTTCTTTATTGATAACGGACCAATATACTTTACCAGCAGTAATATTGGAACGCTTGCTAAGATTAATATCGATAAAGCGTTCATAGTGACCCAAGTCCAAGTCTGTTTCAGCACCATCATCGGTTACAAATACTTCGCCATGTTGGTAAGGACTCATTGTACCAGGATCGATATTGATATATGGGTCAAATTTTTGAATAGTTACATTAAAACCGCGGTTTTTCAATAATCGGCCCAAAGATGCAGCTGTAATCCCTTTTCCCAAGGAAGAAACTACGCCGCCTGTTACGAAAATATACTTAGTTGCCATGATGCCTCCCACCTACTACATTTTTTCCGGAGCGGAAATACCTAAAATACCCAAGCCTTGACGAAGTACAAGAGCAATCGCTGTGATTAACCCAAGACGAGCTTGTTGCAATGATGGATCTACGCCAATGATACGACCTTGACGATAGAAGGAGTGGAACATACTTGCCAAATCGTATAAGTAACGAGCAATACGATGAGGTGCACGATGTTCGGCAGATTGAACAACCTCTTCTGGATATTCAGCTAATTTTTTAATTAATTCTAATTCCATTTCACTTGTAAGCGTTGTGAAATCAGTTTCACTATAATCACCAAATGCAATGCCTGCTTCACGCACTTGGTTATAAATACTGTGAATACGGGCATGAGCATATTGGATATAATACACAGGATTATCATTGCTACGAGATTTTGCCAAGTTAATATCGAAATCAAGTTGACTATCTAGCGAACGCATCAAGAAGAAGTAACGAGATGCATCTACGCCAACCTCTTCAATCAATTCATCTAATGTAACGCTATCGCCACTACGTTTAGATAATTTAACGAGTTGTCCATCGCGGAACAATGCTACCATTTGTAACAACAATACTGTTAGTTTATCTGGGTCATAACCAAAGGCTGCCATAGCCGCTTTTACACGACACACATAACCATGATGGTCAGCGCCCCAAATGTCGATCATTTCTTTAAAGCCACGATCATATTTATTGCGATGGTATGCAATATCTGCTGCCAAATATGTAGGCACACCATTGTCACGGATGACTACGCGGTCTTTATCATCGCCATAATCAGTGGATTTCAACCACAAAGCGCCATTTTTTTCATACACCTTGCCAAGAGCTTTCAAAGCCTCTACGGAGTGATGAATTTCATCAGTTTCATGAACCGTACGTTCAGAGAACCAATTATCGAAAGTAACACGGAAATTGCTTAATGTTTCCTTTAAGCGAGCTAATTTTTCTTTTAAGCCCTCTTCTTTAAACAATGCTACACGATCAGCTTCGTTCATAGCATTTAATGTATCGAAGCCTTCGCGTTCTGCAATAGCTTTTGCAGTCTCGATAATATCAGGACCACGGTAGCCATTTTCAGGGAACACGAGAGCCCCTTCTGGAATATCGAATTCAGGCATGGAACCGTCTTCGTTGCGCTTAGGTGGGAATACTAATGTAGCACCTTGCAACTCTTGGAAACGGTACTCAATGGAGATAGCCATATTATCGATTTGGTTACCTGCATCATTGATGTAGTACTCGGATTGTACATTATAACCTGCTGCACGTAACAAGTTTACAAGTGCACTACCATACGCAGCACCACGACCATGACCGACATGTAACGGACCTGTTGGGTTCGCACTTACGTACTCTACTTGAATTGTATCGCGTGCACGCAATGGTTGCACACCGTATTGATCACCAGCATTCAAGATAGCTTTCAAGGTATCATACACCATATCGGATTTTAAGAAGAAGTTGATAAAACCTGCACCAGCTACTTCAGCACGTTCAAGCCAATCAAAATCCATATGACTAATTAATGTCTCTGCAATAGCACGAGGGTTTTGACGAGCCACACGAGCGGATTGCATAGCAATGTTCGTAGAAAAATCGCCGAATTCCTTTTGAGGTGGCACTTCTAGAACGATTTCTGGATATTCCCCAGCTGGCAAACCACCACTATTAATCGTTTCTTGTAATGCCTGTTCAATCCCCGATTTCAGGATTTCCTTCATGTCCATGCTCTGTATCCTCCCGCACGTCTATATCTAACTGATTATAAAATTGCCATTCACCTTCTATGGAAATATCATATCCGAGATGAACACGACCCGTTCCATTGTGAAAGTCTACTGTTAATTCATGTGTTTTTACGGCCATGTGAAGATCGCCTAATGGCGTTTCATATGTGGACTGGCGTTCCTCACCGCGAATGTATTGATGTCGCATATTCACAGCACCAGTACGCAAAAGAACAATGGAATCTTCGTAAATCTTGATGGTCGTCTTAACCCCTTCAAGACCTGTTACGCTCGATTCTTCATAGCGAATATATTGGACTCCGTTCTTTTCATGTGAAGTACCTGGAGAAATTAATTCCACCACGGTATCCTGCCCATCTATGTCTCGTTGTACACTTTTTACGGATACTAGAACCCGCTTCATGTTTTTCTCCTCCATGGTCATAACATATCAATATATTATAGCACAAACAAGGGTCGTTTTGAATGTTTTGTACACTCTATTTCAATAGATTTATACGTTCAATTTCTCTATTCTCACCTGACGCAATAAGCTGTAATTTTTGTATCCTATTGAGTCTTTTAATAGCATATTCTCGCGACTGTGCCTCTTGTTTACTTTGAAAGCTTTCATAATAAACCAAATACACTGGTCTACGACATTTCGTATACTTAGCCCCACCTTTTATAACGCCATTATGAGCATCCAACCGTTTTTTTAAATCCGTTGTCCACCCGCAATACAAGCTTTCATCAGCACATCTCACAATATACGTGAAAAATTGTTCATGATTCATCTTATTTACTAGCGTCATCCTTAATCGGCTCAATGGTAATCGAATTAATGATCACAGGATCAACAGGCTTATCATTTTTATCTGTTTTTACCTTACCAATTTTTTCGACCACATCCATACCTTGTACAACTATACCAAAAATGGTGTGTTTATTATCGAGATGAGGCGTAGGTCCCAAGGTAATAAAGAACTGAGAACCACCTGTATTCGGCCCACGATTTGCCATGGCAAGAATCCCCATTTTATTAAAATGAAGATCATTAGAAAATTCATCTGGAATCTCATAACCAGGGCCACCTGCACCTGTCCCTGTTGGGTCGCCACCTTGAATCATAAATCCATCGATAACGCGATGGAACGTAACGCCATTATAAAAGCCTTTTTTTACAAGGTAGTCAAAGTTTTTAACGGTAATAGGCGCTTTAGAGCCATACAAACGAATTTTAATTTGTCCATAATTTGTATCAAAAACAGCATATTCATCTGCAATTGGAGCATTTGTAAAATTAGGCATCTTATTAACCGTTTCAGCTTGTGCAACAGGTGTAATCGTTTTATCTGCACTATTATTGCCACACGCTGCGGTTACTACCATCATGCCCCCCAATAGAGCACAACCTAATATTCTTTTAACATTCATGATAATCCCTCACAAAATATAGAATTTCCCCAAATTATATATACATAGAAAAACCGCTCAACCCATGAGCGGCTCTTTATTAGTATATCATGTTTTCACTATGAATTTCTTTAAAATTCTATAAAAATTTATAATCTAAATGGTCTTATGCCAACGATTAATCAATCCATCCAAAATGCTTACATGCATTGTAAATACCATCCTTATCACAGTCAGTTGTAACATAATCGGCCTCTAATTTAAGCTCCGGACGAGCATTTCCCATGGCAATGTTTAACCACTCCGGTCTAAACATAGACAAATCATTATAGCCATCACCAAAAACGACAACTTGATTTGGCTTCATATTGAAATGTCCAATCATATTGCGAATCCCCAATGCTTTTTCCATAGGTTCATATAAAACGCACCCATCGCCATAGCGAATAAGCTTATGCGTCATATGCTCGATATCTTTTTCCTCTTCTTCTCCATCTTTGAAAAATACATAGATTTTATAGAAATCTTCTACACTGTGAAAGTCGAACTCTGGATCCACTACGGTTTTAAACACGTCCCAATCAGGATGCCATTCTAATATTTCTTTATACGGTGTAATGCGCCCCAATTTATTGCGGTCTGTTACAGCCCATGGAATATGCTTTGACTCAAGATACTCTAAATATTGAATACACATATCTCGATTCATGCCAATCATAGATACCAATTTCCCATCAATGGTTATACTATGACCTCCATCAGCAACTACATTTGTAATTCTAGCTTGCTCGGCAAAACGCATAGCATCAACTTGTATTCTACCTGTTGCAATCGATACTAAATGGCCACGCCGTTGCAATTCATCTATACAATACTGAGCACTATTGGGAATTTTTCCTTCAGGCCATACAGCCAATGTGTTATCAATATCAAAAAAGAAAAATTTTTGTTCCACAAGTCCTCCTATCTATCGCTATATACGAGTTCATATACAAACTATAAACTCTACCCGGTAAGCACTATTCATCTCGTCCACTCATTAATTGAAAGCGTTTTTGTTGTTTCACATCAGGATATTTATCTCGATCTACATCGCTACAAAACATGTCTAAGGGACGTACATACAAATCGCGGTCATCATATAATTTTTGATATACCACCAATTTTTCACCCGTTTCAGAATGTGTAGCCACATCTAACACGTAATAATACATACCTTTAAAATGACGATACAAACCACCTTTTACAATTTCGTTCATAACTACCTCGGCTTACTAAAACGATCTTTCATTTCTTATTAAACATTATACTAGGAAATACTATTTGAAAAAAGATTTTTATCACTATAAACAAAACACTCGCATCCCCCTTTTCTTTTACTGTAATCCTTCTAAGAAGGACTGAGCCAATAGAGTATAAAAGGAGAATGCGAGTAACATTCTACATTTATTTAGTTGTATCTGAAACCAAGCCCTTATGAATAAGACCTATGATAAAGCCAAGAATTGCAAAACTTACCCAGCCCATACCAATACCTTGGAACGGAATATATTGGGTAAACAAACCTTCGATGGCATCAGGTGCCCAACCAGCAGTTTCAAGACCGCTCATTAAGGCAGAAATCATGGTCAATCCAATAGTCCAACCATATACGCAACGACGACCGCCAAAAACAGTATCACTTAAGGCTAACAAGATAATAACAATCGTCAACGGATACAATAACATCAACACTGGAATAGCTGCACTAATGATTGTTTTCAATCCGAACAGCCCAAGTGCAAATGCAGCCACAGAGAATATGACAACATACATTTTATAGCTAATTTTGCTATATAGTTTGTGGAAATATGTACTACAAGAAGTAATAAGACCAATACTTGTACTCAAGCAAGCTAATAGAACGATGATAGCCAAAATAATTTGACCAGTTCCCCCAAAGAGGAAGTCCGCACTAGCTGTTAACACCGGTGCGCCTGTATCAAACAAGCCAAATCGCTCTACGCTTGTAGCGCCGATATTCGCAATGAATATATACACAATGCCGAGTAATGCTACCGCAATAGCACCAACCTCCATCACAGTTTTCGTAATAATATCGCGAGATGTAGCACCTGTAAGACGTACAAAATCGATGACGAGAATAGCAAACACCACAGAAGCCAATGCATCCATTGTATTATAGCCATCGAGGAAGCCTTGCAATACGGCTGTACCATTAGTCGCGTAAGCTGGTTGAGGCACCGCATATGCCCCAATCGGTGTAACAAAAGATTTGATAATCAATAATAAAATAACAAGCAATAATGCAGGTGTCAAAATATTGCCAATACGATTAACAAGCTTTTGAGGACTAATCGATAGCCACAAAGAAACGCCAAAGAATATAGCAAGGAACAGTGGTTGCATATCCAAAGTCATGCCTTGTAAAAATGGCTTGATCGCAATTTCATACGCAACGGTACCCGTTCTTGGTGTCGCAAACATAGGACCAATACTTAAATATAAGGCCACTGTATAAATAAGACCATATATAGGATGCGCACGACCTGCTAGTTCCTCAACGTCTTTACATCCGGAATAGCCCATGGCCATAACGCCAAGTAACGGTAATCCTACGCCAGTTAATACAAAACCAGCTAATGCCCATCCTACATTAGACCCTGCGTGTTGACCTAATGCGGCCGGGAAAATAAGATTTCCCGCACCAAAGAATAGGGCGAATAACATCATGCCTATAGCTAAATAGGCGCGCAGTGATAGATTTTCTTTTCCATCCATAAGGTTATCTCCCTTCGTACTACACTATCATATTAGATAACATTATATATGATATGGTAATCTGATTCAACAGCAAAATCGAATTATATCGAACTTTCATTACACCTTACGAATATTAACTTGTACGTCATAGAATGTACTCCCCCATGCTTCATCAGTCGGTCTAGATGCAGTTACAGCATTGATTCCTACCTTAGCGTCACTGGACTGAGATTGCCACCATACACCAAGGGTCACAAGTGTACCTCGTTGTACCGTATCATCTAGATATACTTTAATACGAACAGCCCCTCGATTATTATAAATTTCCACAGCATCACTATTATTAATGTTATATAATGCAGCATCATCTGGATGCATTCGTAGCTTCATCAATTCAGAATCATCAAATTCTAGTTCACAAAAACTAGAATCTAATATACGTATATCATTACCGATAATCAACCAGAATGGTTCATCATCACCATAAGGTTCTGTATAGGTAATCAACGGAATGGATTCTCGAGGATTTAAGATTTCGATTTTGCCTGACGGCGTTTTAAAATCCATCTTATAATTGTCTGGCAATGCTACTTCAACCAAGTCGCCACGTAAAATGGCATCTTGTTCGTCTTGTGAAAGTTTAGACGAATTGCGAACCATATGCTCAATTAGTTCTCGTTCTGTCATGGCAAAGAAAGGATCATCTAAACCCATATGCTGAGCAAGTTCAGAAATAACTTGCCAATTAGATTTCGATTCACCAACCGGAGGAATAGCTTGGTAACTGGCCGCAATTGTATAGTGTCCGTAAGAGTTAAAAATATCATCGGATTCAGCAGAGCTCGTGGCTGGTAAGATAATATCTGCATATGCACATGTATCTGTAAAGAAGCGTTCATGCACAACGGTAAATAAATCATCTCTCATAAGACCTTGTCTAACGAGATTTTGATTTGGTGCCGTTATAGCTGGATTTGATGAAAAGATATATAGACTATGAACGGGAACCCCGCCACTAGTATCCTCTAATCCATGCTCTAGAAGCGCTTTTGGATTTGTCAACAAATCCCCTAATAATATCATCGGCATCATCCGTTTAGACGGCGTTGGTGTATTAGGTTGTTGCATGAATGATTTATTAAAATATTGGCTACTACTAGAACTAGATAATAAGCCGCCACCTAAATGTTGCCATGCACCTACCACGGCAGGGAGTGCATTGATACACCGGCAACTCATTGCTCCATTACCATAGCGGGATACACCACTACCGAGACGGATAAATGGAGCCTTTGCTTTTGCATAGGCATGAGCTAGTTCTTCTATGATTTCAACCGGTACACCACATATAGAGGAAACATATTCTGGAGTAAATGTAGGCAATACATCTCGTACTAGCTCATCATAACCTTGCACATATGCTTGAATAAATGTAGTATCCTCAAGACCATCCCGATGTATGATATGAATCATACCAAGTGCTAATGCACCATCAGAACCGGGTTTTACATACACATGATGTGTGCCTTGATCATAAGTATATGTTTTATGGGTATCTATAATCCATACAAAAGCGCCGTTTCGTTTTGCCACATTCACATCGTGTAATATATGTACATCTGTAGCCGTCGCATTAAGGCTCCATAATATAATCAAATCACTATGTTGTGCTTCTTGTGGTTTGATAGCTACTGTGTCTCCATAAACAGACTTAAATGCTGCTTGTTTCGCAGGAGAACAAATCCCTCTGTCTTGACTAGTAGCGCCAATACAACGGAAGAAATAGTCCGCTGCAGGACTATTTACAGCCCCCATGGTCCCCGCATAGGAATAACGAAGAATACTTTCACTACCATAGGTATTAATAGTATGGTTAAAATTTTCTACAATTCGCTCTAAGGCCTCATCCCATGAAATGGGTGTAAATTGATCTGGACCAATACCTTTTTTACCAATTCGGCGTAATGGTGTCATTAAACGTTTAGGCGAATGAATAACACGCTCATAATGAGCCATCTTAGGACATAATGTGCCCCGTGTGAAAGCGTGCTCTTTATTACCGCGAACCTTTGTCACTTTATTGTCATCTACTGTAAGTATAAGTCCACAAGCATCAGGACAATCATAGGGACATACACTTTTATATTCTTTCATATAAGCACCTCGCTTATCATCGTATTTATAGCAGTAATTTTATATGTATATTTATAGTATCATACATACATCACTATATCTGTAACAAAATTAACGAATATCGATATTTTTCAAACTTCGTATCAATGAATACATTGTATATCAATGCATATAACAAAATCACTTATCAAAATAAGTGTGTGACATTATAACTTTTATTAATGTGTACCATGTAGATACACAATAAATATCGATACTTTTCAGTATTTATTTATAGTTTCTCCCCTACAATACAAACAGATAAGCAACGCATAAAAGTACCATTTTTTACGTTCAGGAATGTATCTATTACCAAAAGTCATAATTTATAATTTCAAGGTATTATCGATTATTTCAGTGCTTTTTGTTAACCTGTGTGATAAATTTCACGTAAGTTATGCAAATTATGTAATGCATTAAGTTATGTAAAACTATTCAATAACTCAACTTTGTGTGCTATACTGACATTGTCATTTGAGAGGATATAGAACTCACCGGACATCATATCACATTCATTGATATAACGGAGTGGAGTCAACTATATCAGGTACATATTTTCTGAAAAGAGGTTTTAACAATGGCAGACGCAAAAAACACTGTTCTTTTCCCTTATGAAACATTGAAAAAATTGAGCATGGATGCTTTCCAAAAATTCGGTTTCTCCGAAAAAGAAGCTGACATCATTCAAGACGTACTTTTGACTTCCGACTTGTTCGGTATTCAAAGCCATGGTATGCAACGTATGGTTCGTTACCACAAAGGTATCACTAATGGCTTGATCAAAATCGACGCAAAACCAGAAATCGTAAAAGAAACTCCAATCTCCGCAGTTATCGACGGTCATGATGGCATGGGCCAATTGTTGGGTCACAAAGCTATGGAAATGGCTATCGAAAAAGCTAAAAAATCCGGTGTTGGTATCGTATCCGTACGTAACTCCAACCACTATGGTATCGCTGGTTACTATGCTAAAATGGCATCCGACCAAGGCTTAATCGGTTTCTCTTGTACAAACTCCGAAGCAATCATGGTTCCTGTATATGCTCGTAAAGCTATGCTTGGTTCCAATCCTATCGCTTGGACTGTACCAGCTGATCCTGTTGACTTCTTCTTCGATTGCTCCACTACAGTAGTAACTCGTGGTAAACTTGAAATGTACAACAAAATGGGCAAAGCTACTCCAGATGGTTGGGCTGTTAACAAAGACGGCGTTCCTTCCACTGACGCAGCTGAAGTATTGGGCAACATTTCCCGTCATGAAGGCGGCGGTATCCTTCCTTTAGGTGGTGCTACAGAAGTTCTTGGCGGCCACAAAGGTTATGGTAACGGCATGATTGCTGAATTGTTCTCCTCCATCCTTTCCCAAGGTGGTACTTCCAATAAATGTATGGTTGGCGGCAAATCCAATATCTGCCACGGCTTCATGGCTATCAACCCTGAATTCTTCGGTGACCCAGCTGAAATCAAAAAACACTTCTCTCAATTCTTACAAGAATTACGTGAAGCTCCTAAAGCTCAAGGTCAAGACCGCATCTACACTCATGGCGAAAAAGAACATGAATCTGTTGCTAAAGTTAAAGCTGAAGGCATCCCTGTACTTAACGGTACAATGCTTGAAGTTCAAGATCTTTGCAATGAATTAGGTTTAGACTTCAAATCCTACTTCGGCGATTATGTACCAGAAGCTCCTGCTACAATGTTCAAAGGTAACTACTAATATCTAATTAGTGTTGGCCCTAACACGGACATGTAGTTAGTACAGAGGGGGACATAAACACTGTTTATGTCCCCTCTCTTATATTTTTTTAACCTCATAAGCTATGAGGTTAAAAAATTTTAAGAGATATATCACTTTTTCTGATAAGTATATCTGTTATTTTATTGTAATCTTTTATTATTACTGAACTTTTACAACTTAATCCAATAGCGAATTACTCATCAATTAAATTGATTATTGCTACATCGTCCTGTTAAGCATATATTTTTATTTTTCTTGAAAGGATGATTTTAGAAATGAGTGCTCTCACCGTTCTATTAGCGCTATCTCCAATCATTTGGTTGATCGTAGCGTTATCCATCTTGAAATTACCTGCATGGCAAGCAACAAGTGTTGCTGCAATCGGTTCTTTCATCATCGCTATTACAGCATTCCAATCCGACCCATTTATTATGGTCACTGGTGCCCTTGAAGGTGCCGCATTGGCAATTTGGCCTATCCTATTAGTTATTACAGCAGCTATCTTCGTTTACAACTTGGTAGTACATACGAAAGCTATGGAAACTATTAAAACCATGCTTTCCTCTGTAACATCTGATACTCGTGTACTTGCATTATTACTTGCATGGGGCTTCGGTGCTTTCATGGAAGGTATGGCTGGCTTCGGTACTGCCGTTGCAATTCCTGCAGCTATGATGGTTGCCGTAGGTTTTGACCCACTAAAATCTATCATCGCATGTCTCGTTGCAAACTCCGTACCAACAACATTCGGCTCCATTGGTATCCCAACAACTACATTGGCTTCCTTAACAAGCCTTGATCCAAGCCATTTAGGTACATTCATTTCCGTACAATTATTCTTGCTTAACCTTATCGCTCCTTTCTTCGTAGTTATGATTATCGGTGGCGGTATCAAAGCATTAAAAGGCGTATTCCTTGTAACATTACTTTCTGGTTTAGCATTAGCTATTCCTGAAACTGTAATCAATGCTGTAATGGGTCCTGAATTATCCGTAATTTCTGCATCCATCGTAATCATGGCAGTGATCATCGGTTGTGCAAAAATTATGCCTCCTAATGATCCTCAATACGCAGTTAAACAAACTGGCGAAGTTCCTAAAGTTTCTGGTGGCGAAGGCCTTGTGGCTGCAATGCCATTCATCTTAATCTTCGTATTATTATTATTAACCTCTAAATTGTTCCCAGCAATCAATGGTCCTCTTGCATCCATTAAAACATCTGTACCTATTTACCAAGGTGCTGGTGCAAAACCTTACACATTCGTATGGATTGCAACTCCTGGTATCATGATTTTCATCGCTGGTATCGTTGGTGGTTTCATCCAAAAAGCAAAAGCTGGTGAAATCTTCGGTACATTAGGTTCCACGGTTAAAAACTTGAAGTTCACATACCTTACAATCATCACAGTTGTTATGACTGCTAAATTGATGACATACTCCGGTATGACTGCAGATATTGCGAAAGCAATGGTTGCTGGTACAGGTTCCTTATACCCTCTATTCGCTCCTATCGTAGGTGCATTGGGTGCGTTCTTAACAGGTTCCGGTACAAACTCCAACGTATTGTTTGGACCACTTCAAATCGCTGCAGCTCAAGGTTTAAATCCTACAAACTTCGAAGATCTTGGCTTCTGGTTAGCAGCTGTTAACTCCGGTGCAGCTGGTATCGGCAAAATGTTGTCCCCACAATCCATTGCAATTTCTATTGGTGCCGTAGGTCCTGCTTTGAAAGCATACTTAGAAAACCACAAAGAAATCAATGCAGAAGAAGCTCACAACTTAGAACATGAAATCGAAGCAAGTGTTATCATGAACAGCGCGTTCAAATACTTCATCATCTTCATCATCATGCATGGTTGTATCTCCTTCTTCGGTCAACATTTCATCCATGAAATTCACCACATCTTCTTCTAAGAATTGGTAATATAAACGAACAGCTCATTCGTGAGCTGTTCTTTTTATTTCAAATACTAATAAGCAATACCCTTGTTACTCATACATAAACCTATAGCTTTTTCTTATTAATCATGTTACAATACCCTTGTTAAATAGATAAAATCAAATGCAGTCTGCGAAGTGCGATTCGCAGACTTTTATTTTTCCCTTTTTTTAATATAGGAGATTTTATGGAGTCTACAAAGAAAATATCTTTATTCATTGTCGTATTTCTAGGGCTTCTTACGGCCATCACACCACTTGGTACTGATTTATATCTACCAGCATTACCAATCATGCCTCATGAACTTAATACAAATGCATCCCTCATTCAGATGACAATTGGCATTATGACTTTTGGTATCGCTATCGGTCAATTGATTGGCGGTCCTCTTAGTGACTCATTGGGGCGAAGAAAACCACTCATCATTGGTAATATCCTCTGTGTAATCGCTAGTATACTCTGTGCTATTTCGCCCAATATTGAGATTTTACTAGTTGCACGATTTTTACAAGGTTTAACCGGTTCTATCGGAGTTGTTATTGCTAAGGCTATCTCCCGAGATTTTGCATCTGGTAAGGAATTAATGCGACTCATGTCTCTACTGATGCTCGTCAACGGATTAGCTCCGGTTATTGCACCACTTATAGGTGGTCAGCTTCTACTATTTTCTACGTGGCGCTTTATTTTTATTGTCCTCGCCGTTTTCTCTGCGGTGTTGCTTATAGGCTCTTTCTTTTTTACTGAAAGCCTACCACCAGAAAAACGTATTTCCGGTGGTATAGCAACAGCATTTAAAAACTATGGTGCTCTACTTAAAGATAGTTCTTTCTTAGGTCAGACTCTAGTGCAGCTATTCGCCTTCGGTGGTTTCTTTGCCTATATTTCAGGTTCATCCTTTGTATATCAAAATATATTCAATTTATCTGCCCAAGAGTTCAGTTATATGTTTGGGATTAACAGTTGCGGTATTATCCTCGCTAGCGTAATCAGTGCCAAAGTAAGTAATGTTGTAAAAATAAGAACCATTTTACATACTAGTCTATTGCAATTAACGATTGGCTCTATCCTATTCCTTTGTGCGATGTACTTTAATTGGTCCTTTATTGTAACTAGTATCATTCTGTTCTGTACAGTTTGTACCGTATCTGTATTTGGATCAACAGGGTTCTCTATGGCAATGGCGAAATATGGACACCAGGCAGGTAGCGCCTCTGCTATTTTAGGATTTGCAGGCATGTTTTCAGCCGGGTTTGTATCGCCATTAGTTGGTATTGGTGGAAGTCATACTGGTATCCCTATGGGGATTGTTATGGTTGTATGTGCTGTATTAGCATTAGTATGCTTCTATACAATGATTAAAGAAGATTCATCAATTTCATAAAAAAGCGTCCCTCATATGTATCCTCTTTACTGGTTGTCCAGTAAAGGGGGTACATATCACTAGGGACGCTTTTTTTATATTCAGTAATTATATAATTGACTATTACATTATCATTCAAACATTGTTGCTAACAACAATTTCAATCGATTTGCTTGGTTTACCGCACTTGAACCTGGGTCATAGTCGATGGCTGCAATGCGCACATCAGGATATGCTTCGGATAATGTTTTTACCATGCCTTTACCACTAACGTGGTTAGGTAAGCAGCCAAATGGTTGCAAGCAAACTACTTGTTTCGCACCTTTTTCGATAAGATCAATCATATCACCTGTAAGGAACCAACCTTCACCGCATTGATTACCAAGGTCAATATAATGAGCCGCTTCTTTTGCAACCTTCGTCATCCGTTGCAATGGATCAAAATGCTTAGATGCTGCAACAGCTTTTGCATATGGCAAGCGGTATAATTCTAACGCTTCGCGAGCCAAGGATCCAAAGAATCCGGAAAGCCATGTACCATCTAAGTGTTTAGCACGATATGTACTATCCATAGCACAATACAAGAAAAAGTCTAGTAGACCAGAGGTTACAACCTCGCCACCTTCCTTCTCTATAAGTTCATTAATATGGTTGTTCGCACTTGGATGGAATTTAACGTAGATTTCACCTACCACGCCAACACGAGGTTTCGGCTTAGATTTATCGACTGGTAAATTGTCAAAGTCTTCAATGATGTTCTTAATATATTTACTATATTGGAATATATTAGCTTTTGTAATACGTTCCCGTAATTTTTTAACCCAATAATCGCACAATGCATCTGCAGATCCTGGATTAATTTCATAAGGGCGCGTAGCCAATACACATTGCATCAACGCATCGCCGTATACTACGGCTTGAATCATGCGATGTAAGAAGGATTTAGTCAATTTAAAGCCTGGTTGACGTTCCATATCACTCGCATTAAGTGACAAGATTGGAACTTGTTTCATACCTGCATCGATGAGGGCTTTACGCAAATAACCAATATAGTTGGTAGCACGACAACCGCCACCGGTTTGAGAGATAATAACAGCTGTCTTATTAACATCGTATTTACCAGATAATAAGGCGCTCATCAATTGGCCTACAACGATGATAGCAGGATAACATGCATCATTATTGATATATTTTAGACCTATCTCTACATCTTCACGCGTAGGTGCTGGTAACATGTCAAAGTCATAACCTTCAGACTTAAGCACTGGCTCCAATAGTTGGAAATGAAGAGGTGACATTTGAGGCACCAAAATCTTATAGGTCTTACGCATTTCTTCAGTAAAGACAACACGTTCATAATCATATGCTGGTGTATCATCAATAACGGTCTCTATAGGAGCTTCTGGATTATGGTGTTTACGCATACTCCGTTCCATAACGGATTGCAAGGAACGTAAGCGAATAGTGACAGCGCCTAAGTTTGTACCTTCATCAATTTTAAGCAATGTATGAATCTTATGCTTTGCAGATAAGATATCCTTTACTTGGTCTGCCACAATGGAATCAAGACCACAACCGAAAGAGTTCAACTCAACAATTTGGAAGCCTTCCGTACGACTTACAAATTCTGCTGCATGATATAGACGACTATGGTATGACCATTGGTCTACAACGCGAAGATGTTTAATATCCTTACCTAATGGTGCTACACCATCTTCGGTAAGAACCGCCATACCAAGAGAGGTGATAAGCTCAGGGATACCATGATTAATACCGGAGTCTAAGTGATATGGACGACCAGCCAATACGATGGTAGGCACTTGTTCTGCTACGAGACGAGATACAGTTTTCTTTGTCATCTCGCGATAGTCAGCCTTACATTTTTCTTGTTCGGCCCAAGCAGTCTCAACGGCATTAGAAATTTCAGATTTAGAGAATGGCAAATCTTTTAAGGCTTTCACCAAAGCAGGCACCAATGATTTCTTATCTGCTAGTGGCAAGAATGGCGCATAAAATGGCGTTTTTCCCATCACATCTTGCATATTGTTTCGAATCAATTCTGGGTAAGAAATAACCATAGGGCAATGGTAATTATTGTCACGGCTAAATTCCTTTGGACCATGTTGAATACATGGGTACCAGATTAAATCAACTTGGGCTTGGGCAAGATCACGAATATGACCATGAACGGCCTTAGCAGGATAACA
This sequence comes from Veillonella atypica, assembly GCF_041431435.1. Classification (NCBI taxonomy): domain Bacteria; kingdom Bacillati; phylum Bacillota; class Negativicutes; order Veillonellales; family Veillonellaceae; genus Veillonella; species Veillonella atypica. The sequence goes on from NZ_JAPVXV010000005.1 coordinate 144,184, forward strand.
TGCTGTATCGGAAGGAATCGTATCAATTGCTTTATTATATTGATCCTTCGTCGTATAATCTGACAATACCACTTCGCAACCTAATTGATTGAAGAATGTAAACCAGAATGGGAAATCTTCGTACATATTGAGGACGCGAGGAATACCGATGCGCAATTTACCTTCAAATTCAGGAATATTTTTCTTGAGGAAGTAATCAAAATAACGGCGTAATTTTACGTCTACCATATTTGGAACAGGCTTATGTTTCTCTTGAATCATATCACCGGCACCACGGTCACAACGATTACCCGTTACATAGGTACGGCCATCGGAGAATGCATTGATGGTAAGCATACAATTATTAGAGCACAATCCGCAATTACGCATGGATGTAGACACTTGCAAGGATTTCAAACCGTCACTATCAAGCAATGTACTATGTTGATTTTGCAACTCTTCTGCCGCTTCAGAAGCGAGCAATGCCATACCATAAGCACCCATCAAACCGGATACATCAGGGCGAATTACTTCGACGCCCATTAATTTTTCAAAGGCACGAAGCACCGCTTCATTATAGAATGTACCGCCTTGTACGACGATATGGTCACCTAATTCCTTAGGATCTTTTACCTTAAGCACCTTATACAATGCATTCTTGATAACAGAATATGCAAGGCCAGCGGCGATATCCGGTACAGTAGCCCCTTCTTTTTGCGCCTGTTTTACCTTGGAATTCATAAATACAGTACAGCGAGACCCCAAGTCGATTGGCATAGGTGCCAATAAACCTTCCTTGGCAAATTGCTCAATCGGCAAACGCAAGGATGTAGCAAAGGTATCAATAAAGGAACCACAACCAGAGGAACAGGCTTCATTCAATACGATGTCTTCAATGTATCCATCGCGTACCTTTGTACATTTCATATCTTGACCGCCAATATCCAAGATGAAGGATACATCAGGGCAGAAGAATTGAGCAGCCCGATAATGGGCAATTGTTTCTACTTCCCCAATATCGATACCAAGAGCGCGTTTCAAGAAGGCTTCGCCATATCCAGTTACACCAGAATGAGCGATGTAAGCCCCTTTTGGCAATAAGCTATAGATTTTCTCTATTAGTTCTTGGGATTTTTCTAATGGTTTCCCATGATTTGGGCCATAGTGAGAGAAGATGATTTCATTCTTGCTATTGATCAAGACGACTTTCAACGTCGTAGAACCCGCATCGATACCGAGGTAACATGGACCTTCAGCATCTTTAATATCACCCTTCGGTGTTACCGCCTTAGCATGACGTGCACGGAATTCTTCTAGTTCCGCTTCATTTCTAAATAGCGGATCCACACGATCGGTTGCTTCCATTGGTACACCAATAAGCGCACCGATTTCCTTCGTCAATTCACCTACTGTAATATCACGACATTCATCATTCATGAGAGCTGCGCCTAGGGCAATAAACAACTCACCATTTTCAGGGATGATACGATGTGCTTCATCGAGTTCTAAGGTGTCACAGAAGCATTGACGTAATTCGGATAAGAATGTCAATGGACCACCGAGGAAGGCTACATTCCCTTCAATTTTATGACCACATGCAAGGCCTGCAATCGTTTGGTTAACGATGGCTTGAAATACGGACTTTGCAATATTTTCATGAGATGCGCCTTGATTTAGCAATGCTTGTACGTCTGTTTTCGCAAATACGCCACAACGAGCGGCAATTGGGTAAATAGTATCCGCATTCATCGCCAATTGATTAAGGCCGGATGCATCCGTTTGCAATAATGTTGCCATTTGATCTATGAAAGCACCTGTACCACCGGCACAAGAACCATTCATGCGATGTTCTGCAGTACGACCTAGATACGTAACCTTAGCATCTTCACCACCAAGTTCGATAATAACATCAGTTTGTGGGTACAACGCTTTTATCGCCTTTGTTTCGGCAATTACTTCTTGTACAAAAGGTATACGCACCTTATCAGCCATCGCCATACCGCCAGAACCTGTAATTGCTACATGTACTTTTGCTTCTTCATAGCCCACTTGAGCCTCTTGTAGCAATGTATGAACAGTATCCAAAATATTGGCGTAATGTCGGATATATTTTTTATACAAATAATTATCTTGTTCGTCCAACAAAACGACCTTGACCGTTGTAGAGCCAACATCGATCCCCATACGTAAGGATTTTTGCATATATACCTCTCTTGAAAAAAATGAAGAATTGGTACGCTCGCACCATTTTTCTTCATACATTTAAGTAAAAGTTAAATAATAAAGCTTTTAACTACACATCTAAAAAATTAAATATTAAATATATTATACAACAAACAGAGATTAATTCTAGGTTTTGCCATATTCCAATGTGGTATATAGAACATGACTATTCCTAATAAAATATATATAACTCTATATGTCGTGTATTTTTTATTATACCACTTTAAAGTGAAAAATATTGTACGTAAAGATACATTCTAAAATTAATATGGTTAGTTATTACTTATTTATATATCTAAATATATCGAATTGCCTTTTTATTTATAAATAATTTTAGTCTATAATGTTATAATAACTATTAATGAGTCATATATTTCATTAACTGTAATTGATTTATCCATTAGTATGGATCATGTAGGAGACCTATGGAACTGACAGACATTCAAATTCCTAGCGATTTGCGCGACTGTTCTCTCACAGAACTCGAGGTCATCGCACAACATATACGTAATTTAATTATCCATAGAACATCACACATTGGCGGTCACATTGGTTCATCTTTAGGAGCCACTGATATTATTGTTGCCTTGCATCATGTGTTCAGCCCTGATGATGCTCAATTTATATTTGATATTTCCCATCAAAGTTATGCTCATAAAATTTTAACAGGCCGTTACGAAGGCTTTAAAAATAAGGACAAATTTCACACCGTATCCGGTTATAGCAATCCTGATGAAAGCACCTACGACGCATTTCACTTAGGCCATGCTTCCACAAGCCTCAGTTTAGCTTGTGGCCTCATGATTGGCCGCGATTTACAGCATAGAACACACCCAATTATAGCTATGATTGGTGATGGTGCGCTATCCGGCGGAGAAGCTTATGAAGCATTGAATCATTTGTCCACAATGTCATCTCAATGTTTAATTATCATCAACGATAATGACCAATCTATTGCAGAAAATCACGGCGGTTTGTATAGCCATCTTCAACAATTACGCGAAACTAATGGTGAAAGCCCTAATAATATCTTTAAAGCTCTAGGCTTTTCGTATCGTTACGTCGACGATGGCAATTCGTTGCCAACCGTAATAAAGGCTCTAAAAGAATGTAAAACAGAGACAACACCGATAGTGCTCCACATCCATACGACAAAAGGCTATGGTTACAACAAGGCTATTACCAATCCTGAAAGCTTTCATAATCCATCCGGATTTGATATTGACACAGGGGAAACAAAAAAACGCTATACCAACAGCTATGAATCTATCGTTGCAAAACAACTCATTGATGCACTGGAGCAAAACAAAGCTGCATGTATCGTTACAGCTGCTACGCCTGGCGGTTTCTGTTTAACCAAAGATATACGTGAAAAATTAGGTGCTCAATACATCGACGTAGGCATTGCAGAGGAACATGCTACAACATTACTTGCTGGCATTGCCCACAACGGTGGCACGCCGATTTTACCGATTTACAGTACATTTTTACAACGTGCCTATGATCAAATTATTAATGACCTATGTATTAATAATAGCAATGCACTGATCCTTGTATATCGCGCGTCCATTTATGGTAATAAGGATATGACACACCTTGGATTCAATGATATTACTATGCTCAGCAACATGCCCAATCTCATGTACCTAGCACCTACAACAGTAGAGGAATTAGAATCTTCCATTCGTTATGGAGTAGAACATCACAATCATCCTATCGCCATCCGTATTCCTGTAGGATCACCGATTTACGAAACTAGTCAATCCAATACAACAGGATGTCCTGTAACGTCGTGTAACATAACCCAATCAGGTAATACGATTGCCATCATAGGTGTCGGTAATTTCTACCATAAGGCGGTCGAACTTAGCCACGCAATACATGATGCCATTCATATCTCTCCGACGCTTGTCAAACCACTTTGTATTTCTAGTTTAGACACTGATACATTGAATGAATTAACAAAAGACCACAATATCGTCATCACCTTAGAGGACGGCGAACTCGAAGGTGGCTATGGTCAAAAAATTGCTAGCTATTATGGAAAAACGTCCATGAACGTCTTAAACTATGGCATTTCCAAACAATTCTACGACCGATACAATCCAGAAGATGTATTACAACAAAATCACCTAGATTTTAAACACATTTTAGATGATATACAAAACATACAACATTAATTCAATACATATATGTCAAAAAGGGGCTGTAACAAAACAGCCCCTTTTCGTATCTATAGAATTTGTCATGAGAAGGTATTGTATCAGATACATATATTATTAACGATCAATTAGAACGCTGGGATGATAGCTCCCTTATAGAGTTGACGTTGTTTGCTCGATAGAAATAGTTACAGGCGCTGATAATTTAGCCTCTAACCAAGCTTTTATTCGTTCCAAATCTGCATCAGATATAGTGGATGTAGTATGGATAATCACCATATAGCGACTCGCTTTAGGCTGTTCTAGGTTATCTATTAAAGGCATGCCTTCCACTTTGCTTACAAACGGGAATAACGCCTTTGCTTCAGCTTCTGTCGTTTTCATAGTATTTATAGTTTCACTTACTAATTGATAAGTTGGCTGGTATAGATTACTCAAGTTTTTATATGTTTCAAGATTCTCTGAAGATTTATTCAAGTTCGTCTTATCCATAGTAGATTTTTTCTCATCTACGCTATTAACAAATCGTAATGTATAAGGCTGCAAGTACTCATCCTTATGTAACTTGTCATCCAACTGGGCTTGCTCCTCTGAAGTCACAGGAGCTCCTATAACTACTATGTCTACTAGCTTATTCGTTTGATCCAATGAATAATCAATCACTTGTCGACGTCCCTCTTGATTAATATCATTCTTAATAAACTGCTCCATATGATTTGACTCAGAATACTTGATGGTCATATCATAGCCCGCATAAATACTTGGTATAGCCATAATAAGACCAATCACGAGAAATATTAGCTGGTTACGACGATTAACCTCTTCTGCTTGTTTATGGAATGGCAAACTATATACACCCTTTAAAACAATAAAAGATGCAAAGAAGATGAAGAATGCATTTATAAAGAATAAATAGCTAGCCCCAAAGAAATAATTCCAATTTCCATTAGCAAGTCCATATCCTGCCGTACATAGTGGTGGCATAAGTGCAGTCGCAATCGCAACACCTGGTATAACATTATCTAAGGTCTTACGCGTTTGCCCAATAATCCCAGCTAACCCACCAAATATAGCAATGAATACATCAAAAATATTCGGTTCTGTACGCGCTAATAGTTCAGATGTAGCCGTCTGAACGGGAGAAATATAAAAATATAAAGCAGATGCCAAAACAGCAATCGTAATCTGTAAGGACAATCTTAAAATACCGCTTTTCACAACTGTAAAATTAAGCGTAGCGAAGCCAAAACCAGTTGCTAAAATAGGTCCCATCAACGGCGATATAAGCATAGCACCAATAACAACTGCCGTACTATTCATATTCAACCCAATAGAGGCAATAAACATGGAGAGGATCAGGATAACCAAAGCAGGTCCCTTAATCTTAGCACCACCTATCAGTCTTTTGGCGATAGTTGCATCATCAGCTCGCTCAAAATGTATATCAAAGTATTTATTTATTTTCATTCGTCCTCCTTATAATTTCATCAAATCTGCAAAGGTCCCTACGTTTACAAACATATGCTGTGTAGTTTTGAGCATTTGAACCATTAAGATAGCTCCTGTCCCTTCCCCCATCGACATGTGGGCTTGAATAGGAACCATGTCTTGTGTAATATCTACCTCTGCTAAAGCTAGCTCTGTGCCTTTTTCTCGAGAGTTATGAGATGGCAATGCATAATCCTTAACACGATCATTCATATGTACCGCACAAGCTGCTGATACAGCTGTAATAAAGCCATCAATGACGAAGGGCTTTTTAAACTCAACACAAGCGAGCATAGCCCCAAGAATAGCAGCAATATCAAAGCCCCCTACATGGGCTACGATTTTACGAACTCTTTCAACTTCACTGTCAGAAACGATACTAGTCTTATGCTTATCTAATACAGCGCGCACAAAATCAATTTTTCGTTTCATCAAATCTGGTTTATTCGGCCAAGAACCAGGGCCTACTGTTTCAGTGGGATCCGCTCCAGTTAAGGCAGACAACACACAGGCAGAGGTCGTCGTATTACCGAGTCCCATTTCACCAAAGGAAAAAAGATTTATCCCTTGCTTTACATAATGTTCAACTCGTCCATAGCCAGCTTGAAAGGCACTATTAAATTCATCCTCACTCATAGCAGGATGGTTTAATATATTCTTTGTCCCCTTTGCGACCTTGCGATCCACTCCGATGCCATCATCTGAGGCAATTCCTACATCCACAACTTCATAAGGAATATTGTTAAAGTTACAAAACTGTGTAGCCGACGAACGACCCAAGAGCATATTACGCGACTGCTTTTGCGTTACCTCATAGTTATAGCCTACATAACCTTCCATATTACACCCATTATCGGCGGAAAATATGATGTGCTGAGGTCTAATTTCACTATCGATACGGCCCCAAGCCGTACAAATTTTACGAAAATAGGTTTCCCATAAACCAAGGCCACCAGGTATTAGACACTTAGGTTGGAGGAATTTATTCAATTCTTTATCAAATGAAGTTATTTCGTTATCTTTCATTTTATATAGTATTACCTTGTCGATATAAATCTAAGAAATTTTTGAGGACTCGACCTGTTAATCCCCATATCGTATATTGCTTATAGGGATAAAAATAAACAGAATAGTTCTGCCGAATTTTCCAATCTATTTGATACCCTTCTAATAAATGGAACGGAAAATCTCGTAATGGTTTAGTTCCGATATCTAAGTGCCCTACCGTTGGTTCCATATTCAATAAATACGAAAGTGGTACCGTAAAAATTTCACCGACCTCATCAATATTAGGGCGAAATTCATCCGTATGTAAACGTACCGCCACTGCATGTAATTTAACACCAATGGCAGATACTAAACAATCTAATGAGCCTAACAATTCAATTTGCTCTGTATCTATCCCTAATTCTTCCGAGCATTCACGAATAGCCGCAGCAGCTCCAGTTTTATCGGTGCTTTCACAATGTCCACCAGGAAAGCTAATTTCACCAGGCTGTCTACGTAAGGTCTGACTACGCACCGTAAATAGGACGTGATCCTCACCATCAATTTCAAGCAATGGCACTGCTACCGCTGCCGTTATAACATCAATATCTGTAGTCACTTGCGGTTCTCGCCCATTTAAATATACGCTTAATTGTCTATCCATAGCCATCCCCCTTTTCTTAATTATACCAATAATTGTTTTCCAGAAAATAGTAAACGTGGCACATTATTATATTTTCTATTTGAAAGCAAAATAGGTTGCCTAACATATAAGAGGCAACCTATTTATATATGCTTTTATAACGTACAATCTACGCACCTTGGAATTGAGGCATGTCATCATGAGAGTCAGGATCGTCTAATGTACCTTTCAAATCATTATCAACCATAGCACATACAGATGCATCGGACCAAACGTTTTCGGCCGTTTCAATCATGTCGATAATTGTATAGATTGGTAAAATAATACCAAGCAAACCGATTGGCGCGCCAATGGAACTCATCAAGGACAATGTTAAAAAGTAACAACCCATAGGAACACCGGCATTACCAATCGCAGCAAGAACAGCGATGAAGAGCCAAGCCACCATAGTGCCAGCTGTTAGTTCAATGCCTGCATTTTGCATTACAAACAAGGACGTAACAAGGATGAAAGCTGCGCAACCATTCATATTAATAGTTGTACAAATTGGCAACACGAAACGCGCTACAGAAGGATGGGCTTTCAAATTGTCTTCTGCAGAGGCCAATGTAACAGGCAATGTAGCAGCAGAAGATTTCGTAAACAATGCAACAGCTACGGCTGGAGACATTTTGCGGAATACATCGATAGGGTTTAAACCACGGAATAACAAGAACAATGGAATTACAATAAAGAATTGAATCAAGTTGCCGCCGATTACAACAGCTGTATATTTACCTAATGCACCAACGATAACCCCTGCTTCGATTTGTGCAGATAATTGACCTGCAAAAGCAAGGATACCGATTGGTAAAACGTAAAGTAAACCTCTAATCAATGTGAATAGTAATTCTTGTAAACCAAATAACACCTTCAATACTGCTTCACGACCTTCTGTACGAGGCATGAAAGCAAAAGCTAAACCAACAGAAGCTGAAATAAACATAACGGACAATACGTTACCTTCTAAATACGGTTTCAAAATATTGTTAGGAATAACGGATAAGAAATGATCATAATATGTTACGTGACCTAATTTTTCAGGTACTTGCGCTGCACCGGCACCGATTACATCAAGTGGTAAGTTACCTGGCGCAATCCAAAGGAATAAACCAAGACCAACAGCGGCTGCACAAATTGTTGTTAACAATGTATAGGTGACAGCATGACCAAAGATACGGCCTGTATCCTTCTTAGCACCCAACATGGACAATGTGGTAATAACCGCTAGTGATACAGTAGGTATTGCAATGAATTGGAATAAATGCGTAAATACTGCAGCAATGAAATTAAATAAATCATTAAGAACTGGAATATGTTGCCATCCTAAGATAGCGCCGATGATGAGCGCACCCATCCATAAAATGAACTGACGTAATTTACCTTGACCACGACTTTTCAAGGTAATCTCTTGCGCTAAGGCATCGACCTTTTTATTATTTTGATCTGCCATAAAAACACCTCTCAACTAATAAAACTACTAGAGACCAATAAAGAAACCCCAGCCCTAGGGGCTGGGATAATTAATCACATCCGAGTCTCTTCATAAAACCCATTATAAAAATATGTTTTAGAATTGTCAATTACAATACTTGAATATATTGTAATATGTTCAAGTATTGTTCCAAATTATATATACAAACTCTGCCCAACTCTAATGATACATATCTATATCTACAGTAATCATTCGAGTTCGCTCTGGATTAAACATAAAGTAAATGACTCTAGGCTGGTCTTGATCAAAATTATGATAAACAACATATACTACATATTTATCAGCCGATATCCGAGTACTATAATAATAATCTTCATTGGGATCATCACCGACACTCTGTGTACCGTCAATTAACCAGGGAAATAATTTCCAATTTTGTCGTCGAATGGTAATAATCTCATAATAATTGCTTACATCACTAACCAATACATTTTTATCTTTTGGATATGTAAACGAATTAAGTACTTCAACTGTAGTATCTTTGTCCCTGCCATTTATAAACGAATACCAAGCATTAGATTTAACCGTTTCCTCATACCTTGAAATCGTAGCTTTATCACCATCTAATACTAAACAGCTTTGATTTCCACCTATTCCAATTACTTCAGCAGAAGAAATCACTTTCAAACTCTCCGGTAAAGACTTAGGTGTTTGTAATGGAGTCGGAATATACCCCGCCTTAGATGAAGGCCATGTAGAGTGCCATCGTTGTGTATCATAATGGGATATTCCTATAGCTGAAAATGCTAAATTAACAGCTAATGTAGGAATCATGCACAGGAAAAAAATAACATAAAAATATGGCAAAAATCTTTTTCGTATACCTTTCTCACTATCGATTACTCCACATTTTTCAAACAACAATACAATCGTAGCTACTAACAAAATCAGATAGTATAACCCAGAATATGATATCTCATCCGAGAGTAAAAATGTTAGTACCCAAAGAGTTATAAAGAACCATATACTCTTTCTATAAGAAGCAGAAAAAAACAATTCCTTCAAGTAAATTAAACACTGTCGCATTTACGTTCTCCACAACAATACCTATTCAAATTACTTAGATTGATAAAACACAGCCCGTGTTCCATCATTACTGATCAAAAGTTCCACAAAATGAGGTCTTTTAGTATTCCCATCGTCTACAAAGACATATAGTCTATGATTTTCAGTAGAATTATATGTGTACTTCACCACTTTTTTCGTTTCTTTTCGAGGTGCAAAGCGTAACCACTCTATAAAACTCCGTTGTGGTAAGTTTAGAGGTTCTTCCTCGATGCTCTCTATAATGTTATAGCTATTGGGATGAGATATAAAACGCTTTTTCTCCCCAGTGTCTAAATCACGCAATACACCATCCGCATCAATTTGCGCTTGATACACAGTGTGTTCCTTAGCAATCTCCTCATACTGTGCAATAACTGTAGGATTTCCTTCTAATACAGTATATCTTGTAGGATATGCATTTGCCCACGCTAAGCTATCGCCAGATGCAGAGGCCTTTGAAATACCTTCAGGAAGGTTCTTAGGACGCTTTAGACCTTCCGGCAATCCGTCATCATTTGGCCAACCTCGTTGCCAGTCCATAGTACTAAACTCAAATCCATCGGTTTGTTCAAGAGTCGTTTGAGTATCGTACTTAAGCCAATCCGCAACAAGTCCAGCTAAACATAAATTAAATATAATAAATACGCAGCAAATCAATTTAATATGTGTTTTTTCAGATAAAGCATGTTTCTTATACCAGTCATATTGTAGTACTAAAAGCAATACTATTGCTACGCCAAATACAATATATGTTATAGGTGCTATATTAAATAGCATTGCCACAATAAATAGCATAATTATATATGCAGTTAATAGGCCATAAAATATGCGAACCAAAACTCTCTCCCTATATTTCTATGACTACAACATTTTCTTATATAGCACTTCTATATCGTTACGGCTCACTTCAGCCACTGTATTCGCAATATTTCCTGTAGCTACAACGTATACATTATCCACGAGCCATGGAATGTCTTTTTTCGTAAATCCTAATTCTGTAAGGTTTGTAGTAAGGTCTAGGTCATGTACGATTAGGCGTAATGCTTCACCCAGCTTAGAACCATCACCATGGTTGAATATACGTGCCAATGAGTTGAATTTTTCAGGGTTAGCACTCCATGTGTATTCCACTACAACAGGTTCAATAACTGCAAGACCAACACCATGGGTAATATCTTTAAGGCCACTAGCAGGGTGTTCCATACCATGACCAAGTGTGACGCCTGCTGTATTGATAACCATACCGCCAATAGTGCTAGCCAATGTAACGGACTCCCATGCTTTTGTTAATTGTTTTTTGTTAAGTACAGCTTCTTGACCATTCGCAATCGCTTTCACATGTTTATATAGAGGTACAAGATATTGTGCTAGTAATGTTACTGCATAATGAGCTAGTGCATCGGTGAAAGGTTGCGCCGTTTTAGATGTGTACGCCTCGATGTTATGGCACAATGCATCGAAACCAACAGATGCCAACACATGAGGAGGCATAGTCCCCATTACAGCAGGGTCCACGATAGATACCTTAGGCACGATGGCATTACAGCGTAAAGATTTCTTATCCCCTGTTTCAGGGTTCGTGAGGACACCAAAGCCATTACCTTCAGAACCTGTGCCACAAGTGGTTGGAATCACAATAAGCGGTAACGCATTATCACTCGTTTTACGGTTAAAGATATAATCATTAATGTCGCCGTCATTCACCGCCATAAAAGCAATGCCCTTTGCACAATCCATAATGGATCCACCGCCGATGGCAATAACCATATCACAGCTTTCAGATTTAGCTAACGCAGCGCCGTCTAAGGCAGTCGTAGTCAATGGATTGGCATCCACTTGATCAAAGAGAACATGTTCAATATGGGCCGCATCAAGCTTAGCTACTACGCGGTCATATAAACCAGATTTTTTAGCACTAGTACGACCAGTTACAATAAGTGCTTTCTTGCCATACGGTGCAGCAAAACCAGCAACATTATCTACTTTATTCCAACCGAATTGAATGTTTACAGGTAAAAAATAAGAGAATTCCATGTGATAACCTCTTTTCTTTGAAAACTAGTTCTTAGTGTTATTGTAAAGGATATTTACAAGCATGTAAAACCTCATAGGGCTTTCACCAGAAAACAGGTATACTAATAATAAGAGGGGAGGATTTATATTTATAGAGGGAGAGAACATCTATGAAATTTGCTATTAAACATGTATGGTCTTCGCTGCGAGACCTAGCAACGCAGTCGCCTATATTACTGGCATTAATTGCCATATTTTCATGTACACCGTTGTATATTGAACAAGATTGGTTTGCCGAAATCGACATTAAGCTATACTCACTGTATTTCTTTATCGTTATATTACAAAGCTATATAACAAGAGCTCGAAAGTTTTCCATTTTATATACCTTAGTAAGTATCGGAATCAGCGTTGGCCTTTATATGATTCACGAAAGCTACGGCTATGTGCGAGGTATTGAACTGGCTACGGAAAATATATCATACCTATGGCTATACTCCATGATTGCCTTGTATTTCACATCGCCTGGTGAACACTACATCGGTGAAATCATTAACCGCATCAAAAGGATTGGCATCACCCTTGTTACGTCTACGCTATATAACATTGTTATCATCATGAGTTTATGGTTCTTCTTCATCATCGTGGACCAACCATTCAACTTTGAAGAAACCATTTTTAAGGTGCTCGCATCCATTAATCTATTCATTTGTCTATCTATGGTATGTTCTTACAAAGAAGATCCCGCAGGTCCTCCGGCACCAAACTCATTTTTTACTGTTGTATTCGGCATCATCTTGCCTAAGGCATCCATTATTACAGGCATTCTAGCTAATATCTATTTGGTCTTGATCCTGTTAGGGCTTCGAGAGGATACGCGTTTCTTCTACACCTATTATCCGTATGTAGCCATTTTCTACCTATTCTACTTGGCTAGCTTTAGATCTAGTGAAAGTAGCAGAACACAGCAAATCCTATGCTTCTTGTTCATTACACTAACTACACTGTGCTTAGCTCTTATCGGTAAACGTGTGATTAATGAACCAATTCTCTGGCTCAATACGATTTACGTGAGTGCATTCAATTTAATCTTCTTAGTACACAATGTATACTCTCTAGTGAAAGTTTTAAAACCTTCTGTACACACAACCGTTATGGCTCTTGCCTTAGGTGCTGTTCTCTTGACACCATTCATAGGCTATACAACGTATCGTGAATTTGTGACCTATACTAAAGTTGATGGAGAATGGCATGCAAGCCTACCAATAGCTGCTACCTTTGATCCTAACTTCACGGACTATGGCACACCATATGTCCCTGTAGATGATTTAAAACTGCCAGATACAAACCCAACAAACGGCAGACGCGTCGAGTATATCAATTTTGATGCTTTGTCTGCACCAAAGGTTATGTCTATTGCAGGATACGATAAATACATTGAAAACATCGAGTTAATTGTATACGAACAAGATCTTAAAGAATACCAAGTAGAGTCTGCCAACTTCGACTCCATCTCCTTCAAGTTCCTCAACAACGGCCTTGATTTAGAGGTGTCTCTACCAAATGGAGTAACAGAGGTGCATCATATTTATGATAAGTTCCTTACAGTCGATAAAACAGCTATCGATCCAGTCATTATAGAAGGCAATGGATATAAGCTATTGATTACGTCGTACTTCATAAACCAATTCGATACACGTAAACTTAAATTTAACGTACTTTATAATTAAGCATATAATACAATATAGTAATAATTACAACATCATATATAATATGACAAAAGCAGTACCCCGGAAGGGGTACTGCTTTTATTCATCGATCTAACTTGGCTAGAATATATTGGGCAAAGTCTTGGGCCGCTTTAAAATCGTCTTCATTTGGGTGTACTGCAGCTTGTTTGTGACGTGCATCGCGATCAGCAGATTGACCGTGGCTATGCCCTTTCGGGAACATCTTGTACATCATTTCGATAACCTTAGGATCTACCTTACCTTGGCAGATGAACGTCCCTACAGGCTCTACGCCATCGGGTAAACAATTGGCTGCATTGATTAAGCTCTCCTTAGCATGTGCCATTTGCGGTGGTACGCCAGCTGTAGCAAACAGAGCAATATGAGGGTTATGTAATGTGCCTAGTACATCACGGGCCTCTTTATTAGCTGTCCCCTTATCAACCCAAAATCCGGCAAACACCAGATCATAGGATGACATATCTGAGGGTAGTTCCGACATAGATACACATGGTGTGTCCGCTGGCAATACTCTGGCAATGGTCTCTGCCACTTGTTTTGTATTTCCCGTAAGGGACGAATATATAACGATAGATTTCATAGCTAACCTCCTATTGTAAAACTATATTTATTATAAATCATATAGTATCTATCTATAATAAAATTAATCACAAACTACATCGATAAATTTAATCTAACCACATTGATAAATTCAAAAAAGTCAATATTGAATATATAGATTTTTTTCGCTATAATCATTACATAATGTATTTAATAAATAAGAAAACTACCATATATTGTAGTTTTCTTATTTTTCTGATTAGAACTAGTTTAAAAGAGTACATCTGATTTACGCTAGCTCTATAGATGATTTTACATAGATTTACAATGTAAGGGGAACCATAATGGAGATTATGATCAAGAAACGGGATGGCCATTTTGAACCGCTATCCGTTGAAAAAACGAAACGCATGATTGCCTTCGCATGTTTGGGGTTAGATTCTTGTGATCCACTAGAATTGGAAATGGATGCGAAGTTACAATTCGTTGATGGCATGACAACTAAAGAAATTCAAAAAACGTTAGTACAAACAGCTATCGAAAAGGTTATCGCTAAAAAAGACGACGGTTTCGGCAACCAAGTTAATAAAATGAACCAAGATTGGCAGTTTGTTGCAGCTCGCCTCTTCTTGTTCGATTTCTATAAAGAAGCAGCTATCACTCGTCGTTATAAAGCATTCGGTTATGGCAACTTCCCAAATCTTGTACATATGCTTGTAGAAGAGAAAAAATACGCTGACTTCTTCGTTACAGAATATACAGCTGACGAATTGCAAGAGTTAGGCGATTACATCAAACCTAAGCGCGACTACCTCTTCAACTATGAAGGTCTTAAATTATTGGCTGACCGTTACTTGGTAAAAGGCTTCAACAAAGAAATCTTTGAATTGCCACAAGAACGCTTCATGGCTATAGCAATGCACTTGGCATTGGTAGAGGGCGAAAACAAAGTAGAATACGCTAAGAAATTCTACGATTTGATGAGCCAGTTAAAAATGACAACAGCTACACCTACATTGGCAAATGCAGGTACACCATTCCATCAGTTGTCCTCTTGCTTTATCTCTGGTGTAGATGATAACTTATGGTCCATTTACGACGTAAACAGCAAGTTCTCCCGCGTATCTAAACACGGCGGCGCTCTTGGTATCTACCTTGGTAAAGTTCGCGCATTGAACTCCGATATCCGCGGTTTCAAAAACTCCTCTGGTGGCGTTATTCCTTGGATCCGTTTATACAATGATACAGCTGTTGCAGTAGACCAATTGGGTAAACGTAAAGGCGGCGCCACAGTAACACTCGATATTTGGCACAAAGACTTCTACGAATTCGTAGAACTTCGTACAAACAATGGTGACGACCGTCGTAAAGCTCACGATATCTTCCCTGCTATCTCTGTTCCAAACATCTTCATGGAACGCATGATCGGCCGTGAAAACTTCACCCTCTTCGACCCTCATGAAATCTTGGCTGTAAAAGGCTATGCTCTAGAGGACTTCTACGACACAGACGATAACAAAGAGTTCACAAAACGTTACCTTGAATGTGAACAAGATCCGAACTTACACGGCATCGAAGTACCAGCACTAGACATGATGAAAAAAATCATGCGCTCTGCTGTTGAAACTGGTACACCATTCATCTTCTTCCGCGACACTGTAAATGCTGCAAACCCTAACAAACATGCAGGTATGATTTACGCATCCAACTTGTGCCACGAAATCGCACAAAACGTGGGCTTCACAAACCTTGCTGAAGAAATCATCAACGAAGACGGCACCATCACTACGAAAACAAATACAGGAGATATGGTTACATGTAACTTGAACTCCATTAGCCTTGGCCGTATTACTGACGAAGAGTTAGAAGAAAACATTGCTCTTCAAATTCGTATGCTAGACAATGTTATCTCTATCAATCAAACACCAGTACCAGAATCTCGCATGACTTCTGATAAATACCGTGCTATTGGTCTTGGTACTTCTGGTTACCACCACTACCTTGTAAACCACGATATCCAATGGGAGTCTGATGAACATATCGAAGTAGCGGATAAGTTGTTCGAAAACATCGCGTACTATTCCATCAAAGCTTCCATGGAATTGGCGAAAGAAAAAGGTGCATACCCTGCATTCAAAGGTTCCGAATGGGAAACTGGTGAATACTTCACACGTCGTGGCTACACATCCGATCGTTGGAAACAATTGGCTTCAGATGTTGCAAAATTCGGCATCCGCAATGGTTACTTGATGGCCGTAGCTCCTACAGGTTCTACTTCCAATATTGCGAACACAACGGCTGGTATCGACCCTATCTTCAAAAAATTCTTCATCGAAGAGAAGAAAGGTTCTTTCACACCAAAAACTGCACCAGATTTGAACGATAAAACTTTCTGGCTCTACAAAGAGGCGCATACAATCGACCAACAATGGTCCATCAAAGCTTGTGGCGTACGTCAACGTCATATTGACCAAGCACAATCTTTCAACTTGTATATCACACCTCAAATGAAAGCAAAAGAAATTCTAGACCTTTACGTTGAGGCATACAAACAAGGGATTAAAACAATCTACTACATTCGTAACCAATCCCTTGAAATGGACGAGTGCACTAGCTGCTCCTCCTAATACTTAATAGGTATTTTCTACTCAATATAGAGTATGGTAAAAGTTAAAAATATCATTGCTATATTTTACAAAAACTATACACTATAAGTAGAAAGCACTAACCCTGTGAAAGATACTTTCACCAATATTATAAATCTGATGACGACCTATAGCAGTATAGGTCGCATCGTTGTATAAAGGAGTCCACTATGGATAAAAAACTGATTTTCAACGAACACGGTGAACGTGGCACGCAATCTATGATTGGTGGCAACACCACAAACCTTCGCGAATGGAACCGTATCAAGTACGACTGGGCGAACCAAATGTACCGTACAATGCTCAACAACTTCTGGATTCCTGAAGAGATTTCCTTGAACGAAGACGTTAAGCAATTCCCATACTTAACAGATTACGAACGCCGTGCATTCGACAAAATTATTGCATTCTTGAACTTCCTTGATTCTATTCAATCTGAAAACTTGCCTAACTTGAGCCGTTATATTACAGCATCTGAAGTGGCATCTTTATTGAATATCCAAGCATTCCAAGAAGAAATTCACGCTCAAAGTTATTCCTACATTTTGGACACTGTAACAAATCCTATTACACGTGACAAAATTTATGACGAATGGCGTACAGATAAAACATTACTTGAACGTAATCGCTTCATCGCCGATGCATACCAACGTTTCAGTGATGATCCTAGCGAAGCAAACCTTATCCATACAATCATCGCTAACTATATCTTAGAAGGTATTTACTTCTACTCTGGTTTTAGCTTCTTCTACACATTGGCACGCCAAGGTAAAATGACAGCTACATCCACTATTTTCAAATACATCAACCGCGATGAAGTAACTCATCTTGTATTGTTTCAAAACATCATCCGCGAGTTACGTCGTGAACGCCCTGACTTGTTCACGCCTGAACTGGAAGCGAAAATCACTGACATGATTCGCCAAGGTGCAGAAAATGAAATCGCTTGGGGTCAATACATCACTGATGATAAAATCCTCGGCCTTAACAACGTTCTTATCGAACGCTACATCAAATACCTTGCCAATATCCGCTTAGAAGCAATCGGCTTGCCTCATCTATATCCTGAAATCAAGGACAATCCAATGGAATGGATCGAAAGTTTCTCCAACTTGAATAGTACAAAAACTGACTTCTTCGAAGCAAAAGTTACAAACTATACAAAAGCAGCAGCCTTTGATTTCGATGATTTAGTATAAAAGAAACTCCTACCCAAAAGTTCCACCGGCTATTTCTGTCCTTTCAGGACAGGCCAAAGTCACTTTTGGATAGGAGTTTCTTTTTTGCAGTAAAAAGTTATAGTAGAACAAAAAACTCTTTCATTTTTATTATCCCCAACGCCACCCTCATCAAAATAGTTGACACATGGTAATACATTATAAAAAATAACCATACATTTATACGCAATAAGGGCCTACACGATACATATCATCAACGCCCCGTACATGTAATGGAATATCATCTTTTTACGAATTAAGCAATCGTGGCTTTGTATCCACCCTATCTTGATTACCAACTTGTGATTAGTACTCTTTTAAATCAACAGTCCAGTTAGTGGATTGTAATAAATTATCTAATGTGCGAATCTCCTTAGATATTGTATCTGCTGTTTTTTGTAATTCACTAACATTTACAGTTGCTATCATTTTGATTTCCGAGCCACGAGCCCGATAATTAATAGTACTCGCACTATCTGCTAAGGCACGATATGCAGAAAGCCGCATAATAGCACCTTCTTTTTCCGCTATAATTTGCGTTAAAGAGCGCCCTTCAACAATAGTTGCACAGTTAGTAAGATTAATATCTTTAATGAGTTGTTGAAGTCTTGCAATTGCCGCTTCTAGTTCTTGCATCAATACGTTAGGGTCTTCATTAGGTATTTCCCCTTCTTGTACTAAACTATTTTGATTTAAACGACCTTGCAAATCACTAATTTTCTTATTCAAATCAGCACGTTCTTGTAATGCTTCTGCTAGTTTCATAAACTCTCACCTCATATTTTAAAATATATAGATATTAATATACTGACCGAGCTAATACAAACTATTATATTTAGTATCTAGTTTCTTATAATACTTTCCGCATCATCACATGTGGGCAGCCTTCATCAAGGTATTCTTCCCCTTCTGCTTTATAGCCAAGGGATTCGTAAAATGGTTTTGCCTGTACTTGCGCCGACAAGGAGCAGGTCTTAAATCCATCGCGACGGATTCCATTTTCCGCAGCAAGCATGATTTTTGAGCCCAAATTCTGACCACGATATAATTTGCGTACTGCCATACGACCAATATGAGCATCCCCTTCTATATCGCTGGGGAAAAATCTACAAGTACCAACAGCTTTTCCATCTATATATAAAAGCACGAATTTTGCCTTTTCATCAATTTCATCAAATTCATTCTCGAAACCTTGTTCTTTCATGAACACATCTGTACGAATTTGTTTAATATCATCGTTAATTGTATTTAAAATTTGAATAATCATAACTCTCCTTACCAATTATGTTCTATAACGTTATATTGCTAGCATTTTCTACCTTTAATTCTACCATGAGTATAAAGGCAAAGGAATGTTAAAACAACTTTTTTCTATAGAATTTTGCGATTTTTTGAAAAAAGTACTTGCATAAAATTCTCAAATGGGTTTATACTGTACACATCAAATTTAGAAAGGAGCAACCAAAGATGACTAACCAAATTAGCACAGTAGCAAAACAATACTTTTATTGGTTCTTTATCCAACGTACGGGTAAGGAACTATTTGAGCTACGCTAATTTAGAAATCATCAATTGTTGCTTAGAATAGTAAAAGGGTTACTCGTATTAGAATACGGGTAGCCCTTTTTTATTTGCTATCCCGTATGGTTGGCCCCACTATTCGCATTGTTATTTGAGGAGGACTTATTATGATCATCACATTAAAAACAACAGCTACAGAAGCAGAGGTAACAAAATTACGCAATGAATTAGAAGCGAAAGGTCTTGTTATCCATCCAGTAGAAGGGGCCCACTATAATATCTTAGGTCTTATCGGCGATACAGCATCCCTCGATTCCCGTCAAATCGAATCTCTTGATTTCGTAGATAAAGTAACTCGTATTCAAGAACCATACAAAAAAGCAAACCGTAAATTCCATCCAGATGATTCTGTAATCAACGTAGGTGGTGCACTTATCGGTGGTGGTCACTTCGCAGTAATGGCTGGTCCTTGCTCCGTTGAAACACCTGAACAAGTATTAGAAACAGCAAAAGCTTGTAAAGAAGCTGGTGCCACAATCCTTCGCGGCGGAGCTTTCAAACCACGTACTTCTCCATACTCCTTCCAAGGTATGGGTCCAGAAGGTTTGGAACTGTTAGAGCTAGCTAAAAAAGAAACTGGTCTTCCTATCGTTTCCGAAGTTATGGATATTTCCCAATTACAATACTTCGATAATGTAGATATGCTTCAAATCGGCGCTCGTAACATGCAAAACTTCACACTTTTAAAAGAAGTAGGTAAATTAAACAAACCAGTTCTCTTAAAACGTGGTTTGTCTGCTACATACGAAGAATGGTTGATGGCTGCTGAATACATCATGTCAGAAGGCAATGAACAAGTTGTATTATGCGAACGTGGTATTCGCACATTCGAAACTAAAACTCGTAATACATTAGACGTGACAGCAATTCCTATGATGCACGAATTATCTCACTTACCAATCATCATGGACCCTAGCCACGCTGCAGGTATGAGCCGCATGGTTCGTCCACTTTCCCTTGCATCCGTAGGTGGCGGTGCAGACGGCCTTATGATCGAAGTTCACAACGATCCATCCAAAGCATTGTGCGACGGCCCTCAAGCATTACGTCCAGACCAATTCACTAGCCTTATGAAAGAAATTATCGCATTGCGCCAAGCACTGGTAGAATGCACTAAATAATCTTAAATAGCACACAAATAAGCTAGTATCCGTTATAATAGGTACTAGCTTATTCTTTTAAGAAAGGAACTGTTATGACTCGCATTCATATTAACGCGTCCACACCGTATGACGTTGTCATCGAAAACGGTGCTTTACAACGCATCAGCGATTATATAAAACCATTAAAACCAAATTGTCGTGTTATCATCGTCAGCGACAGCAATGTAGCACCGCACTATTTGAGTTCTGTGAAAGCTAATATGGAGCATGCGGGTTATACTGTTTGTGATTATGTATTCCCTGCTGGTGAAAGCTCCAAAAATGCCCACCAACTCATCGATTTAGTGGACTATATGGCAGCTCAATCGTTAACACGCAAGGACCTTCTCATCGCGCTTGGCGGTGGTGTTGTAGGTGATATGGCAGGCTTTGCAGCGGCTACCTATTTGCGTGGCATTGACTATGTACAGGTACCTACCTCCCTATTAGCGGCGGTAGACTCCTCTGTAGGCGGTAAAACAGCTGTCAATCTTGAAGCAGGTAAAAACCTGTGGGGTGCTTTCAAACAACCCATTCTTGTCCTCTGTGATTCGGAAACGCTTAATACATTGCCAGACATGGAATGGAAAAATGGATGTGGCGAAATCATCAAATATGGTTTCCTCGATGTACCAGGTTTATTAACTCAGCTAGAAAATAAGCCCTTGATAACACACCGCGATAGCGTTAGTGCTGTCATTGCGCGATGCGTACAAGCAAAGGCGGATATCGTAGAACAAGACGAACGCGAATCTGGCGTCCGCGCCCTCTTAAACCTAGGCCATACCTTTGGTCACGGCATTGAAAAAGCGAGTCACTTTGAGGTTCATCATGGCTATGCGGTTGCTATTGGCATGGTACTCATGGCACAGGGTGCGGTAAAACATGGAGAACTAGATATTGAAGCTCTAGATAAGTTAAAATCCCTCATCGAAGCCCATCATTTACCAACTACAACGACTGTAACAAGGGAAGAAATCCTAGCAGCTGCTAAGCACGATAAGAAAAGCGAAGGCGCTACTATTAAAATTGTAGTACCAACAAGCTATGGCCACAGCGAACTTAAGGTTGTTACCCACGAAGAACTTGCCACCTATTTAGACTAAGACGTAAAAGGAGATTTCTATGCATTCCGTAACGAACGCCATTCCTACAGGAACGATTGCGTCCATCCCAGCAAAGGCACATGCACACCGCGCATTAATTTGTGCAGCCCTTGCTAACTCTCCATCTACTATACTACTAAGCCGTACCTCTAAAGATATCGATGCTACTATGGAATCCTTGCGAGGCTTAGGTGCTCACGTAGTATATGAAAATAAAGTTGTCACTATTACACCAGGTCCTGTCCCAACAAAGGGCAATGTAGTACCTCACGAATCAGGCACTACATTACGTCTCTTATTACCTGTAGCTGCATCCATCTGTAACGATGTAGACGTAGATGCCAAAGGTCGTTTACCAGATCGCCCTCTCGAACCTATGCTCAGTGAAATGAAAGCGCATGGCGTAACATTCTCCCAAGATAAACCGCCATTTACTATGACAGGTCGTCTCCAAGGCGGTAATTTCTCCATGGTAGGTGATGTAAGCAGCCAATTCTTCTCTGGATTATTGTTGGCAGCCCCTCAAATCGGCCTATCTACTATCACGGCTACTACGCCACTACAATCTAGTGATTATGTAACATTAACGACGGAAACCATGCGTGATTTTGGTGTCGAAGTTAAACATACCTTACCAAGCACAAACATCAACGAGGCTTTCACAGTCCCATTTGGTGCGTCCTTTATCGGCCGTGATAATTACCAAATCGAAGGTGACTGGTCTAATGCAGCAATCTGGATGGTAGCAGCTGGTATGACGGGCAAACCAATTACGATTACAGGCATGAACAAAAACTCTGTACAAGCTGACCGCCGCATCATACAAGTTATGATTGATGCTGGTTGTGATGTTGTATGGGATGGTATGAATATAACGGTCACAGGTCGTGCTTCCAAGCCAATCCATGTAGACCTTGAGCAAATGCCGGATATGTTGCCTGTTATGGCAGCTCTTGCTTGCTCTATTTCTGGAGAAAGCTCCTTTATTAAGGGTGCTCGCCTACGCTTAAAAGAATCCGATCGTCTCATAGCTGTTGCTAATCTCGTAAGAGACTTAGGCGGTACAGTGCGTGAAGAAGGCGATGACCTATACATCATCGGTAGTGGTATACTTAAAGGTGGACATGGTGATTGCGTAAATGACCATCGCCTCGTTATGGCCGGCACATTGATGGCCCTCATCAGTGAAAACCCTGTTACGTTAAAAGATAGCGAAGCTATCACAAAATCCTATCCAGACTTCTTTGAGGACTGGAACTTATTAGGAGGTGATGCTCATGGCATCTAATTTCGGTAAAACTATACAAGTATCTACCTTTGGCGCCTCTCATGGATACGCTATCGGCGGTATTGTTGAAGGTCTTCCTTGTGGACATACCATCGATATCGATGAGTTAAAAACCTTTTTAAAGCGCCGTGCACCAGGGCAAAATCAATTAACAACACAGCGTAAGGAAGCCGATACACCTGAATTTTTAGCAGGTTTGGTGGACGGCATGCTCAGTGGTTCTCCATTGGCATTTATGATTCGTAACACATCTCAACACTCTAGCGATTATAACAACTTACGCGATATCCCTCGCCCATCTCATGCGGACTTTACAGCTCGTATACGCTACGGTGATAAGGTAGATATGCGCGGTGGCGGCCATTTTTCAGCGCGCCTTACAGCTCCGCTTTGTGTAGCTGGTGGCATCGCTCTACAACTATTACGTGAAAAAGGCATTGAAATCCACGGCCATTTAAAACAAGTGGGAACGATTCAAGATGCTCCTATCAACATGGTCCACCCAGATATGAAAGCATTAGCTAGCATCGCTACAGAAGCAATTGCTATGGTTAATCCACAAAAACGTAACGAAGTAGAAACCCTTGTTATGGACCTCAAAAAAGATGGGGACTCTACAGGTGGTATCGTTGAAGTCATTGCTACAGGTCTACCAATTGGCCTTGGCAACCCAAACTTTGACGGTATCGAAAACCGCTTAGCTCGCGTAATCTTTGGGGTACCCGCCATTAAAGGCGTATCCTTTGGCGGTGGCTTCGATATGTGTGCACAACTTGGTTCCGAAGTGAATGATGCTTTCACCATGGACGGCGACAAGATTACAACCACAACTAATAATAGCGGTGGTATTCAAGGTGGTATAACTAACGGCTTGCCCCTCGTTATGCAAGTGGGCATCAAACCAACACCATCCATTTATAAAGAACAACATTCTGTGTCACTTTCACAAAAAGAGGACACATTGCTCACAATCCAAGGTCGTCACGACCCATGTGTAGCGCTTCGTGCAGTACCTGTAATCGAAGCTGTTACGGCCCTTGTTATTCTTGATTTCTTAGGAGATATTGACCATGAACTTAGATGAAGTACGCGTTAAAATTAACGATATAAACGACCAAATGCTCGCCCTCTTCAAAGAGCGCATGGAACTCTCCAAGGATGTCGCGGCAGCCAAAAAAGAAATGAACAAGGCTATTTACGATGCCAAACGGGAACGAGATATCCTCGATAAAGTAACTCGAGATGCAGGCCCAGACCTCGACCTATACGCACGCCGTTTCTTTGAAGCCTTATTCAGCTTGAGCCGGACCTATCAGTCTGAACAATTGTTCCAAGATAATGAGTTCACTGTTAAAATGAAAAAGGCTATTGAGCAGTCCCCTACATTACCTCCACAACGTGGTAGCGTAGCTTGTGCTGGCGTCTTCGGTAGTAATGCGCAAGTGGCGTGCGATAAATTATTACCACTCAGCCAAATTCACTATGTAACAGGATTCCGTGCTGTATTTGATGCGGTAGAATCCGGTGAATGTCAATTTGGCGTATTACCTATCGAAAATAGCTCCAATGGCTCTGTAAAAGAAGTATACGACCTATTAGAAGAGCGTAAATGCTATATCGTGCGCGGTACGCGCCTTTGGATTTCTCACGATTTACTCGTGAAAAAAGGCACAAAACTAGAAGATATTCACACTATCATCTCCCACCCTCAAGCGTTGGGCCAATGCAGTCACTTCCTAGAAAAATTAGAAGGTGTAGAGTTACGTTCCTTCGATAACACGGCTCGTGCAGCACAAATGGTGGCAGCCAGTGATGATCCAGGCGTAGCTGCTATTGCAGCACCGCAATGTGCAGACTTATATAATTTATCTCCATTGATGCGCAATATCCAAAATAGCGATAACAACTATACGCGCTTTATCTGTATCAGCAAGGACTTCCATGTATACCCAGGGGCTAATAAAATCTCCGTGGTAACTACAGCAAGCCATGCTCCAGGTGGTCTTGGTACATTACTTACCAAGTTTGCAAACATCGGCGTAAATCTTACAAAACTTGAGTCTCGCCCGATTGTAGGTCATAACTTTGAGTTCTTATTCTACCTCGACTTAGAAGCATCCCTAGCAGATCCTAAGGTATTGTCTGTTCTAGCAGAGCTACACACATCACAAGATAAATTCCGCTTACTAGGCAATTACCCTGAAAACTAATATACTTATATGTACTAGTCCCTATAAGAACATATATAGTACAATACATATAGTTATAAAACTTCAATGGCTAATAGGTACCAGCCTATTAGCCATTCTATGTATATTGACCTAGGAGGTCCTATGAAATTTGGTTTACTTGGCCGTACGTTAGGCCATAGCTTCTCCCCTCGCATTCACAGTGCACTAGGGAATACAAATTACGAATTATTTGAGCGCGAACCGAGCCAACTACAAGAGTTCTTCGCTGATCCAGAATTACAAGGTATCAATATCACTATTCCTTACAAGGTAAATGCCCTTGAAGCTTGTGATGTTGTAGATCCACGGGCAGAACGCATTGGCTGTGTAAATACGATGGTTCGCAAGGATGGCAAATGGCACGGTTATAATACAGACTATGATGGTTTCGTATTTACCCTACAACATGCAGGCATCGATGTAGCTGGCAAGGAATGTATCATTCTTGGCGATGGCGCATCCTCCGCTACCGTTCACGTAGCTCTTGAAGACTTAGGAGCTAAGAACATAGTTCATCTCTCTCGTAAGACGGCACCATTCTATGGTGATACTCCTAATTACTATGAAACAGCACAGATTATTATTAACTGCACACCTATCGGGATGTATCCTCATAATCCAGCTAATCTCATCGATATTACACAATTTTCCAAATTGGAAGGCGTTGTAGACCTCATCTATAATCCACGCCGTACAATTTTGCTGTTACAAGCAGAAATGATGGAAATTCCTCATTGTGATGGCTTGCCATTCCTTGTGGCTCAAGGTGTTGAGGCGGCTAATCATTTCCACGGTGAAAGCTTTGGTACAAAGGAAATTGAACAAATCTTGCGCGATATGCGCCGTGAAAAGGAAAACATTATCCTCATCGGCATGCCTGGTGTAGGAAAAACTACAGTCGGTAAAGCGCTCGGTGAAGAAATGGGCCGTACCTGCATTGACGTGGATCATGAGTTAGAAAAAGAAATTGGAGACATTTCCACATACATTACAGAACAAGGGGAACCAGCATTCCGTGAAAAAGAAGCGGAAATGATTGCGAAACTGGGCACTCAAACAGGTCTTGTTATCTCCACTGGTGGCGGCTGTGTAACAGTGCCTAAAAACTACGCACACTTACGCCAAAATGGTCGTATCTACCAATTAACCCAACCTATAGAAAATTTATCTACATCCGGTCGGGTTCTCTCTAGTGGTGGTATCGAACGCTTACGCGAACTCGAAGAAATTCGTACACCAATGTATGAAAGCTTTGCACAATCCATCGTGGAACATAACCGTAATGCACCAGAAACAGTGTCTACTATCCTAGAAGATTTTGAAGCAAACTTATTGTAAGAAGATTTACATCTGTATTTCTAGATAAAACTAAAACTCATATCTTAACTTCATAGATATAGTACTAAAAGCAGTATTTATCCCTAAGATAAATACTGCTTTTTTATATTCTCTATGTTTTATATGTATTTGTAAAAATCCATATTTGCAATTACAATGTAATTACAACTAGAATTCAAGAAGCTTAAACACCTTTTTCTATAAGAGCAATAAAATAACCAAAGTATTACAGTCACAACTTAAAGAATCATAGGAGAGATATTATGAAAACCGTAAACCTACAAGTCCGCATCAACGAAGATCTAAAACAAGAGGTATCTAGCATATTAAAAGCACAAGGCCTATCCTACACCTCCATGCTTGACGCACTATTTCGTCAAATTATCAAAGAACGTCGCATTCCTTTCGCCATTGCATTACCAACAACATCTACAGATGAAACACCAACGCCAAGTACACTCAACAATGACGGCACCTACGAACAACCCCGAATCACATTAAAGGCATCAGATACTACTAGCTCGTACGGAACATCAACCACAAACGAGGTTGAAATATCCTTTGATAAAATTGATAAAACAGGCATACTCAATATCCGTATTAATCCTAAAGTTAAGACACTAACAACAGCTATCTTAAAAGAGATGGGATTAACTATATCACAAACTGTTACACTTGTATCAAAACAAATACAATTCACTAACGATATTCCTTCCACTATCCATCGCCCAGAATGGATTGATGCTATAAATGATGATTTATGGACTAAAGAAGATTTAAGCACAAGAATAGAGATAGGACTTAATCAAGCAAAAAAGGGAATTGGCGAACCTGCTGAAAAAGTCTTTAATGAGCTCCTTAAGGATTTATAAGTTCGGAGGTTAAAATGAGATATACAATAATTTTGACCCCTACTGCTAAATCTGACATAGTAAATCTCAAACTTTCATTAAAGCAACGCTTTATAGACACTGCGTTTATCCAAAAAGAATTATCACAAATTTACCAAAAAATATGTTCATTATCCATTTTTCCTGAGCGCTATCCTATTGTAGATAGCAAGGAAAAATACAGAAAATTGTCATACAAAAAGTATCTTATTCTATATAAAGTTATAGGTAATTACATCTATATTTTCTATATTCGACCATCTCGTATGAATATATTACAAGAACTACAAGACAAATAAAAAAATCGGCTCTCACCGACTTTTTTAATGCACTTTTACGCGTTTATGTTGTTGTTCATCAAATACACCATCTACATCAAGAGTATCTAAGATACGTTTTAGTTCATGTACATCAATTTGACCTGGTGCTGATGCTTTGCCCGCTGAAGCAAAGGTCATAGCATTGCCAAATAAAGATCCTGAAGCACGTGTAATAGCCCCCAATGGCCCCATGGCCATCGTAATGATTGGGTCTGATGGATATAAGGATTTTACCTCAGCCGTCGCTTCAAGAAGTGTTAATACATCACCTGTTGTATGAGGCATAACGGCTATCTTTGGCACATCCGCTAAAAATCCTTTCATTTGAATGAGTCGATTTACAATAACATCTCTACTTGGTGTACCATTAAAATCATGATTGCTCATGACGATTGTTACACCATGAACCTTGGCGAATTCTATGGTTTTGACCATTCTATCTTGATCAAAGAATAACTCAATATCAATAGCATCTACCAAGCCCGTTGGGATAAGGCGCTCTAACATTGTAAAGTAATCTTGTGAGGAGATAGATTTCTCGCCCCCCTCACCCTTCGTGCGCCATGTAAAGAGCAATGCACGACCTTTTAATTGAGGTTTCATGAGCATCAATAGTTCAATAATAGCATCAATGGAATGAGCTCGTTCGTAATAGTCAATGCGTAGCTCCACCACATCACAAGGTGTATTGCATGCCACCGCAGTAGCATCTAGAATTTCTTTTACCGTTGTGCCCACAATAGGCACGCATATCTTTGTACCCTTTTCTCCAAGTACAGTTTGGCCGATACGGATCATAACAACTCCTTTGCATCTCATACGAAACAAATGATTCCCTTAATACTATCTATGACTCATCATAGTGTTATTCATGTTTTTTAGATAATTTTCTAGACTGAAAGCCCATATATAACAATAACAATCCAGTAATACTAAATACGTAGGATATGCCCACATAGGTCGATACAATACTAGCAAATACAGGACCTACCATAGAACCAAATTGTTGAGCTGTCGTCGTCATACCAAACATACGACCTCTAAAACTTGGATCTGTATTAAGGGTTACTGCTGCACTCAAGGATGGGTTAATCCCTACAATGCATGAACCAATTAGAACCTGTAAAACACCAAACCACCATATACCCACTGGTAAGCTTTGCAGCAATAGAACGATACCACTACCCATCATACAGTAGGAAATGGTCTTAAAATAACCACGACGTTCACCAAGGCGAACCCATAGATTAGTCGTTAAGGAGCCTGCTAAGCCTCCGATACTGAGGATTGTACCAGAGATTATAGCCGCCCCTTCCATGGTGCCTTGCATATCCCCTACATAAAGGGCCAAGATAGGCTGTAGCATCATGATGACACATTGCATAAAGAAGAAAATCCCAAGCAACCGTACTAGTACAGGTTGTTGTTGAACGGCCTTAAAGTCTTCACGTAAAGATGTAGATTTAGTAGGTTGAGTAGCTTGCGCTGTTCCATCAGTGCCTACAGCATGTAATTTTGGTTCTTTTACAAAGAACAATACAGCCAATGTCGCAATCAGTACAGCGACACCAGATACATAAAATACAGGACGCATCCCTACTACACTTTCAACAGCACCACCTAAAAATGGACCGATGACATTCCCCAAGATAAGCCCTGTCTGGAAGATACCTAAAGCTCGACCAACCTGTTTCTCATCGACACTGAGGGATACCATAGTCATTGCCGCAGGATAAAACCCATTGGCAAATCCAACGAGGGCCCGCCCCATGAGTAGTTGATATTGGTCTGTAACTAAACCAATTAATACATAACAGACAGCAATGCCAAAGCCAGCGCGCAAGGCCATCCGTTTTTTCCCTTTATTATCGGCGATTTTTCCCCAAATTGGAGCCATAATGCCCGCAATGAGGAATGTAATCCCAAAGACAAGGCCCGACCAAAGGGCTACATCGGCTTTTGGGACACCTAATTCCAAGAGATATATAGGCAAAAAAGGAATAATCATGGTGTAACATATAGCTAATACAGTCATGGCAGCCGTAATAATCCATACATTTCGCATGCCACCACGAGTATCATCTGCAATTGTACTCATCTTTCGCCTTCTTTCCACATATAAAAGTGTATAAAAATATGCTTTTACAAAATTATATAAAGAAGAGTCGCATATAAAACGCGACTCTCTCAATTATTCCACTGGAAACTTGTGATCCATTACATCTTGCAAGGAAACGCGCTCCATTACATGGCGAAACTCATCTTGTAAATACTGCCATAGAGGAGCAGTCAAACAATCATTAAACATAGGACATGGCTCTACATCATCCTCTAAACAGGACACAAGAGCAATAGAGTCCTCTGCAGCATATAAGATTTCATATACATTATATTCAGCAGGATCTTTAACCAAGCGATATCCACCGTATTTACCACGGCCACTTTTAACGAGGCCCGCAGAGGACAAGCGAGATACAATTCCTTCTAAGTATTTATCTGAAAACCCTTGGCGTTCTGCGATTTCACGGATAGGCACATTTTTTTCCGTCCCGTGTTCTGCAATATCCGCTAGGATTCGCAAGGCATACCGCCCTTTTGTAGATATTTTCATAAGTTAACCTCTAAGTCATTCACAATATATGTATAGTATAACATAAATTCATACAAAAAATGGTGGGAAATATGATACACTATAGGTATATCGAAATATTTTTATTTGATATGATTTATAATTTCATACAGGGAGGATTTATCTAATGTTAGATAAACTATTTAAACTCAATGAACGAGGTACCTCCGTTAAAACCGAGATTTTAGCGGGTATTACCACGTTTATCACGATGGCGTACATCCTATTTTTGGCGCCAAACATCTTGAGTCTTGCTGGCATGGACAAGGATGCCGTCCTCATCGCTACAGCTTTAGGTGGTGGCCTCGTAACGATTGCTATGGGTTTATTTGTTAACTATCCAATCGCACTGGCTCCAGGGGTTGGCCTCTTAGCCTTTTATTCCTTTACCGTAGTTCTCGGTATGGGTGTATCATGGCAAACGGCACTAGGTGCGGTGTTCATTTCCGGTCTCGTATTCCTCGTCCTAACGCTGACATCGATACGACAAATGATTGTTGTTGGTATACCGGCTTCTATGAAAGTCGCTATTACCGTTGGTATTGGGCTATTTATCTCCATCATCGGTTTAAAACTATCCGGTTTGATGGCGATTTCCATCAGTTTATCTCCTAACACCTTAGGCCAAGTTATACAAACACATGGCAATCTAGTACCTCCAGCATCTGAAGCATTGTTAACACTAGGTAACTTGCACAGTGGCGAAACATTGTTAGCCCTATTCAGCCTCATCTTTACCGCTCTATTGATGGCTCGTAAGATTCAAGGTTCACTCTTGATTGGTGTGTTGGTAACAACAATTGTGTCCTATGTAACGGGACTATCTACAATGCCTGAGAACTTCACAGTATTGGCAGTGCCTGACTTCTCAAAAGCCGCATTTCTTCAATTAGATATTCCTAGTGCGATCCACATGGGCTTGATTACGATTATCTTCTCCTTCACATTCGTAGAATTGTTCGACTCTATGGGTACGTTAATCGGTACTGCTACAGAGGCGAAAATTGCGGATCCAAAATCTGGTAAATTCCCAGGTCTTGGTAAAGCGATGACTGTTGACGCTATCGGCGTTAGTGCTGGCGCATTACTCGGTACATCTACGATTACTGCTTTTGTTGAAAGTGCAGCAGGTGTAGGTGCTGGTGGCCGTACAGGCTTAACAGCTGTCACAACAGGCGTATTATTCCTAATCTGCTTATTCTTGGCTCCATTGGTATCCTTGGTACCAAATGCAGCCACATCTCCTGTTCTTATCATCGTTGGTGCCCTCATGTTAGGTGCTATCCGCAATATCGACTTCGATGATTGGACAGAAGGATTTCCTGCATTCCTCGTTATCGTTTTGATGCCGTTCACGTACAGCATCGCTAACGGTATCTCTGCAGGTCTTATTGCATACCCTCTACTCAAAATCATTGCAGGTCGTGCAAAAGAAGTTAACTGGATTATGTACGTATTAGCGGTACTCGTTATCATCCGTTACGTATTTTTCTAATTAATACATAAAGAACCTATCTCCAAAGATATTAGTAATATATCTAGGAGATAGGTTCGTTTTTATTAACGAATTGTTTTTACACCAATTAAGTCTGTACGACTTGGATCGATATCTTTTAACAGCACTACATGATTTCTATAAAACTCTGCTTCAGAGGCTTTCACAGGCACTTGGAAGAACAAGAAATACGCCATATTATCCTTGTACCACGTAACACTGCGTACTAAGCCCTTATCTACATCCCCTGTATAGTGAACATCACCTATTGGTGTAGAGTCAGTCCACTGTACGTCATGGTACTCCATTGGAATATATTCTTCAGGCCATACGGTATCCATAGAGTAGCTCATGCGGAAGACCATAGTATGAGTTACCCAACGACCGCTGCGCTCTTGATACTCTTTACCTTGCTTCCAATATACAGTTTCTAATACATCATTGTCATAAAAATGTGTAGCATAGTATGTATAGCCAAGCGGTAAATAACTTGGTACAGATACGTCATAAGACATCTTATGAGATGCATCGATTACACCGCTAGGTAAACCGATGGTTTTGCTGGTAAGTATAGGCCACACAGAATTCGTATGTGTACGCAATGGCAACCCAATCGTTTCATAAGGAGGCCAATCCGGCTCATCATTTTGTTTAACCATTTTCGCATCGTTTTCTTCAATATTTTGATTATCATTGCGGTCACCACGTAGTCGATTATCATCAACGGCTACGTTACTCACAGGACCTACAGAGTCTACAATTTTGCTTACAAAGTTTTGATTTCTTAAAGAAGCAAAGTAGAGCATATAAACTTTATTATCTTTTTTCCAGTAAGCAATTTGAATAGCGCCTTTACTATAACCTAACGTATGTACAGCGATCCCATTAGGGGTAGTAAAGCTAACTGCATCCTTAGCGTTGTAATTTGTCTTTTCTAAAATAGGCGTTACCACTGTATCGATAGCCCATCCCATACGATATACAATATCTGTATTAGAGAAGGTTAATTTCGGACCAAATTCTCCATCACGGCCCGTTTCTGTATAAACGATTTCTAATACGTCATGGTCCTTGGCCTTTACATCGCGTACTGCATAGTCTTTAGGCATATAAGACGGAACTTGTATAGGATAGCCAAATTCCTGCGCGGCACTCTCAATATTAGTTTTAACTAAATCATAATCATCAACTTGATCATACCAACGATAACGATCAGCGAGTTTTTTATTATCATCGATGAGCTTTTTATTATCTACATCTCGTTCAACAGGAACGGTATTACCATTTTTATCTATTAACGGGTATGTAGCACTAACTGGCTGTACGCCAAAGGTACTTACTGCAGTAGCCATCGCGGCACATAAAACAGCAGATGTCATTATTTTCTTCATATTCTCTCCTATTACAAAAATTTATAATATACTCCACACATATAATGATATATTTTCTTATTTATATCAAAATCAAGCTACCGTTTCTGTAGCTCTAGCTACTTCATAAAACTTTTATCTTTCCTTTTGTGAAAGTATCGACACAACCAAATAATGTATCTAATGCTTAGGTTCGATATAAAAAAATCCTACTGAACGCTATATCATAATAGAGTTCAATAGGATTGTTGTGTCATTATTTAGTTAATGGCGGCATAATAGCATCTTGTTCAAGTTGTCTTCGTCTTTTGGCCGTATAGTCGACAATTTTAATTTGAACTACGCCCACAGAGTTTACCATGGCTTCCGTAAAAGTAAACTCACGACCTGTCTGATGTTTCATCAATACTTGTAAGCCATGAGACTTTTCATCAATAGCCTCTAAATAGGTAGCCTCTCCACGGCCCATCACACTGGAATAAACTGAACTATATGCACAAGGAATATCACCACCTGAAACAAGGGCTTCATCACTGCCATCAATTTCGATAAATACATGAGGATTTGCTTTAATCAAGTCAAACTTCTTTCCCTCATAATGGCCATGCACATAGATATAAAGCACCTCATCTATAAATTCAAAACCAAAATGTAAGGGCACCACGTAAGGGTAGTCACCATCCATCATGCCTAGGTGAATGATGCGAGTGCTATTTAAAATGCCCTTAATTTCTTCTATATCTGTAACTCTTCTGTCTTGTCGTCTCATAATAACCTCCACGACTTTACGTAAAAGATAATCTATCAATTATTATAGCAAATTATGAAAACCTTTTAACGCATAGTATGCTTTTAAAAGTATGAATACGCTTTCTTTTATTCGTATGTTAATAATACTATTCACAGGATGTGTCTACTGTAAAAATACATTTGACTTTTTATAATAGATACTGTATTATAAGAAAATAGTTTTATATATTCTATAGATTATGAAAGTTATGGTCATCCATGGCTTTTTGTATTTATAGGTAGTTTGTAGAAAAGAGGTCTTTACTATGTCTGATACGAATCAGTTAGAGCGGGGCCTTAAGAATCGCCACGTACAATTGCTCGCCATCGGCGGTGCCATTGGTACAGGCTTATTCTTAGGTTCCGGTCGGGCCATCCATTTGGCAGGTCCATCCATTCTTTTTGCTTATCTCATTACTGGTCTTATATGTTTCTTTGTAATGAGAGCGTTAGGGGAATTATTATTATCTAATCTTAATCATCATTCCTTTATCGATTTTGTAGAGGATTATCTAGGTGATCGCGCTGCGTTCATCACAGGGTGGACATATTGGTTCTGTTGGCTATCACTAGCCATGGCCGATTTAACGGCCGTCGGACTGTATATGCAATACTGGATACCATGGCTACCGCAATGGGTCCCAGCCCTCGTCGTCTTAATAGCTCTATTACTCATGAACTTAACAGCCGTAAAGCACTTTGGTGAAATGGAATTCTGGTTTGCCATGATCAAGGTTATTGCCATTGTGTCCCTTATCATCATCGGCTTAATCATGATTTTCTCTGGATTTAGTACCGATGCTGGTGTAGCTGCCGCCTTTAGTAATTTATGGAATTACGGCGGATGGTTCCCAAATGGAACGATGGGCTTTATCTTATCCTTCCAAATGGTTGTATTTGCATTCACCGGCATTGAACTTGTAGGTTTGACAGCAGGTGAAACTGAAAACCCTGAAAAGGTTATTCCAATGGCCATCAATAATATTCCTTTGCGTATTATTTTGTTCTATATTGGTTCCTTGGCCATCATCATGAGTATTTACCCATGGACAGCCGTTAACCCTGCAGCCAGCCCATTTGTGGCCGTATTTACAGCAGTTGGTATTACCGCAGCAGCAGGTATCGTCAACTTTGTTGTGCTTACCTCTGCCGCATCAGCTACAAACTCTGGTATTTTTAGTACAGGTCGTATGATCTATGCCCTTGCAAAACGCGGTCACGCACCTAAATCAATGCGTCGCTTAACACATAGTAGCGTGCCATATCAAGCGACTATTTTCTCTGCTGCCGTACTACTTATTACAGTTGTACTTAACTATGTCATGCCAGAAGCAGTCTTCGTTATGATTACATCTATCTCTACATTCTGCTTCATTTTCATCTGGGCTATCATGGTTATTTGCCATTTAAAATATCGCAAAAAAAATTCTGAATTGGCGGCAAAATCTAAATTTAAAATGCCTCTATATCCAGTGATGAACTATTTAATTCTTGCGTTCTTCGCGTTCATCCTCATTATCTTGGCCTTGAATGATGACACAAGAGTTGCCTTATTCTTCACACCAGTTTGGTTCATTATCTTGTGGGCCTTCTACTCCATGCTCAATACAGGCGACGAAGATACACTTGAAGAAGAACTATTAGACCTAGCAGGTGCTAAAAAGCAAGCTAAAAAACAAACAACAGATGATCACGATGATTATGTAATTTAACACAAAGCCCCTACCTCACCGAGGTAGGGGCTTTCACTATATCCAAACTATTTCAAATTTGGGAAATTAATTTGTTCATAATTTTGTTGATAGATTGAACTATCTCCTATATTTTCATCGTAATTCATGATGGTTCGAATCCGACGACCTTGACTGGTAACGATAATATCTATAGAAGAAGGAATTTCCTGATTCGTTTGTTGTAGATACATATACAAATCCTGCAACGCCTGAGCCTGACGTAATGCTTCTGTTCTATATTTTCCCTTAGATAAACCAGTATTTTTAATAGTTTGACCACTATATACTTGGCCCATCGTATCCGTATAGTAGAAATAAACTGTATTGTCAGATGGTATCGCCTTAATATAGATAGTTTTCCAATTCTTTTTAATCATCGATTTAGTAGATACGGCTACATTATTCACTAATGTTTGTGTTTGTTTATTGATTTCTTGTGTAGTACCATTTCCTACCGAGATTTCATCATTCGTCGGCATTTGAAGCATAGTCATGGTTGGGTCTGGTTTAACTTGTTTAGCATCTACAGGTTGCATGCCACAGATACTAACTGCAGTCATAACTGCTAATGTGGATAATACCAATTTATTCATAGTTCTCTCCATACTATATATAATATATGACTAACTATATTTTATACAATTTATTATAGGCATAAATAATGTATTTATCAAGTGACGATCCAGCCCCATAAAAATAACCGATATGTTCCTCATACAAGGATACATATCGGTTATTCTTTATATAAAACTAATTACTAAAATCCGTATCCACAATAGCAAATTGTGTATAATCTGGATAACGATTATGAAGTTCCGCCTTAATCTTTTCTAATGTACCATGTGGATCTTCTTCGTCAAAGTTAAAGATAATATCATAATAGATAATCTTTTTATCTTCTCGTACGTAGAAAGCATGGAGTTGGACTACATTAGTATACAAACTGATAACTTGATCAAGCGCTTTTTTGATTTCAAGAACTTCTACGCTTGGTTGATTTTCTGCGTATACGCCGACAGTCATATTAATGCCAAACTTTTTATAAAGATGAACTGCGATTCCTTTAGTTAACGGATGGACCTCACCCACCGTCATCGTATCTGGCAACGAAATATGAACAGAACCAATCACTTCACCTGGTCCATAGCTATTTAGCACTAGGTCATATACACCGCCTACATTTGGATGTTGCGCGATAGTTTCTTTGATGTTTCGAATAAGATCATCATCGGCGCGAACACCAAGCAAATGATTATACATATCCCGTAAGATCTCATAGGCTGCTTTCAAAATTAATAGCGAAATTAAAGCCCCTACATAGCCTTGAATATCTACATTGAAGAAATATACGAGGCCTGCAGACACCAATGTAGCAAAGGTAATCACCGCATCAAAAAGAGCATCAATACCAGACGCTACGAGGGCATCAGATTTATATTTCTCACCTTGAGACTTAATGTATCGCCCCATCACAACCTTTACAACGATAGCAACAGCGATGATAGCAAGGCTTGGAATATCAAATGTGGATACCTCTGGATGAAGAATTTTATCTATCGACTCCTTAAGGGACCCAATGCCTGCACCGAGAATGATGAAAGCAATAGCCATGGTAGTCATATATTCTATACGGCCATGTCCAAATGGATGTTCCTTATCGGCCCCTTTTGCAGCCAGTTTTGTACCGACAATCGTCAACACCGACGAAAGAACGTCTGTTAAGTTATTTACTGCATCAAGGATTATGGCGATGGAATTCGATGCCAATCCTATTATCATCTTAAAAATGACAAGCACCACATTGCCTATAATGCCCTTGATACTGGCGAGCGTAATACCCCGATTACGTTCAGCACTATTATCTTGTAAAATCATACTATTACACCTCTTACATACTATATGTACAATATTAAATAATTTATATGTGTACGTTTATTTGTATTATAGCTTATGGATTATCATTTGTCACTATAATTTTCAATATATTTTCACGAAATCCATTGATTTTACTGAACTTATCAGTCATTCTCATTTCTCAATTAGAAACTTTTATGTATTTAAGAACTCATTCTACTACTGAATGCCCATTCTAATTAAGCTTGAACGGTTATACGGTCTCCAGAACGCATATGTGTAAAAACAACCTTCATTGCACGTAGTGCAAATGGTTCTCCCGTAGATTTCGCCCCATACAATGTATCCCCTAACAAAGGATGACCTATATGACTGAAGGCCACTCGAATTTGATGTGTTTTACCTGTATATAAGCGAACTGCCACTGCTGTACAAGGCTGATTTTCTAAGTTATGCACAGAATTATCCACAATTCCACCCTGTTTATCCACAGTATTCACTGTGCTGTCCACATTTTCATGGGATATATCCACAATATTTTGTAGGTTATGCACAGAGTTATCCACAGCCCCATCCGGATATCGGTGTAAAACGGTAAAATCAGTCCGTGTTTCTTTCCCCTTAGAATTTACTTCGTAATGAATGCCATCAATACTTCTATCCATAGGAAGCACCAACGAATCCGAATCTGATTCGACAAGGCCTTCAACAATAGCCATGTACCACTTTTCAAATGTGTTATCATCCATTTGTTGTTGATATAAGCTTTGGGCTAGACCGCTTTTAGCAATTACAATACAGCCTGTTGTATCGCGGTCAAGACGGTTCAAAAAACGTACTTTTCGCTTAATACCATGTTCCATAAAATAATGGGCAATGCCATTAGCAAGGGATACTTTATCTTTTGAGTTTACCGTAACACCGGCAGGCTTATCCACAATGAGCAAATCATCATCTTCATAGAGAATATGTAAATCCATTGCAATTGGCTCATGATCAATCTTCTCTTTGGCCATAGCTATCCAAATTTCATCATCTACGGCAACCTCTGTATGAGGTGTTGCTTTGTGACCATTTACATGGATTAATTTCTCATCAAATAACTTTACCATCGCTTTTCTTGGATATTTAGTATCTAACAGTTGCCCTAATGTTATAGCATCTGTAGTTGCATGTTGTATGGATTCTATATCCTGGGTAGTAACTGACCAAAAAATATCATCTGGTCTATGTGTTTTTCGTGCCATTACATACTCCTTTCTACGAGTTTTACATCCCTTGGCATATAATCAAGGAATGCACTTGGCGCTGTGCCTTGGCCCCGTTGTGATTCATTGGTATAGGTAATAACCAGCTCCTGTTTTGGTCGCGTAATGGCCACATAGAACAAGCGTTTTTCTTCATCCTCATTGCCCTCGCGTAAGGACATAAAACTAGGAAAGGTCCCTTGATTCATACCTGCCAAAAATACATGGTCAAACTCACTACCCTTTGCTTGATGAACCGTAATAATCGGTATCTTAGATTGTTTACTCATCTGTTGTGGCTCACCAGCCGTCAATGCAGCTAATTGCAAAATATGATTAAGACGAGCTAATCCCGTTGTACCTTCATATTCCTTATCTAATGATTCCATAATACGATACAAATCTCGTATATGTTCAACCTTGGCCATTTCGCCATGACTCTTATAATAGTCTAGTACGCCCATTTGATTCATAATATAGGCCAATAATTCCGTAGGATTATCGGTATGCATCTTTCTGCGCAAGGTTGCCATTTGAGACGCAATCGTTGTGAAAGCCGCCTTATATTGATTAATGGCTACCATGCGATCCGTCGTTGTGGGCATAATATTTTCACGGACTGCGTAGATTAATAATTGGCCCGTAGCGATAATATCATCCATCGCATTATGGGTAGGCGTATGATTGATAGGAAAATATTTTGACAAAAATCCTAACTTATGATTTTCCAGTGTTGGATAGAACCGTCTAAAGATATCTAGTGTATCATATACGGCCTTAAATTGAGGCTCGCCTAAATTATGGCGCGCTAATTCGTGGCTCAAAATACTAATATCATAATTTACATTATGGCCTACAATGATACGATTGTTAGAAAATTCTTTGAAAGCCTCCAGTACGACCTTTGGACTTTCACCATGCTCTGCTAAATATGCATCCGTAAAGCCATGAACGAGTTGAGAGGTACCTACCGATTTACCAGGATTGATAAACCGTTCAAACCGTTCTATTTCATTGCCATCTTTATCAATGCGCATTGCCGCAATTTGTATAATTCTATCTTGTGTCGTATCAGTACCGGTGCTTTCTACATCGTACACCACCACTTCCCCCACCTCAAGACCAGCTACCAATTTGGCATATGGCTCAGCTTCAAAGATAGGCATATCCATAAAATCCGTCAATTTTAGCCCTACACTGCGATTTTTTGGACTTTCAATATCGCGAATACGCGCGTCGCCAATGCCCGATACATAGCGTTTAATAATGCGTTTCGCACTAACCGCATCATTAGGATTCATCAAGAGCTTAAAGTACGCCATGATATCCTTGATTTCCTGACGGCGGAAGAATTTATATTCATCAATAATCATAAACGGACGACGTTCAGATTCTGGCTTGTCTTGATTATATCGTTCAAACTGTTCACTTAAACGCTGTGCCTTGCGATTATCGCGAACCAACACACCGATAGATGCATTCTTTGGAAGCGCGCAAATACGGTCATAAATAAATTTTGATTCCGTATATTCATTACGACAATCTTTCACAAGGACAGGTGCCCCATCACTAGCACTGTTAGCCTCTGGCATTTCATCGTACACAGTTCCAACGAGTTGAGGAAACATGTTCTGCAATGTTTTAAAAGCCATTGTAAACAAAGTGCGATTAGAGCGATAGTTTTTATAGAATATGATTTTTAGAGGATTAAAATCACGGGTAAATGCCTCTAATAAACAGAACGGATCTGAGCCGCGCCATTCGTAGATAGTTTGGAAATAGTCCCCACATAAAAGAACGTGATTGCCTTCCCATAGCATTTCCATAACCTTATATTCTAATGAGCCCGTATCTTGCATTTCATCAACGGAAATATACTGATAACGACTGCGCCACCGTTCTCGAATATCTAGATTTTGAAATAGTCGATGCACACCACAGATTAAATCAGTAAAATCAACGCCGTGAACGGATTGTAAACTTTCATCATAACGAGCAATCCATTCATGACCATGCGCCCAAAAGTCCGACAGATCCTCGGTAGCAAGAGTATTGTAATTGTAAAATAATTTCTCTATTTGCTTAGATTGGTCCTGCTCTAAACGTTGTATCGTTCGTTTGTAATCATCTATCAACGATTCAGAATAGAATTCATACACAGAACGATATTCCTTTACCATGCTTATAAGGCTAGCAAAGTTCATATCCCGCATATTTCTCGGTTTATATGGCAAATATAGTTCTTTACAATCCTCTTCATCAAATATAGTCACATCTGTATAGAGCGACTCATCTCGCTTGCCCTCTTGTTGAATAACGTAAAAACAAAAGCTGTGGAACGTACTAATATCCACAGCCTTTGCAGGTTGGCCAACGAGGGATTCGATGCGCGACTTCATCTCTTGTGCCGCCTTATTTGTAAAGGTCATGCACAAAATCTGATGCGCCTCGCAGCGGCCACTTTCAATAATGTGAGCCACTCGATAAGCCAGTGTATTCGTTTTTCCCGTCCCAGCGGACGCCAACAAGAGGATGTTTCTATCTAGTTCATCGATGACGCGTTGTTGTTCGCTATTGATAACCATGATATCCTCTCCTTATATTATAAGCCGTAGTATAGAGCGGCCAAAACCATAGGAATGGGTCCAAATAGTACGGTCAAAGCCCACACACCAAAGCCAATATCCATTGGTATATGCAATACATGAATGCATACCATGTATGTCACAATGCCTAATACTACATTTAGAGCTACCTTTTTAATGGTAAAAAAAGCAAGTTTCAAGGCGATAACAATGACCAATACAGATATAATCGCCTCAGTCATAGGCGCTGCCAATAATGGCGCGAGTAATATGTTCATATTATCCTTTCATCTCCTGGCGGTTTACAACGGCACCGCCCAAGGTCAATTCATCGGCATATTCGATATCTCCACCTACAGGAACACCGCGGGCAATACGCGTTACCTTGATGCCAGTCGGCGCTAGTAGACGTGCCAAATATAAGGCTGTCGCCTCCCCTTCTACATCAGGGTCTGTTGCGAGAATAACCTCCTGTACAACACCATCACGCAAACGAGCAATCAGCTCTTTAACACGAATGTCTTCAGCACCAATGCCCTCTAAAGGTGACAACGCCCCCTCTAAGACATGGTAGAGCCCCTTGTAATCACCGCTGCGTTCTATGGCAATCACATCGCGAGAGGTTTCTACGACCATAATCGTGGTTTGATCTCGATTTGGATTAGAGCAAAATTCACAAGGATCCTGCGCAGATAGATTAAAACAGATAGAACAATGGCGGGTTGCCCCTTTAGCTTCAACAATGGTATTGACCAATCGGTCCACCTCTTCTTGCGGCATTTCCACAAGATGATATGCCAAGCGACGGGCAGATTTTGATCCAATGCCTGGCAATCTACGCAACTGTTCTACGAGCCGTTCTAATGCGTTTGTCATTTAGAATAAACCTGTTGGCAAGTTAAGACCACCTGTTACCTTGCCCATTTCTTGAGACAATAGGTCATCTACCTTTTTGCTTGCTTCATTAACAGCAGCCATCACCAAATCCTCAAGCATTTCCACATCTTCAGGATCAACTGCAGAAGGGTTCAACTTCAAAGATTCAATCATCTTTTCGCCATTCATAATAACGGTAACAGCGCCGCCACCTACGGATGCTTCTACTGTACGAGTTTTTAACTCTTCTTGCATTTTTTTCATGTCAGCTTGCATCTTTTGAACTTTTTTCATCATGCCTGCCATATTGCCCATACCTTTACCGAACATTGTATTTCCTCCTTATAGGACTATGAAAGTCCTTGCAAAATAAATTAACTATATACTGAAAATTGCAATTTACTCTTCTATGACCTCTACATAAATGTCATGGTCTTCTGAAAGTTTCTCTAATGTTTTAGCCAACAGTGGGTTTTGTTGTTCTTCAACGCCCATATGTTCAGGGTCCCACTGGTATTCACGCTTTGGGACGGCTTCTACCTCCACGGTGGCGCCACTATCCATAGGCCGATTGATAACTTCACCATCATCGGTCATTACCTGTGTTCCGTCTAAGCTCATAACGGGTATACCACCGTCATCATGAGCCGTCTTTTTCTTAGCAGATGAATCCTCATCTCCCTTACTGCTCGGTGGTTTTATACCTCTTGCTTTAAGAGCAGCTAACGCAGCCTCTCTAGCATTATTGCGAGCTTCGGAGCTTAGTAAGTCTGTTTCTACCGGTGGTGGCGGGGCCTCAACAACCGGTGTAGGCTGTGGCCTCTTAGGCTGTACAGCTCGATTAGACCGCGCTCCGCTAGCCATCATATATTCTTTATAGACATCTGTCTCTATATCGACAATCTCTAAAGACACGGAATAGCCCAACGCATATTGGAACGCTAATGCAATTTCCTTGCGATTTGCTTCATTAGTAGCCAAGGTAAGGGATATGCCCTTTTTAAAAGCTACTACTGCTTTTTCACGATCTACATAAATAACTTGGCCTTGACCAATAATATTATATGCTAATCCCTTATCGCTGTCCTTTAGATATTTTATCACAGTAGTCTGAATGGTTCTATATTCCCCAGAGTCCACCATGGTTTCACCGATAACAGCGACTTGGCTAATACCTGTATTCTTCTGACGGCCCGTATGTCTCGTCGTTCGAGATGTGCCGGTCTTAGGTGGTATTTCACCAGAAGTCTTCATCGGTGGTGGTGTCATACCAACACCATGCATAGGTGGCGGCGTCAAACCTATAGTAGCCGTTTGATTACTACCGCTAGGTTTCGATTCCGCTACAATAGGTGAAGGCTTATAATTTGTTGGCACCTCATGAATCGTAACAGATTCGTATTCCTCCATAGGCGGTGGAATGAAATCATCATCTACCACATTTGATCTTGATGCATTAGGTGTAGCCACAAAATTAATAGATGGCGCCGCCATCGGTGGGCCTTGTTGTTCCAATTTGGCTAATCGGTTAAGAAGCCCTTCGCGAGATTCTCGCTCTGAATGTTCCAAGGCGGATAAGCGTTCTTCTACATCATCATTCGCTTTTGAAATACCAGCACATAATACGAGTAATCCCATTTCAATAACGGTCCGTGGGTTATCTACCTGCTTTGCATCGCTCATGATGGATTGTAACTGTTTAATATATTGATTAATGGTACCAAACTCGATAGCCTGTGCTTGTTCTAAGAATTCAGTGCGGAACGAATCATATACCTTTAATTCCTCAGCATCGGGAGCAACCTTAGCGATCAATAAAGCTCGTAAGTGTTGCGTAAGGGCCTCCATGATTTGAGCCCCATCACGCCCTTCACTGAGTGCATTTTGAATATATTTCAATACAG
Organism: Veillonella atypica; assembly: GCF_041431435.1. NCBI lineage: Bacteria > Bacillati > Bacillota > Negativicutes > Veillonellales > Veillonellaceae > Veillonella > Veillonella atypica. The sequence goes on from NZ_JAPVXV010000005.1 coordinate 188,791, forward strand.
CTGGGCCATCTCCATTATGCAAGGCAGATAGGAATTTAATAATCCAGTCCTTACTAACGAGGCCAATGAGTTCCTCTACAACGGCCGGTGTAATCTCGCCACTGGCCATGCCCACACATTGATCGAGAATACTTAACGCATCGCGCAAGCCACCATCCGCATGAACCGCGATGAGACGTGCTGCATTATCTTCTAAGGCAAAGCCTTCTTTATCCGCAACATATTGTAACCGCTGTGCAATATCATCAGATGTGATACGTCTAAATGTATATCGTTGACAACGAGATACGATGGTAACAGGCAGTTTTTCAATCTCAGTGGTCGCAAAGATGAACATCACGTGATCTGGTGGTTCCTCTATCGTCTTTAATAGGGCATTCCACGCTTCATTGGTAAGCATATGGGCTTCGTCGATGATGAATACCTTTTTGCGCCCCTCTACAGGCATAAACTTTACGCTTTCACGTAAAGCACGAATCTCATCGATACCACGATTCGACGCCGCATCAATTTCGAGGACGTCCATAGACTGACCACTCAAAATCGATTTACATACGCTACATTCATTACAAGGATGGTCGGTAGGGCCATGTTCACAATTAATGGCACGTGCAAAAATCTTAGCCATACTCGTCTTACCAGTCCCGCGCGGGCCGGCAAATAGATACGCATGAGCCACCTTATCCTCGCGAATAGCGCGCATCAACGTATCTGATACCTGATGTTGCCCAACCACATCGGTAAACGTCTGCGGACGATACTTACGATATAGCGCCATATATGCCATAGAAACACCCCCTTTTCCCTGTAAACAGTCCGTAATTAGCAATACTTTATTATACCATATTACACAAAAAAGAGGGCGTCCTTTCACGTCCTCTTTGCATGTAACTAATACCCGTTTTAGCTTCAATAATAGAATAAAAAAAGCGGCCCCCAAGGCCGCCTTGCAATATTCGATCACGACAGCCCCCGGGTTCCCCGTGGCACATGAAGGTTACCGCTTAGTGCTGCTACCTCTCAGTCCTGACACGATTCACAGGCCCCCATTGCACGGGCCCGAGAACTGCCATGATCCAATATTGCAATACAAATATTATACATGAAAATGCCTCTATAGTCAAAACTATAGAGGCATTCTACATTACATTTTCTCTAAGTTATATTAGATTAGAACTTATTTTGCATATTTTTCTTTAAATGCAGCCAATTGAGCTTCTTCTAAGGACAAGCCTTGTTCTTTGAATCGTTCAATAGCAGCATGCATTTCTTCGTATGCTACAGGAACAACCTTAGTAAATCTATTTGCAAAGTTATTCCAGTTTTCAAGGATATGACGGCCTTTTGTGGAATTAGTATGCAATACATGTTGTTCGACTAATTCTTTGATGCGTTTAAGGTCATCATTATTAGCAGGACGTAATTCTACAAGACCAGTATTTACATAACGTTCATCGCAATCGAGGATGTACGCATAGCCACCGGACATACCGGCTGCGAAGTTACGACCAATTTTACCGAGTACGAGAACCTCGCCACCTGTCATGTATTCACAACCATGGTCGCCTACACCTTCCACAACAGCTGTAATACCACTGTTACGAACAGCGAAACGTTCACCAGCTACACCATTGATAAAGGATTTACCAGATGTAGCACCATAGAAGGCAACGTTGCCGATAAGGATATTTTCGTCAGCTTCAAAGATAGATTTCTTAGGTGGGTAAACAACGATGGTACCGCCGGATAAACCTTTACCGAGGTAGTCATTTGCATCCCCTTCGAGTTCTAATGTCATGCCTTTTGGAATGAAAGCACCAAAGGATTGACCTGCAGAACCTTCAAAGTTCAACTTGATTGTGTTATCTGGAAGTCCGCTTTCACCATAACGACGTGTTACCTCAGAACCAACTAGTGTACCTACTACACGGTTAATATTGTTGATTGCCAATTTAGCGCGAATAGGTTTTTGATCTTCGATAGCAGGACGGCACATACGCAAGAGTTTAGACATATCCAATGTGCGTTCCAATTCATGGTCTTGATCGATGGTATGCATATGACCAACAGATGCATCGATGTATGGATGGAACAAGATACGTTTCAAATCGACACGAGACAATTTGAAGTTATCGTCTTGAGATTTTTGACGAACAAGGTCGATACGGCCAACGAGTTCAGCTACGGAACGGATGCCTAAGCGAGCCATGATTTCACGCAATTCACGTGCGATGAAAATCATCAAGTTTTCTACATATTCAGGTTTACCGTTGAAACGAGCACGCAATTTTTCATCTTGTGTAGCCACACCGTAAGGGCATGTGTTGAGGTTACATACACGAGCCATTTTACAGCCTACAGCAACGAGTGGCAATGTGCCGAAACCGAATAACTCAGCGCCAAGCATAGCGGCAACAGCTACGTCGAAACCAGTCATCAATTTAGAGTCTACCTCCAATTGAACGCGGTCACGCAAACGGTTGAGCATCAAAGTTTGATGAGTTTCAGATAAACCAAGTTCCCAAGGCACACCAGCGTGTTTTACAGACGTACGGCCTGCCGCACCTGTACCACCGTCATAACCGGAAATCAAGATATTATCTGCTTTTGCTTTCGCAACACCGGCTGCGATTGTACCAACACCAGCTTCGGAAGTCAATTTAACGGAGATGCGAGCATCTTTATTGACACATTTCAAATCATAAATCAATTCCGCTAAATCTTCGATGGAATAAATATCATGATGTGGTGGAGGAGAAACAAGTTCTACGCCTGGTGTGGAGTGACGAGCCTTACCGATTTCAGGATATACCTTTTTACCTGGCAATTGACCACCTTCACCTGGTTTAGCACCTTGTGCACATTTGATTTGCAATTCTTTTGCATGAAGCAAGTAGTTAGCAGTTACACCGAAACGACCGGATGCAATTTGTTTTACTTCAGAGTTCATGCTATCTCCGTTAGGCAATGGTTTGAAGCGTGCAGCGTCTTCGCCACCTTCACCGGAGTTAGATGTGGAACCTAAACGATTCATAGCGATAGCGATTGTTTCATGCGCTTCTTTACTGATAGCACCATAACTCATAGCGCCTGCTTTGAAACGTTTTACGATGGATTCTTCAGATTCAACCTCTTCAATAGGAATACCGCCGCCTACAGGATAGTTCAATTCCATTAAGGAACGCAATGTAACGTGATAATCATTGCGAATGGCTTTAGAATACTCCTTATATTTCGCATAATCCCCATTGATAAGAGATTCTTGCAACAACTCAATTGTCTTAGGGTTGAATAAATGTTCTTCCCCATCTTTTACTGGGCCATACCAACCGCCTGGTTCGAGGACAGATTCGTCTTTTTTGAAAGCTCGATCAAAACGAGCCAACGCTTCGGTAGTAACACCATACAAACCAATACCACCGATACGTGTTGGTGTATTTACGAAATATTTTTTAATGAAATCAGAGTTAAGACCTAATGCTTCAAAGATTTGAGCACCATGATAGGAACGCACTGTGGAAATACCCATTTTGGACATAACCTTCATAATACCACCGACGGCAGCCTTAATGTAGTTTTGTTCCGCCTTTTCTAATGTAATATCACCTAGGCGTTTGCGCGCATGTAAATCTTTGACTGTTTCAAATGCCAAATAAGGGTTGATAGCAGTTACACCATAACCGATCAATGTACAGAAATGGTGTACCTCACGTGGTTCACCAGATTCAAGAATCAAGCCAATTTCTGTACGCAATACTTTGCGAATCAAATGATTATGAACAGCTGCCACAGCTAAAAGTGCTGGAATTGGCGCATGGTTCGCATCAACACCACGGTCAGATAAAATTAATACGTTTTGATCTGTACGTGCTGCTTCTTCTGCTTTTTCACACAATTCTTTAAGCGCTTCGCGCATTCCGTCTACACCCTTAGATGGGTCAAAGAGGATTGGCAATGTAACAGATTTCATACGACGGCACGCAAGAGCTTTGATAGATGCCAATTCTTGGTTTGTAAGGATTGGTGTACGCATAGACAATGCATATGTACCAGTCTTATTAGGATCTGTTAAGTTGCCAGAGTTGCCAAGCATTACGCGTGTAGATGTAACCATTTCTTCACGAATCGAATCGATTGGAGGATTTGTTACTTGCGCAAACATTTGCTTAAAGTAGTTATATAGTAATTGTGGTTTTTCAGAGAGGATTGCCAAAGGCGCATCGGCACCCATGGCACCTACAGGATCTTTACCATCCTTTGCCATAGGTACAATCATGCGTACTAAATCTTCTTGAGTATAGCCAAATGCTTGTTGTTGTTTGAATAAATCTTCTACAGCTGGCACATCACTTTCATCAGCTTGTGTAATTTCAGACAAATGAATAACATGTTCTTTTACCCATTCATTATATGGCAATTCAGTTGCAATGCGTTGTTTGATTTCATCATCGGAAATGATACGTTGTTCTGCCGTATCAATAAGAAGCATTTTGCCTGGTTCCAAACGACCTTTAGCGCGAATATTTTCCGCATTTTCATTCACAACGCCCACTTCGGATGCCATGATAACGCGGTCGTCTGTTGTTACATAGTAACGAGCAGGACGCAAACCATTACGGTCAAGTACGCCACCGATAACAGTACCATCAGTGAAGCCCATAGCGGCAGGACCATCCCATGGTTCCATCATGAAGCTATTGAACTCGTAGAAGTCATGTTTTTCTTGGCTCATGAGATTATTGCGTTCCCAAGGTTCAGGAATCATCATCATGATCGCATGAGGCAAGGAACGACCTGTCATGTGCAAGAATTCCAATGTGTTATCGAACATAGCAGAGTCAGAACCGCTGTCATCTACTACAGGGAATACCTTTTTAATATCTGGGAATAATGGAGATTCTGCTTTACCTTCACGAGCATTAATCCAGTTTACGTTACCACGGATTGTGTTGATTTCACCATTGTGCACTAAGAAACGGTTAGGATGCGCCCGAGCCCAGCTTGGGAATGTATTCGTACTGAAACGGGAGTGAACCATTGCCAATGCAGATGTGAAATCAAGGTCGCTCAAATCAAGGTAGAAGTCACGCAATTGACCAGGAGTCAACATACCTTTATATACAATTGTTTTAGAGGACAAGGATGCAATATAAAAGTCGCTAGATAGTTCCTTACTCAATGGGATAATGCGTTTTTCCGCCAATTTACGGATAACATATAATTTACGTTCAAATTCCGCATTATTCGTTACATCAGGGCCTTTACCAATGAGAATTTGGATCATCCAAGGACGAATAGCAGCCGCTTCCTTACCAACTTTAGTACCATCTACAGGCACTTCACGCCAACCGAGAACGACTTGCCCCTCTTCGCGTACTACTTCTTCAAAAATACGTTTTTGCTCATTACGAAGACTTTCATATTTATGCGCAAAAATCATGCCCACACCATATTCACCTGCTGCAGGTAAATTGATGCCTAACACTTCGCATTCACGTTTAAAAAATTCATGTGGGATTTGTACCAAGATACCAGCACCATCGCCTGTATCCTTATCTGCACCAGCACCACCACGATGCTCAAGACGCTCTAAAATACGCAAGCCATCATCGATGATATCATGGGATTTTTTGCCCTTAATATTTACGACAAAACCCATACCACAGGCATCTTTTTCAAATTGGCTGCTATACATGCCATTTGCTTCAAGTCTAGCCTGATCTAAACGTTGTTGATCAATAACGCTACCATTCATCTCCATAGCTTTTGTACTCCTTCTCATATCACTTGATGTTTCACAACCTCTATAATCATTATATATAAGCCTTGTGAAAGTTAATTCCATTTCAATATTCATATAAAATTCAAATTCTATAGAATTTAGTGTCTATACACAGTATACCAAAGTCCACTGTAAATTGATAATATAAAAACCGCAATCTAACTTGCGGTAAAATCATAGCCATATGCGTATTTTGTATACATGATTCATTATAGGAAAACAAAAAGGGGTAAAATTTTTCCACCAGCCGATTTTACTTAGCCCTCAAGGCTTCGTATGGCTAGCGTCAAAACTTTAACCCCTTCCCTTTACAGTACTACTACTGGTAGTTATAGATTAAGCAAACACTTCATCAAAGCGTGCTTCATCAATCAACGTTCCTACATAGAAATCGCTGAAGATACCATATCGTGCACTCGCTTCTTCAAAGCGCATATCGTAAACAATTTTCTTGAATTGAATGTCATCATTACTAAAAATAGTAACGCCCCATTCCCAATCATCAAGACCAACACCACCTGTAGTGTACTCAGATAGTACTTCTAAATATGGTCTACCAGTGATGCCATGTTCACGCATCATACGACCGCGTTCCTCTTGAGGCAACATATACCAATTATCATTGCCTTCACGCTTCTTCGTCATATTATAAAAACAAATATATTTATCCTTTGGTACAGTTGGATACAATTTAGCGTCCACTTCAGGCGTATCAAGCTTAGCTTTCACATACGCACTGACCTCTGTTACAGACGTATAAGAATACGTTTGAACTAATACAGACGCAATCGTAAGGCGACGGAATTTACGTTCCCATCGAGCCAAATCATCAAGAGACGGCGCCAAAATCCACAACAAAAGATCGCCCTTATAACCATTCACATCATAGAACGCATAACTGCCCTTTTTAGCCTGATGCATAGACTCCAACTCAGCCAAAAAAGATTTTAACTCAGCACGAGCCTCCTCCTTTTCAGCCTCCTCAAAACAATTCCAAGCACTAAAATCCATGGAAAACACCATATGTTGACTATGCCAACCCTCAACAGTAGGAATTGCCTTACCCATAATATCACTCCTTTTCACATAAAATATATAAAACACAATTTACAATTACAAAAATCACTAATCCAAGTCGAGGCCCTAGGCCGATGACGGTTTCCCTCTACACTAGCCTAAAGGAACCTTGTGCAACCGTTTGGCTAAAATACTCTACTGTAGGTTCTAGATAGTCTCCAGAAGGCGCCCTTAGTAGGTCGAGGCCCCAAGCCGATGACCGTTCTCCTCTAGTTTAGGCTAAAGGGCTCTTGTGCTACGGTTGTTAAAAAAAATCTACAGTAGGCGATGAATTGCGGTTTATCCTACAGTAGGTACGAGATGGTCTTCAGGAGGCGACTTTAGTAGGTCAAGGCCCTAGGCCGAAAACCGTTCTCCTCTAGTCTGGGCTAAAGAACCTTGTGCTAGCTGGAGCCTAAAATCCGCTACAGCAGGCAATGGATAAGCCTCCTGAAGCGACTTTAGTAAGTCGAGGCCCTAGGCCGATGACTGTTAAGCTAGTTGGAGCTGAAGAAGGCTTATCCATTGCCGATCACGTAGTAGAACTTTTAGTCAACAGATGCACAAGTTCCTTAGCCTGTTTTACCCCATCCGGTATCCCAATCCCATCAAACGGTGTCCCAATGAGATACAAATTAGGATAATGTTCTTTCACATGCTCCCGAACGGCTGCAATAGCAGCACGATGGCCCACATTATATTGAGGCATACAATGTATTAAACGATTGATCTTAATCCACTCTGGATTAGCTTTAAAGTTCATAATACGTTGAATTTCTTTAAGAGCTAATGCAGAAAGTTCTTCATCACTATAGCGCTCCACCACATCATTACCAGGTTTACCGATAAAAACGCGAAGAACGATTTTATCATCTGGCGTTGTTTGTGGCCATTTTTGATTTAATATGGTACACGCCGTTAATGGTGTATCCGTTTTACGAGTAATCAACAAGCCAGAGCCTTTTAGTTCGCCATCAAAGGTCGCTTTATCAAAGGCCATGATTGCAATAGCACAACTGGATTGTTCCATATTGCGTACGCCATCAAATCCAGTATCTCTAATAAACCAATCTTTATACGTAGCTGGTGGTGTAGAGATAACCAACATATGGGAGGTTTCTTCTCGACCATTCACATTATAACGATACACTGCATCAGCATACGATATATCTCGAACAAGGGCCTTAGTAGTCAATGTAACATTAGATGGCATTTGTTCCACAATCGCACTTACCACGCTTTCAAGACCACCCGTTAATTGTCTAAACATACCGGATTGTGATGCGGTTCCTTTTGATGCTTTTAGATTTCCATTCGTTCGCTGAATACTAGATTGTTTCTTATCAAATTGAGCATCCGTCATCGTTCCTTTACCAGCACGGGGAACGTCGCCTTCATTAACAGCACCTTTGGCAGCCTTAGAGACACCTGCCTTTTGATGGCTCATCTTAGCAGCAATCATGCCCTTAACCATATTGCCATATTTTTGTTCTACTTGAATAAAATGCGGAAACGTAGATAATAGACTGATTTTATAAATATCGCCACCATAAATACCCGCCAATAATGGCTCAATTAATTTATCCATCATTTCTTGGCCTAAATGATAGCGGAAGAAATGACCAATCGATACATCACCGTGAGCATCTAAGGGATACGGTTTCTTAAAATAATCAAGACCAGCACGCACTTTACCAGCCCAGGAAATTAAGGTCGCTTTCACAAAAGGCATCATTTCCGTAGGAACGCCCATGATGGAACCACCTGGAATTGGGTGAATATTGCCGCGGTCATACACATAGGCCTGCCCCGTTTCATTGGATACAAGCGTATCTGCTAGACCAAGATCTGTAATGAGATCCGTCATTTCCGTTTTACGGCCCAAGTAGGAATCCGGTCCTAACTCAACAACAAAGTCATCTACTTGTTGCGTTTGAATTTTACCGCCAAATCGAGGGGCCTGTTCATATAATTGTATCTGCCAATCTGGTTTGGCATGGCCTAAATAATAGGCTGCAGTAAGCCCCGTAAGGCCACCACCAACAATCGTTACCTTCACTTATTAATCCTTTCTCGTATAGCCTTTGCCATGGCCTCCATAAATAGGGTATTTCCATTGGGCATAGGCAGACGTTCATATGTAGCCCCAGCATTTTCAACGATATTCCGACAAATAATATCATTATCATACAAAATTTCTACATGATCGCTAACAAACCCAAAAGGAATACATACAATCCGTTTTGCTCCATCTATAAGAGCCTGTTCAATGACACTTTCAATGGTAGGACCTAACCATTCACCATAGGGTGCCGCACTTTGCCATGCCTGATACCAGTGATTAAGGCCTACCATTTTTGCAATTTGATTTGATGCGGACATGACCTCATCTTCATAGCTACCAACCGTTGAAGTAGGTACACTATGGGCAGAGAAAATACAGGCTGTATCAGCTTGTAATGGATTCGCGGCCATCAACTGTGAACGCCAGTATTCAAAAAACTGTGGTCTATTCCACCAAGATTTGATAATTTCACAAGATATATCCGGATACGCTCGTAATATAGAATGTAATTTCCGTTCATATGCGCCCGTTCCAACCATAGAATAAAACGGCGATGTGACAATGCATAAAATAGAAGTATATCCTGCAGCTGCTATGGATTCTACAGCTTGTTCCATACTATTAGGCATATGAAGATAGGCCAAATACATCGCGTCTATTGCCAATAGGGATTTAAGAGTTTTCTTTTGATCTTCCCCCATCGTTTGCAACAGCTTATTATCCCATTGTCCGATGGCATCGTAACGAGCAGTTAGAACCTTCAATTCTCGTTCTGTCGGAATTTTTCCGCGTCGAATGCTCGTCAAATAGGGTAATAAATCAGATGGTTGACGAGGTGTACCAAAAGATAATAACAGTATAGCCTGCCTCATATTATCGGCTTTCACGAGCCCACAATTCACGGCTCTTTTCATGAACATAGTCTGTCAACCAATGTAATTTTGCTGGGTCTGCCTCAGGGAATACGCCATGCCCTAAGTTAAATACATGTTTACCATGGCGAACGCCATCCATTAAGATTTCATCTACCACCTTGGCTATTGTTTTTGTATCCCCGTATAAATAAGCCGGATCAAGGTTTCCCTGTACTGTTTGTGTAACACCTCTATCCTTAGCCGCTCCAAGAGAGCTTCGCCAATCTAAGGCGATAACATCAAGAGGTAATTTAGCCCAAGTAGAAACAAGGTGGTCTGTACCGACACCATTCATAGCGAGCGGCAAGTTAGGGAATCTAGATTTTACTGTGGAAATAATACGTTTCATATGAGGGAAAATAGCTTGCTCATATTCTGTACTATTAACGGCCCCCACCCAAGAGTCAAAGATTTGTAAAGCATTAGCACCAGCGCGCGCTTGCATTGACAAATACTCGATGGACATATCCGCTAGTTTTTCCATTAGTCTATTCCAAATTTCGGGTTCGCTGATTAACATCCCACGAGTTTTGTTATAACTTTTCGTAGGACCTCCTTCAATAAGGTAAGACGCGATAGTGAATGGTGCACCACAAAAGCCAATAAGAGGTACATCAAGCACCTCAGTAGTCAACAACTCAATAGTTTTGGAAATATACTCTACCTTTGTTGCATCAAACGCATATAATCGTTCAATATCTTCCATACGGCGTATTGGAGTATCAAATACAGGACCTACACCAGGTTTAATATCCACATTCACGCCAATAGCCACCATAGGGCTCATAATATCCTTATAAAGAATAGCCGCATCAACGCCATATTCTTTAACAGGCAGTTCTGTCACTTGTGCGCAAAGTTCTGGTTGTTTGGTAATTTCGAACAATGTGTACTTCTCTTTTATCTTACGATATGCAGCCTGACTGCGCCCTGCTTGGCGCATATACCATACCGGTGTTATGCCAGGGTTCTTGCCCTGAATCATATCTAAATAAGCAGTATTCAAACTTCCACCCCTTTCTACAAAACACACCCATACATGTATATAAGATTTTATATTAGAATGTCACGCTTATATTAAAAGTGTACCCCAAAAGTGATGAATATGCAAAACCACTTATTATCTATATTTTTAGGGATAGAAATTTATGCACGTTGTAATATATGCGTATCTATACCAGCAATAGCTTGACCCATGTAATACACTTGTTGCTGACATGTAAACAACCAAATTTGTTGATGTTCACCAAGTTCAGCTAACAACTCAAGTGCACTCTTTTGGCGATCTTCATCAAAGCGGACTAGGATATCATCTAATATGATTGGCAATGCATCCACTTGGTACGAAAAGACCTTTGCTAGTGCCAAACGCAACGCGAGATACACCTGATCCGCTAAACCACTAGACCAATGATAAATCGGTAATCGTTCACCCCGTTCATTCAAAAGGGCTAAACCGTCTTGCAATCCCCACATATCAAATGTATAAGCACCATTCGTTAATCGTTTAATATACTGAGATGCTAATTCTAACATCTTTGGTTGTGACTCTTCTTCGTATGATTGTTGCGCTCGTTCCATACAATGAGCGATGACAACTTGAGTGGCCCAATCTTCCAAGGCAGATTCCAATTCAGATTCTAACTCTTGTCGTTGTTGAATGGCTTCCCGTTGCTCCTGATCTGAACCCAATGCACGCATAGCTTCCACGATTTGGCCTCGTTTCTCATAGAGGTTAGCCATCGCATCCTTGCGCGCATTCAGCTCTTGATCTGCATGGGCTAATTCATCAGTCCAATTCTCTTTATTCCCCTCACGCAAGCGGCGATAGAATAAATCTTTATTTTCACCATCTGGAGTTAACAAATCAAGCTGTACTTGGCTTTGTTTGTAAATCGTTTCCCATTGCTTAAACTGATCTTCATCAATGAGTTTTTGACGATATTCATTGGCGCCGGATAATCCGCTTTTTTCAAGCAATGCTTTTTGTTCTAGCAAAAGCTCTTTTTCCTTGCGATGCCAATTATCATACTCCATACGATAGCTCTTACGCTGTGATTCTTTTTGTTCCCAACGAATCATTTGTTGTTGAAAGTTTTTATATTGGTTATAAATACGTTTTAGCTCAGTAGGAGACACAGGGGCTTCAACACCAAGGTTATACCATAAGGTAACAGCTTGGTCCTCTATAAGGCGCAAAGATTCCTTATGTTCATCTAAGCGTTTCTCATATCCTTCAATAGTCCGCAATTGTTCAGAGTACTGGTCATATTCATGCTTCATACTAAAGAAATCATCTTCATCGAGACTCTTGGCAGCCCCTTCAGGAATCCATGCTTGCCATTCAGCCAAGGCTTTTTCATAATTAGCCTGTAATTGTTTACCTTCATCATTGTAACGTTGCTCAATAGCTGCCGTTTCCAAGTTCGGTACATCTGACGCCACAGGTAAAGGTGCATCCAATTGTGTTTCTAAATACGACTTACGTTGCTGTAAGCGTTCTAGTTCACGCATCAACCGAGCTACATCGGAATCATCTACATGGCGAAGGCGCCATCCATACCAGAACAATCCCAGTCCAAGTATTAATAGAATAATACCACCGATGCTATATAGTACAGATTCCAGCGCAATGAGGCCTGCTAGCGACATCAATACACCAATAACGGCTCCAATCCCTCCAATACGTTGCAACCAAATCGGCATCGCGGCCATACGTATGGAACCATGTTCTCCAAGTCGAGACTCTAGATCTGCAATATCGGTCATAACGGCCTGCAACTCTTGCTGAGCCCAGGTGTTAACAGGGCTATTTTCACCAGTGTCAACAGATGAACTATCTTCACTTATTTTTGGTTCTTTTTGCAAGGATGGTGCTTGGCTTTGCCAATATAATAATTGGTCCTTTGCGGTACGCAATCGTTTGGATAAACGTTCCCCTTCAAACCAATTCACATCAGTTGGCACCGATTCATCCTTGCGCCATGAAGATTGTAACCCTCTCGAGAAATCAAGTTGCTCTTTAACCTTAGCAATGTAGGCTTCGCCTTCTTCACACTCACGGCGCAATTGTTCCCACTTCGCACCTTGTTGAATCAAATCCTCTATATCTTGGCCATAGGTAGTAAATGGACTATTTGGATCAAAATTTTCCGGTTTTAGTGCTTCTTCTTTATCAAGCCAAAGCTGCATATTCTGACGAGCTTCACGAAGGCCCTCATCGATACTCAAAAACGCATCGCGATCTAGTGTATCAGGAGATGTAAACTGTTGCATACGACGACGCGCCTCTTCGCTACGTCGATACGTATCCCATGCACGAAGCACCATCTCTACGCCTTCACGATAATCTTGCCATTCTTTGATTTGATTCTGAATTTCTGCTTCTGTATCCTCGGAAGCCTTTAACGCTTGTTGTAATTCTACATATTGCGTTTCATGTTCACCCAGTGCGGATAAACGAACCTTATTTTCTTGTAATTGATCTATCAAAACATTGATGCGGCGTTTGCCTGATGCAGACGCAACCAGTAAGTCATTAGCATTGGTTTCAATGCTTTTTACTACACCACCGAGTTGCTCGCCCCCTTCGGCGCCAAAGAATCTAGCTCGTACATCTACTTCATTGAGTATATCTACGCCTTGAAGGTCCTCTAACGTAAGGCCGAATATGCGGTTATACGTTTTTTTATCGAGCCCATGCCACCACAATTGATTCGGCTCGTCCTTTATGCTAGGCTCACCAGGAGAATAAAAATCTAAATTCTTGTTTTGTCGGCCTAAATGATAAGCCGTCCCCTCTTTGTCGAGCTCAAGAGATCCACTTACATAACCATATTTTTTATGTTTACCGCCAAATAAAAGAGAACGCATACCTTCTAATAAGGAGGTTTTCCCACTTTCATTAGCGCCATATACAAGCTGTACACCGTTAGGACCGGATTTAAATGTCCAGTTTTCATACGGCCCAAATGAGTCGAGTCGAATCTGTTTAATGTTCATCGTTTACCCCCATTAACACCGTAACCCCTTCCATTTCACTGCGTTCCATAACTCGTTTCAATACATCGTCTGATAATAAATCTAAATAACTGCCAAGTCGTTTAGACTCAGGACGATCGACCAAGATTTGACGTACGGCCTCAATATCAGTAACGGTTTCATCATAGGCACGTAGATAATCGCCTACCATGTCGGACAATAAACGGCGTTCTGCCAAATTAACAGTAGGACGCGTTTTAGCAATCATGCGGTATGGCATAACAAAAATAGATTTACTCTTTTCCTCTGCCTGCGTCTCCCGTAGCCATAATTTTCGAACGGACTCATCCACGCATAAGCGATGCATTGGACCAGTTCCTACTAAATGGACCGATACCAATGTATTCTTATTATATTTTTTACGTAAGGACTGCTTTTTATGGCTCAACAAATCTAATAAATCACGTTCAGTTTGTATGCCTGCAATATCAATCTTTATATCTTCAAAACGAATGGCACTAGTCTCAATAAATTCTAATTCACAATGTCCATTATGTGATACGTTGACCATATAGCATCCTTTAGCGCCAGATTCCTTCCGATGTAATCCTTGAGGATTGCCCGCATATACGACCATAGGGTCTTCTGAAATCACCTGTGATTTATGGATATGACCTAGTGCCCAATAGTCCATAGCGCCTTGCATGATATCCGTCAAATTACAAGGCCCTGTTACATCATGATGTTCACTGCCCACACTAGATCCAACTGTTCCATGCATGACAGCAAGGGAAAACTCATCTCGTTCAAAGGCTTTATATTGTGCAGCAAAATTAGATTGTTCATTGCCATGACCACAACTGATGCCGTAAACACCACCAACTTCAATATTATTAACCATCAACGGAAATCGTTGTACCTGTGTATCCGAAAACACATGTACATTATCAGGCATTGATAAGCCAGCGCGCCAGCTTTCAGCAGGATCATGATTACCTTGCACCATATATACGGGAATATGCGCCTCCCACAAGCGATACATAGCACGCACAAATCGGACCTGAGCCTCTAAATTATGATCTTCACTATTATAAACATCACCGCTAATCACAACTGCATTAACGCGTTCGCGCACAGCGATTTCAATGATATTATTGAAAGCTTCATAAGTTGCTTCTGCGACAGCACGATCTACATGCCGACTCATCCCCATAGCATATTGAAAAGGAGCCCCTAAATGAAGGTCTCCACAATGTATAAAACGAAAGGGTTGCATATTGTCTCCTTTCCTAACTTATAGAATACTAATATCTAATTATACTATATATTTCTATATAATATGTAAGATATCATATTGTAAACTAATTAATTTATACAGTTGACAATTAGTATACAAGAATACTACAATTACATTGTAAATATATTCGTTTTTATAAGTTAACAATAACAAGGAGGCTATAATGGCACTTCCAGTAGAGCAACAAACCCAGGTGGGTTCTTATGAAAAAATATTAACCATTGCCAATCGTATATTACATGGTGGGGAAATCACTAAAGAGGAAGCCATCGATTTAATCCATACATCCGATGAAGATACCATGATTCTATTGGCTATGGCAGATAAAATAAAACAACATTTCAACGATAATTCCGTTGACATTTGCGCGATTGTAAATGCTCGTTCTGGTAAATGTCCTGAAAACTGTAAATTCTGTGCACAGTCGGCACACCACAATACAGGTGTTCAAGAATATCCATTTATGGATGATGAATCGATTTTAGAGGCTGCTAGAAAAGCAAAAGAAGCTGGTGCTATTCGCTTCTCTATTGTTACAAGCGGTCGCAACACTTCCAACCCTAATGAATTCAACCAAATCTTACGCGTATTAAAAGAAATTCGCGAAAAAATTGGTTTAGAAATTTGTTGTTCCCTTGGTTTGTTAACCTATGAACAAGCTCTTCAATTAAAAGAAGTTGGTGTTACTCGTTATCATTCCAATATCGAAACTGCACCAAGTCATTTCCCTGACATCTGCTCCACACATTCCTATGAGGACAAGATGTCTACCATAGAAAATGCCAAAAAAGCTGGCATTCGCGTTTGCTCTGGCGGTATCTTAGGTCTAAACGAAACTCTAGAACAACGCGTAGAAATGGCGTTTGAACTTAAACGCCTTAACATTGATTCCATTCCATTAAACATATTAAATCCGATTAAGGGTACTCCATTCGAACATAACAAAGCGTTAAAACCGATGGAAATTTTACGTACCTTCGCTGTATTCCGTTTCATTTTACCTCATGCATTAATTCGCACCGCAGGCGGTCGAGAAGTAAATCTACGTGATTTACAATCGTACGCACTAAAAGGTGGTCTTAATGGCATCATGGTAGGCGGTTACTTAACAACTGGCGGTAGATCCCCGCAAGACGATTTACAAATGATTAATGATTTGGAATTAACCCGTACAGCCGCTCAGCTATAAACTAACGGTTGTTACCAATCACTAGTGGATATCTTAAATTTTACCTATCTACAAAGACTGTAACACCTCTGCGTGTTTACAATACATTTACACACAAAAAATACCTAGCTAGTTGCTGTCTAGCTAGGTATTTTTATATTTAATTTTTTAAATTTATATCTAAAATATTAAATTCAAGCTATTTATTGCCATAACAATCTATAGATGGCTTGACCATTTGTATTGCCTTCAATCGGTTCAGGATCTTTATCATAATCAACATTATCATATTGAGTGCCGTTTGGCATATACGCATCTACTTCTAGAATTTCCATGGTCCGATTATAACGGCTAATATATACCTTATAGCGAAGTTCATCGCCACCTGGTTCATTAACCTTTAGCCAAAGAACAGCATCATAATCGCTTTTTTGAACACTATCATTATCTATAAAGAGTTGATTACCTTTGTCATCAGGACTTACATAGTACCAATCAGTCGCTTGTGCTGTATTCGAATATGTTATGAGGCAAAAAAAGGCCATCAAAGCTATAAGCAACTTCATAGTGGCCCCCTTTCTAACCCAACAACAAAAGTCTTATAACTAGAACGATTTTTTTAAATATTTTTAAAAAAAATAAAGAG
Source organism: Veillonella atypica (assembly GCF_041431435.1). Taxonomy (NCBI): domain Bacteria; kingdom Bacillati; phylum Bacillota; class Negativicutes; order Veillonellales; family Veillonellaceae; genus Veillonella; species Veillonella atypica. The sequence continues at coordinate 205,700 of NZ_JAPVXV010000005.1, forward strand.
AAGATATTATCCTCCTCTATTATCATATCAAGAAGTATGGCATTTATCAACATTTAATAAACGAATTTTACATTTCATCTAAATTTCATAAAATATTTTTTAGAAGTTCATTTTACCTTCATAGTATTTACTTATAATTACTACATCAAATGATAATTATAAGTAAATATTCCCTGATTACTTAATGTATTTATCTCCCGACAAGTAATACTAACCCCAAACCTACTACTTGTTTAAATACATAGGTCATTTGATGTTAATACTAACACTCCCCTTACATGAAAAAGGACTCCATCAGGAGTCCTTTTTTCGTTGTCAAACCTATACACTTATACAAAAAGCTGCCCTAGGGCAGCTTTTTATTTTGTAGTTCACGACCTAAATCAGATGGTACAGGTGCGATAACAGTCACCAGTTCAGATTGTCCATATGGTATAAATGTCAACGAATAGGCATGTAAGGCCTGTCTCGTATACGGTTTTTTCCGCATACCATACATGGCATCGCCAATGATAGGGTGACCAATATGAGCCATATGAACGCGAATTTGATGAGTTCGTCCGGTTAGCAATGTAAACTCTAACAACGATTGTACATCATCATATTCAATCACATGATATTCGGTTACAGCATCTTGACCAAATTCATCAACACAGCGGCGATTATCAAATACCGGATCCACACCGATAGGTTCATTCACCACACCATCAGATGTAATCTTTCCTTCTACGAGACCGCGATAGACACGGTGAATTCGACCTTCTTGTAGCTGTTTAGTGTAATATTGTTCTGCCTCACGGGTTTTGCCAAACATAATAACACCTGTTGTATCTCGATCCAAGCGATGAACAGGCCGAATTTTATGAACTTCGCCGCGTTTAGCATAATAGCCAGCCACCAGATTACTCAATGTATGATATTTCGTTTGACCTGCTGGATGAACTAGCATAAATGGAGACTTATACACCACAAGTGTGTGTTCATCCTCATAGAGAACCTCTATAGGTCCTTTTTCAACCTCTACACCATAATCCTTATCTTGTGGTAACTCAATAGTAATAACATCCCCTTTTCTTAGCATACGCTTGGAATGAGCAACGCGGCTATTGACCTTCACCCGTTTCTTACGGAATATCATCTGCACATTTCGAGAGGATAAAGAAAATCGCTCTTTTACATAAGCAGATACTGTTGTATCTACCTCTTCTTTTACTGTATATGTTCTCCAGCTCATATTACCACCATTCGTTGATATATGTATTTTGTTTAGGATATACCATATCTAGATAATCAATCCAATGAGATTCGCCTTGTAATTTACCTTCAAACACAAGATCTTTAGCTGATACAGCCCCCATCAACAGGACTGTTAGACCGCCAATGTCTATGGTGATATCGATTTCATCCACAGATTCAGCAGAAACGCGTTTTACGTTAGGTAAAGTGCTTTCACCTAGGCTAAGGGCAAATACGCCATTATTCCAATCGCATAATGTATCGGTAACCTTAATGTTTAAGGTAATTGGCATCATAACGGCTTCTGGATTAACAGGTACCGTAGTCAACGCTGTTTCTACGTCTACGATACGCGCCATCATATACGGCATCGTTGTATGACCTGTTTTTCCATCAGGAACAAATCTATAACCCGTATCATGCAACCCTTCATTCCAGCGAATGCTTTCACCTTGAGAACGATGGTTATAAAAATAATTAAGCAAACCACGTTGAGCACGACGCGTTGTATATACAAATTCTGTAACAGGAATTTCAGGAGCCCCTAAACGATAGACGGCGTAACCTTCGATTTGACCTTCATCGTTTTTCACGACCGCAATGTTCACACCTTCAGCAAAGAAACTGCCTAATAGACGTTTCCATTCCTTCTCACCCCGTTCCGCATAGCCATATAAATCCTTCGTATAGGCTTTGTAAACAGGATCAAGCAATGTCCATTGCTCTACATCATTTAGCAATCCAAAGGATAAGGTTTTATCCGTCAAAGGACGCAAACTCTCTAATGGCATGGTCTGTACCCATTGATGAGCGTACAAATCCCAGCCATATTGTTGGTAAAATCCCGCTTTAGAAGGCATTAAAATGGTAATGCCTTGACCACGACGGCGCAATTCTTCTAAGGAGTGCAACAATAATGCACCACCTACGCCACCACGACGTGCAGCTGGATGAGTAGCAACACCAACCATATAACTAGTAGGCAAGATAGCGCCGCGCACATTGATGTTATATTGACGCAAATGAACAGTGGAGAGTAATTGACCTTCTTGGATACCTACGACAGTATTCTCCGGTTCATAACAGTTAGAAAAATAATATTGAAAGAAGGGATCTTCTTTTGGTTCAAAGCAATACGCCCATAGCGCTTCAACTTGAGGGGTATCTTGTGATGTAGCAATTCTAAAATCCATACGATTTCCTTTCTATCCTAAATAGCTCTAGAGCTATATATTTCATGTAGTAGAATGTATTTCACACACTCTACCCTTTATTATAACGGAAAAGAGTGGCACCATACAGTACCACTCTCACATTCGTTATTAAATTGACCTGATTATTTACCGCCCGTTGCATTATCTGCTTCATTAGCATATACAGCATCATATTTTTCTGCAAAATGATCAGGATTATAAGATTCCTTCGCTTGACGAAGACCAGGCAAACCCATATCTTCTTCACGATTGATAAACTCTACATTGCTAAATTCATGGCGGATGAATTCATTATTAATTGCTTGATACAAACCGCGAATATCCGGATTGGCTTTTTCAATGTGAATTAAAGCCATTCTATCATTCATTAATTCGCCGATACTGAAAGCCTCTACGCGACCAAACAACTTAATAGCGCCGCCTTTTAAGCCTAAGACATCCCAATGATCAAAGAGTAAATTAATCGCCACTAATTCATCTTCAATACCTTCTTCGTGATGAGTTTCCACCCAAGACGCTGCTGTCTCACGGCACAATGGAATGATGTCTTCTGTAATTGGCACATATTCATAGTTGGAATATTGCATACGGAATTGATTCAAGTGATTTTTCTTTTGACGGAATTTCTTACCGGACAAATTGATAAGATCTTCAGACTTATAAATATATTCGTAGTTATCACGGTCAGGTGTGAATACGTAACGGCCTGGGCATAGTTCCTCCATCCGTTCTTTCACAACCTTGCTAACACCTTTGAAAATGAATGGTAATTTATTTTCTACAAACCATTCTTTTGCACGCAATAAACCATCGAGGAACTTCGCATCCTTACCAGCAAATGGAGGTAATAGGAATGGATCGCGCTTACCACCACCTTGGATGTACAATACGCCATTTTCTTCAGCCCAACGAATGCCATAAGCTTCTTGCCACATATACAATGTAGTAAAGCAATTATCCGACGCTTCGTAATGATGTTGTTCAAAATATTTATCGATTAATGGTTTATCTCTTAATTCAAAACGTTTAAATTCTAAAATAATAATCTCCTCCTTTTCAACATTCATGGTTGCTAGTTTCTAGCTACCCATAAGATATTTATTGAACCTTCACCTTTTCACCTAGTTCAAAGGTTCCCTTGGTTGTAATAACTTGTTCGCCTTCATTGAGGCCTGTCATGATGGACACATACCCATCTTGTTCATCCCCTACTTCAACGACACGTACGTCTACCGTATTATCAGCGGTTAATACATATACATATTTACCATCTTGATTTTCACGTACTGCCGCAGCAGGAACAACGAGCATCTTAGCTTGAGCACTAGATTCGATGGTCAAACTATAAAATTCACCAGCCTTAATAGCTCCTTTTTCGTTGTTGAAAGTAGCCTTAACTAGTACACTTGGTACATTTTCAGGCTGGTTTGTATCTATATAGGTCAACTCACCGGGAATATCTGAATCACCGACATGCAAAGACACTTTAATACTTGATTTTGCCTCTGGGCTAGCTAATTTCATAGCCGCATCACGAGGAATACTCAAGGATGCTACCATAGGCGTCTCTTGTTGTATCAACATAAATGGACGATCTGCAATCGCCATTTGACGATCTTCATTGTAAATAGCAGTCACCACACCAGCTATCGGAGCCGTAATATTAGAGGCTGCTATTTGTGCGGATACTTGAGCAATTTGTGCTTCAATAGCAGCAACGCTTGCGCCATTGCCACCACCGCCACCACCACTTGTGGTTGTCACAGTTTGAGGTCGAGACCGTTCTAAAATACGATTATATTCCTTTTCGGTAATATTACCAGCTTCACGCATTTGGCGAGCACTTTCAAGTTGTGCACTGCTAACCGTAGGCGCCGTCGTTGTCGTTGTTGTTTCAACAGCAGGCGTATAGGATTGGGCCGCACTAAGCTGACCTTGTAAGGACGCTAATTGTTGTTGCAATGCCGACGTATCAATTGTCGCCACCACTTGACCTTGTGTGACCTTATCGCCTACCTTCACAGCATATGTAGCCGCACCTGATACAGCGGGCGTAATAGTGGACTTATTAAGAGCTGTTACATTCGCTTCATTATGAATTTGTAACGGCATATCTTTATAAGTAACATCGGCAACGGATACCGTAGATGTACCACAACCTGTAATCGCACATACAACAATGACCAATAGTGCCATTACAGCACCAAGTCGAAATTTGTTCATACTTTCACCTTATCTCTATCCATTGTATTGATTTTTATCAATACCTTAGTATATCACAAAATCAATAAGAATTGTATGAAAGCTAATTCCCTATATGATTAGATATTACTAGTCAGAAATAATATCTGATATAATATTCCTAAACAAGTATACATATGGAGGTTTCTCATGGAAGAACGTATGGATTTTAGAATTTTAAATAATGGTAGCTTTGTGCCATCCATCGGATTTGGCACCTACAAAACAGGAACGTCGGAGGAAACGGAGCAAGCTGTAACGAATGCCTTACAGGCTGGATACCGTTTACTCGATACGGCAGCTTATTATGATAACGAAGAAGCCGTCGGCAAGGGCATGAGTGCATCTGGTATTAATCGGTCCGACATCATTGTAACCACTAAAATTTGGCATACCAATGCCGGTTACGATGCTACGATGCGCGCTGTTGAAAGTGCTCTAAAGAAGTTAAATACTAATTATATAGATATCATGCTTATTCACCAACCACTAGGTGATTACTACGGCTCTTGGCGCGCTATGGAGGAATTATACGACCAAAACGTGCTACGCGGGTTGGGTCTTTCCAACTTCTACGAAGACCGTTTAATCGACTTGCTATACCACTGTAATGTAAAACCTGTGGTGAACCAAATCGAGTGCCACCCGTTTAACCAACGTCAATCCTTATTACAATTAATGCGTAAGCATCAAGTAGTAGGTATGGCGTGGTCCCCATTCACACGCAATCGCCAGCCTATATTCGAGCACCCTATCATCAAGAGCTTGGCTGAAAAATATGGAAAAACGAAGCATCAAATCATCTTGCGTTGGCACATCCAACGAGGCATCATTCCATTGCCAAAAGCAACAAGCTTAGAGCATATGAAGTCTAACTTTGACGTCTTTGACTTCAAATTATCCATTACAGATATGGATCTCATGGAGCTACTTGATCAAAGAGCGTTTTTGGAAAATCATCATACTGCTGCAGGTCTTGAGCGGATTTTACAACTAAAATAGTTATAGTTTATGAATCCTCGCATTCTTATCTCTAGCAACATACATAAATGAAATATCCCCTTCGTCAAGCCTCCACCGGCCGGGTCTGACTTTGCCCTGCGGGCTTCGCAGGGCCAAAGTTGTTTGACGAAGGGGATATTTCATTAACATAATACTCTCAGCATAATAAGAATACGAGGATTCATGTTTACTCTAACTAATTTTATAAATTAAAATCCGCTCAAATCCAGTAATCAGTCTATCCTCTTTTCCAAAAACGTTCTTTGATTCGGGAGTAATATTATATATTTTGTACGATAAGCATATACACTATAGTACCTACGGCAATGGATACGAGCATGTTCCGTTTCCATAGATGTAATCCTACTGTAACCAGTAATGCTATCAATTCAGGGATACCATATGGGTATGCTAAAACGACGGTTTCCTTAAAGGTATATACGACGAGCATCCCCATAACGGCAGCGGGTAATGCTTTTCCTAAAAAGAGTACAAAATCTGGTGCCTTTTTCCCAGGTGGGAATATGAGGAACGCCCCAAAGCGAGTCAATAATGTACCTGCTACTACGATAGCAACGGTCATAACCATTTCTATATTAGTCAAGGCGCACACCTCCCCATTTGTACGCAAGATAGCAAACTACCAGCATACAGCTCATAGATAGAAGCATAAAGAGAGATTTCCCCACCAATAAGAGCATGGCTACCGCCATAGCTGCACCAGCTACACCAAAGGCTCGAATCTTATTATTCTTTGCATTAAGTAGCATTTCAAGAAATACCACAATAAATAGCCCTTGTAACACGAAATCAATGCCTCGTAAATCTACAGTAGTCAATAGATTACCAAATAGACCACCTACAAAGGTACTAAATACCCAGAATATATAGTTAAGCCAAGACACGTGGAAGTAAAACCATTTTTTATCCACATCATCCGGTAATCTTGTAGACATGTTGATAGCAAAGCTTTCATCACACATCCAAGCAACGGTAGGAAACCACTTCCAACCCATATGAACATATCGTTGTAGCGCAGATAAACCGTAGAAAAAATGACGACCATTAACGAACATGGTTAAAACAAAGGCATTAATAGGATCAAATCCAGCCATCAACATACCTATCGTTACAAACTCCATGGATCCTGCAAAAATGGTTGCTGCCAAAACAGGTGGTGTCCACCAAGGGAACCCTTGGCTCGTAGCATATAAACCAAATCCTAAGCCTATGAAAAAGAAGCTTATGCCCATAGGAATCATAATAGGAAAAGCATAACTAAAAGCTTGACGCCCTTTATGTAATTGTTCCATTAATATATCGCCTTCTTTCATTTACACTAGATTATGATATTCATAAAATGTATATAATACCATCATATTCTCCATACAATGTACAAAGAAAAGACACCTACCAGGTGTCTTTTCTAATATATACACTATTCTACTAATTATAAGGCACGCGTTAAAATTTCGCGAGCCACTTCTGGTGTGACATCACCTTTTTCACCAAGTCGAGTCATACCATGATCTTCTAATTGTTTTACAATTTTATCAATTGCTTCTTCGCCTAGACCATAGTCTTTTAAATGCGTTGATACACCAAGGGACTCGAAGAATTCACGCGTTTTAGCGATCGCTTTGTCTGCTTTTTCTTCTGTTGTACCTTCTGTGATATGCCATACACGTGTAGCATATTGTGCCAATTTTTCAAGCTTGTCTGCTTTTTTCACTTCTAACAATGCAGGCAATACGATAGCTAATGTAATCCCATGGTCAAGATGGTAGGCAGCAGTCAATTCATGACCGATAAGATGTGTGGCCCAGTCTTGTGGCACACCGGCACCAATCAAGCCGTTTAATGCCAAGGTAGAAGCCCACACGTGATTAGCACGAATATCGTAGTTTTCTGGATTTTCTACCGTTTCTTTACCGATTTCAATCATAGTTTTCAAAATGCCTTCGCTGAAACGATCTTGAATACGGCCTTCCACAGGGTATGTTAAATATTGCTCTGTAGTATGTACAAAAGTATCGATGACGCCGTTCTTAACTTGTTTTTCAGGCAATGTGAAAGTCAACGTAGGATCGAGCATGGAAAACTTAGGGAATACTAAGCTACTGAATACAGGGAATTTTCCGTCACCATAAGTAATAACGGCACCATTGTTCATTTCAGAACCTGTGGCAGGTAGAGTCATAACTGTACCAAATGGTAATGGATTTGGCACCATTTCCACTGGAACCTCTGGTACACCAGCTTTCATAACTTCAACGACAGGACCATCATAAGTAGCGCCCATAACGATAAGTTTTGTAGCGTCTACTACAGAACCGCCGCCTACAGCGAGAACGAAATCTACGCCATGTTCTTTAATGAAAGCTACCGCACGTTCACATGTTTCAAGGGATGGGTTTGGCTCAATACCGCCGAATTGCTCTACCTTACGATTACCAAGTGCCTTTACAATGCGGTCAATCAGACCACTGCGCACTGCAGAGCCACCACCATAGGTAATAAGGACCTTTGCATCCTTTGGAACCAATGTATCTAATTCACCTAAACGATCTTTACCAAATACGATATGTGTAGGGTTATAAAAATCAAAGTTAAACATAGGGACCTCCTAAGTATTATGTTTGTATTCCACCGCTTTAATTGTATAAAACTTATCTGTATTATATCATATTTCGATTTTTTTAAATATGTCTAGATAACGCTACTTTCAATTACTTAATAACTCTACTTTACAATCATCGTAGGAGCCATAGTTTTAATCTATATCCAACCTCTATATTTTTATCTATATACAAAACCCCATTTACATGATAGGATATATCCATTATATGTATATAGAAAGGGATGTTCACATGAAATTAAAGAAATTTATTGCCCCTCTTCTCGTTGGCGTTTTAGCATTCGCCATCGCAGGCTGTGGCACAAATACAAATCAATCTAGTCAGACACCAAAGGAAATTAAAATCGGTGCTACTGCAGGCCCTCATGCTCAAGTAGCTGAAGCAGTTGCAAAAGAGGCTCAAAAGCAAGGTATCGACCTTAAGGTTGTGGAATTCTCCGATTATGTAACACCAGACAAAGCATTGGCTGATGGAGATATCCAACTCAACGCATACCAACACGTTCCATTTATGGAAAACTTTAACAAACAAAATGGTTCCGACCTTGTAGCTATTGGCAAAACGATTTTAATGCCTATGGGATTGTATAGTAACTCTGTACATAGTGCACAAGATGTACCAAATGGCGCTATCGTAGCTATTCCTAACGATCCAACAAACGGCGGTCGCGGTCTCGCATTACTTGCTAAAGTAGGTCTCATTACATTAAAAGAGGGCGTCGGCTTTAAAGCAACAGTAGCAGATATTACATCTAATCCTAAAAACCTTCAAATTCAAGAACTTGAAGCAGCTCAATTGCCACGCAGCTTAGATGATGTTGTTGTGGCAGCAATTCCTATGAACTATGTTCAAAGCGCAGGCCTTAATGTAGAAAAACAAGGATTCTTCTTAGAGCCAAAGGATGAACCTTTAGCTGTTATGATACTTGCTGTACGTAGCCAAGACAAAGATAACGAAACATACAAAAAAATTGCAGACATCTACAAATCTGATGCAATCAAACAATTCATCAACGATACTTTCAAAGGTAGCATTACCTCTGCAAACTAACAAAAAGCGATACTCTAACTTTTTTTAGAGTATCGCTTTTATTTTATTCTTTAGTATCAATCACGTTTATTCTTCAGTATCGAATGTAACATCCAATGGTTGGCGTTCCACAATATTGCGGTAACGAACCTTTGGATAGCCCATTAAGATACCACCAGCAATGATTTTATCCTCAGGTACACCTAATAGGTCCAATAATGGTTCATATTCTGCTTCTCCGGCATGTTCAAAGAAGCCTGCCCAACAAGTACCTAATCCTAATGTTGGTGCATACAACTCTGCATAAGACAAGCAAGAATGACCACTATCGTGAGTACGATGAATATCCTTTTTAGAACCGATAGCCACTACTAACGCAGGCGCATCGCGCAAGATGTATTCCTTACCCTTATCCACTTCAGCTTGTGCTGCACGAGCATAAAGACGCATAATGGGCACAGTTTTTGCCGCTAAATGCATCCACTCAAGAACGAGATCTGCAATGCGGCGTAATTTTTGTTTATCCCGAATTACGATATATGAAATTCCTTGCGTATTTGTCGCAGTTGGCGCCATACGAGCCACATTCAATACCTTGCGAATCAATTCAGCAGGAACTGGTTTATTTTGATAATTACGAATAGAGCGACGGCTGCGCAAGAATAACTCAGCTTGCTCTGGCGTTAATTTTTGTTCTTTTGTGATATCGATTTGCTCTTTACGTGGTGTCATATCACTATCAAGAGCAAGCGTTGGGCATACGGAAATACAATGCCCACAGGAGATACAACCTCCCTTGCCAGTCACAGGCCCATTCTCGGACATCACTAGCAAGCCTGTCGGACAGTCAGCTACGCAAAGGCCGCATCGTGTACAGACTTCTGTATTGACGGTAAATAACATCTGATAAATCCTCCAAACACTACTATAAAGCTTATTATAACACAATCAATCAAGGGTTATCTAGGCAACATATGCTTTTCAAGGTTATTCTCCCTATTTTGATGAGGCCCCATTTCATTTCTACAACCTAGTTAAAAAAGTACGAATATACTTGCTTGCTATGGGACTAATTCATAGCAGGTGTTATAAAAATAAAACTAGGTATTTCTGCAGCGACTTTACGAAGGACGGAGCAAGGAGATACCTAGTTTTATTTTTAATTAAGTTGTCGTAGTGAAACGGGGCCCCATAGCAAACGACATAATATCTGCTCAATTAATGGGGCCCTATCACAAGCGGAAAGTATATTTACTCAAATGCTTTTACAAGTTCCATATATTGAGTCTTATGAGTCAATCGCCAAGAACCAAAATCCGCTTCTGGTGCCTCATTAAGTATATTGGCTAACGCCTCCATAAATGCTGGAATTTTTGCAGCTACAATATTCCCAGCCATTTTACCAAAACTTTCAGAACCCATATGTTCTGAACCACCATCTACGATAATGAAAGCAGGTTGTGGTTTCTTATCTACGAGTTTTACAGCACCGTGAAATCCAATCTCCCCAATTTGATGAGTTCCACAAGAATGTGGGCAACCAGAAATATGTACTCGCGGCAATTTTTTTGTATCGATACCTTTTTCTTCAAGATGATCAAAGACAGCCTTTAGCAAGCCATTAGAATCTTGCATTCCGATTTGACAAACTGTAGAGCCCACACAGGATACGGAACGACGAAAATCATCGCGTGCGCTATCATCTGTTAATTCCGCAATTTTTCTAGCTTCGTCAGCGGTCAAATTGATAAAAAACAAGGCTTCATCCGGTGCAATGCGAGCCTCCACTTGGTCTAGTGTAACAGCATAATCAAGGGCCGCCAATATATGTTCAACGTTCGCATCGCCACCAACTGGGTGGTATTCTACAAAGTACAGACCTTCTTGTTTTTGACGATGAATACGATGATTTTCTACCGAATCATCGCGCTTGCCCGTCTTCGTAATTTCATAAGCATAATCTGCAGGATTAATGGTCAATTTTTCAATCTCTTTCACCATTGCCAATGTTTCTTCATAGGTTTTGATGAAAGCTTCCGCGCCCCCCATTTCTGCAGGCATATAACGGGTACGTGCTTTGCCGCGATTTTTAAAGTTACCATGGTTTGCAAATACCATGAGCATAGCTTTCACATGATACAAAACATCCTCAGGTTGCACATCACGAGCTACGGGAATACCGATGCGAGGATTAGGACCAATACCACCACACGCATATACATCAAAGGTATGATGTTTTGTTAAATTGAACCCCAGATCCTTAAAGGTAGCATGTGGTGTGCTATCAAATCCATTATCAATACCCATCTTAAATTTACGGGGAATCTTGATATAAAACATTTGCTCCATAAGAAATTCGCTAATGGCTGCCGCATATGGTGAAATGTCAAAGGTCTCGCGAGGATCAATGCCGCGTAAGATACTGGCTACTACATTTGGATTATCGCCGCCTGCACCGCGATTATAAATGCCATGTTCATAACATTCCTTGAAGAGCTGTAAAATAGTTTCCCCATCGAGTCCATGCATTTGTAAGCATTGACCGGTTGTAAAATGAATATGTGTAAGATTGTACTTGCGGATAGTATCTGCTAAGAACCGCATTTGTTCTTGTTTGATGCGACCACAATTAAAACGCCAACGGCTCATGCCCGTAGCAGCACCACGTTCGGCGTAGCTACCATATGCGCCTGACTGGCCCTTATAGTCCGCAATAGACATCTCTTTCTTATAAAACTTGCGTGTCATATCTTCAAACTTTGGATAATCTGCAATCAAACGTTCTTTTACTTCTTCTGTAATCATAGTACTACCTCTTGGCTTATATTTATTAAGCATATATAGAAACTTTTATATGTACATTATACGCTTATGTAATACTTGAAAACGTATCCATAGTCACAATTATATATATAAATATTTGTATTTTGATATTACAAAATGTAATAATAATTATTTTCGATTGCACCGAAGAAGGGTATAAATTTAATTGCATTACAATCTATGCATTCTACTACAACACATAGTCCAACTACGCAAAAAGCAGCAGACCTAATATCTGCTGCTTTCACAATCAATATGATTATTTAACTATTATTCCTCACCTTGTGTAGGATTGTTATACGCATCTTTATCAATGGTGCCCATAATTTTATCTACCACAAGTGCATTTGTTAAGGAGCCGGATACGTTCAAGCATGTACGTCCCATGTCGATTAATGGATCGATTGCAAGGATTGGGCTGATGGATGTAAAGTATGCACCAAGACCAGTACCACTAAGGGATACGGATGCAGCCATTGTAGCCGTACCAGGAACGCCTGCAATACCAACGGAACCAATGGCGATAACGATAACGCTCATGATGTACATTGTCAAGTCAAATGGAATACCCGCTACATTAGAAATGTAAACTACCACAAGAGCTGGGAATACGCCGGCACAACCTTGCATGCCTGCAGTAGTACCAAAGGATGCTACTGTATTAGCAGTTGTAGCATTTACACCAAGACGTTTTGTCAATGTTTCAACAGTCAATGGCAATACACCCATAGAGGAACGGGATGTGAAGGCCAACAGTAATGGAGCCTTCGCTTTTTTAAAGTATGTAATCGGGTTGTAACCAAAGCTAGCAATTAAGATAGCTTGAACGACGAACATGATCAAAAGACCTACGTAAAGCAATACTACGAAAAGTCCCATATCGAGGATGGCTTGCAAGCCACGTGTCGCTAATGTAGATGCCAATAAAGCAACTACGCCGTATGGCATAAGGCCAATAATGAAATCGGCAACCCAGGAAATCAATTGATGAAGCTCATCAAATAACTTTGTAAAGATTTCCATGTTATTGGTGCCCGTTTGTTTTAAGAGACGGGCTACGCTGCCCAAGATGATGGCAAATACTACGATGCCAATAACATTTGTTTCTGCAGCAGCTTGAATAGGATTGCTAGGAATCAAAGCACGGAATGTATCCACCATCGGTTTGATTTCACGGATTTTTTTACCGGACTCAACAATATCAAAACCTTGACCTAATCCAAAAGCATTACCGAGGATAAGGCCTACGATAGCGGCTACAGCCACCATGCCGAGGTTAGTGGACACCATGGCAACTACCAACTTCTTAAGATTAGCCCCTGCCTCCATGTGTAAAATAACATGGACGATGGAGATAAATACGATAGGAATAACAAGCATGCGGATTAAGTCGATGAACCCACCACCCACAAGGGAGAACCACTTCGTACTTTCCTTGATGTAGACCACCTTAGACGGATCATCAGGAAAACCAGCAATAACTTGAATTGCTACGCCTAATACGGCACCAACAATAGTGCCAATAATAACAAGATTACCAAAGGATGTACCCTTACGTTGCAATACATAAATACCGATTAAGGCAAGTACAAACACTGCGATAATACCAATACTCAATGAATTGCTTAGCATGAGGTAATCCGTAAAGAATGGAATATTCATAATACACCTCGTTTAATTCATATTAAAATAATAGGTTATGAACTTAGTATATCATACATCGAAAAATTTACAAGTGCTATATCGAAATTTCTACAAATAGATGTATGCCTATTTTGCATTCTATACAAAGGTGCAAAAAGGCGACCTTCCATCGGAAGATCGCCTTATACAGTCTTTAGTTATATTAAGCCTCTAGTATTAGGACTATCTGTTAACAAGGACATATGTTACTTGGATAGGACCATGAGCACCATCTACAGTAACGAGCTCGATATCAGCCGTACGAGACGGACCGGAAATCAAGCAGATATTTGTAGGGAAATTAGCTGGATCATTGTGGTAACGTTCAGCCAAATGTTCCATTGTTTGTGTCATGCGTGGGTTGATTGTATCAGTGTACAATACAGCAATGTGAGTTGTAGGCAACAAGCTGATAGCACGACCAGATGCTTCGCCAGATGCTTGTACTACAGTAGCTGTTTCAGCAATACCGCAGTATGGGAATGTAATACCAATATCTGCATTTGCAGTATTAGAAATACATTCTTCACGGCCTTTAGCTGGGTCCCATTGGAAGTATGTACGAGTGCCGCCATTATTAGCTGCATCTTGTTCGAATAATTCTTTTAATTTATATTCGTCTACTTCAGGAGTGCTTGGGAATACAATCTTACCATTGCCCCAGTCTTCGATAGCTGCCAAAATTGTTTCACCTAATTTATCAGGTGTAGTTTCAACGAATTTTGTACCAACACGTTGACATTGTTCCTTAAACATTGTCAAAATTTGATCTTGATTCAAATCTTTGAACATAGTTTCTTGAGGACCATGGCTGTAATCAAAATCCTCTACATAGGCAGGGCACATTTCTTGATCACGGCCTAATGCACGAGATAAACGTGCAATAAATTGTTTACGTTTAGCTTCATCCATTATTTTTTCTCCTTCTTCTTGTTCTTTTCATGTTCAGCATATAAATCGCGGAATTTCTTGAATTTCAAGGAACCCAATTCTTTAGACTTAGTCCAGCCATTCATTACAGGCACAGCTTGAGTCCATGCAGGCATATTACCTTCTTTATTACTAATCAAGTTCATGCCGATAGCGCCAGCTTTTGTACCAAGGTCGAATAATGTGGAGTTACCAAACATCTTAGCCGCTGCAGTGAAGATTGCTTCTTCTGCTTTCGGACGAGTTTTTTCGATGTCAGCCATAATATGACGGTGTTCCATCAATAATTCATGCAATGGAATAGCTACTGGACAGTTTTCTGTACATGCACCGCACAATGTGGAAGCGTATGGAAGATCACCTGCTACGTCGTAACCTTTGAACAATGGAGTCAATACAGCACCCATTGGACCTGGATATACGGAGCCATAACCGTGACCAGAGATGTGACGGTATACAGGACAGATGTTCATACATGCACCACAACGGATACAACGTAACATTTCTTGGAATGTACCACCCAAGATACCGGAACGACCGTTATCGATAATGATGATGTGAGTTTCTTCAGGGCCGTCAGCTTCGCCAGCACGACCAGGACCAGTCATCATGGAGAAGTAGTTGGAAATTTTAGCACCTACTGCAGAGCGGTTCAACATTTCCATCATTACGTCAAGAGCTTTGAAGTCAGGAACGATACGTTCTGTACCCAAGAAGATTACTTGAGTCTTAGGAATGGAACTAGACATACGACCGTTACCTTCGTTGGAAACGATAGTACAAGTACCAGATGCAGCAACTGCAAAGTTACAACCATTAACACCTACGTCAGCTTTCAAGAAGCGTTCACGTACATAACCACGTACGAAGTGAGTCATTTCAGTAGGGTTTTCAGTACCTGTATAACCTAATTTTTCAGCGAAAATTTCGCGGATTTTATTACGTTCAAAGTGAAGGCCTGGTACTACGATGTGAGATGGAGGACTCACTGCAGTTTGCAAAATGAATTCCGCCAAGTCAGTTTCGTTTACTTCGATACCAGCTTCTTCAAGGACTTCGTTCAAACCAATTTCTTCAGTTAAGATAGTTTTGGATTTAACGATCATTTTGGCTTCGCGTTCACGAAGGATATCCAAAGCGATTTGAGTCGCTTCTTTATCGTCGAATGCAAAGTGAACTTTAGAACCAGCTTTTTCAGCGTTTTCAGCGAATTGGTTTACATAGTAATCCAAATTGTTAAGAACGTGATCACGAAGTTTAGCTGCTTCTGCGCGGAAATCTAACCATTCAGGAACGTCCGCAACTACTGTATTACGTTTATCATAAAACACGTCTTGTGCTTTTTTGATAGCTGCAACTTTGAAATCATCAGCCAAACATTCTTTTATACGTGTTTTATAGGGGCGATTGTCATATATAAGTGCCATGTCGTCTCCTCCTTAGCGGCAGTTTAAGATTTCAGCAATATGCATTACTTTGATACGGCGATCGATTTCACCATCTTTATGAAGACGGTCAAGCATACCTGCAATATTCATCAAGCAAGCTTGGTCGGAACCGGAAATTACATTAGCACCAGTGCTAGCGATTTCCAAAGCTTTTTCGCGTGTCATTACTTCGCTGATTTCTGGGTTTTTAACGGAGAATGTACCGCCGAAACCGCAGCAACGGTCTGCACGAGGTAATTCAATCAACTTAAGGTCTTTTACATTGCGAAGGAGTTTGAAAGGTGGTTCTTTTACACCCATCAAGCGAGTTACGTGGCAAGATGTATGGTATGTAACAGTTTCGTCAAAGCGTGCGCCAACGTCTTCTACACCCAATACATCGGTAATGAATTCAGTGAATTCATAAATTTTTCCGCTCAATTTTTCTGCGCGTTGTTGCCATTCAGGTTGACCTTCCAAGAAGTGTTGGTATTCATCGCGAATAGCAAAGGCACAGGAGCCAGACATGCTAACTACATAGTCAGCGTTTTCGAAGCATTCGATTGTATTCTTAATAGCATCCATAGCCGCATCATTGTAACCGGAGTTTGTGAACATTTGTCCACAGCATACTTGTTTCTTAGGCACTACAAGGTCGCAACCTAGTCTCTCAAGTACTTCTACGCCAGCCATGCCAACATGAGGGTAGAACATATCAATCAAACACTGTTGGAAAAGATGAATTTTCATATTTTCGTCCTCAACTTTTCTAGTACTTAACTCAAAAAAAATTTTGATATGTATCCATTTAGGTCGATAAAATTTCACAAATTATCAGCCTATACAATAAATTGACGATCTTTAAAGTGTTATATTTAAAGAACATTTCGATATAATTATAAATAAGGGCACCATAAATGTCCAAGCAATTGCTATATTCGTATTTAGGGTTGTATAAATCATATCCTTATGACTAAAAGTAATAATCAAAATTGATTTTTATCACACTCACGTACTGCTTTATAAATTTTTTCTATAACTCCCGTGTTTTCTTTATTTGCAAATGTTTATCAAGTAGATATTTTTTAGTCCCAAAATTGCACCATTCTCATTTGCTATAATGAAAATGTAACTTTCACCATTATTCATCTAATTTTTATCCTTATATATTACATTTTCTTATAGTAGTGGTTATTTCATAAAAGTGCTATAATTTATGTATATAAACGTAATTTGAAAGGAGCTTTCTCATGAAACTCAATAAATTGTCCTTATCTCTAGCGATTACATTGGCGCTAGGATCTACATTCGGCATGGCTCATGCAGAAACTACAACAACTACGAAAACACCAGTTGTAACGAATGCAAAAGCATCTGCACATACTACAACTGCTGCAAAAACAACTGCTAAGACAACACATGCAAAAACAACTGCTGCGAAAACTACACCAGCAGCGACAGCTAAATCTACTACAACTACAGATAAAACTACAACAACTGCAAAAGCAACACAAAAATCTGAGGCTCCTGCAAAGGCTAAAGAAACATTGCCAGCTGGCGTATACCCAGATACAAAAGATAACTGGGCTCGCGATGCCATCCAAGCAATGACAGAGGCTGGCTACTTATCCGGCTATGCAGATAACACATTCCGCCCTGGTAAAAGCATTACTCGTGAACAAGCAGCAGCCATTTACGGCAAAGTGTTGCAACACAATATGAACGAGCAAGAACTTGCTGACTTAGTAACAAAAGAAAACGGCGTTTCCTATTCCGATGTTGAAAGCGACCGTTGGTCCAATACAGCTATTAAATTAGTTGGTGCTGCTGGCGTTATGGAAGGTACAACAAAATCTACATTTGCCCCTGCTAAAGCGATGGACCGTGAAGAATTCGTTGCTTCCGCAGCTAATTTAGTAAAGAAAATAAAACCTGATGCACCTGTAAAATCTGAAAAGGTTACATTCAAAGACAGTGCTAGCATTTCCAAAGCATATGTAGCGGATATCGAATACATGGCACAACGCGGCTATGTAGCATCCGGTGCAACAACTGCTTTCAACCCAACACAACCTGTAACACGCGCACAAGCGGCAACAATCTTAAACCGCATCTTAAACGGTGAAACAGCCCCTACTACTAGCAAGGCTACCGCTATTAAAGAAGATGCAAAGCAAGACGCTGAAAAGGTTGAAAACAAAACTAAAACCGTTGAAAAAGAAGTCGCTAAAGACGTAAAAGCGGATGCTAAGAAAGTAGATACTGCTGCAAAGGCAGATGCAAAAAAAGCTGATGCTGCTGTGAAATCTGATGCTAAAAAAGTTGATGCTGATGCGAAAAAGGTAGAAAAAGAAGCTAAGGCTAAAAAATCTGACAAGGTTTCTGAGTCTAAAGCAGAACAATCTCCACGCATCGTTCGACCTGTACGTCGCAGCACATTAAAACCACTCGATCAAAAACAACAAGAAACATTGGAAAACAATGTATTCACTCAACTCAACAAAACATATAAAACACCAGAAGCATTCCAAGACTATGGTGTTATGTACTGGAGAGACAATCAATTGCATGTAGCTTTGAAATCTAATTCCGATTTGGATACAATTAAAGCTAATTTGGCAAGCCAAGGCAATGCTACTATCAACAACTATGTAGTAGTTGAACCATCTCAATACAGCCAAACTGAATACGATGTTATCGAATCTAATTTCCGTAACTACTACAGCAAAAACGAAAAAGGTGGCAATATTATCGCCGTATTCCCAGACGTTGAAAACAATCAATTATACGCTGTAGTTAGCACTGCAAGCAAAGAAACACAACAAGGTATTTCCAAGGTATTTGGTTCCAAAGTTAAAATGACTGTAAAACGCTAATAGCGACAAAACTCCGATATACTTTAGTCCTTAAGGGGACTTCAAAAACAGCGTTATCTAACGCTGTTTTTGATATATTTACCACATGATTAAGAAGGATATGTATGCAACAGGTATCAACACACACATTACGGGCTCTCATCCTGTCCGCTTTACTTACTACTTCCGGTATGGCATTTGCCGCTACACCGGCACAAACACCAAGCGCTACTCCAGCGCAACATACTGTAACAACAACGGCAACAGTTCAAGATACAACAGCTACTGAACAAAACAAAACTGCTGTACCTGCTAATACCGTTGTTAATCAACAACTTCGCTCCGGTGTTGTTACGTCTCCAAAGGATATCCAAGATGTGCGACCATACATCTTCTCCGATGTACCAAGTGATTTTTGGGCTTCTAAATCAATTAGTGCCGTAGCAAAGGCTAAATTGATGAAAGGCTATGCGGATGGCACATTCCGTCCTAATCAACCAATGACACGCGAAGAAGTGGCCTCCCTATTCAACAACATTACCGATGATGGCCAAGCAGCGTTCATCTCTAGTCACTTTAAAGATATTACATCCGACCGTTGGTCTGCCCTCGCTATTGAATCAGTAGCGCGCAAGAATATCATCTCTGGCTATGGCGACACTACATATAAACCTGAAAAATATATGTCCCGCCAAGAATTTGCTGTGGTAGCAGATAACTACCTACATTATCTAGGCTATACAACAGATGATCCTACTGTACTCGATCAAGTAGCGTATGGGGACCAAAAATTCGTAGCCCCTTGGGCACAAGATGCAGTCCGTGAATTAGCATACTTAGGATTTACCAACTATGCACCAGGCACGATGTTTAACCCAGAAAAATACGTAACCCGTGCAGAGGCGGCTGAAATTTCCTACCGTATGACACAAACACCACAAGCATTGGCATTCCACAATGCGCTCTACCGTCAACAAGTGGAACAAAAAACATCCAATGTCATCAGCCACGCCCTTCACTATGGTCAAGACTTCACACAATTTAGAAACGATGGTGCTCTCTTCTGGAAGGAAGGTAAATTGCACGTTTCTGTAGTGGACAAAAAACACTTCGATACAGTTCATACAGCACTAGCTGACGCTCACGATCCACAACTCGATAATGCATTAATTGTAAGCCAAGGCAAATTGACACAAGCCCAATTAGAAGACCTCCAATCCGATGCATTGGCACTTTATCAAAACAAAGAACCTCAAGGTAAAATCATTAGTATTTTACCAACAGATGATGCATCTGTATTAGTTATTACGGCTGATTCTGTACAACCTGGAACAGTAAAGGCATTTAAAAAGAAATTTGGTAAGAAGGTAATTGTTCAAACACCGCCTGAGGAAATTCCGACTACGACAATCCAATTCCCATTACCATTAAAACCAACAAAATAATCAATTAGGCAGCCCTTCGGGGCTGTCTTTTTTGTCCTATCCCCCTATTCTTCATACAGGATAATACGCACAAAAGCCCCTCCGCACATAGCGGAGGGGCTTTTTAGTAAGTATTAAGTTCTATACCACATAAAACAGTCTGTGTACCCTTTTTGGTGCTACGCACCTTGCATTGTTTAACAATACAGACACATATAGTTAGTTTTGTTATTTGGTCACATCATTTTGACGGTCGCGCAAATTGCCAACTGGTACATATACGGTACCAGCACTATGGATTGTATCCACATCTTGTTGAAGAATCATCACTACCGAATAATCTTCAGTTGTGTAGAATTCAGATGGCATTTTGTCGAATGTAGCATTCGCACCAACGGCATCCTTCACTTGTTGATTATTATTGATAGCATTAACGAGTTCCTTCTTATTCAAACCACCAAGATCATACAAGGATAATTGACGACCTGTTGTAGTATTGAATGTAAAGCCTTTTACATAATTTACACCATTTGCATCGCCATCACGCATTGTATAGGTGTGAATCAAAACGCTAAAGATACCATTTTTATCCGTTTTTACATCATAGTACATGATGACATTCGTTTTATTGGATTCTTTTTCGTTCAATTTTTGAGTGTCATTTTGAACCTTGGACACGTATTTCTTAATCGTTGTATTAATGGCTTTTTCAACGATAGGGCTAACAGATTTAACCTCTGGGAATACGAGATTCAAATGATCTGTAGTCGCATCTACAGGAGATACGCCTACCTCTTTACGATCCATATAACGATCTGCATTTGGCGCTACCACTTCGATAGTACCACGATCAGTTTTATTCGCTACGGAACGTAATTTTTTGTTTTGCTCTGGCGTAGCCGTGCTAGAGAGACGATATGTCACATCGTGACGATTATTTTGTGCTACTACAGCACCAGTATCCTTTGTTACAGGAATCGTTTCACTAGCGGCTGCCATAGATGTGAGTGGCAATGCGGCAGCCATCATGATGAGAACAGTCTGTTTTAATTTCATGGTTAACCTCTTACTTTGCTTGTTCTTGCTCTGCTTTCATAGCGAGAGCTTCTGCTTTATCAAATTTGTGAGTTACAACACGACGAACTAGATAGAGTGCAGCGAAGATGAAAGCAAGTAGACCTAACCAACCAGCTGTACTTTCAAATTCAGGACCAACTAATTCAAGTGGAGATTCACCACCACCAGTTGTAACTGACAATACAATAATAACAGCTATAATTACACCAATCAAGCTTTCACCAACAATCAAACCAGACGCAAAGAGAACGCCACGACGATTAGATTGTTCTACATCGTATTCAGCCAATTCACCAGCACGCATTTTAGCGCGAGCGATGAGATAACGACCTACGAAATAGCTCAAGAAAGAACCGATAATAAGAGGTACTTCCAATGTTGGAGGCAAGTAGATACCCATACCAACAGCCAATGGAGGCAATGTTAAGGAAGCAGTTGTGCTCTTAAGAATCAAGTTAACAATGATTGCTACTACGCCAACACCAACGCCGATCAAGATGTAATTCCAATCCATACTAGCATTGAAAATACCTTGAGCAATTGTAGTCATCAATGTTGCTTGTGGAGCAGATAATGCAG
The DNA here is from genome assembly GCF_041431435.1 of Veillonella atypica. Lineage (NCBI taxonomy): Bacteria > Bacillati > Bacillota > Negativicutes > Veillonellales > Veillonellaceae > Veillonella > Veillonella atypica. The sequence continues at coordinate 227,859 of NZ_JAPVXV010000005.1, forward strand.
CATTTGGATCCATTTCAGCACGAGGCAACGCACCTGTGAAACCATATGCTTGGTATAACAAGTTAAGAACTGGAGCAATCGCAATAGCACCGGCTACGGAACCAAGTAACAATGCAATTTGTTGACGCCAAGGTGTAGCACCAACGAGTTGACCAGTTTTCAAGTCTTGCAAGTTATCGTTAGAGATAGATGCAATAGCAATAACTACGGATGTCATGAAGATAGCCATAGCTGTAGCGAATTGAACGCCTGCTTCGGTAGCAAATAAATTATTTTCAGAAGCGATGAAGTATACCACTAGAGAAGAAATAATAGTCGCCAAGATACCAATACCGGAGATTGGAGATGCAGATGTACCAATAAGACCTGCCATGTAACCACAAGCTGCTGCTACGAAGAAGCCGATTAATAAAGCTACTACAACGCCTACAACAACAAGAGTCCACATCAAGCCTGCACTAATAGGTACAGCGGATACGAAATCCCAGAACGTAATAACCAAACCAATAAGGATGATGGCAAATACGATCAATACAGATTTTGTACTCATATCTGTATCCATGCGATGCGTTTCGCGTTCAGCAGCGCTGCTATTCATGGATTTAACGGAAATTTTCATACCTTCGATGATAGGTTTAATCAAGGTAATCAATGTCCAAATCGCTGCGATACCGATAGCACCAGCACCAATAAAGCGAACTTTAGATTTCCAGATACCCATAGCAAATTTTGCAGTTGCACCACCATCTGGAGCAAATACATTAGTCAAGTAAGGCACAAAGCCAGCCCACGCGATGAGAACACCAACGAGGATAGCGATACCAGATGCGATACCGATAAGGTAACCAGCACCTAACAACGCTGTGGAGAATCCCAATGGAATTTGAGTAATCCCTTTGCTACCTACTGGAAGCCAGAAGCTCATGCTATCGCCAAGAACTTTGAAGCCGTTAGCACAAAGGCTGATGATACCAGCTACAGCACCACCGGAAACGATGTCTGCCATACCGGAACCAGATTTAGCAACTTCACCACCATTATGAGATCCGACCTTCAAGATTTCGGCTGCTGCACGGCCTTCTGGATATGGTAGGTCACTGTTCACTACCATGGCACGGCGCAATGGAATGGTGAATAACACACCGAGGGAACCACCGCATGCGCAAATCAAGAATGTTTGCCAGAATGGGAACCCTTGCCAATAACCAAGCATTAAAAGACCTGGCAAGATAAAAATAATTGCAGATAAGGTACCAGCTGCAGATGCTTGCGTTTGTACCATGTTGTTTTCAAGAACGTTAGAATCCTTGAAGAAACGTAAAATTGCCATTGAGATAATGGCTGCCGGGATGGATGACGAGAATGTCAAACCGACCTTCAAACCTAAGTATACGTTAGATGCCGTAAATATTAGAGTGATCAATGCACCTAATAACATCCCACGCAACGTAAGTTCCGGCAAGTGAAGGTCATGGCTCATAAAATCATGTTTCATAAGTACTTACCTCCTCTTATAAATTAAATAAAACTAACTATAAGCTATATTCATTTTATCGTGTTAAAGCGATGTTGACAATAAATATAACCATATATGTGCTATGTATACACAAATTTATAGATATAAATCAAATATGTATAAAGGTAATAGCCATGCACGCATTATATCTAATTGGTATTTATTATCATTTTCTATTATATTTTTTCGTTTTTCTGTATATAATAGAGAGGAACCGACGATAAGGTCGGCATGTCTTTTAAGGAGGTTGTAAACATTATGGAAACAAGAATTGAATATGATTCAATGGGACCAGTCGAAGTCGACGCTAGACGAATTTACGGACCTCAAACGCAACGCTCGTTCAATAACTTTAAGATCGGTGACCATCGCATTCCTATTGAACAAATTAAAGCGCTTGCGCTTGTCAAAAAAGCATGTGCTTTAACCAATGCAAAATGTGGCGCAGTAACTGAGGAAAAAGCGAAACTCATTGCTCAAGTAGTAGATGAAATCGTAGATGGCAAATGGGATGATGAATTTCCATTGACCGTATTCCAAACAGGTTCTGGCACACAAACAAACATGAATGTGAACGAAGTTATCGCTCACCGGGCTAAACAGTTAGATGAAGCTAATCCACTTCATCCTAACGACGATGTAAACCGCGGCCAAAGTACAAATGATACATTCCCAACAGCAATGCATATCTGCGGGTACTTTGAAATTACAAAACGCGTAATTCCTGCATTGGACGGCCTTATTGTATCCTTTGAAAAATTGCAAGAAAAAGGCAAAGGCTTGCAAAAGGTTGGTCGTACTCACCTACAAGATGCTACTTTCATCATGGTAGATCAAGAAATTAGCGCCTTTGTGGATGGTCTAAAAACTGCCAAAATGATGCTCCTTCAAAACGCTGATTATCTACTCGACGTTGCCCTTGGCGGTACTGCCGTTGGTACAGGTGTAAACACACCTAAGGGATATCTAGACGTTATGGAAACCGTATTGCCAGAGGTAACAGGCGCTCCATTCCGCGTTAAGAATAATAAATTCCAAGGTCTATCCTTGAAAGATGCGTTCATGATGGCTCACGGCGCACTTAACACATTGGCTACTACATTGTTTAAGATTGCGAACGATGTTCGTTTCTTAGGATCCGGCCCTCGCTGTGGCTATGGCGAATGGCATCTACCTGAAAATGAACCGGGCTCCTCCATCATGCCAGGTAAGGTTAACCCTACCCAATGCGAAGCTCTTGCTATGGTATGTGCCCAAGTATTCGGCATCAATACAACAATGACACTTTGTGCAGGCAGCGGTGCGTTCCAATTGAATGTGTACATGCCTATCATGATCTATGATTTTGTTGAAAGCTGTCGCCTCCTTGCAGATGCGATGAATTCCTTCACAACACACTGCATCGACGGTGTAGAATTCGTACCTGAAAAACTTAAATTCTTCGTAGAACAATCCCTTATGATTGCTACCTCTTTAACACCATACATCGGCTACGATAAGAGTGCTAAGGTCGTAAAAGAAGCGTACAAACGCGGTTGCTCTATCAAAGAAATCATCTTGGAAGAAAAACTCATGACCGAAGACGAATTTGCCGAAGCAGTTCGCATGAAATAAACCTCTCACATCTCTTTGACATATCTATAACATCCTCTCATACCTCAAATGAACGGAATATAAAAGGACGCTATAGTTCTAAATTCTTCAGTATATACTACTGAAGATTAGACTATAGCGTCCTTTTTTTGTTTACTAAGCTACTCCATCAAAGAATGTAATAACCGTAATTTCTCTCGGACAGTTAATACGAATAGGGAACCAGTGTCCAGATCCGTTGTTTACGTAGCATACGCTATTTTTCTCTGTATAGCGACCTTTTACATATGGTGTACCAATCGGTACCCAAGGCATGCCAAAGAGGATAATTTGTCCACCATGAGTATGGCCGGACAAGGTTAATGGCACATTGCGTTCGATGGCTTCATCAAAGAATTCTGGATGGTGGGCCAACAGAATAACAAAGGCATTATTAGGGATACCGGACAAGGCCTTATCAATCATGGCTTCGCGATTTTCTTTGCGACGTTCATTATCATAGGATACGCCAGCAATATAGACCGGTTGTTTGCCACCCATGATTTGGATGTTGTCATTAATCAATACGTTTAATGGCGTTTTTGTTTTAATATCATCAACGATTTTATTTACATCATGATGGAATTCATGATTGCCAAGGATATAGTCTACGCCATCAGGAATTTGTTTTGCAAATACCTTTAAGCGATCACAGACTTCAGGTAACCATTGTATTTTGTCGATAAGGTCACCGGTAATGACTACGCGATTTGGATGTTCTAGTAGTGCTAACCGCAAGATTTCGTCAAAGTCATCTAGGTCGATGCTCGGTCCAATATGGATATCGCTGAGTTGTACAATCTTGTAATCTACAAGTCCTGGCGGTAGATTGGTATAACCAAAGCTTTCATGGGTTACAACGATTTCTCGTTGTCCTTCATAGGCAGCATAGCCAGCGCCCCCCATAGCAGCCAATGGTACAAGGGTACCTACGGTTCTAAAGAAAGCACGGCGCCCTGTCCGTTCTTCTACGGGGAGCTTATGGGAAATACGGTTCACCAGTGCATAGATCAAGGCCAATACGATAAAAACAGGTATGCACAAGAATATGGCGAATACTACGCCATAGCTTTCCGTTCTAAACAAGTTAAGCCATTCGTACCAAGGCGTGCCGTATAGGTCAACTTGGTATAAGAAATAGTATCGCACCGCACAGAACCAACCAGCTACTACCAAAATATAGCCTAGCCACGCAGGCCATAGTTTTTTCGGTTTCCATAAATAGAGGTACAATCCCCAAAAGCCTAGAAAGGCTATGGCTAGCACCACGAGAAACACAATATTTATAATTAATTGCATATACGCTCCTAACTGTATATCAAGTAATTGCTAATACATTGAAACGAAATCAGTATTCGTCTAATAAATTTATTCTACAATAGGACATAATTCTGTCAATTTACCATGAGGTCCTGCCCAAGCATAATCAGCGAATTCATTCCGTTTAATAAGCATCCAATCCTTCGGCAATTGCTTCTTAATCGCTTCGATTGGTGCCGAGCCAACTTCGTAATGTAAATCACCGCGAAAGGCCTTCATAAACCACTTACGATGAGAAAATACATGAGTTAATTCTTTCACAATAACTGGTTGTAAGGATAGACCAAAGCCCAATGCCCCTACGAGCTCAGTTAAACCAAATTCTGCCGCATCATAGGAATCTGAATTTTCTACAGATGGAAATTCCCACATGGAACGCAAAAGGCCTCGATTAGGGCGCTTATGTAGCAAATAATAATCGCCATAGCTGAGGATACCTACAAATACAGGTACATCAACAACCTTAGTTTTCTTGATGCGCACAGGCAATTGATCTGTTACATTGTGTTGGTACGCATAACACATATTGACGATAGGGCACTCACCGCAGCGTGGCGTTTTAGGGATACATACGGCTGAACCAAAATCCATCAAGGCTTGGTTAAAATCGCCCGGTCTATCGTGAGGCAATGTGTCCTCTACGATAGAGGTAATCGCCTTCTTGCCCTTTGTGCTCAAAATATCATCGAATATGCCGTACAAACGGGCATAAATCCGCAGTACATTGCCATCGACGGCCACCTCTGGCTCGCCATAGGCCATGGATAGTACAGCGCCAGCCGTATAAGAACCAACGCCTTTCAAAGATTCCATGTCTTTGCGATTGTGAGGCACCACACCGCCGTAATTGTTCACCACATCTTGCACGCCAAGGCGTAAATTACGAGCACGGCTATAATAGCCAAGGCCTTGCCAAGCATGGACCACTTCATCTTCTGTGGCCTTTGCCAAATCCTCTAGCGTTGGAAACAAACGCATCCAATTGTCATAATAAGGCTTCATCGCCTCAATGCGGGTCTGCTGGCTCATCACCTCAGATACCCACACCTTATAGGGGTCACCGCAATCACGCCACGGCAAATCCCGTTTATTCACATCATACCATGCCAATAACTGTGGTACCCACTTGGGGTTATTTATCTCTTTCATAGTTCCTCAATATAGGTATATGTGAAAGCACATCCTATACTTTCACTACACTCTATTCATTAATATATATATCGATACGAGCCAACAATTCACTTTCCATGACATTATCGACCTCTGTTAAACGCATGTCCTCCACATGACTGTTATCTGGACCAAAACGGATAGGCCCCTTTAGCAACTTGCCCTCTAATAGCATAGGAAGCCACGTACGGTCCCCTTCCCACATATGCTCATAAGGGACATCGGCGAATGTAAACCAATGCGGTTCCATCTCGTCTGATTCAATAGGTTTTACATCGGTAACATGCACAAAATATACATAGCCCACATGGGTTAGACTTTCATCATAGGGAAACTGAAAGTCAAAAAGAGCTACACATTCTAGATTAGATGCATCAACGAGTATGCCCGATTCCTCATATAGTTCGCGCACGGCACATTGGCGAAAGCTTTCACCAGCATTGATTTTACCGCCAAAGCCATTATATTTATCAGCACCAAAGCCGCGTTTTTTACGGCCCAGCAAAATTCTATGTTGTTCATCTATGGGAAATACCAAGGTTGTAGGTTTCATAAGACCTCCTATAATTTGGTAAAGATTATTAATATATTATACCATTATTTCATGTGTAATACTGTCATTTATGGTATGATTAAAGGTATGAGATGAAAGGAGGCGCACCATGAACGAACCACTTATATTTGACATTGCACTAGGGCGTACAAAGCCTGTAAATATGCGTGACGCAAGTGTGCGCTGTCCATTCTGCGACCGGTCAAAGTTAACAGATATTTTGGCACAAGATGGTCACATCATATGGCTTATGAATAAATATCCTGTTTTGCAGGACACGTGGCCTACGGTCATCGTTGAAACAGAAGGCGACCAAGGCGAATTATCTACTCTTTCCGTTGATGATGCAACACGGATCATTCAATTCGGTCTAGATAAATGGCATGAAACGATTGCCACAAAGGAATATAAATCCGTTCTATTCTTTAAAAACCACGGTCCCATGTCTGGCGGTTCCATTCGCCATCCACACAGCCAAATTATAGGCCTACGCAACTACGATTATCACGAGGACATTACGGTCAAAAACATGAATGGCTGGCTATTACACGAAGATCAGGATATCCGCATCACCTTATCCAAACACCCTATTATTGGATTCTTTGAATACAATTTGCGGTATAAACCTGATGCGCCTGTCCGCTCCATCGCCATGCGCTTACAACAGACCATACGCTATGTGTTAGATAGCTTGGCAAAATTTTCCCAATCCTATAACTATTTTTTCTATCAACTAGAAGATGGTTACGAATATATCAAGGTAATTCCTCGCTATATCACAACGCCGCTCTACGTGGGTTATAAAATTCCACAAACGTGCAATGATGAACGAGCTGCGAAAATTTTACAGAATATTACACCCTATTTTGAATTGAAATAAGAACCCTCTGCTACGAGTTCCGTAGGTTAGAGGACTCTAGTAAGGACATATATGAACATTTACGCCATTGGAGACCTTCATCTATCGGGTAATCCACCTACGAAGCCGATGAATATATTCGGTCCCCACTGGGACAATCATTGGCAACGTATAAAAGAACATTGGCTGTCCACCGTCACCGATGAAGACATTATCTTTCTCGTAGGCGACATGAGCTGGGCTTTGCGCCTCGATGAAGCACTCTACGACCTCAAGGAAATCGCCAGCCTTCCGGGCCAAAAATTTATGATTCGCGGCAACCACGATTATTGGTGGTCATCGGCAAACAAAATGAAACAAGCTATGGGCGACAGCATTACCTTTATACAAGGTCATGGTACAGCCCGCATCATCAACCTCACAACTCAGGTTAATACACTTACTGGTGAAAGCCAGCCCACCGAACATCAATGCATCTTAGCCTTTGGGGGCACCCGCGGATATATTTGTCCTGATGATGCTAGCTTTGAACCAGATACCGATCAATCTATCTATGACAGAGAAATTATGCGTACCGAAGCGGCATTACAAGAAATGGAGCACGCTATCCAAGCGTTACAAAAGGAACATGCTAAAACAGAGAATACCAGCGAACCACTACCTGTAACGCGCATTCTATTGTTACATTATCCACCATTCAATGAAAATAACGCCCCATCAGGCTTTACAGACCTTATAGAGCGCTATCATGTAGATATATGTATATTCGGCCATTTACATGACCAGAATTCATTCAAACGAATTCCTTCAACATTTGGAACCACTAAATTAGAACTTGTCTCTGCAGATTATGCAGAATTTAAAATACAAAAAATATTGTAATCAAGATTCTTATGTTACATCATATATGAAATATTGAGATTTATAAATACAATACGATATAAGGAGCATTATGAGTCGCATTCATAAAGAGCATTTACAAGCAGGCTATATCTTTGGCGATACAATCAATCAAGAATATATCTATTTGCCATCCGGCGAAGTGGGCACAGACCATCCATTGGCAGTCCTCGAAACACCTACAAAACGAGAGGACCTTACATTGGATGAAGCGGTTCATATGATTGATACATTAACATTAAAACGGTGTAGTCATCCTACATTAGGTAAAAAATCATTTTAATAGTAAAAAGGCTACAATCATGGGGCTGTAACAGGATCCGGTTTTACCGCATTCTAGTTGCAGCCCCTTAGTCATACCTATTTGGTGTACAAAAATATCAATTCTTCAATCTACTAATTATAACTACTTTCACACAACAATTTTAATTGTTGTAACGCCTCTCGATTAAACTCCTCTGACTGATAAGTTATTGACTGACCTAAAGCACGATTATATATACCTTCTGGAAGCTTTATAATCACATCATTTTTTATATCATAAAAGAACGGTTCATAATCTGTAATATGATTATTACTATATCGACTAGGATTAACCAACAAATTAGGAGCAAAAAAGTCAGGTTGTCCATTATCTGACTCTATTTCCAACAACACAACATCACCAACACTCCCAAAGTTATATAATGGACCTTTAGTCAGTTTTCGATATTCACCAGTATTTAAATCATATATTTCTCCAAATCTTTTCTTCTCAGGCATTCTAGTTAATACAAGATATGAATTGTTAATAATTCCATTATATGTCGAATATGAATCTAAAGAGATAAGATTAACAGTATTTTGAAGATTTCTTACAACATTAGAATTATCCATATAAACATATCCATATAAAGATGGTGAGAATATAAACTGATTTTTATATGAAAACTCTTGACTAACTAAGTGAAATGCAAACTTTTCTCTTTCTGATTGATATATTTTTTGGTTCATAACAACTAATATGTTATCTTTATCCAACACAATCTGATATCGTTTCGCATCATTTTCAATTATAGGTAAAGCATATAAATTCATAGCATTATTAGTAATACGTAAAATGCTCCAAGTATGATTCTTCTCTTCTAATAACAAGTATAAAGCCTCATTATTATAAGCAACATACCTTATAACTGAATCGAATTTTTTAGCAATGGAATGGAGATCAATAGTCTCATATTCATTAAAATTTCTCACATTATAAACAGTTAAAACATGAGAATCTAATCGTATTAAACTCCCTTGTAAATTCATATCAAAATTTTTTTGCTGATTATTATACAAATAATAACCAATCATCACTAAAAGAGCTACAATAAGAATAATAATTGCATAGAATTTTGAACTTTTTTTCATATAAACTCTCTACCAAGCTAAATAATAAAACTTAACAATAGCCCTATTATGCTTTGTCTAAATATCTCAATCACAACCAGATAAAACTAAAAAATACATCAACTTATTCTTAATTAAATTGTAAACTGTATATTTTATAAAAACAATATACATACAAAAATAAAAAGGTTCTATAATAAATGTTGGGGTGACACCATAGTGGTGTCACCCCAACATTTATTATAGAGCCAGATTTAGAGTATGTATTCTACTTTTGAGCAAAAAGAATGGCACCAACCATACATATGATTGGTGCCAAAGAAGACTCGTAGAGTGAATGCCCCAACATTTGACAGAGGGCTGAAAAACCGACCTCCTTAACGTTAAGCTTTCGGGTCTATCATTAAGGGGTGCGCGGTTCAAAGAGATACCTTTTTATGGTAACCCAAATAAGGACTGTATTATACTATTTAAAGAATATATCTTTAAATGCATAAGCAGAGCCTAT
>NZ_JAPVXV010000006.1:0-139819 GCF_041431435.1 Veillonella atypica
ACAATAAGCAGACATGTGCAACAAATATATATAACTTCTATGTGGTTTTCAGAGTACAAACTCTGACAGATTCAGTGGCGATAGCTACGAGGGTCCACCTGTTCCCATCTCGAACACAGTAGTTAAGCTCGTAAACGCCGAAAGTACTTGGCTGGAGACGGCCTGGGAGGATAGGAAGTCGCTGATTAAGCTAAAGGCACACCTAAGGGTGTGTCTTTTTTTTGCATGTGCGACTTCCTATCCGACCAGGGAACCTGGGAAAGGTAGGGTGTGAGCTAACAGAGGAGCGTAGCGACGCATGGGAGCCACACATCACCTTCATCCGAACGTAAGATTTCTCCAGCTGCAAAGCAGCGATGAGAAATCCACAGTGAGGAGTGATAGGAAGTCGCTGATTAAGCTAAAAGGCTAACCGAATGGTTAGCCTTTTTTGTTATCCCTCATAGGTTATTTATATGAATTTAGAATGACCTATGAGGGGTTTTTCATTGAAACAAAAGAGCGGTTATGTTATCCTCGAATAGTATGAAGTTATAATTTTATATTGTAAGAAGGTTCTTAATAATGTTAATAACAATAGGTAAACGTATAGTATATGCGATCATTATTTGTGTTGCATTACTATTCATAGCGTTAGGAAGTATGTGGTGTTTATCATCGCATTATAAGCTTTATGGTGTTCCCGTTTTAAATTATCATCAAGTTAATGATAAGTATCATTCTGCACTGACACTTGATGTGGCACAGTTTAAGAAACAGATGGAGTACTTACATAACGAAGGGTATCATACGATTAGCCTCGATGATTTATATGCGTATGTGACAGAAGGCAAGGAACTCCCCGATAAACCGATTGTTCTTACCTTCGATGATGGTTATATCGACAACTATGAGGATGTTTTGCCTATCTTAGAATCCTATGATATGCAAGCAACCATATTTATGATTAGCGATGCTGTTAATACAAAACGGTTTATGTCTATCAATGAATTAAAAACTATGGACGCTCATAAGTTTATTGTAGAAGGTCATACTAATCATCATAGTATTTTAACGCGCATTGATCCTTCTAAACTTGATGATGAAATCAAAGGTGGTAAGGATACATTACAGGCTTTCATGGGAAAACCTATCGATTACTTAGCGTATCCTGGTGGTTTCAATAATGCCGAAATTCAACGCATTACTAGTGAAAGCGGGTATAAGATGGCTTTCACAGTCACACCGGGGACGGTTAAGCCAGGTCAAAATTTATATGCGTTGCCAAGATTGGCCATATTCCAAGGTGATACACCGTATTTATCATTCTGGATGCGTTTGCACTGCGCGCCATTTATTACTTATACATGGCAATTACGAGATACATTACGGGATAATGGATTTACAAAATTGGCTGGTTTAATACCATTATTTTAGGAGGATATATGTCTCAAGAAGTTTTACATCGACCTCTCAATGTCGCTGTCCTAACAGTTTCTGATACACGGACTATGGAAACTGATAAAGGCGGAAATAAGGTTCAAGAATTATTAGAAGCTGCTAATCATAATGTAGTAGCTCGAAAGATTGTCATCGATGATTACGATGAAATCCGTAATGCCATTATTCCTTGGTGTAATGATGAATCAATAGATGTGGTCATTTCTACAGGTGGCACCGGTATTGCCATGCGTGATGTGACCATTGAAGCCGTGGATTCTATTATTGAAAAGGCTATACCTGGATTTGGTGAAATTTTTAGATATCTATCTTTTACGGAGGATATTGGTACCAAAGCTATTGCATCTCGTGCAGAGGCAGGTGTAAATTCGAATACATTAATTTTTTCTATTCCTGGTTCGGTGGGTGCCGTTACCCTTGGCATGAGAAAATTAATTATTCCGGAAATGCCTCATTTGGTGCGAGAAATCAATAAATAAATAGATAGGCATGCACTGATTTACTATGCTATAATTGTATTGTAATTATAGAAGCTAACAGTACTGTATCAGGAGGATCTCCATGGCTTTTAAATTAAAAGGAAAAGAAGAAAAATTTTTTAGTATTTTAGAAAATCATGCTGAACTTACCTATGAAAGTGCGGAAATGATGGAACGCGTTTTCAAAGGCGAAGTTTCTAAAGAAGAAGCATTCTTGGAAATTGATACAAAGGAAAAAGCTGCGGATGAATTAGTTAATGAAACAGTTGATCGCTTGCGTAAAACATTCATTACACCGATGGACCGTGAGGATATCCAATTGTTGATTGATCAATTAGATACAACACTTGATAATATCAAAGAAATCATGGATAAAATGGTTATGTATCATGTAGGTAAACCTAGTGATGGTGCCATTCGCATGAGTGAAATCGTCGTAAAATGTGTTAAACATATCAATAAATCTATCGGTTACATGGGTAGCCTTAAAAAGGATCATGTGAAGGTAGAAGGTCGTGTACATCAAGTGTTGAAACTTGAATCTGAAGCAGATAATATTTACCATGAAGAAATGGCGAAATTATTTACAGAATGTACAGATCCAATTGAAATTATCAAATGGAAGGAAATCTTAAGCTCCATGGAGGATGTAATCGATGGTTGCGAAGATTTGGTTGGTACATTCCGCCGGGTAGTATTGAAGTATGCTTGAGTCACATTACTTAGTTTGGCTAGTCGTATTTCTAGCCATAGCATTTGACTACATCAATGGCTTCCACGATACGGCTAATGCGATTGCCACATCTGTTTCAACCCGTGCTATTGAACCTAAAAAAGCAATCATGATGACGGCGGCACTTAATTTTTTGGGTGCTATGGTGAGTACAGGGGTTGCGAAGACAATCGGTGGTGATATTGTTATGTCCCCATCTCTTATCAATAGTGGTATCATTTCAGCAGCCCTTATCGGGGCCATCGCATGGAATTTACTGACTTGGTACTGGGGGATCCCTAGTTCATCATCCCATGCACTAATTGGTGGCATCATTGGTGCCGTAGGCTGGTCAGTAGGTTTTGATGCTTTAAATGAATCAGGGATTTTAAAGATTTTCTTTTCTCTCATCTTATCACCACTAGTAGCAATGGTTGGTGGCTATATCATCATGAAATTGTTGCTACTCATCTTTGGTAGATTTTCTCCTATTGTTTTAAATGATAGATTTAGATCCATGCAAATCGTATCGGCCGTTATGATGGCTTTTTCACATGGTTCTAATGACGCACAAAAGGCGATGGGGATTATTACATTGACCTTACTTAGCGGTGGTTATATTGATACCTTAGATGTTCCATTGTGGGTTAAGTTGTGCTGTGCGACTGCGATGGCTTTTGGTACGGCTGTTGGTGGTTGGAAAATTATTTCCACCATGGGGACAAAAATCTTTAAATTAGAAACCATTAATGGTTTTGCAGCGGATTTAAACTCTGCTATTACTATTTTTACTGCTACATTCTTGCATTTACCTGTAAGTACCACACATGTTGTGAGTGGTTCTTTGTTGGGGGTAGGTGCTTCTAAGCGTATTAAAGCAGTAAATTGGGGCGTAGCGCGTTCTATGGTCATGGCGTGGTTCGTAACAATTCCACTATCTGGTATAGTAGCCGCCATTGCTTATGAAATAGGACATCTTCTATTTGGCTCATTCTTTTAGAACTGCATATAATAAATGAGAAGGACTATTAGTATCTTACTAATAGTCCTTTTTTGTGATATTAATTACAGTTTTATAAAACAATACCATTGCAGTATTGTTTTATATCGTTTATACTAAATGTAGTAATACGTAGACGTTGTTATTGGAAAAGGAGTGCTTATGAAATTAAATCAAGCCACGGACTATGCGTTTCGCATGATTTTGCACATGGCGATGTTACCATCTGGTCAGAAGGTAACAGGCGGTGTATTGGCTGAGCAAGAGATGATTCCAGAACGTTTTTTGCTTAAGATAATGCGCAGCCTTATTGCAGCAGGAATCATGAAATCCTTCCGCGGGGTGGATGGTGGATTTGCATTAAATCGTGAGCCCAAAGATATTTCCATGCTCGATGTGATTAGAGCCGTTGAGGGGGATACGTATTTACAGCGTTGTTTGTATGATGTCGGTTCTTGCTCAAAAGCATGTATGGGCCAATGTGCAGTTAATGAAGCTATGTCTGTTGTACAAGCTGAACTTGTAAGACAGATGGAAAGTGTGACTTTCGATAAATTAGCTGTGCGCGAAAAAGAGATTTTAGAGACCATGAATCCTTGTGTATCTCATGCGTAACGATGTAAGACATTCATCAAGTGTGTATTTTTGAGTCAATTCTAAGGAGGAAAAGACATGTTTGAAGCACTGGATTTAGCACGTTTACAGTTCGCGCTAACATCTATCTATCACTGGCTATTTGTACCGTTCACATTGGGAATGACGGTTATCGTAGCCATTTTAGAATGGACCTTTGTAAGCACCGGTAAAGAAGTTTACCAAAAAATGGCAAAATTCTGGGGTAAATTATTCTTAATTAACTTTGCCATGGGTGTTGTAACAGGTATCGTTCAAGAGTTCCATTTCGGTATGAACTGGGCTGAATATTCTCGTTTTATGGGTGATATTTTTGGTGCCCCGCTTGCCCTTGAAGCATTAATGGCATTTTTCTTGGAATCTACATTTATGGGCGTTTGGATCTTTGGTTGGGGTCGCTTATCTAATAAAGCGCATGCTGCTGTGGCAACATTAGTTGCATTAGGTACCAATTTATCCGCATTCTGGATCCTTGTAGCAAACTCTTTTATGCAACATCCTGTAGGCTATGTAATTCGCAATGGCCGTGCGGAAATGGAAAACTTCGCAACCATCGTATCTAATGGTTATGTACCTGGCCAATTTGCTCATATTGTATTAAATGGTTCCATGACAGCAGGTGTCATCATTATGGCTATCAGCGCATGGCACTTGATTCGTAAGAGCAATGTTGATTTCTATAAAACCTCTGTAAAATGGGGTATGGTAATTACCTTAATTGCTGGTACATTAGGTGCTTTTGCAGGTCATCATCAAGGCCAATATATTACTAAAGAACAGCCTATGAAAATGGCAGCTATGGAAGCTCTTTGGGAAACTCAAGATCCAGCTCCATTCTCTTTGGTAGCTAATATCGATACAAAAGCACAACAAAATACAGGTGCCATTGAAATCCCTGGCGGCTTATCCTTCTTAACACAAAACTCCTTTACATCTGGTAAGGTAGAAGGTATTAAAGATTTACAAGCTAAATCTGAAGCTCAATATGGCCCTGGTAATTACATTCCAGATGTTCCTGGTATTTTCTGGACATTCCGCATCATGGTAGCTGCTGGCTCCATTATGTTATTAGTTGCTTTCATCGGCTTGGTATTAAATGCTAAAGGTAAACTCGTAGAGAATAAAACATTCTTGAAAATTATTTTCTGGATGTTACCATTACCTTACATCGCTCAATCCACTGGTTGGTTTGTTGCAGAAGCAGGTCGTCAACCATGGCTTGTATATGGCCTTCAATTGACTGCTAATGGTGCTTCTAAATCCGTTACAGCTCCTGAAATCATGACTACTATCATTGGTTTTACAGTTATTTATATCTTAGCTGCTATTGCTGCATTGTATTTAGCTGTAGAACACATTAAAAAAGGCCCTGATGGGCAAACAATTTACCATGTAGAAGAAAAAGAGGAGGCAAGATTATGGAACTAATTATGAATAACCTTAATGTGATCTGGTTCATCTTGCTTTGTGTATTGTTTGCAGGTTTCTTCTTCTTAGAAGGCTTCGACTATGGCACAGGTATTCTTCTACCAGTCATTGGTAAAACTGACGTTGAACGTCGTCAAATGATTAATGCGTTAGGTCCTATTTGGGATGGTAATGAAGTATGGATGATCACTGCTGGTGGTGCGTTATTCGCATCCTTCCCTCATGTATATGCTACATTGTTTAGTGGTTTCTACATGGCATTGTTCTTAATGCTTGCTGTACTTATCATGCGTGGCGTTGCTTTTGAATTCCGTTCCAAAAGTGCAAATCGCACATGGCGTAAAGTATTTGACTATTGTATTTTCATCGGTTCTATCGTTCCTGCATTATTGTGGGGTGTAACAGTAGGTAACTTGATCCAAGGTACACCTATTGATGAAACGATGACATATGTTGGTACATTCTGGGATTTACTTAGCCCTTACACTGTATTATGTGGTGTTGCTTTCGTTTTAGTGTTTACATACCATGGTGGTTTGTTTACATCTATTAAAACAGCAGGTCCTATCTCTGAACGTGCACGTGCAGCATCTCTCGTTACAGGTGTACCTACTGCAATCGGTGTGATTGCGTTGATTATTGCATCCTATGTATACACTGATTTGTACAGCTCTATCTTAGCTACTATTTTCTGTGCCTTAGCTGTTGTTTGCTTCCTTATTTCTTGGGCTGCAGCACGTACGCGCAATACAAAATGGGGCTTTGTATTTAGCTCTCTTTCCGTTATTTTGATTACGGCTACATATTTTGCAGGTCTATTCCCACGCATCATGGTTTCTTCTTTAAATCCAGCGTGGAGCTTGACCATTACAAATGCATCTTCTTCTGAATATACATTGGCATTGATGACTGCTGTTGCATTGGTATTTGTACCAATCGTATTGGCATATCAAATCTGGGTATACTGGACATTCCGTCATCGTGTAACAGAAAAAGACTTACATTATTAATATAGGTACTTTCACCGATTGTGAAAGTTTGATCCCTTTTGTGAGGCGTGCTGTAGCGGCACGCCTCATTTTTATGGTAAGATGAAAGTAATATTGATAAAATTAGATTTAAAGGGGGTTAGATATGATACAGAAAACGGCGCTTCGCGTCATTAAAAGTAAAAAACTCGTATTGTTAGCATTAATTATTTCTAGTATCTTACAAAGTCTTTCCATAGTGGGACAAGCTTGGTTTTTTGCCACATTAATATATAATTTGATTTTTCTTGATCATACTGTGGTAGATGAAATTAATACAATTACTTGGCTTGCTATACTCATCATATTACGTTTGGCTTTTTCTTATATACAGGAACATATATCGTCTAGTTTGGGCCATTCTGTTAAATCTATTTTGCGTAAAGAAGCTCTTGCGCATCTATTTAGATTAGGTATACAACGAGGAGAATCTCAAGGTGATACGATACATCTCATTACTGATGGATTAGAACAAGTAGAGGCCTATGTTTCGAGCTATATACCTCAAATGATATATGCGATTATCATCCCACTAGTAATGGGGATTGCCATAATGGATACAATGCCTATTATCGGGGCTATTTTAATAGGTACAGTACCATTAATTCCATTGTTTATGATTTTGATTGGTAAACAAGCGGAAAAGATGAATCAAGAGCAATGGGATCGGATGAGTCTCTTATCAGGTCATTTTTTAGATGTATTGCGAGGCATTACCACATTAAAGGTGTTTGGTCGTGCAAAGGAACAAATACAAGTCATCAGTCGACTGTCTAATGAATTTAAAGACTCTACCTTACGCGTATTGCGTGTGGCTTTTCTATCTGCCCTCGTCTTGGAATTAGTTAGCACAATAAGTACAGCTATCATTGCGGTGTATTTAGGCCTTACACTATTAGATGGCGGTTTGGATTTTCTTCCAGCCTTCTTTATATTATTGTTGGCTCCAGAGTTTTATACACCTTTTAGACAATTAGGAGCTGCTTTTCACACCGGTATGTCTGGTAAAACTGCACTTGCTAAATTTGATGCTTTTATGAATACACCTATTGCATTACCTCGAGGTGGCAATTGTCGTATTCAAGGGACAATTGAATCCATACGCCTAGATAATTTAAATTATACCTATCCAGAAACAAGCAATGGTATAAAGAATATTACATTGCAGGCATGTCGCAATAAACCGATTATGCTTGTTGGTGAAAGTGGGGCTGGTAAATCGACGATTGCACGAATATTAGGTGCCTTTTTAGAGGCTCCTTCGAACAGTGTATATGTTAATGATATAGATTTATCAACTTGTTCTATGGATTGGTGGCGTACACAGGTTACGTATGTGTCTCAAAAACCTCATGTTATGCATGGTACGCTACGAGATAATATTGCCTTTGGACAAGATGTAAGTGATGACGAGCTTTTAGAAGCAGCCAAACTAGCGGAGCTACATGATGTAATTTGTGAAAAGGGCTTGGATTTTGTCGTTGGTGAAGGAGGCATGGGACTTAGTGGTGGCGAATTACAACGTATTGCCTTGGCACGTGCTTTTTTACATGGTGGACAAGTTCTTATTTTAGACGAAGTTACATCCCATTTGGATGTGAATACAGAGGCTCAAATCAGTTGTGCATTACAGCGCTTGATGAAGGATAAAATTGTTATTCTTGTAGGGCACCGTATTCAAACGATGCAGTGGGCCTCTCAGTTATATGTGTTGCGTCAAGGTGAAATAATTGAGCAGGGAACTTATGAATCCTTGTTGGCACAGAATGGTTATTTTAAGGCGCTAGTAGATGCTGGGACTGGTTCGTTTGTAATGGATGATGAGGATGTGTCATATGTTTCTAAGCTTGAGGTTCCATTGACACAACAACAAGAGGCATTAAGTAATAGTAAAGTCCCATATGAAGCCGATAAAACTAAGTATAGTGATATTGAAGGTTGGAAATTGTTATTTTCCGTATTAAAACCTGCTCGTTGGTCCTTAGTACTTGCCTTAGTTTTCACTTCTCTGACCGTATTCATGAATGTAGGGCTTTTGAGCGTATCTTCTTGGTTACTGGCATCGGCTGCATTACAACCTGGTATCACTTACTTGAGTCTCGCTATCGTAGGTGTGCGCTTCTTTGGTATTAGCCGTGCTGTATGTCGTTATTTTGAGCGGTATACATCTCATAAAATGGCATTTCAAGGTTTGTATGGGTTGCGTGTATGGTTTTATACCTATCTAGAACCATTGGCACCAGCTATATTTAAACGATGGGGCGCAGGGGATATGCTCAATCGAATTATGGCGGATATTGAAGTACTGCAATTCTTTTATTTACGCACCTTAATTCCTCCTGTAGCAGCCATTGTATTAACTATATTGGTATCCTTTGGTGTCGGTACTATAGATGCGCATTTATCAACGCTTGTGTGGTGTGCTGCACTGACGACAGGTGTTGTACTACCGTATGGCATATATCGTTATCATCGTACATCCTTAAATATGATCAGTCAGGTACAAGGTCACTTCAAGTCAACATTGACTGATACATTAGAAAGTTTAGAAGACATCATTAGTTACCATAATGAAAATCTAGTTATGGAACGTATGATGCAATCTATAGATGATGTAGAGTACCATAAGGGGCGTATTTCTAAAGGTATGAATTTAGGAAATACGATGTTTATTGCTATTGTACAGATTATAGTTGTGTTAGCGGCCCTATTAGCAAGTAATGTATTAACTGGCCCTTGGGCAAGTGTTATGGTCGTAGTATGTGCCATTGGTATTCAAGCTTGGTTTGAAGCGCTGCAGCCTATGATTGTATCCGTTCATCATGGTTATGAAAGTTTAGTAGCGATTCGTCGATTGTTACAAATTAAGCATGCACCTCTGCCAATCAAGGATACAGGTTGTGTAGATTTAGATTCTATGGATACGATATCATTGAAACATGTTAATTTTGGGTATGATCACTCATCACTTATATATAAAGATTTAACATTAGATATACCAAAAGGACAGGCTGTTGCTATTGTTGGTGCTAGTGGGTCTGGTAAAACCACATTGTTTTCCTTGTTAGAAAGGCTATATGATTACTCTGGCTATATTTCGGTAGGTCACAATGAATTAAAGAGTGTTACGATTGATTCTTGGCGAAATTTAATGGGATCTATCACACAAGACACTTATATTTTTCATGCCACACTGGAGGACAATATTCGCCTTGCCAAGCCGCATGCAAGTGCGGATGAGGTACAACGTGCTGTAGAACAAGCTGTTTTATCTGATGTAGTTACCCGGTTGCCAAAAGGCTTACGAACGATTGTAGGCAGCGGAGGGGTAGGTCTTAGCGGCGGTGAACGTCAACGTGTTGCTTTAGCTCGACTATTCTTGCGAAATCCTGAACTTATACTTCTCGATGAACCTTTGGAGGGGTTAGATCAAGTAACAAGACGAAAATTGCATAATGATATTCTAGCTTTCACAAAAGAAAAAACTGTTTTATATATTACACATCAGTTAGAAGGTTTAGAATTGATGGATCGTATCCTCTTTATGGAAAAAGGTCGTATTGTAGAAGATGGAACCTTTAGTGAGTTAATTGCTAAGAAAGGCCGATTCTATGCATATTGTCGACTTACGATGGCCAGTGTATAAGTAGTATCTGATGAAAAGGCCTTAGTGAATCTCTGTATATACCTCGATAAAACAGGTAAATTATGGTATAATTGTAATGTTTGAGGTATAAAAATCTTGTGTAGTGTGCATATATTGGAGCGACTATGACAAAAATCTTCACCAAATTACGATCTTTGGTGGATGACGCATTAAATGAACGTTCTCCTATTATTGAACAGGATACGACACTTATGGCTGCACCTGTGGAGCGAGAACTATTTGATCATAGAATTCTCTATATTGAAGAGGATATGGTCAATCGGATGCTCCGTGCTGCGTTTCGAAATCATTGGTTAATCTATTCTGTAACCTTTGAATTTGAGCCGAATAACCAAGTATTTCTCTCCATTATTACTAAATGGGGGAATGTGATTAATGTGGAATTTACCATCGAAGATGTGTGGTTCGATGACTATTCATCTTCCTTTGCTATTAAGTTAGATACTGCTAATATAGATACCGGTGGGTTTATTTTGAACTCGATTCTCCACCTCCTAGGCAACTGGTGCCTTAGCCTATTTGGCATATTTTTTAATCCTATTGCTATTGGCCGATTAGGCTCTACTGTGCGATTTGAAAAGAAGGGAATTCTTCAATTTGATTTAGTACCCAATTCTAGAATCAAAAAATTTATTCCTTTGCCAGAACGTCATGTAGGTAGTACAGGTCCTGTTTTATTGGGAAATCCTAAAACTGGACAGTCTGTATTGCAATTAGACTATTATGCATTTCATGATCCAGTAGATACATTTACAGTTCCTGACGTGCCAACGAGAACGAGTTGGGTTAGATCCATTGATATTGCCGCTGTATTACTGTTACCAATCGGTGTATGGATTACATTTATAATTCTTCATCACTATTTACCAACTGAGACTTTAGAGTTTTCTTTTTCTACATACTTTTTAATTTCATTAGGGATTTTTATTATATCCTTCTTAGTAATGAATATTCCACGGTATGTATATATGTATGTAGACTCTCGAAAACAGTGGCAAAGTGCATTTGTACATAATAATATAAAAATTCAATTGCGTAAGTTGCATCGACGCATTTTCATGCAGCAAGCTTCGTTGTCTACAGATTGTGACGAATGTGTAGCCTCTCAAAGTCAAGAGCGGATTAAGCAATTATTATTACAGATTCGAGACAAACGGTTCTTAGCTAATCGATTGAAAATAGCAGATGATGATCGTGCTAGAAAACAAAAGGTTAAATTTATCATTGCTTATATTGGGTGTACATTAATAGAATTAATGTTGTTGATGAATTAACTACATAGCATAACAAAAAGGCTGAGCCTCCTGGCTCAGCCTTTTGTTGTTAGACTAGGTTTATTATCTTTTTTTACGTCGTTTTCGTACTTTTTTTCGAACCTCTTGTTCCTCTTGTGTCGGTGGTTCTGGAATTGGTTGTGATTGTACTGGCTCTTGACTCATAAATGGAGGATAGCCATACTTATTTGGCTCTGGTTGACCCGGTAAGACCCAAAATAGGAAGCCAATTATCCAGACGAATAAATCTAATAAATAATTTAACGGTGTTACCGCCGAATAGGTATTGATGAAAATAATAATGGTAGCCCATAAAATACCAGCCCAACCATTAAATCCAATATCATGTATCCGTCTAGTGAATAAGCCACAGGCTAGTGGGAATAACATGGCCTGTAATGCGCCTACAAAAATACGTGTAGCCCAATATGCAGGCAACGTTACGATGTAGTCGATTAAACGTTCCTCGATGATATCTACGATATAGAAGAGTATCATCAAAGCTATGAAGAGTATGATAAATTGTAGTCTGTTAAAGCGCCCCGAAAGGTTGAATATGGTATAGCCCTTACGTCGTCCCTGATATGCTATACCAAAACCTACTAAGCAGATTAGTACAGTTCGTAGAACTGGATATAATAAATCCATGAAGTCCCCTTTATAAAAATAAACATAACGTATATTTTCTATGTGTTTAAGTATATCATGAACAGGCTATTTGGACAATTTAAACGGATTATTTGGATAGATTAGTTAATTCTGGCAATACAAGTTCAAAGGCGATACCATGTTTCATGGATTTTACGTTATCTACAGTAGCTTGGATTGATTTTGTAGTAAAATTCATCGCCAGTTGAGCAGCTTCATGAACGGTAAAACCACGCATGATGGCACCAGATAAAACCGATGTAAAAATATCGCCAGTTCCAGTAGCTTTCACAGGAATAAGAGGAACAGAGTATGTTATTACTGTATCAGTTGAACCTTCGTATACGGCAATCGTTGCATCTGTGTCGGAAGGTACGCTAGTCATAATAACGAGTTCAGGTCCCAATTGGTGTAGTTTTTTACACATGTCGTGCAATTCAGCATTTGAAATGGAATCGGTAGAGAATGGTTTATCTAATAAAAAACAAGCTTCTGTGTAATTGGGTTTTACAATATGAGCTCTAGAAATAAGATGGCGCATGGCTTTTACCATATCTGGTGTATATATAGAATAGAGGCGTCCATCATCGGCCATGGCAGGGTCGACAATGACCATTTTATCCTTACCGAAGCGATTAATTGCTTCCTCTACGAGATGGATTTGCTCTGGTGAGGCCAAGAATCCACTGACGATGGCATTAAAATCAATTTCATTCTTTTCCCAACAATCCATAAATGCTGTTAAATGATCAGATAAATCAACGATTTCAAAATATGGATACTCTAAATGGTTACTCAATACAGCTGTTGCTAATGGTACTGCTTGGCACCCAAGAGCGCTGATGATTGGTAGCATAACCGTTAGAGAGCAACGTCCGATGGAACTCATATCTTGTATAGTAAGTATTCTTGGTACTGTAGTCATAGAGACCTCCTCAATATAGTATATATGTATTGTACTGTATTCGTTAAAACCTGTAAAACGAGTGGAATAATAGAAAGCCCCTGTAATGCATGATATAATATGAAGAATAGATGAGTTTTTAATAGATGTAGTTTAAAAGAAATAAATAAAAAATAAAATATTTATTACAATATTAAATCTATACCTTTAAATTTAGAGTCATAATATAGTATAATAATATAGAAATTTTATTGTATGGAGGAGAATAGAATGGCAAGGTATGTTTTACGGCGCATAGGTAGCGCACTTGTTATACTGTGGGTAATTATTAGTATTACCTTCGTTTTAATGCATGCTATACCTGGTGGACCTTTTACAAGTGAGAAAAAATTACCACCTCAAGTTAAAGCTAGCATAGAGGCGAAATATCATTTAGATGATCCTTTATGGAAGCAATATGCTGATTATATTGGTGGTGTTGTTACAGGGGATTTAGGGCCATCCTATAAATATGAAGGACGCTCTGTTAATGATATTATAGGTGAATCATTTTCTGTATCTGCGCAATTGGGCCTATTGGCTCTTTGTGTTGCCGTTGTAGGAGGTATTGCAGCAGGTGCTATTAGTGCCATGCGTCCTAATGGCATAATAGATTATGCTATTACATTTGTTTCCACATTAGGTATTTCTGTTCCTACCTTTATTATTGGTGCAGTTCTAGTATATGTGGTAGGTTTTGAGCTGGGTTGGTTGCCAGTAGCGATGTGGCGTGGTCCGTCGTATATGATTTTACCGGTACTTACATTGGCCGCACAGCCTATGGCATTTATTGCACGCTTGACTCGTAGTGGACTGCTTGATGTATATCAACAAGAATATATTCGCACAGCTCGAGCCAAAGGACTTGGTGCATGGAATATCTTAATCCGTCATGCTTTAGGTAATGCTATTTTACCTGTTATTACCTACATTGGCCCATTAGCTGCTAGTTTGTTAACCGGTAGCTTTATTGTGGAAACAATTTTTGCCATTCCTGGTTTAGGTCAATATTTTGTAACATCTATTTATAATCGTGACTATACGGTTATTCTTGGTGTTACTGTGTTTTATAGTACTTTGATTGTAGTCTTGAATATTATTGTTGATATGATTTATCCGATTATCGACCCTCGGGTAACAACAGAGAAGGAGCGTGCGTAATGGATAGAAACGATTTTTTACCTATTGAACGCGATACGAATATTCGAGAATCCTCCTTTATAGTGCGTCCTAACTGGTGGCAACGATTTAAGTTAAATCGATTGGCCGTAGTTGGTGCAGGCATCATAGCTGTTATGATTGTGTTGGCAATCTTTGGCCCTATGATTTCACCATATACTTATGCAGATCAATCCTTGGTAGATGCTAACCAAAGTCCTAGCTTAGCACATTGGTTTGGTACGGATACATTAGGCCGTGATATTTATACTCGCGTTATGTATGGTGCGCGTATTTCTTTAACCATTGGTATTGTAGCTGCCTTATTAAATCTTGTAATCGGCGTTATTTATGGCGGAATCGCAGGTTACTTTGGTGGTAAAACAGATAGAATTATGATGGCTATCGTCGATGTATTATATGGTATTCCATTATTGTTATACGTTATTTTGTTAATGGTTGTTATTGGCCCAGGCCTTACATCAATCTTTATCGCTTTGGGGATTGCATATTGGCTTAATATGGCACGTATTGTACGCAGTCAAATTGTGAAAGTTCGTGAAGAGGAATATATTATTGCAGCAGAAACAATGGGGATTCCTAAATGGCGTATTCTATGGCGCCACATTTTGCCAAACTGTGTAGGTCCTATCATTATCACGTTGACATTGGCGATTCCAGATGCCATCTTTACAGAAGCCTTTTTGAGCTTTATTGGTCTTGGTGTTAATGCACCGATGGCAAGCTGGGGTGTTTTGGCATCTGATGGGATTAGTAGTATGAGATCGTATCCATTCCAATTGATATTCCCTGCATTAGCAATTAGTGTTACTATGCTTGGGTTCGTATTCTTAGGGGATGGATTGCGCAATGTGTTTGATCCAAAGGAAGGGGATAGATGATGAATGATATATTAGTAGATGTACGAAATCTATCCATTACCATCGATACATTTAGAGGCCCTTTGCGCATTATTCGCAATCAGGACATCATGCTTAGAAAAGGTGAAATTTTAGGCGTTGTTGGTGAATCCGGATGCGGTAAATCGGTCATGGTTAATTCTTTGATGGGCCTACTACCGGAAGGTCGTACTAAAATAAAATCAGAAAAATTTGAAATTGATGGTGAAGATTGTCAAGACTATGTGGAAGAAGATTGGAATGAATTGCGGGGTACTACGGTAGCCATGGTATTTCAGGATCCGATGACCGCATTGAATCCGATATTGACAATTGGTGAGCAAATTTATGAGGTGATTCATCGTAGCAATGCCTATGGTGATGATTATGATGAAAAGGCGATAGCTCTCGATTTGTTGAAAAAAATGGGTCTATCCACACCAGAAAAGCGGTTAAACCAATATCCTCATGAATTGAGTGGCGGTATGCGTCAGCGGGTTTGTATTGCCATGGCTGTAGCGGGCCGTCCTAAAATCTTAATCTGTGATGAACCGACAACTGCACTGGATACAACAACAGAGGCACAAATTTTACGCCTTATGCAGACCTTAGCTGTAGAAGCGGGAATAGGCATTATATTTATTTCCCATAATTTACGTGTTATTGCACAATTATGTGACCGCGTTATGGTTATGTATGCTGGTAAATGTGTTGAGTCTGCTACGGTAGAGGATTTGTTTAATGATCCACGTCATCCTTATACAATTGGTCTGTTAATGTCTTTGCCGCAGGGAAAATGGCATGGTGAATTAAAGGCCATTGAAGGACAACCGCCAGATTTGTATGAATTACCTCGTGGATGTGCCTTTAATCCGCGTTGTAAATGGGCGATGCGCATATGTGGAAAACGTATACCTATGATATCCAATGTTGGGAATAATCATGAGTATACATGTTGGTTAGCAAAGTTGGAGGGACTTTAATGGGATATATTTGGGAAACAGACAATCTCGTTAAAAATTTTACCCTTTCTGGCGGATTGTTTAGACCAAAACAAACGGTACATGCATTACAAGGTGTTAGTCTTTACCAAGAGGAAGGCGAAACACTAGGTATTGTTGGTGAGTCAGGATGTGGTAAATCTACGTTTGGGTATACCTTGATGGGCGTACATCAAGCCACATCAGGTTCTATTTATATGAATGGAATTGAAGTAAATCCATATATTCATAAAGATATAACGAGGGATATGATGCAAATGGTATTCCAAAATCCATATGCATCTCTTAATCCGAGATTAAAGATTAATACAATATTAGAAGAGCCATTAGAGTTAAACCCTAATTATACGCCTCGAGATCGTGTCATTCGTGTTAAAGAGGTGTTAGAACAGGTAGGTTTAGATATGTCTTTTGGTGAGCGATATGCTCATGAATTATCTGGTGGGCAACGACAAAGAATTGGCATTGCTCGGGCACTTATTATGGAGCCTAAATGCATTATTCTTGATGAACCTATTTCGGCACTAGATGTGTCTATACAGGTTCAGATTATGACGTTGTTAGAGCGCTTACAAGCTTTACATGGCATTTCCTATCTCTTTATTTCACATGATTTGCCTATGGTTCGTTACATTAGCCATCGCATGGTGGTCATGTATTTAGGGGCTGTTATGGAAGAGGGGCCTGCTCTTGATATTTATGAGTTTCCTCAACATCCATATTCAAAGGCTCTTACGAAGATGGTTGGCGAAGTGGTTCCGCGGGCTCCAATTGGCGCTCCATTGAAAGGAGAACCGGCGAGTCCGTTGCATCCGCCTAAGGGATGTTTGTTTAGTGATCGTTGTCCAGATGT
Source organism: Veillonella atypica (assembly GCF_041431435.1). Classification (NCBI taxonomy): domain Bacteria; kingdom Bacillati; phylum Bacillota; class Negativicutes; order Veillonellales; family Veillonellaceae; genus Veillonella; species Veillonella atypica. The sequence continues at coordinate 17,164 of NZ_JAPVXV010000006.1, forward strand.
TGAACGTAGATGTTTAGAAGAACGACCACCTCTCCGTGAATGGGCGGATAGAAGAATTGCATGTTGGCATATTTAATGGGGTAAATAATGGAACAGTTAATCGTAGGGAAATCCTTAGAAATACAATTGGCAGCTTTGCTTGATACGTTGCCTTCAGATGCCACTGTATCCTATATGGTAACGCGTCTGAATGAAGGGGAGGAGGCTACCATAGTAGCTTCTTCTAAGGAAACGATTGTCCATACTGGTGCTAGTATGGTAAAAACGCTGATTTTGGAATATGTATTTCATCTAGCAGCACAAGAACAACTCGATCTTAACGATACGATTGCATTGAGTCGGAGCCCTCGTGTTGAAGGGGCTGGCGCCTTGATGGAATTGGTGGGTAATCATAGTTTTAGTTATTTAGAGCTATGTCGATTGATGATGGTACTCAGTGATAATTGGGCGACTAATCTATTGATACAAGCCTTGGGCATGGAAAATATTAATGCCAGAGCTGAACAACTAGGGCTTGAACATTTTGAAATCAATCGTATGATGATGGATTTTACAGCGGTAAAAGAAAACCGAGAAAATTATATTACTGCCATGGATATGGCTGTATTGTTACATCATATATATGAATTGCGTCATACCATATATGGCCATGAGATGTGGAATATTTTAGGGCGTCAACAGTTCAGAGATATATTGCCATTTCATTGGGGCGAGGATGTAATATTCCATCATAAAACAGGTTCGTTAGATTGTGTTGAGCATGATGCGGGCATTATAGAAACGATGAATGGAGATTTTTGTTTTGTTTTATTAATGAGTCATTTATGTAATGATAAAGCAAAACAACTAGGAGCTCAGATGGGGCTCATTATGAAAGAATTTGTAGAGGATGCATTACCATGATGGATAAACGTAAATTGCTTAAGCTCGTGGTACTAGCCTTTGGCGTAAGTATATTGCTACTCGTCTTTGGGTATACTAACGGGCCTAAGATTGTTGATGAGCATACGATACGATATGTATTGGAACAAGAACCATCAACACTAGATCCGGCTAAGTCTAGTACATCACCTGAGGCGACCGTTCAATTACAGCTATTTGATGGTTTGGTTCGTTTAGATGATAAAGGCGAACCAGAGGCTGCCATAGCAAAGAGTTGGACTATGTCAGATGATGGTACAACATATACATTCCATTTGAGACCTAATTTGAAATGGTCTAATGGAGAACCGTTAACAGCTCATGATTTTGAGTATGCTTGGAAAAGAACCTTGGATCCGGATACAGGTGCTGATAACGCTTATATGTTATATGTGATTAAGAATGGCGAAGCTTTCAATAATGGCAAAGCCGATCGCAATGATGTTGGTGTAGAAGCAATTGATGACGATACATTAGTTGTTACCTTAGAACATCCAACAGCATATTTCTTAAAATTATTGGCCTCTCATGGCTATTATCCGGTGAATAAAAAAACTGTAGAAAATAATGAAAATTGGGGCAATAATGCGGAAACAATTGTTTCTAATGGGCCTTATAAATTGTTGAGTTGGCAACATAATGGAGAGCTCAATTTTGTCAAAAATGAAAACTATTGGGATGCTGATGAAGTTGTAACAAAAACGATGAATTGGCCGATTAGTGAATCTCAAAGTACACGCCTCACTCTCGTTGAAGGTGGCGAAGCGGACATGATGGTAGAACCTCCTGTAGCAGATCAACAACGGTTAGAAGAAGCTGGTTTATTGCACATAGGCCCTATGCTTGGTAACTATTATTACCTATTTAATGTGAAAGCAGAACCTTTTACCAATCCTGATGTACGTAAAGCCTTTTCCATGGTTATTAATCGTAAGGAAATTGTAAAGAACATCGTAAAAGGTGGTAAGGAAGAAGCTTATGCATTTGTTCCATATGGTATGCTTGAAAGCAATGGAACTGATGATTTCCGTGAAGCCGGTAGTTATCTTGTATATGAAGATGTAGAGCAAGCTAAGGAATTGATAAAAGAGGCTGGCTATGATGAAAATCATCCATTGCCACCGATTACGATTTTGTATAATACGAGTGAAATGCATAAAGCGATAGCAGAAGCCATTCAAGCAACATGGCATAAAGCATTTGGCGCTGATGTACGATTGCAGAATCAAGAGACTAAGGTGTTCCTTGCCAATCGCGAGGCTGGCAAATATCAAGTGGCTCGTGCATCCTGGGTTGCTGACTATGGGGACCCACAAAACTTCTTAGAAGTATTTTCTGCTGAAGATAATGACAGCCAATATCATAGTGAAGAATATAATGAGCTTATCGCTCGTATTCGCAGTACCCCAGATAGTGCAGAACGTGATGCATTGATGCATAAAGCAGAACGCATGATTTTTGATGAATCCTTAGTTATGCCATTGTACTTTACGACACAACCATATGTATCTAATGGAACTATTCAAAACTATTTCTGGACTGTACTTGGTCAAGTAGACTTTAAAAAAGCATATAAATAAGATACACTAAAGACGTACAAATTGTACGTCTTTTTTGTGTTTTACGATTTATGTATGGTCGTTTATAGTTACTATTAGTACATGACCTTGTAAACAATGCTATATATGTGAGGAATTATGGAGTGGAAGTATCCAAGGTGTTTAAAAAAAGGTATGACTATTGGGTGTATAGCACCTGCAAGTAGTAGTGATGAGTCTTTAGACACGATACAACAAATATGCGAGGAACATGGTTATCAGATTATATTTGGTGAATCTTGTTATCGCACTGGTTTGTATGGGGGTAGTCCTGAGGAGCAGGCACAAGAGTTTGAATGGATGATGACTGCTGCCCCATGTGATGCGGTGTTAGCGTTACGTGGCGGGTATGGTACGATGCGCTATATTGATCGTCTTGACTACACCGCTATACGTGAATATGGAAAGCCATTTATTGGCTATAGTGATTGTACAGCGTTACACATGGCTATCAATCGATATAGTCGTCTTGTTACGTATCATGGGCCAATGGGCGTAGATTTTACTAAATCACGAAATGAGGATATACACCATTTATTTGAGGGATTAGAAGGTAAACTTCGTGTTATTGAGCCTTTACCTGAGCCGCCTCGAGGGGCTATTGGTACAGAACTAGGGGACGGCATATTGCGCGGTGGCAATATGACTATGCTTTCTATGCTGTGTGGCACACCTTATTTCTTAGAGGATGATAGCATAGAGGATACGATTTTATTTATAGAGGATGTTGGTGAGGCACCATATAAACTAGATCGTATGTTACAACAATGGAGATTATCCGGCTTGTTAAGTCGGATAAAGGGGATGATGATTGGCACCTTTACCGATTGCGAAGGGGATGAGGACGAATCTGATTACGACATAGGTTATGAAGCTCTTCGATATATGGAAGAAAATAGAGCGGTACATCTATCCGATCCCTTTGTATGCTATGTGCCGACGGGACATGGTACACCGCATCAGACATTGCCATTAGGTGGGCATGTTCATTTTCGATATATTTCTAATACAATCGTATTATCGCCTTATACAGAACAACGTACATTATAAGGCGGCATGAGGATGGATATATGAATTTAAAGAACCGAGAAATTCAAGCGTGTACCATAATTGATGGTATACAAGATGAGTTGAAATCGATTTCATTATTTTTACATAACAACCCTGAATTAGGTCAACAGGAGGTGCGTGCTGTACAAACAATTAGCCGTTATATGGAGCAACATGGCTTTGATACGACCGTAGGGCTAACGAAATGCCCTGAATTGCGTACCGCTATGCGAAGTGATATAGGATTAGAGCGTTTGCATAAAATGGCTTTTTTAGGTGAATATGATGCACTGCCTGAATTAGGTCATGGGTGTGGACATAACTTAATCGCCATCATGAGCATGGGTGCCGCTATAGCGTTTAGTCAAACCGCTCGCGATACATGGGGAACAACTTTTTTTGGATGCCCAGCCGAGGAGACCATTGGTGGCAAGGTGTTTATGGCTAATGAAGGACTTTTTAATGGCTATGATGGGGCTCTCATCATTCATCCAGGCGGAGAGAATGAGGTGGGCGGTACCTCGCTGGCTACCCATCCTCTAGAGGTAACCTTTCATGGACGGTCATGTCATATTGCATCTTTGACTGACTCTGGAATTAATGCGTTAGATTGTGCTGTTGATTTATATCAATCTATTAAAATGATGAAACAAGATATCTTTCCCAAAGGGGCCATCGTAGGTGTCATATTTACTCAGGCTGGTACTGCACCCAATGTGGTAACCGATAAGGCTACATTACGAATGACAGTACGTGGCGCTACTGTATCTGATTTAGAAACTATTATTTTACCAGCTATTAAAGCAGAGGCTAATCGCATTGCTACAAGCTATGGTGCTACCGTGGATATGCATCACTATGAACCTTTATTTAAGGATATGAGGCAAGATGAACGTTTAGTATCCTTGTTTGATGAGGTGATGACTGAGTTTGGTGAAAGCCCACGAAAATTACCACCCGATGAGGCCGATGGCAGTACCGATGTAGGAAATGTATCCTATGAAGTGCCTACGGCGCAGCCTACTTTGAATATAGGGAATCAGTTAGAAGCACATACTCCTGAGTTTGCTTGTGCTGCAGGGTCTCCTTATGGATTGGACCAAGCTATTAAAGGTGCTAAGATTATGGCCGTTGTTGCCTTGCGTTATGCGGAATCATTAGAAGTGTAAATTTTGACATATCTAGTGTAATCAAGGTACAATAAATATATTAATTAGTGTGAACTAAGCCGTCTTATTTAGACGGCTTTTATTCCGATGGAGATAGATAATGAGTGTATTAACAGTATCCCATGTGACTCATGGCTTTGGGGCACGACAAATATTAGATGATGCATCGTTTCGACTGTTAAAGGGGGAACATGTAGGTTTAATAGGTGCTAATGGAGAAGGTAAATCTACCTTCTTAAACATCATTACCGGCAAACTACCACCAGATGAAGGCAAAATAGAGTGGTCTAATCAAGTAACAGTAGGTTACTTGGACCAGCATGCAGTACTCGAAAAGGGCATGACAATTCGCGATGTATTACAACGTGCCTTTGATGATTTGTATGTTATGGAGTCAAAGATCAATGATGCATACAATAAAATGGGTGATGTATCAGAAGATGAAATGCACCGTCTCTTAGAACAAGTCGGTGAATGGCAAGAAATCTTAGAACAACGTGGGTTCTACGAGATTGATGCGGTCATTGAACGAACTGCACAAGGTTTAGGGCTTATGGATATTGGTTTAGAGTGTGATGTATCTGAGTTAAGTGGCGGTCAACGTACGAAGGTTTTGTTGACGAAACTATTATTAGAAAAGCCGACCATATTGCTGTTAGATGAACCAACAAACTATTTAGATGTAGAACATATTCATTGGTTGCAAAACTATTTGCAAAATTACGAGAATGCATTCATTCTAATCTCTCATGATATGGAATTTTTAAACTCCGTAGTCAATGTCATCTATCACATTGAGCAAGCTGTCCTTACTCGATATACGGGAGATTATCATCAGTTCCAAGCGGCTTATGAAGTTCAAAAGGCACAAGCGCGTAAGGCTTATGAACGACAACAACAAGAAATTGAGCGTATGGAGGATTTCATTCAACGCAATAAGGCACGTGTGGCTACGCGCGGTATGGCAAATTCCCGTGCTAAACGGTTAGAAAAAATGGAAATCCTTGAAAAACCGAAGGAATATATCAAACCATCCTTTGGCTTTAAAGAAGGTCGTACACCTAGTCGTTTTATTGTTGAAGCCTTTGGCCTTGAGATTGGTTATGACGAACCGCTTACAAGACCTGTAGACTTTCAAATTGAACGAAACAAAAAAATCGCTATTCGCGGTGTCAATGGTTTAGGTAAGACTACATTGTTAAAGACCATTTTAGGATTGTTAAAACCTGTCAGTGGCGAATTGGTGAAGGGTGATTTCCTCGAAGTAGGTTATTTTGCTCAAGAAGATGCACCATCTAACTCGGAAACTGCGTTAGATTATATTTGGAATGAATATCCGGCTATGACGAATGCTGAGGTTCGTGCAGCACTAGCGCGATGCGGATTGACGAACGAACATATTACATCTCAAATGCGTGTCCTATCCGGTGGAGAAAATGCAAAGGTGCGACTCTGCAAATTGATGCAGAAGAAATATAATGTTCTTGTTCTTGATGAACCGACAAATCATTTGGATATCTATGCTAAGGAAGAATTGGCACAGGCGTTGCGTGAATTTAAGGGAACCATTGTTCTCGTTAGTCATGAACCAGAATTCTATGAAGGTTGGGTCACTGATATTTGGAATATAGAGGATTGGACAACGAAAATTGTTTAGGAGGGCCTATGAATCAACTTGCAAAAGAAGGTATAGAACAGTTTTTACGTGCTCTATCCGTTGATACAAAGGCGCCGGAGTTAGAAAAAACGCCGACCCGTGTAACAGAATTGTATGAAGAGCTGTTTTCTGGTGTCGGGAAGGAAACAAAGAAACTATGGGGTGAACTGTTTTCTACGGATTACAATGGTTTGGTAGCCGTTACAGACATTCCATTTTATTCAATGTGTGAACATCATTTATTGCCATTTTTTGGTACCGTAGATGTGATATATCAACCACATAGTGGTTGTGTAGCTGGCTTAAGTAAGTTTAATGATGTAATTACGGTGTTAAGTAGAAAGCCACAATTACAAGAACGCTTAACTCGAGAAATCGCTGACGCTATAGAACGTGATTTATCAGCAGACGGTGTTTTTGTACGTCTTAAAGCAACACAATTATGTATGTTGATGAAGGGGACTTTGCAACAAGGTTCGCAAGTTGTTACTATAGAAAGTAGAGGCCTATTACGAGAGGCTGGCTCTTTGCGAGACGAAGCATTGGCTATGTTAGGAGGCACAAATGTATAAACGTAGACAATATACTTGGAGTGATGGAAAATCATTACGCTTATTTGACCATACATTAATTATGGGAATCTTAAATGGTACACCAGATTCCTTTTCTGATGGCGGATTGCATAATACACCAGAAACAGCCGTTACATGGACTAAACAAATGATTCAAGATGGGGCTGATGTTATCGATTTAGGTGTTGAATCTACACGCCCTGGATGCACTCCATTGAATGCGGATGAAGAAATTGAACGCCTTAGTGTACTATTGGATCCTGTATTAGAAGCATCCTCTGTTCCTGTTTCTATTGATACATACCATGCAAAAACGGCAGATTATGCATTCTCTAAAGGGGCGCATATTCTAAATGATATATGGGGATTGCATTATGATCCTGATATGGCTGCTGTAGCAGCAAAATATCGAGTGCCAGTTATCATTATGCATAATAGCAATGATACAAATTATGATGACATCATTGAAGATATGAAAGCCTATTTTTTCTCGGCTGTTGATAAAGCGTTAAAAGAAGGTGTACAACCACAAAATATTTGGCTCGACCCAGGTATTGGATTTGGTAAAACCGAGGAACAAAACATTGAGGTATTACAACGATTAGGCGAAATTACAGCTTATGAATATCCGGTGTTATTGGCACCTAGTCGCAAACGCTTTATAGGCTCAATGCTCGGTGGTCTACCTCCAGAAGAACGCGATGAAGGCACTGTTGCTGCTTGTATTACCGGGGTATTCCAAGGGATTGATATGGTTCGCGTGCATAATGTATTGATGCATAAACGAGCTCTAGCTGTAGCAGACGGATTATTGCGGGGCGAATAAGGAGTTTACTATGGATAAAATCATATTAAAGAATATGGCTTTTTATGGGTATCATGGTAATTTAGATTCTGAAAAATCACAAGGTCAACGATTCTACGTAGATGTTGAAATCAAGACTGATTTAACAAAACCAGGTCAAACAGATATGTTAGAGGATTCTATCAACTATGTTGAGGTTTATGACATGGTAGCTTCCATTATGACTGGTGAAAGTTGTAATCTCTTAGAACATATAGGAGCATTGATTGCGGATACATTGTATCAACACTTTCAAGGCATTATCGGTCTAAGTGTAGCCGTGCGAAAACCATCTGTGCCAATAGCAGGTGTATTAGATTATGTAGAGGTTGTAACAACTCGAGGTCAAATTTAATGTATACATACTATATTAGTGTAGGTTCTAATATAGGAAATCGCCGTCAGTTTATTATGGGCGCATATGATTCGCTTTCAATACATCCTCAAATTCATAACATTACTAGTTCCTCCATTATGGAGACAGAGCCTTGGGGCTATACAGAGCAAGATGTATTCTTAAATGCCGTTTGGCGTGTATCTAGCTCCTTAGAACCTCATAAGTTGCTCGATGTCTTACAGTCATTAGAGTGTGAAGCTCAACGTAAGAGGGATATTCATTGGGGACCAAGAACACTTGATCTAGATATTGTATATGCTCTATCAGATGGTGGTGCGTGTATGTCGATTAATGATGAGCGATTAGTGATTCCTCATCCTTATTTTTGGGATAGGCTATTTGTTTTAGCGCCCTTGATGGAGCTAGATAAAGAGTTTACGTATAATGGGGAATCCATAGGTGATAGGATTCAAACACTAAAGACATAATATGAGATGTGTATTCATAAGGGGTTAAGATGAATGCAAAACGACTGGGCTTTATCATTGTTGCCATTCTTTTAATGGGATTGTCTTACTGGGCAATGTCAATGGTTAATGATGATGTAAAGTCTGTGAAAGTTGATCCAGAACAGCATACATTGATGGTTACATCGAATGATGCTATTATATCGAAGCGACTGTTGGCGATGAAGCAAATCGGTGACAACGTATATTTTTTAGGCTATGAAGGTTATGGTATTTATAATGTAAGGGATAATACCATTCGCCTTAATGCAGTTCAATTTAAGGGAACACATATTGATCCAGGACAACTAAAAAACTATCAAAAGGGCGTGCGCCATGTTGAGAATATAAGTAGTTTTCGGGATTTTACAGCTGAAGAACAGCATAACTTTACCGATATGCTAAATGCTACGGATAAGGGAGCTCATTATATAGAGCCTTATTATCAATCAGGTTATGAATCATCTCTCATCGATTTGGATACATCGTTTTTTATCACGAATAATGTAAAGTCGCTTAAACAAAGAGCTACTAAAATATATATATTGGATGGTTCAGGATTTATCATTATTGATCAATCGAAACAAGAAATTCAGGGATATTTTAATACTCGTATTCTAGGAGAAGGAACAAAAGGGATTCCAGATAGCTTGAAAGGTTATTATGGATCTCGATTTATACGAATCTATGCATTAAATAAAATAGATTCAGATGATTTGACTATTTTATGGAATATGCGTAAACAATATGTAGAGAAAAATAAAATTGATGTACAAGGCGAGAATTTATTTCCTTTAGAATTATCTGACGTACATTAGCTCAAAGTCTTGCGGGTATGGCCTTAATTCCATCCATTGTAGGTGCAGTTATCGTTATTGCTGTAGTGAGTTTCTTTTTTGGAAGGGACTAACAATATATTTAAAAAAGGACTATTATAGTAAGTGGCTATAATAGTCCTTTCAATTATTTATAAAACAATGGTATTGAGGAGGCCCTTATGAAATTACGTAAAGTAGGTATTATCGGAACTGGACATGTAGGCTCGCATGTAGCCTTTTCTTTAGCTTTGCAAGGCGAAGTTGATGAGTTATATATGATGGATATTGATGAAAAGAAAGCTAAAGCACAGGCTATGGATGTTAATGATGCGGTTAGTTATATCCCTCATCGTGTAACGGCTACATCTGGTCCGATTGAAGAATGTGGTGATTGTGATATTCTTGTTTTTAGTGCGGGTCCACTACCTAATTTATATCAAGATCGCCTAGAAAGCCTTGGTGATACAATCGCAGTACTAAAGGATGTTATTCCTCGCATTAAAGCATCTGGATTTAAGGGCTTTATTATTTCTATATCTAATCCAGCAGATGTAGTGGCTACGTATTTATGTAAACATTTAGATTGGAATCCAAAGCGCATTATTTCGTCAGGTACAGCGCTAGATTCTGCAAGATTGCAAAAAGAGTTAGCTCATATATTTGATATTAGCAATCGAACTATTACTGCTTATTGCATGGGTGAGCATGGCGCAAGTGCTATGGTGCCATGGTCCCATGTGTATGTACAAGGCAAGCCGTTAGTAGAATTGCAAAAAGAATTGCCTCATAGATTTCCAGAACTAGATCATAAACAAGTTTTAGATGATGTTAAAATCGGTGGATATCATGTGTTGGCAGGCAAAGGCTCTACGGAATTTGGTATAGCAAGTGCCACCACAGAGTTAATTCGCTCTGTATTCCATGATGAGAAAAAAGTATTGCCATGTTCTTGTTATTTAGATGGGAAATACGGGGAAACAGGCGTTTTTGCATCCACACCTGCTGTCATTGGCAAGGATGGCATAGAAGATGTTCTTGAATTACAAATGACAGAGGATGAATTGGCTTTATTTAAGAAATCCTGTGCGGTTATTAGAGAATATGCAAAAAAAGCAGAAACTATGTAATGTACCTTAAATATATTTTAAAATAAATCTACTTTTATACAATTTTCTACCTATAATTTCCTAGGGGTTCTGTGGTATAATTTGTTATTATGTATATAGTTAATACTATTTTTGGGGGCGCTACATGAAACAATCTGAACATCGTGAAAAACCGATAAAGCGTAGACGGGTGCAACGAAATCGACGCGCTGAAGATCGTAAGATTGTCATTATGTGGGTGAAACGTATTGCAGTTGCAGTAATGGTTATGCTTTTACTTGGACAAGCATATCGCTTAGTAGCTATATATCAAGAAAAACAACATATTGAACAACAATTGCAAGAATTGCAACAAAGAAATGATGAATTAGAACAAGAAAAAGCAAAGCTACAAGATCCTAAGAATATTGAAAATGTAGCACGTGAGCAATTAGGCCTCGTTAAACCAGGTGAAGTGCCATATGTAAAATGATCTTGTCATCATTGGTGTAGTTTTAGTTTATATTTTGAGGTTTTATTAGGAGGTTGCATGGCAATCGAAGTTGGTAGCGTTTTAAACGGTACAGTTTCCGGTATTACAAAGTTTGGTGCTTTTATCGATTTAGGTGATAAACAAACAGGTTTAGTTCATATTTCAGAAGTAGCTCATGGCTATGTAGAGGATATTAACGATGTACTAAAAGTACAAGATGCAGTGAAGGTAAAGGTCTTATCTGTAGATGGTAGTAAAATTGGTCTTTCCATTCGTCAAACTCAAGAAAAACCACAAGTAGAGGAACGCCGTCCAGAGCGACGTGTACAAAGTCGACAAAGTGCAGAGTCTTTTGAGGCAAAGATGAAATCATTCTTGCGTGATAGCAACGAGCGATTACATGATTTAAAACGCAATACAGAAGGTAAACGTGGTGGCCGTGGCGGTCGTCGCGATTAAAATAAAGAGATGGTTTCGGCCATCTCTTTGTGCATATACTTTAAAATTGCAATTATAGTGGGTAATTAATAGAGGGATAATAAGGAGGGGCGACTATGAAAGCTGCTATTATCGATGTAGGTTCTAATTCTATTCGATTATTACTAGGAACTTATACAGATGGTCAATGGTATAACGAACCAAAGCGGTTATGGACAACGCGATTAGGCAAACGAAATGAAGATGGATCGTTAACGACAGAATCGATGGATGCATCTTATAAAGCGTTTTCTGAAATAGCCACTCTAGCGAAAGATTATGGCGTAGACCATTGTCTTGCATTTGCAACGAGTGCCGTTCGAGAAGCATCAAATGGCATTGCGTTTATGGAGCAAGCCATGACATATTGCTCCATGACGTATCGTATCTTAAGTGGTGATGAAGAAGCAGTTTATGGATTTAAAGGCGCTTTACAAGATCGTTTAGCTGACGGATTACATTATGCAACCATTGATATTGGCGGTGGTAGTACTGAGTTGGCGCTCGGTTCTAAAGATAGCATCTATTGGAGTCGCTCCTATCCGGTTGGTGCGGTACGCCTTAGACCTCTTTCGGATGAAGGCCCTCAACGAGTATGGGATGAAACACGGTTTTTATGGGACCCCATGATGATAGAGGGTACATTTGGTGATTTTATTGGTATCGGAGGTACTATTACAACCTTAGCGGCTATTGATTTAAAAATGACAGAATATGATGGACATAAAATTCAAGGTCATAAGCTTTCTAGAGAATGTATAGAAGGTATTATTTTACAATTGCGCTATATGAGCCGTGATGAGCGTTTACATGTACCAGGATTGCAGCCTGGGCGTGCAGATATTATTGTAAGTGGTGCTGAAATACTAACATCATTTATGGATGCTTATGAGGTGCCTCATATTTTTGTAAGTGAACAAGATGGTATGGAAGCATTACAACAAGAATTGATTACAAGTTATGATGAGACAGCACAGTAAATCGACTCCTAAACAAATCAAACAACTCCATAGAATGGTTAATAAGACCTTAAAAGATTTTAGTTTATTTCCTCATGAGGCACGAGTTTTAGTTGCTTGTTCGGGCGGCCCAGATTCTATGGTCTTATTAGATGTTTTACAATATGTAAAGGTACATAGAAAAGCACGGTGGACTATTGGCGTTACTACAATGGATCACTCGATTCGTAGAGAAAGTCTAAGTGAATTGCAAATGGTTGAATCGTATTGCAACAAGAGAAATTTGCCGTTTTGGGGCATTAAAAAGGATATTCCCACTATGGCCGGGGAGCGAAAGGAATCGTTAGAGACTGTTGGTCGATGCGAGCGCTATAAGTGGTTCAATGAATTAGCTGAGCGTGAACATTATGATTATATTGTCACTGCTCATCATAAGGATGATCAAGGGGAAACCATTTTAGCCCACATATTGCGAGGGTCTGGTATCAAAGGTATTACCGGCATGTCTGTGATTAATCATGATTACACTGTTCCTATAGTTAGACCTCTATTGGCGGTTACAAAAGATGAAATACTAGAATATGCTCGTTTACAGGATATTGAATATTGCGTGGATGCATCTAATGAAGATGTGAAATATAATAGAAACCGCATTCGTCATGAGGTAATTCCTATGCTACAAACCATTAATCCCAATGTAGTAGATGCCTTATGTAGATTGGGTGATATTGCTCAAGTTGATGAGGCGTATCTTAATGGTGAAAGCCAGCGCTTGTTTATACAATTAATACAATCTGTAGATAATGGATTTCAGGTATCCAGGCGTCGTATGCGGGCACTACCGCTCGCTATGCAGCGACGATTGTGGCAATTGATGATACCCAGTGTTTCATTATCCCTAGCGCATCAAGAACAATTGGCCCATATCATACGTACGGGGGAAGCTAAAACTTTCACCATACAAAAAGTTACAATTAACGCGCAATGTGATACAATACTTGTATATTGCAAACATTAGATATAGATCCGGGAGGTCTTATATATGCATCAAGATGTAAAAGAAATTTTATATTCTCAAGAACAATTAGCAACTCGCATTCGTGAGTTAGGTGCTGAGATTAGCAAAGATTATGCTAATGAATCTGTTGTATTAGTCGGCGTTTTGAAAGGCGCTATAGTTTTCTATACCGATTTAGCTCGCACCATCGATGATTCAGTAGATGTATCATTCGATTTTATTTCTTGCTCTAGTTATGGTGATGGTACAACAAGTACTGGTGTGGTCCGTATTTTAAAAGATTTAGATCGTTCCGTAGAAGATAAAAATGTACTCGTTGTAGAAGATATCGTAGATACGGGCACAACCCTTCATTATTTATTGGATAATTTGAAGGCTCGCGGCGCTAAGAGTGTTCGACTTGTTGCCCTTCTTAATAAACCAGAACGCCGTAAAATGGATGTAGATGTCGATTATGTAGGCTTTACAGTTCCAGATTATTTTGTTGTTGGTTATGGCCTTGATTATGCTGAACAATATCGTCAATTACCATATATTGGTATTTTGAAAGAATCTGTTTACCAATAAGGGTGTAATATATTTATAACTAAAATAATGGCGAGTATTTGTTCGCCTTATATGGTATAATATAATAATGCATATCATTATGCATTATTAGGTTATACATTACATGTGAAAGGAGTAATTTTTTGAGTCAATTTAGTAAAAAACTCGTCCTTTACTTACTTATCATTGCAATTGCCGTTTTCGCTATAGATTCTCTTGCAGGGCAGAATACTAATAAGGCCGAAATGAGTTATACCGGTTTTGTTCAACAGGTACAACAAAAAAAGGTTGAATCTGTAACGATTACAAATGACCATGGAATCAAAGGGAAATTAAAAAATGGTACAGATTTTGTGTCCTATGCTCCATCTGATGATACGTTGATTAAAACGTTGACAGATAATGGTGTTGAGATTACTGCTGCACCACCTGAACAACCTTCTTGGTGGGTTAGTTTATTAGGCTCCGCGATTCCTATTATTATCCTTGTGGTTGTGTTCTTCTTCATTATGCAACAAACCCAAGGTGGTGGCGGTCGCGTAATGAACTTTGGCAAAAGTCGTGCTAAGATGATGGGCGATGGTAATGTAAAGGTTAAATTTAGCGATGTAGCTGGTGCCGAAGAGGCAAAACAAGAATTGACAGAGGTTGTAGAATTCTTGAAGGACCCAGGTAAATTTACAAGTATTGGTGCAACCATTCCGAAAGGTGTCTTGTTAGCAGGACCTCCAGGCACAGGTAAAACCTTATTAGCTAAGGCTGTAGCCGGTGAAGCTGGTGTTCCATTCTTTACCATTTCCGGTTCCGATTTCGTAGAAATGTTTGTCGGTGTCGGTGCATCTCGCGTACGTGATTTATTTGGTCAAGCAAAGAAAAATGCGCCTTGTATCATTTTTATCGATGAAATTGATGCGGTAGGTCGTCAACGTGGTGCTGGTCTTGGTGGCGGTCACGATGAACGTGAACAAACGCTAAACCAATTACTCGTTGAAATGGATGGCTTTGGTGCCAATGAAGGCATCATTACCCTTGCAGCGACTAACCGACCAGATATTTTGGACCCTGCATTATTGCGTCCTGGCCGCTTTGATAGACAAGTTGTTGTTGGACGTCCAGATCTTCATGGTCGTGAAGCAATCCTTAAGGTTCATGCACGTAATAAACCTTTAGCAGATGATGTAGACTTAAAAACGATTGCGAAAAAGACACCTGGCTTTACTGGTGCTGATTTGAGCAATTTGTTAAACGAAGCTGCATTGTTAGCTGCGCGCTTAAATAAAAAGGTTATCACCATGGCTGAATTGGAAGAAGCCAGTGAAAAGGTTAGCATGGGCCCTGAACGCCGCAGTCATATTGTGAGCGAAAAGGATCGCAAATTGACCGCTTATCATGAATCTGGCCATGCCATCGTGGCTCATTTATTGCCACATGCAAACCCTGTTCATAAAGTAACGATTATTCCACGCGGTTATGCTGGTGGTTATACAATGATGTTACCTAAAGAGGAACATGATTATAAGACTAAAGCACAACTATTGGCGGACATACGCGTAGCACTTGGTGGTCGTATTGCAGAGGCTCTTGTACTTGGCGATATCAGTACGGGCGCATCTGGCGATTTACAAAGTGTAACGAATACTGCACGTTCTATGGTTACTCGTTGGGGGATGAGCGATACATTGGGACCAATTGTATTTGGTGAACAACAAGAGCAAGTATTCCTCGGCAAAAATATTGGTCATGAACGCAACTATAGTGAAGAAGTTGCAAGTAAGATCGATGTTGAAATTCATCATATTGTAGATGAAGCATATCGCGATGTAGAACAACTCTTAACAGATAACATGGATTTCTTACACAATATGGCAAAGGCTTTATTAGAAGAAGAAACTATTGATGCTAAGGCTGTTGAAAATCTTCATAAATATGGTACTACTAAGGCTCCTGATGAAACAGAAGCGCCTACAGCAAGTCATATGGATGCGATGGTTTCCATGCCTAATGCTACTGAAGAAACTAAGACAAGCTCTACAGAATCTGATGTACAATCTTAATACATAACTAAGGGGCTGTAACAAAACAGCCCCTTAAATTTAAAAAGCTATTAGTTGGTTATATGAAATCAACTAGTAGCTTTTGGTATTTCTAAGCAAAAAGGGCCCCGAAGGCCACTTTTAGTATGTAATAAATGGGCTCTTAAAAAATAGAACAGGCGTGTACTAATTTAGGAAAGGTATGTATGGTGCTTCTAAAAAATAGAACAGGCCTGTTCTATTTTAAAATAGGTATGTATATGTAAGGCAATATAAAAGGGGCTGTAAGAAAACAGCCCCTTGTTGTATATATAGTTGTTTTCCTTGCTATTGTCCATCACAGGCATGTCTCGTAGCCATCAATTTTTGAGTGCGTTGATTCTTTCGTTTTTGAAGGTATCGTTGGGCTAGTACATTTGGCACAGCCACACCGACTGCGATACCCACAATAGATAGAATGCCAGTCGTCCCGTTTTGTGCCATGTACAATAGACCTGATTCGTTTAGTGAGTTTATGTGTAATATATCAAATAGAAAACGATAGAGAAAAATGCCGGGCATCAGTGCGATAGCTGATGGTACGACTAGTACCGGACCAGATGTTCGTAGCCATGTGGAGAGTTTGACAAAGATGACGCTCATTACGGCTGCACCAATGAATGTAGCACCGGGTAAGGCAAATCCATATTCTAAAAGCATTAGATTACGAATTGCTACGCAAACGACACCGCCTAGCCCGATATAGGGTAATAGTCGAGCTGGTGAATTAAATAGTACAGCAAATGAGGCGGCGGAAACAAAGGAACCAATAATCTGTGCTATAGAAAAAATATGAGGCTTAATATCCACAAAGTTAAATGCCGGCAATGGACTGAAGTAAAGCGCCATCGCCATGCCGAGTGTCATGCTGCCCACGATGAGTAAGGTTCTAATAGCTCGTGTTATGCCGGATAAAATGTGGTTGTTTATAGTATCGATAACCGAATTGATAAGTGGCACACCTGGAATCATGAAGAGTGTACAACAGACGAGGACATATACCAGTGATCCTAACTCGATGAAGGTATAGAAACCATAGGCAATAAACATGGCCGTAAAGGCGCAGATAGCGTTGCCTAAATATTCATTAAATCCAAGGCGCTGAGATACGACCCTCATAAAATAGCCACATAATGAACAGATGAATGTTACTACTAATGCAATAATATCCGCACTGTATAAGTAAGCTAAACCAGCAGAGCCTAATGCGCAAGCAATACCTTTTGCCCAGACTGGATAGACGGGAATCGTTTGTTGTAGTTTTCCAACTAAACGTTCATAGGTAGTTAAAGAATAATGGCGTTCAAAAGCTCTCCAAGTTAGTTTTGATACGGCATTAATCATAGCCATATTCGGTATGTGGGTTGGCGTTTTTCGGAAAACTGTTATAGAGCGCTCTTCATGAAAAATATTAATCATAATCGTTGTATAACTAATGTGGATATTTAAATAATTGTGTGGAATCCCCATAAATGTAGCAGCTTGTTGAATCTCAGATACCATACGTACCGTGTCAGCACCACATTCCATTAGGAGTTTAGCGATATTTAATAATACATCCAATTTTCGATGAATATGGATAAAGGGGGTCTCTAGGACCTCATTTTTTTCTTCTAATGTAAATTGTTTCATTGATACTCCTTAATTTCATCATCCTTTACTCATTATACTATTAATGGCCTTTAATATCATTCATTAATCTATTTGTCTACCTAATGGGGTATAAAAATCTAGATTTTTTGCATTTTTTTGAATGATTATTTATTAAATTGATAAATAACACTTGCTTTTTCAAGGGCCCACTTGTACAATCGAATTGTAAACCGACAGGAGAAAGGGGCCTTATCATGCGTGATGAAGTACTAGAATTCTTAAGACAGAATCAAGGTGACTTTGTTTCAGGTCAAGATATGTCTGAAGCATGTCATGTATCACGAACTGCCATTTGGAAGCATATAAAAGCACTAAGACAAAAGGGCTATAAAATTGAGTCCTATACAAAGCGTGGTTATCGTTTGTTGGAGGAACCGGATTTGTTAAGCCCATTAGCAATGAAACAAATATTGAATACCGATATTTTTGGTAAACGATATGTATATATGGATACAACTGAATCAACGAATTTAGAAGCTCGTAGATTGGCGCAACAAGGCGCTGAGGAAGGCACCGTAGTCGTTACAGAGGAACAGGCTGCTGGTCGTGGTCGCTTGTCTCGTGGTTGGTATTCTCCCTTTGGAAAAGGCTTGTGGTTTAGTCTTATTCTCCGACCTGATTTTCCCCCTGCGGAGGCTCCTAAATGTACGTTGATGGCTGCTGTGGCGCTTACCAAGGCGTTTCACAAAATGGGGCTTGCTGATGCAGGTATTAAATGGCCGAATGATATTTTGGTAAATGGTCGTAAGCTTGTTGGTATATTGACGGAAATGTCTGGATCGATGGAGGAAATTTCCTATATCGTTATGGGCATAGGGGTCAATGTTAAGACGAAACAAGAAGAGCTACCGGAAGAAATAAAACAAATCGCCACATCTCTCTTAATGGAAGGCGTTGATATTGAACGGACAGAAGCTTTCAAAATCATCTTAGAAGAATTAGAACATCAATATTACGATGTGCTAGATAGTGGATTTGAGGATACCCTAAATGAATGGCGTAAGTTGAGCGTTACTTTGAATCAAGAAATTGAGGTTAGAGCACCGGGGAATACCTATGAAGGTGTGGCAACTGATATCGATGACGATGGAAATTTATTGGTAAAAACGACTAATGGAGAAGTTAAACGAATTGTTGCAGGCGATGTTTCTATACGTCCGCGAAAATAGGAGGAATGCATGTTATTAGTAATTGATGTGGGAAACACGAATATTGTTCTCGGTGTTTACGATAAGAAAAATTTAGTAGGACACTGGAGAATTTCTACAGATCGTGTGCGTACCACGGACGAATATGGCATGTTGATGATGAATTTGTTTTTTCATGATCGCAAGGTTAACGCAAAGGATATCAAGGCTATCATTATTTCCTCTGTAGTACCGCCATTGATGCCAACATTAGAACGTGTATGCTTGCGTTACTTTAATGTAAATCCTATCATTGTAGGCCCTGGCACAAAAACAGGTATCGCTATTAAATATGATAATCCTCGTGAAGTAGGTGCTGACCGCATCGTCAATGCCGTAGCGGCCAATGCTGTATATAAGGGGCCGTTGATTATCATTGATTTTGGCACCGCTACAACTTATTGTGCAGTCCTTGGAAATGGTGATTATATTGGTGGCGTTATTACGCCAGGCGTAACGATTTCAGCAGAGGCTCTGTTCCAACGCGCTGCAAAATTGCCTCGTATTGAGGTAAAGGACCCAGGTCAGGTTATTAATCGTAATACGGTATCATCTATGCAATCCGGTATGTTCTATGGCTATGTAGGACAGGTAGAGGGCCTAGTGACACGTATGAAAGCTGAAATGGGTGGTGATGTAACTGTGGTGGCAACAGGTGGCTTGGCACAGCTCATCAGCAGTGCTACCGATTGTATCGACCATGTAGAACCAATGCTTACATTGGAAGGTCTCCGCCTTATTTACGAACGAAATAAATAATGGTACTATAATAGAGTTGGTTGTAATTATAGTATGAATGTATAACAACAGGTACGGCTTAGGCTGTACCTGTTTTATTAGGTGAATTATAATGATAGAAACATGGACCATTGGCAATGTACCTATCCAAGGTAAGGCTATTTTAGCGCCTATGGCAGGGGTTAGCGATATAGCATATCGACTGTTGGCCAAAGAACATGGTGCCTCCATGGTTTGTACCGAAATGGTCAGTGCTATGGGTATCAAATATAAAAATGAGCGCACGCATGAGTTATTGCGTATGGAAGCGGTCGAGCATCCTGTATCGATGCAAATTTTTGGTTCCAATCCAGAAGCAATAGCATTGGGCGCGAAGGTGGTAGCAGATGCTGGTGCAGATATTGTAGATATCAACATGGGGTGCCCTGTTAAAAAGGTCGTCTCTAGCGGTGACGGTTCGGCGTTGATGAAAACACCTGACTTGGCGGCTCGCGTAGCAGAAGCCGCAGTAAAAGCTGTTGATGTGCCGGTGACGGTCAAAATGCGTATCGGTTGGGACGATGATCATATCAATGTGGTCGACTTTGCCAAACGTATCGAAAGTACTGGTGTTGCAGCTGTTGCTGTTCATGGGCGCACACGGGAACAGATGTATATGGGGCGAGCTGATTGGTCCTATATAAAAGCGGTTAAAGATTCCTTATCAATCCCCGTAATAGGGAATGGTGATGTATGGACCCCTGAAGATGCGCTTCGTATGATGCAAGAAACAGGTTGTGATGCGGTTATGATTGGTCGTGGTGCACAAGGCAATCCATGGATTTTTGAGCGCACTAATCACTATTTAACGACAGGTGAATTAAGACCAGAACCTACCTATTTAGAGCGACTAGATATGTTGCTCAAACATTTTGAACTACTCTGTCGGTATAAAGGGGCGGCTCTAGGGGTAAGAGAAATCCGAACACATGCGGGATGGTATATGAGGGGAATGCCTGAAGCAGCTTATTGGCGTAATCGTGTGAATACAATTCACACTGTTGAAAGTTTTAAAACAGAGCTTTCAACCTATAGAGATGTATTGGAAAACTGGGGCTCACATTGACAAATACAGGGGTTCTTAGTATAATTGATTAAAAATTAAAGATGAAAGATAAGGTGTCATCGACTATGACACTTTTTCTATTATTTATATGTAGAAAGATTAGGAGAATCCATGGCAGACGTAAAAGAAACATTACTTACAGCCGAAGGTTTGAAAAAACTTGAGGATGAATTAGCATATTATAAATCTGTGCGCCGTATTGAGGTGTCACAACGTATTAAAACAGCTATTGAATACGGCGATATCAGCGAAAACTCTGAATATGATGATGCTAAAAATGAACAGGCTTTCATTGAAGGTTATATTTCTGAGTTAGAAAATAAAATTAATACAGCAAAAATCATTGATGAATCCATTAAGGGTGATGTAGTATCCGTAGGTAGCAAGGTTACCGTATTAGATACAATGTACAATGATGAATTGGAATATGTTATTGTTGGTTCTTCCGAAGCAGATCCTTTCAACAATCGTATTTCCAACGAATCACCTGTAGGTAAAGCTATTTTGGGTAAACGTAAGGGCGATGAAGTAGAGGTATCCACACCAGATGGTCCTGTTACTTTCAAAGTGTTAGCAATTCAATAATTTTTCATTTTAACAAAAGAGGCGATAACATGAGTGAAGAAATTAAAAATTTACAAGAAGAATTAAATGATCAAATGCAAATTCGCCGCGACAAATTGGCTGAATACGAAGCTGATGGTATTTATCCATTCGGCCAACGGTTTGTTGTTAAAGATCATGCAAAAGATATTAAAAATGACTTCTTGAACTACGAAGACCAACCTGTAGTCATCGCAGGTCGTTTGATGACGATGCGTTCCCATGGTAAAACAGCGTTTGCCAATATTCGCGATTTGTCTGGTGATATCCAAGTATATTTCCGTAAAGATGTATTGGGCGAAGATAATTACAAATATGTAAAAATGCTTGATATTGGCGATATTGTAGGCCTTGAAGGCCATGTATTTAAAACTCACAGTGGTGAAGTTACGATTAAAGTCGACAAATTGACATTGTTATCCAAAGCATTGCGTCCATTACCTGAAAAATGGCATGGTTTAAAGGATACTGAACTTCGTTATCGTCAACGTTATGTAGATTTAATCGTAAATCCAGAAGTACGGGATACATTTGTTAAACGTTCTAAAATCGTTGCGAAGATTCGCGAATACATGATGAACGATGGCTTCATGGAAGTGGAAACACCTATGATGCATCCAATTCCAGGTGGTGCTGCTGCTCGTCCATTCATTACGCATCATAATGCGCTTGATATTGATATCTATATGCGTATTGCACCTGAATTATACTTAAAACGTTTAATTGTTGGCGGTATGGAACGCGTATTCGAAATGAACCGTTGTTTCCGTAATGAAGGTATCGATAATCGTCATAACCCAGAATTCACAACCATCGAATCCTACCAAGCATATGGTGATGTAGAAGATGCAATTCGTTTAACAGAAAATCTTGTATCCTACTGTGCTCAAGAAGTACTAGGTACACAAGAAATTACATACCAAGGTACTGAAATCAATTTAACTCCACCTTGGAACCGCATCACAATGGCAGAAGGTGTAAAAAAATACACTGGCGAAGACTTTGATGCAGTAACTACTGTAGAAGAAGCGCGTGCTATTGCAGATCGTTTGAATGTAGAATACACAAATAATGATGGTATTGGTAAAATCTTGAATGCTTGCTTCGAAGATTATGTAGAAGAAAACTTGATTCAACCAACTATCGTGTATGGTCATCCAAAAGAAATTTCTCCACTTGCCAAAGCAAGTCGTGAAAATCCATTGGCTACAGAACGTTTTGAAGCGTTTATCTATGGCCGTGAATTGGCAAATGGCTTCTCCGAGTTAAATGACCCAATTGACCAAAAACAACGTTTCTTGGATCAATTGAAAGAACGTGAAGCTGGTGATGATGAAGCTCACCGTATGGATGAAGACTTCGTCAATGCTCTTGAATACGGTTTACCACCAACAGCAGGTTTGGGCGTTGGTATCGACCGTCTTGTTATGTTCTTGACAGACTCTGCATCTATTCGCGATGTATTGTTGTTCCCATTAATGAAACCTGAAACATCTCAAGTTCAAGAAGAAATAACTGAATAATTTTTAAATTAAAGGCTGTAATAGAATGCGGTGAAACTGTGTTCTATTACAGCCTTTTTTTGTGTGCCAGTAAGTAGATATGCATGAAGTGGTTGGTATATATTACTTTACATATTAATAATGGTTATCAACATATGAAAAAGTTTATACAACTATATTCTATAATTTAATATAATATTCATTTTGCATAAAACTCATAGTTGCTATGTGTGCATGTGTAATTCGTATTATTAAACGCTATAAATTAAATTGTATAAATGTTAGAATATACATAAAGATAAAGAATACACCTAACTAAATGAGATAGCTATCAATTACTAAAGGGGTATACATCTTATATTTATGTACATAAGTTCCATTAATTTTAATTACAACTCTTACTTTAGGAGGAACGTATTATGAAACACATGAAGGTTGCATTTTCTCATAAGGCACAATATTACTTTGGACCTTTAGACGGCCATGAAAGTGTAGATTTAAGTCAAACCGATTTTACTGATATAGGAGCCATCGTTATTAGTGAAAGTGATACAGCTATCTTAGATAATGAAACTGTAAAATCTTTTGGCATCCCTGTATTCTTAGTTGTTTTTGATAATTCTGTTGATATCGATCAATTCATGGGGAAAGTGGAACGTGTAATTGATGGTTCTAGTACAAACTTCGACTTATATAAACGTCAAATCGAAGCTGCTGCTGACAAATATGAAGAATCTATGTTGCCTCCATTCTTTAGAGCGTTGGCTGATTATGTAGAAGAAGGTAACTCTCAATTTGACTGTCCAGGTCACCAAGGTGGTCAATTCTACTGTAAACATCCTGCAGGTCGTGCATTCTACGATTTCTACGGCGAAAACGTGTTCCGTTCTGACCTTTGTAATGCGGACGTTGCATTGGGCGACCTTTTAATCCATGAAGGCCCAGCTTGTGCAGCTCAACAACATGCAGCACAAGTATATAATGCAGATAAAACTTATTTCGTATTAAATGGTACATCTTCATCCAATAAGGTTGTATTGAATGCTCTATTAACACCTGGCGATATCATTTTATATGATCGTAATAACCATAAATCTATTTGCCATGGTGCTCTTGTTATGGCTGGTGCAACACCTGTATACCTTGAAACGGCTCGTAACCCATTCGGTTCTATCGGCGGTATTTTGGAACACTGCTTTGACGAAAAATATATTCGTGATTTGATTGCTGAAAAAGATTCAGAAAAAGCAAAAGCTGAACGTCCTATTCGCTTGGCTGTTATTCAATTAGGTACATACGATGGTACTATTTACAATGCTCGTCAAGTTGTTGATAAAATTGGTCACCTTTGCGATTACATCTTCTTTGACTCCGCATGGGTTGGTTACGAACAATTTATCCCTATGATGAAAGATTGCAGCCCATTACTTTTGGAATTAGGTCCTAATGACCCAGGCGTATTGGTAACTCAATCCGTTCATAAACAACAAGCTGGTTTCTCTCAAACATCTCAAATCCATAAAAAAGATAAGCACGTTAAAGGTCAAGATCGTTATGTAAACCATAAACGTCTTAACAATGCATTTATGATGCATGCTTCTACATCTCCATTCTACCCATTATTCGCCGCACTTGACGTTAATGCGAAGATGCATGAAGGCGAAGCTGGTAAGAAGTTATGGATTGACTGTGTAGAAACAGTTATTGATGCTCGTAAATCTGTATTGAAACATTGTAAATACCTTCGTCCATTAGTACCTCCTGTTGTACATGGTAAAAAATGGGAAGATGGGGATACAAAAGCGATGGCTCAAGATGTGGAATACTTCGCATTCGAACCTAATGCTAAATGGCATTCCTTCAAAGGTTATGGTAAAGGCCAATACTTTATCGATCCTTGCAAATTCCAATTGATTACACCTGGTATTAATGTAGAAACTGGTGAATACGAAGATTTCGGTATTCCTGCCAATATTCTTGCAAACTACTTGCGTGAAAATGGTATCATTCCTGAAAAATGTGACTTGAACACAATTCTATTCTTGATGACACCAGCAGAATCCAAAACTAAGATGGATGATTTAGTTGCACAATTGATTCGTTTCGAAGAATTAATTGAAGCCGATGCACCTATGCAAGATGTTTTACCATCGATTTACTATGCTAATATCGATAAGTATAAAGGCTATCATATCCGTCAATTATGCCAAGAAATGCATGATTTCTACAAAGATAGACAAGTTAGTACATTACAAGAACGCTTGTTCTTACATGACTACTTCCCAGAATATGTATTGAATCCTCAAGATGCAAACTTTGAATTCCAACGTGGTAAAGGCGAACTTGTACCATTAGATGAAGCTGAAGGCCGCATTGCTCTTGAAGGCGCTCTTCCTTATCCTCCTGGAGTATTGTGCGTACAACCTGGTGAACGTTGGTCCAAGACTGCTTGTGATTACTTCTTAGCACTACAAGAAGGCATTAATAAGTTACCTGGCTTTGCTCCTGAAATTCAAGGTGTATACATTACACCACAACCAGATGGAACTAAAAAAGCATATGGTTATGTATTGAAAAAAGAATTTGAAAAATAACACTATTGTGTGCCGTCAGAGTTTCTCTGACGGCGCCACAATCAATAAAAAGGTGGTAAAACTATGAGTACAGGCAAAAATAAGATGTCCGTATTGCAGCTGACAATTTTAACAGCTGTAAATATGATGGGCTCCGGTATTATCATGTTGCCAACAAAGTTGGCACAGGTAGGTGCTCTTTCAATCGTATCTTGGTTGATTACAGCCGTAGGCTCCATGTGTTTGGCATACGCATTTGCTAAATGTGGTATGTATGGACGCAAAGGTGGCGGCATGGGTGGTTATGCTGAATATTCCTTCGGTAAAGCGGGGAACTTTATGGCAAACTATACCTATGGTGTATCTCTTTTGATTGCTAATATTGCAATTGCTATTTCCGCTGTAGGGTATGCAGCAACCTTTGCTGATGCAACATTAACACCATTAATGACTGGTATTTATACAATTTTCACGTTATGGCTTGCAACAGTATTGAACTTTGGTGGTGCTAGTATTACAGGTCGTGTATCTAGCTTTACTGTATGGGGCGTTATTGCACCAGTACTTGTAATTAGTACTGTAGGTTGGGCATATTTCTCCGCAGATATGTATGTGGCAAACTGGAATGTCAACAACATGCCATTTGGCGAAGCGGCTACAAACTCCATCGCCATGACATTGTGGGCTTTCCTTGGTCTAGAATCCGCATGTGCTAATGCTGATGCTGTAGATAATCCAGAAAAGAATGTACCAAAAGCCGTTCTTGGTGGCACATTAGGCGCTGCTGCGATTTATATCGTTTCTACTAATATGATGTTTGGTATCGTACCAGCTAGCGAACTCGTTAATAGTAACGCACCATTCGGTCTAGCGTTCGCGTCCATGTTCAATGGTACAGTTGGTAAAATCGTTATGGGCCTTATGGTTATGTCTTGCTTCGGTTCCTTACTTGGTTGGCAGTTCACGATTGCGAACGTATTTAAAGGCGCTGCTGACGAAGGTTACTTCCCTAAATTGTTCAGTAAAATTACATCTAAAGATGCTCCAGTAGTTGGTATGGTAACAATTACTATCTTGCAATCTTTTATGAGTTTGATGACAATTAGTCCTTCCTTAAGTGAACAATTCGAAACATTGGTTAACTTGGCCGTTGTAACGAATATTATTCCTTATCTATTATCCATGGGTGCCGTTATCGTATTGATGAAAGCTGCAAAACGTGCTGGTAGTGAACTTAAAGGTACGACATTCATCGCCTTTATCGGTTCCTTATATAGCTTATATGCATTGTATGCATCTGGTTTTGAAGCTATGACATACGGTTCTATTGTAACCTTTGCAGGTTGGACATTATACGGTTTCGTATCCGATCGTTTTGATTTAGAACATAATATTGGTAAATAGTACCATTAAGCTATTGTTATAAGAACTTTGGCGATACTATCTCCTTTGAATAGCCCTCTGCTATTAGAAGTATAGAATTCTAATAGTGGGGGGCTATTTTGTGTGATTTTAAAAATACTCAATATTAGAG
The DNA here is from genome assembly GCF_041431435.1 of Veillonella atypica. Taxonomy (NCBI): domain Bacteria; kingdom Bacillati; phylum Bacillota; class Negativicutes; order Veillonellales; family Veillonellaceae; genus Veillonella; species Veillonella atypica. The sequence continues at coordinate 44,181 of NZ_JAPVXV010000006.1, forward strand.
TATAATAAAATAATATAGGTATAAAAGGGGGTAATTATGGATATATTAGCTGCAAGGCGTTCCATAGAACAACGATTACTAAAGCAATCCGTTGCATTAATGTCGTTGGTGGCCGTTAGTGGTACTATTATGGGTGTAATTACTGGTTCTAGTGCCGTATTATTAGATGGTATATTTTCATTCATCGATGTAATCATTAAGATTATGATGCTTATGACGGCCAAATTGGTAGCGCGCGAAACAAGTAAACGGTTCCAGTTTGGATATTGGCAATTTGAGCCTCTTGTGCTCGTTGTGGAAGGATTTTTTATCCTATTGATTGTATTATACGCATTGATTAGTGGTATAGGGGATTTACTAAATGGTGGTCGCCATGTTGATTTCGGTATAGCTATTTACTATGCTATTTTCTTTACTATAGCCGATACAGCATATTATTTTTATGTACATCGCATTAATAAAAGTTTACAATCGAATCTAATCAAGTTTGATAATGTGAGCTGGTCTGTTGACGCGTGGCTTGAGGCAGCCATCCTCATCAGCTTTATAGCTGCTATCTTGTTAGAGGATACATCATACAGTTATTGGGCGGTATATATTGACCCTATCGTTTTGATTGTACTAGCATTGCAAATGACACCATCTGTTATTAAGATTATTGTACCTTCTACAAAACAAATCTTGGGATGGGCGCCTTCATCCTTGCATGATGAGGTACAAGAAATCATGGATCGTTTTATGGAAAAATATTCATTTAAGGATTATGTGACGAGTGTACAGGCTTATGGTAACTCGCGCATCATAGAGATTGATATTCTAGTGCCAAAGAAGTTTCCTTATCAAACAATAGCAGAACTTGATCGTATTCGAAATGAAATAGATGAAGAAATCGGAGGTAATCCCACAGAGAAATGGGTCACTATCTCCTTCACTGCCACACGTAAATGGATGGCTAAGGATTATCTTCTCGATGAAGAAGATGATGAATAATGCTATATTTTATGGTATACTTAAATGTATTAAAATACTAAATTGTACGACATAATAGAAGAGGCTGATACTATGTTAGATTTGAAATTTGTCCGAGAAAATCTCGAATTAGTAAAACAAAATTTGGATAATCGTCATACAAAGGGTGATCTTGATACCTTTGTTGCTGCGTATGATGAACGAAAACAATTGATTCAAAAGGTTGAAGAATTAAAGGCATTACGTAATTCTGTAACAGAAGAAATCAGCCAATTAAAACGCAATAAAGAAAATGCAGATGATAAAATTGCAGAAATGAAACGCGTTGGCGATGAAATTTCTGAATTAGATGGTCGCATTCGCGAAGTAGAAGAATCTTTGCGCAATGCTGCATTGATGTTGCCAAATATGTGTGATGCATCTGTTCCTGTTGGTGCTGATGAAGATGAAAATGTAGAACAACGCAAATGGGGTGAACCACGTCAATTTAATTTTGAACCAAAAGCGCATTGGGATATCGGCGAAGAATTAGATATTCTTGATTTTAACCGTGCTGTAAAAATGTCCGGTGCTCGCTTTACCGTATATAAAGGCTTAGGTGCTCGTTTAGAACGTGCTCTTATTAACTTCATGGTTGATCTTCATGTTGATAAGCAAGGCTATACAGAAATGATGACACCATATATGGTAACTCGTGAAACGTTGACAGGTACAGGTCAATTGCCTAAATTTGCTGAAGATATGTACCACGTTGAGAATACAGAATACTTTTTGATTCCTACTGCTGAGGTTACATTAACAAATTATCACAGCGATGAAATCTTGAGTGAAGATGAATTGCCTAAATATTACACTGCATTTACTGCCTGTTTCCGTGCTGAAGCCGGTTCAGCTGGCCGTGATACACGTGGCTTGATTCGTCAACATCAATTTAATAAGGTAGAAATGGTAAAACTTTCAAAACCAGAAGATTCTTGGAATGAATTAGAAAAATTGACAGATAATGCAGAAGAAGTATTACGTCTATTAGAATTGCCATTCCGTGTTATTACATTGTGTACTGGTGATATCGGCTTTGGTTCTGCTAAAACGTATGACGTAGAAGTATGGATGCCTGCACAAAATAAATATAGAGAAATTTCTTCTTGCTCCAATATGACGGACTTCCAAGCTCGTCGTGCAAATATTAAATTCCGTCGTGGTCCTAAAGGCAAACCTGAATTCGTTCATACATTGAATGGTTCTGGCCTTGCAGTAGGTCGTACCGTAGCGGCAATTTTGGAAAATAATCAACAACCAGATGGTTCCGTTGTGATTCCTAAGGTGTTGGTTCCATACATGGGCGGCGTAGAAAAAATTACGCCTGCCAAATAAGGAGGTCCCATGAAATTCTTTATAGATACAGCCGAATTTAGTGAAATTAAAGATGCGTACTCTTATGGCTTTATCGACGGGGTAACGACAAACCCATCCCTAATTGTGAAAGCTAAACGCGATTTAAAACAAGTAATTAAAGAAATCGCGGATCTTGTAGAGGGCCCTGTGAGTGCAGAGGTCATTGCTAGTGATGCACCGGGTATGATTGAAGAAGCGCATGAGCTTGTAAAACTAGGCTCTAATGTGGTTGTTAAAATCCCGATGACTCCAGAAGGCTTAAAAGCCGTTGCAGTGCTTTCAAAAGAAGGTATTAAGACAAATGTAACATTGATTTTTTCTGCTAATCAAGCATTATTGGCGGCTCGCGCTGGTGCTACATTTGTGAGTCCTTTTGTTGGACGTATTGACGATATTAGCATGGATGGATTGACCTTAATTCAAGACATTGCGGATATCTTCGCTATTCACGGTATTAATACTGAAATTATCGCTGCTAGCGTACGTACACCATTGCATATTTTACAATGTGCGAAAGCTGGTGCCCATATTGCAACAGTGCCATATAAAGTGTTGTTACAAGCTATGAAACATCCATTGACCGATGCAGGTTTAGAAAAATTCATGGCTGATTGGAAACAAGCTAATCAATAAGTAATATAAACATCTTTTTAAGGAGGCCCTAAAATGGATCGTACTTTATCTTTAGAATTTGCTCGTGTAGTCGAAGCAGCTGCACTTCGTAGTGGTCGTTTGTTAGGTCGTGGTCAAAAAGACGAAGCCGATGGCTTAGCTGTTGATGCAATGCGTCAAGCATTTGACTCTGTCCGTATTTCTGGTACCGTTGTTATCGGTGAAGGTGAAATCGACGAAGCTCCTATGTTATATATTGGTGAACATGTTGGTGCAGGCGGTCCAGAAGTAGATATTGCAGTAGATCCAATCGAAGGAACGAATTTGATTGCCAAAGGCCAAAATGGTGCTATTGCTGTTATGGCGATTGCTGAAAAGGGTGGCTTGTTACATGCACCTGACATGTACATGGAAAAGATTTGTGTAGGTCCTCGTGGTGCTGGCGCTATTGATATTACAAAATCTTTGACAGAAAATATTCAAAACGTAGCTGCAAAGATGGGCCGTAAGGTTGATGAAATCAACTTGGTAATGCTAGATCGTGAACGTCATTATGGTTTAATGAAGGAAGCTCGTGATTTAGGAGCTCGTATTATGCTTATTTCTGATGGTGATGTTAACCCTGCAATGGAATGCTGTATCGAAGGTTCTGGCGTACATATGGTTGTCGGTACTGGTGGTGCACCAGAAGGCGTATTAGCCGCAGCAGCACTTAAATGTGCAGGTGGCGATATGCAAGCTCGTTTGAAACCAGGAAATGAAGAAGAAATTCGTCGTTGTCATGAAATGGGTGTCAAAGATGTTAACCAAGTATTGACACTTGATGATTTAGTGCGTACTGACGATGTAATCTTTGCTGCTACAGCGATTACACGTGGTAACTTATTGAATCCTATTCAATACTTCCCAGGCGGTGCTCGTACGCATACTATTGTAATGCGCTCTAAAACAGGCACTGTACGATTCCTAGATACTATTCATAGAGATGAAAAATTAACAACATTGAAAGCTCGTTAATTTCTTTGCTTTCAGTAAATAGTCTGTGTAGACCCCTAAGATTAGATTGATAATCTTAGGGGTTTTACTTGATGAGAAAGCCTAAAAAATAGTATAATAATCGTTAGTATATAACAGTGTGACGAATATGGTTATACATGAACATAACCATTTTGATATAAGAAATGTAGGAGGAATTCTTTTGGAAAAGCTCGTTATTAAAGGCGGTAATCAGCTGAATGGTCGCGTGCGCGTTAGTAGTGCGAAAAATGCGGTGTTGCCTATTATTGCAGCTACTTTATTAGCATCAACACCGAGTAAATTATTGGAAATTCCAAATTTAGAGGATGTTGGTACCATCTCCCAAGTTATTGAGTCTTTGGGCGTTAAGATTACACGAAACGAAGCTGATGATGAAATTATCTTCGATGCATCCATGTTGACGGCTACTGAAGCTCCTTATGAATTGGTACGCAAAATGAGAGCATCCTTCCTTGTGATGGGACCATTATTGGCTCGCAAAGGGGAAGCTAAGATTTCTATGCCTGGTGGTTGTGCTATTGGTGCGCGCCCTATCGATTTACATTTAAAAGCGTTTGAAGCGTTGGGTGCAAAAATTGAAATCACAGAAGATTATGTATATGCACATGCTCCAGAGGGCTTACAAGGCACTCAAATTTACTTGGATTTCCCAAGTGTAGGGGCTACTGAAAATGTAATCATGGCTGCTTCTATGGCTAAGGGTAAAACAGTTATTGAAAATGCTGCAGAAGAACCGGAAATCGTTGATTTAGCTACATTCTTGAATGCGATGGGGGCCAATATTCGCGGTGCAGGTACGAATGTGATTCGTATTGAAGGCGTAGAATCCCTGCATGGTGCTATCCATACCGTTATTCCAGATCGTATTGAAGCTGGTACATATTTAATTGCTGCGGCTATGGCTGGCGGTGATGTATTCGTAGAAAATGCATTACCTGAACATTTGAAACCCGTAGTGGCTAAATTGAAAGAAGCAGGCGTTACCGTAGAAGAAGATATTGACGGTATTCGTGTTATTAGCACAGGCAAAGGCTTAAAAGCTGTAGATATTAAAACATTACCATATCCTGGATTCCCTACAGATATGCAAGCTCAATTTATGGCGTTCACTACTATTGCGGAAGGTACAAGCACTGTAACGGAAACTGTATTTGAAAATCGTTTTATGCATGTTGCTGAATTGCGTAAGATGGGGGCTCATATAGATATTGATAATCGACAAGCTATCGTAGAAGGGATGCAATCCTTACATGGCGCTGTTGTGAATGCAACTGATTTACGTGCTGGGGCGGCTTTAGTTTGTGCAGGCTTAGCTGCGGAAGGTACAACAGAAATAGGTCGTTTACATCATATCGATCGCGGTTATGATGATTTAGTGGGTAAATTGAAAAGGTTAGGTGCCGATATTGTTCGGGTTGACGAATAAGAACAAAAGGCCAAAACAGAATACAAAGAAACGAAGCCGGCGTAAACAAGTGCCGGCTTTGCGTCGCAGTCAAGATAATGATGCAAAAGCTAAAAAAGAGTCGGTTGTAGAGCGCACTTCACGAGCTGCTATGGTCAAGGTAACGGAATTACGCCGTAAAGAGCGTCGTCAAAAACGGACGAAACCGATTGCAAAGACCACTCCAGCTATGACATTGAAGCGTATTGTATCCCCTCAGAATGTAGGTGAGACCGTATTTAAATTTGGTCGTTCCCTTACATTCGATTTGGGTATCGATTTAGGTACAGCCAATGTTTTAATCTATGTCAAGGGCAAAGGACTTGTTCTAGATGAACCTGCTTGTGTAGCGAAAGATACTCGGACTGGCGATGTATTAGCAGTAGGTGAAAGCGCACGTCGCATGATAGGTCGAACACCGACGGGGATTGAGGTCATACGACCTGTGCAAGCAGGTGTTATAGCGGATTATGACATGACAGAATTTATGCTCAAGTATTTTATTCGTTCTGTTGTTCCTGCATCTCGTCTCATGAAAACACGTATCGTTGTTTGTGTTCCATCGGGGATTACTCCCGTTGAAAAACGTGCTATTCTTGAAGCATTACTACGAACTGGGGCTAAGAAGACTGTTCTTATTGAAGAGCCTTTAGCAGCGGCTATGGGCACAAATTTAAATGAAGCGGATAAGGTTGGTGCTATGGTCGTAGATATAGGCGGTGGCACTACGGATATTGCCGTTCTTTGTGATACAGGTGTCGTAGTGAGTGAATCGTTGCGTATTGGCGGAGATTCTTTTAATGAGGCTATTATTCAATATGTACGGCGTAAGAAAAAGCTTGTCATTGGTCCTCTAACGGCGGAAGAAATAAAGATATCTGCAGGCACTGTAGACCGGCGTTCCGAAGAGCGAGAGGTAGAAATTCGAGGGCGTGATGTTATTAGCGGTTTGCCTAAGATAGTTACATTACATTCGCTAGAAATACAGCGTGCATTAGAGTCTCAAGTTATGAGTATTCTAGAGGCAATTAAGTCTATATTGGAAAAAACGCCACCTGAATTGGTGGCTGCTATAGGCGATCATGGTATCATTCTCACCGGTGGTGGGGCGTTGATTAGCGGGCTTGACCGCGTTATTTCTCGATCTGTTGGTATAGCTGCTTATTTAGTTGAATTACCAAGGTATGCGGTAATTAAAGGGGTAGCAAAAACATTAGATGAAATGTCATCATTGCGAGATACATTAGAAGACTTACAATAGAATTAGAAAAGCTGAGGTGGGAAACCGTCTCAGCTTTTTGTATTATTGCGAGAAATAGTGTATACTACAAGTGAATAGATTGTATAAAATTAATAATAAAGTATAATCTAATTTGAGTTGTTATATCTAGTTCTGATTTATAACAGAATACGTTAACATACAGAATTTATAAACTCTATATATTGTAAAGGAGTTCGATGATGATACGCCTTAAAACAGCCGCTATAATAACATCTATTATGGTAACAACTACTGTTACTGCTTGTGCCGGTGATTTGACAGCCGTGCGAGTATCCGATTATGATGGTGCAAGCCGTATTGTTTTTGATATGACTGAATTACCTTTATCCTGGACTAAGTCATATAACGCAAACCAAAATACGGTTACCTTGAACTTAGCCAATACAACTAATAAAATTTCCAATGCCGCAGATCGTACAACACATAAGATCGGTGTGTTGAAAGGTATGTCTTTTCAACCTACTAATGATGGTTTACAAGTGAGACTATCTGCCAATCAATCAATTAATTACCATGCTTTCACCCTATCAAATCCCAATTGTGTGGTTGTTGATTTGTTTTCAGATTACAGTCAGAAGACAACGAAAAGTGTAGGTGCATCGATTCAGACTGCTAACATAAAAACAGCAGTTAACGAGGGATTAATTCGCGCTTATGCGATGACAGTTAACAATGATGCACCAATGGTGGTAGCAAGTGTGCCCGGTGGAAAGCCTTTGTCCTCGATTTCACAGCAACACATTGCTGCTGTCGGTTTATCCGTTCCGGGAAAGAGCTTTGATAAACCGTATTCGGTTAGTGCATCTGGTGAGGTAGATTTAAATCGCATTCAATCCGTTGGCGTTCTTCGCTATACGCCAAGTAGAGGGTATTTTATAGAAGAGAAGAAACCATTGTTGCAGGCTAAGACACCTAAATCTACGTTGGTGATTACCACTGTAAATGGTCCACGTAGAAATAATGCTCTTACGCTATATACATCTAGTTTTGGTGAAAGTACAAATACAAATGAATTCGGTTATGAAGTGACAGTAAGTAATGGGAAGGTTCTTAAGGTGGGAAATGGCAATTCCGCATTAGGGAACAATCAATTTGTATTGTCTGCTCATGGTGCGGCCATAGCTTCATTAAAATCTTTAAAAGTGGGCACGCCTGTTGTATTACAACCACGTCAGGAACTTGCGAAGGTAGAAACTGCTGGTGGCGCTATGGTTGAAGGGGGCACACTGGTTTTACATAATGGTAGTTATGTGGGCCCTAAAGATTCTACGAATCGTAGTCGAAGTTTTATCGGCACAACAAAGGATGAAAAGCTCGTTGTAGCCACTGTAGATAAACATAATGCTTCTTCTGTAGGTGTTACACTAGAAGAAGGGGCTAATCTATTGACCTCTTTAGGGGCTATCAATGGATTTGAATTATCTAATCAAGGCAGTGTTGATGTAGAGGTTGATGGCCATTATACTCACAAAGGTAATGAAACGCCTAGTACTTATGAAAAAATACTTATAATCAAGTAATGAGTTGCATACAATTTTGTTTGAAAAAAAGCTAGAGATTTAGTATAATATCTTTATGTATTCTATTGTAAAAGGAGGGATCGTTATGAAAAAGACACTTTTAGCCTTAGCTGCTTTAACAGCATTAGGTATTACTTCTGTAATGGCGGCCCCTGTATCATACCAAAGTGTATTAACAGGTAAAGTTGCTTCTACTGTTGCTGTTGGCACTTCTGTTACAGAAGGTCAAACATTGGTGACTGTAGAAACATTGGCAGGCCCTATGGCGGCAGCTAAATCCACGGTGAATGGCACTGTGACTGCAGTTGATGTTACAGTAGGTTCAGATATTTCTCGTGATCAAGTCGTTGTCACTGTAGAAAGCAAATAAAGGAGATAGGAATGAAGTTTTCTCATTCTTGGCGTCGGTATAGAAAAACGATACTGGCGCTTTTCTTCTGTAGTGCTCTATCATCGGCACAGGCAGTTGATTTTATGCCTGTTCAAGATGTACAGACTGGTATGGAAGGTATAGCAAAAACAGTAATAGTAGGGGATACGATATCGAATTTTAATGTTAAGGTATTGGGCGTTATGAAGGATAAAGGCCCATCTGGACATTTAATTCTTGCAAAGTTTTCTGGCCCTGTTATGGAACAGACCGGTGGCATTGCGCATGGTATGAGTGGTAGTCCTGTATATATTAATGGGAAACTTGTAGGTGCCGTAGCATATGGTTGGGGCTTTGCTGATGGCACGATTGGCATGATAACGCCTATCGAAGATATGGTGAAATTATGGAATATACCGTATGAAAAGAATTTGACAAATACTTGGTCAGACAAACAATTAATTCCAATGAAAACTCCTTTGATGGCCTATGGATTTGATAGTACATCTATGGAGTATTTTAAATCAAAATTACCACAATACAATTACGAAACCTATGATACAGCTAGTTCTAGTAGTGATGATATTGCAAAGCCGTTAGAGGCTGGTGGTTCTGTAGCAGCGTTATTGGTTGATGGCGATTTAAAACTCGGTGCTATTGGTACCGTTACCTATGTTGATGGCAAACAAATGGTGGCCTTCGGGCATCCGTTCTTGAAACATGGTTCCGCTAATTATTTTATGCATAATGCCAATATTTTTACGGTTGTTAAAAGTTATGAATCCGCCTTTAAACTAGGTTCTATGGGACGTGAAATCGGTACCGTTACTGAGGACCGTGGCGCAGGTATTGCCGGTGTCTCTGGTACTATTTCTAGTGGGATTCCAGTTCGCTTTCATTTAAAAGATATCGATATGGGCCGTGACAAGCAGTCTAATGTAAAGGTTATTGAAGATAAGGATATGACACCTACATTGGCGGCTACAGCACTGTATAATATGTTGAATAAGACATTAGATCGCAGTGGTGCCGGTACTGCTAAAATTACCTATACGATTTCACCACGTAATGGTGAACAAAAATCATTAACGCGAACCAATATGTTCTACAGTTCTGAATCTATTAGTGAAAAAACGGTTGATGAGTTTTACAATGTTATCGATGTATTGATGAACAATCGCTTTATTAACTATGAAATTGCGGATATCAATGTGGAAACAGAGGTAACACAAGATAAGAAAACGGCAAAACTTGTAGATGCAGCTGCATCATCGACAGTTGTATCTCCAGGGGATACGATTGTAGTTGACGTTACATTGGAACCATATCGTGGGGAAAAAGTTAATAAAGAGGTATTCTTCACAGTACCTAAAGACCAACCTTTAGGTAAATACACCTTAGAGGTTCGTGGTGGTGGCGAAATCCCATTGCCTTATGTATTGGAAAAACAAAAATATAATTTGACTGATGAAGTTCTACGCCGTTTAAAAGTTTACAAAGACTTTAACGATTTGTTTGATGAATTACAAAAGACTGATACGAATAATCAAATTGTTGTAGAAATTTTAGAAGATGGCGTTAGTCTTGTAAATGAAGAGGCTTCTACAAGTTCTGTGAAAAAGGCAAAACTTCAAGGTGTAGAAGATAAACCTAGCCCTGGAGATCTTAAAAAGAAAAAAGGTAGTGAAGACCTTAGCGATGGCAAAGATGATGAAAAGAAAAATGAAAAAACTGCTATCGACACAGAGTATATTGTTCAAGGGGACGGTCAATTTACAATCCAAGTTATGAGTGTTAAAGACCGTGACAAAGCATTAGCTAAACGTGCTAAAGAAGCTAAAGAACAGGTTAAGATGGAACATAAATTGGAATTAGAAGATCAAGGTAATAAAAAAGATTCCAAAGCATCTCAAAATAAAAAAGACAAGTCTGTTAATAAACCATCTAAGGAAAAACCATCCAAGGATAAACCAGCAGGTGATGCACCTTCGAATGAGAAACCATCTAATGATAAACCTTCAAATGATCAAGTAGAGTAAAATTTGAAATATAAGCAAATAGTAAGGGGGACTGTTGTGAATTGGCTTGAGGCGATAGGTCGCAATGTAATGGCCGGCTTATCGAATGTGGGTACTGCCATGCTACTTCTATGGCAGACCATAAAACAATTAAAAATGCTCAATGCATGGCATGTGCTACAACAGATGGCTCATCTTGGCGTAGACTCACTACCGATTATTAGTCTGACACTATTATTTGCAGGTGGTGTAATGACATTACAAATAACAGATGTGTTAATTACCTATGGTGCACAAGGTACGGTAGGCGGACTCATGGCCGTTGCGATGGGACGTGAATTAGGACCTATTCTTGTAGGCGTTGTATTAGCAGGCCGTGTAGGGGCAGCCATTACAGCTGAAATTGGTACGATGAAGGTTACAGAGCAAATCGATGCATTACGCGTTATGGCTGTAAATCCAATCGGTTATCTCGTTGTACCTCGCGTTGTAGCCTGCATGATTATGGTACCAATCCTCGCATTTTATGGCGTTGCCATTGGTATTGCAGGTGGTTATTTTGTAGCTACTGCTATTAAGGGGTTAGCACCAGCCACCTATTTAGATTCGATACAAATGTTTTCAACCATTTCTGATTTTACATTAGGGTTAATTAAATCTAGTGTTTTTGGTGCTGTCATCGCTCTTGTAGGGTGCTATAAGGGAATGCAAACCAAGATGGGGGCCGAAGCTGTTGGTTTCTCCACTACTAGTTCTGTAGTAACAAGTATTATCTTAGTATTTGTATTAAATTATTTTTTATCGACTCTACTCTTTTAATCGATTATCTCGAACGAGGACTTTATGATTGAATTACGTGATGTGGTTGTAGCCTATGACACGCGTGTAATATTAGATTCTGTTAATCTGACCATTGAAGATGGGGAGACGCTTGTTATTTTAGGTGGTAGTGGTAGTGGTAAAAGTACGCTATTACGCTTGATTATAGGTTTACAACGCCCCACATCAGGCCAAATTATTGTTGATGGTGTAGATATTACTACATTATCTGAAGAAGAATTTAATAAGGTACGTCAAAAGATGGGCATGGTATTTCAATACTCCGCATTATTTGACTCTATGTCAGTGGGGGAGAATGTCGCCTTTGGACTAAGGGAACATACCAATCTGAGTGATGATAAAATTCAACATATTGTTGATGAGCGACTCGGTTGGGTTGGGTTGAGCGGATATGAGTCTTACATGCCTAATGAGTTATCTGGGGGGATGAAGAAAAGGGTTAGTCTTGCTCGGGCTATCGCTCTTGATCCGACGCTCATCTTATACGATGAACCTTCGTCTGGTCTAGACCCCATTACATCGGGAACGATTAGCATGCTCATCCGAGGTATGCAAGAACGGTTGGGCTGTACATCTATCGTAGTAACTCATGATATGCAATCTGCTTTTTATGTGGCTGACAGAATTGCATTACTTGATAAGGGAAAATTTATAGAAGTATCTAAAACAGAGGATTTTAAAAACTCACCTAATCCTAAAGTACAACAATTTATTCATGGTGAGGCGGAGGCTATCGATATCGGAACAAGGAGAGACAGATAATGAAGTGGACGACGGAAGCTAAAGTAGGGGCTTTCACAATTGTAGGTGTTGTGTTGTTCGTGCTGGGCATCATATTTGTGGGGCGTATAGACGTATTTGCAAAACCTCAGATGACGATTACCGGTGATTTTGCTCAAGTTAATGGGTTGAAAAATGGTAATCAGGTTAAATTTTCTGGTGTCGCAATTGGTACAGTTTCTGATATTGAAATTACACCATCTGGTGTTTTAGTGAAGATGAAAGTCGATGATAAAACTCAAATACCAAGCGATTCAACATTTACCTTAGGATCTGATGGATTCTTAGGGGATAAATATATTCAAATTTCACCTGGCAAATCAACCGTATATTTACATGATGGTGATTCCGTTAAAGGTGAAGGGGCCGATGCGATGGATAAAGCCATGCAAAGTGCTCAAAAATTAATGGCTGGTACAGAACAAATGTTGCAATCCATTAATAATATTATTGGCGACCCTAAAACACAAGACGCATTAAAACATTCGTTGCAATCTACGGCTGTCATGGCTGACAATGCGGTAGCGGTTACACAAAATATGGCAGATGTGACGGCTCAACTAAATCAAGCGGCTCAACAATTTAATGCCGATGGTAATGCTGGTAATGACATGCGTGCTATCTTGACGAATATTAAACAAACTACGGATCGTGTTGATCACATGGCGCGTTCCATGGAAGGAACCGTAACGGATCAAAAAGCACAAGAAAATATTAAAGCAACATTGCATAATACGGAACAAATTTCTGCTCGTGTCAATAAATTGTTAGGTGGCAAACCGTATGCATCTGAAACCGTTAATGGTTCCTCGGAGGCTAATGGTTCTGAAAAAAAGTCATCTATTAAAGTAGAACCTTCTGTGGATTTACTTTATAATACAAATCAAGAAGAGGTCCGTATCAATGGTCGTGCTCGCGTTTACACAGATAAAGGCATGGGTGAATTTGGACTTTCTAATATTGGTGATGATACCGATTTTGATTTGAATGGCGGTAAATTTATCGCAAATAAATGGTTAGTACGCGGTGGTATTTTTGAAAGCAAGCTCGGATTTGGCATTGACTATAATCCACGTGGGTCTTTTGGTGTTTCTGCAGCTATGTATGATTTGAATCATCCTAAATATCGACTACGTTCTGATATACGCTTACATAATAATACGTACGGTGTTGTGCAAATGACACGCCCATTTGGTTCTTCAAATGGAGGCACCTACTTTGGTATTAAACAAGTCTTTTAAAACACATATCGTGTGGAGGTATACGTATGAATAAGAAGGCCTTTTCTTTAGCCATAATATTATCGATGGCTACAACAGGTGCATTCGCAAGTGACGTTGTTTCTACATCTGTCAATAATGGTGATAAACTCACAAAACTTCAAAAAGAAGCTATTCAATTAACTCAACAACAATTAGCTCAAAAAGCTTCTCAAGATGCACAACAATATGAAGTCGCATTGAACCTAAATGAAGATAGCACAGTTTCTCTTGCACTGGCTAATAACCGCACTGCAAAACAATCCTTGTGGGATTATCAAGCTGCAAAAGCCACAGTAAGTGCTACAGCAGCAGGAAAAAATCCTAATGTATCCTATGCATGGCAAGGTGCTCGTAATCACGGTGCCAATACTATGACGGGGAGAACTGTTACTAGTAAGACTGGTCAACATAGCTTCACTATTAAGGCCCCTGTATTTAGCCCTGAGTTAGATGCTAATATTGATAAGTCTCGCTTTGCTCGTGAAGGTAGTGGTGCTGCTTATGAAGAAGCTTTACAACAAGCTAAATATGATGCTATCAATGGATACTACACATTGATTATGTATCGTAACAAGGTAGACGTAGCAAACCAAGCTGTTAAGGATTACCAAGGTCATGTGGATAATGTAAAGGCTCAATATAATGTAGGTCTTGTAGCTAATTCTGATGTATTGGCTGCGGATACTAATTTGGCTGACTCTCAAACAAACCTTGTAAAAGCGCAAAATGCAGCGAATTTAGCGGAAGCAAACTTGAATTTGGTGATTGCATATCCAACACAAACGTCTATTACAACAGCAGAACATGATTTGCAATACAAACCATATGCTGTTACATTAGAACAAGCAAAAGCGTATGCTATGCTTCATCGTTCTGCTCTTGTACAATCTGCGATGGCTGTAAAACAAGCTGAAGAGGGTTTAAAAGCTGAGAAAGCTGGCTATTTACCAACAGTAGGTGTCGAAGCTAGTCGTGGCTATGCTGATCCAGATGGCTACTTTGGTACAAGCAGTAAATCTTGGCATATTGGCGCATCCGCTACATGGAGTTTGTGGGATGGGGGCCAAACACAAAATAAAATTAAGGTTGCTCAAGATACATTAGAAAAGGCTAAGGAAGCTAATTTAGCAGCTGTTGATAAGGTAAATCTTGCAGTGCAACAAGCATACCTTAACTTGCGTTCTGCAGAACAAACAATTCAAAGTACGCAAACGGCAGTACATCAAGGTCAAGAAAATTTCCGTATTGCAACACTTCGTTACCGCGCTGGTGTAGGTACAAACCTTGATGTACTCGATGCAGAAACTAAATTGACTGAATCTCGCAATAATTATGTAGATGCTTTATATAATTACAATGTAAGTATTTCTGCTCTTGAACAAGCAACAGGCATTCCTTTGGATACTCCTGTAGGTCAAGGGGCAAGTATTATTGCTAATAGTGGTGCTGTAGAACAATTAGCAGCTTTAGCGACAGCTACACCTGCAAAAAAATAATCATAGAGATAATATACACTCTATTTACAATGACGATTGCTTCGGCGGTCGTCATTTTTTTATCGTTGAATGAACTGTATTACATTTTGATTTCATAAAATTTATACATCATATACTATTGAAATATCATAGAGTATGGTAATATTGATGTATAAATAAGCGTAATTTTTTTAGGTGTGGGGTTTCCTATGACAAGGAAAAAATGGTGCCTAATTGGTGCAGCAGTTTTAGGATTGGGTGTAGCTGGAATAGCTACTTCCATCAATCCAATTGCAGAGCGATATGTGGCGCCCATGGTACAGGAACAACTACATAATACAGTTAGAGGTACAATTCAGTATGATTCTATGCACATCGCTTGGGATGGGGATGTAGTACTGCAAAATGTATCATTAAGGGATGAAAATGACCATTTGGTAGCGGCCGTTCCGACTATGAAGGTATCAATGAAATGGACATCTGCTCCATCTATTTTGATGGGGAATTCAAGTGGTGCAGCCATCGTTTCTACCATTACTTTAGAAAAACCGGACGTCCATGTGTGGCAACTAGCTGATGGATCTTGGAATGTAAATTCTTTATTGGAGTCATCCTCAAAAAATGATAAGAAATCATTTGATGGCAATATCGTCATTAATGATGCTACAGGTGCTGTTCGATTTAAAGATGGCAATGTACATAGGCTATCGAATCTAGATGGAAATATAGCCTTAAATGTTGATGGTATGACAAAAGGGGCATTAAATGGACTTTTAGATGACCATTCGATCGCTGTTAATGGCTCTATCGACATGAATAAAATGGATGATTTTGATTTGTTTGTTCGAGCCGAGTCTGTTGATATATCAGGCATTATGAATATGGTTCCATCCAATAAAAATCTCTCTATAACATCTGGTATATTACATGATGTAAAAGCGCAGATTACGGGGCGTGATGGCAAGTATTCTATGTCTGGTAATTTAGCCTTTGATGGCGTAGGTGGTACCTATAAAAACGGGTCTACTACATACCAAATTGGACAGGGCAATGGTAAGATTTTCTTCCAAAATAATACTGTTTTAATCACTCATAGTGGCTGGTATGTAAACGATCAAGCCGTTAAGGTGAATGGATTGGTAACATTAGGGGATGAGGTTGGTTTAAACTTAAATGCTGTTGCTGATTCCGTAGCTTTAGAGGCTTTCACCAAAAATCAAATTACTGGTAACGTAGGTGCCCGTGTTCATATCGGCGGTACTAGTGTTAATCCGTATGTATCTGGTTCTATAAAGAGTGATGCCATCTCGTATGATAACTATCAGATCGATAGTGGAGAGGCTAATTTTAGTTACTTCGATGGTACCGTGGATATTCACGATGCTTCATTGTACATTGGTAATGGTAGCGTAAAAGCCAAAGGACAATACGGCATTGATAGTGGTGAATTTTCCATTAATGGCACGATTCATAATGCAGAAATAGCTCCATTTACACAAAATTTATCTACACCAGCGTCTGGTATTGTAAATGGAGAATTTTCTGTAAAAGGAAAAAATAGTGATATTACCTCCATAGAAGGTAATATAGTGGGAACGAGTCTATCCGTGCGTGGTATATCTATTGATTCTGCTCGCGTTAGCTTTAATAATGTAGGCGCCTTAACAAATATAGCCATTACGGGGGCGATAGGAAATGGCCAACTTAGTGGATATGGAACGATTGATAATAATCTATTGAATCTATCCTTGTCGGCGGATTCATTAGATGCATCTAATTTTTCAAGTCTTGTTGGTAATAGTGTATCTGGCAATATTACAGGCCATGCTTCTATTACAGGAAATTTAGATAATCCATCTGTGACAGGTAGTGTTACAAGTCCTGAGATTGTCTATAGTGGGGCTCACTTTAATTCCATTAATGCAGGCTTTACTATTAAAAATCATATATTAGAATTAACAAATACATCTATAGGTGATGGAGATGGCGCCATTACTGTAGGGGGTACATTTGATTTAAATTCTAATGCACTTAATATGCGGGCACGTGCCAAAGCTGTCCGGATAGAGAACTTGATTCGGCCGTTTTCTGATGTTCCGCTTACTGGGTGGTTTGAATCTGAAAATGAGATTCGTGGTACTTTAGATAATCCATATGTTCAGGGCCATGTTCATTTATATGACGGTTCTTATAATGGCAAATTGATTAGTGATGCAAAGGCAGATTATACATTAGAAAATAAGACTCTTACACTACCTAAGTTTACTATTCAAGGATATGGTGCTGTCATTCAAGGGGCTGGTACTATGTCAGAAGATGCTCTAAATATCGATTTAGAAGGTAAAGATATAGATATTGGTAGGTTATTAGTCAATACTGATTATGATGTAAAAGGCTATGTACAAGCTAAGGGGCATATTGGAGGCTCTTTATACAATCCTAATTTTAATGGATCTGTTACATCTAACTTCTTAACCATTAATGGCGAAGGTATCACCAATATTTCTGGTACATTATATGCAGATAAAACCGTTGTTAATTTAGAAAAATTTGAATTTGATGAAGAACAAGGTGGCCATTATATGGCCCGTGCAGGTATGTCTACTGTGGGCGATAAGCGATTATTTGGTACATTACAGGTGACAAATGGTCGTGTAAGCAATCTATTATCCCTACTGGGAAAACCGGTGGATAAATTAGATGGTTCTTTGAGTGGTACAGTTGATTTAGGTGGTACCTATGGCAATCCAAGCCTTAATGTGGTGGGTTCAATTAAGGATGTAACTATTGATACTAAGGTAGTAGGCGATGCAAAGATAGATGCCAGTCTAGAAAATCGTAAGTTTAAAATTCGAACATTAAAATTACCTGTTGATGATGGACTTATTGCTGCTGGTGGCACTGTTGATTTAGATGGTGATGCAGATTTACAAATTGCAGTTCGCGATGTTGATATAGAACCATTCTTACCGCTTATTGGTGATAATATTAATGCAACTGGTTCCATTACCGGTGTTATCAATATGACAGGGGCTACAAAAAATCCTAAGGTTGAATTGTCCGCGAGCCTTGCCAATGGTTCTTATAACGGTATCGATATTGATCAAGGTTTTGTATTGGCAACCATGGAAAATCATGTTATTAACGTTCAACGTATTCAAGGGGTTAAAGAAGACTATAAGATAAGTGCATATGGCAAGATTCCTCTAGCTGCGTTGTATACGACTGGATATCTCGATGCAAATGATTCTAAAGCGATGGATATGACTATTGACTTTAATGAGGCTGATATGGCTGTTATCCCTTTGATTACTTCTACGGTGAAAGACGCAACTGGGGCATTAAAAGGTGTTGTTCATGTAACAGGAACTATTGATCAACCAGAAGCGTACGGTACAGTATCTGTTCGAAATGGTACCATGAAGATAAAGAATGTAGGGAATGAGCTTAAGGATATTGATGGGGATTTAATTTTCTCAGGTCAACAAGCAGATTTTCAATCCCGCATATCTGCAGGCAAAGGGACCGCTGGTTTAGCAGCGAAGGTTAATTGGACAGGTCATACCATGACTAGTTACCGTGCAGCCATTCAATTGGACGGGTTAGATTTATCTAACGAGTATATTTCAGGTCCATTAAAGGGAGAACTCTATATAGCTGAAAAAGAGGGAATCCCTACACTTATGGGTAATCTAAATCTAGAGAATATGAAGTTCAAAATTCCACTTTCCTTAGAAACTAGTGAAAGCACGCGTGATTTGGGGATTGATGTTAACGTACATGCTGGTAAAAATGTACGACTTTACGATAGAACTTTGTATAATATGCGTATTAGTGGAGATGTTCATTTTGGGGGCTCTGTATTTAATCCTACCTCTAGTGGACAGTTTAACGTGGTGAGTGGTACGTTTAAATATCTAAGCCATACCTTTGATATTACAAAGGGGACTGCAACTTTTACATCTGGAACGTATTTGCCTATGCTTCAACTAGATGCGGAAACAAATGTAGGTACTTATAATATTTATCTCGGCGTGAAAGGTACTGTGGACCATATGGATTTAACGCTTAAATCCGAACCAAGCTTATCGCGTAAGCAAATCATTTCTATGTTGACCTTTGGTCGTGGTGAACCATCGAATAGTAGTACAATTACCAATGAAGATGCCAATGCATTAGCTGTAGCTGGTGCACAAATGTTTGCTTTTGGTTATGTACAAGATGCAGTGCAAAATGCATTGGGTTTAGATCGTGTTAATATTACGACAGGCTCCATAGATCCGAATGAACCTACTAGTAGGGAAACATCGGGAAATTATAATATCGAAATCGGCAAATATGTCTTGCCGAGAACGATGATCACCTATACGCAAGGTATCAATAATAAACAAAATAAATATGGTATTGAATACTCGTTACGGCGAAGTGTTAAGTTTAATGCTTGGCATACATCACAGGGTAGTACCTATATTGGTGGACGTTGGACACGAGAGTTCTAGCGATGATGACTATAATGAAGAATCTGAATAAGGACCTTCATTATAGTCATTTTAATTTCATAAAATTGAATTATAGTAGTACTAATTCCCAGTATTATATGATATAATAATAAAGATTTAATACTCTTTAAAGAGGGATAATTTTAGGAGGATTTTATGTTAACAAGCAAAGCCTATAAACGTATGCTAGCAGCATCTGTGTTGACTGCTGTTATGGGTACTGGCAGTGTGTTTGCTGCAGAAGTACAAACAGGCTATACACCAGATATGAATGCAACTGCTACAGCAGATACTGCAACTACTGATGATACAACGACTAAAGCAGCTGTATACAATGCTGGTACAGAAAAGGGTGCTAATACACAAGATAATACTGATGCGGCAATTTTAGCTGCTCGTGGTGACACTACATTATCCACTGATGGTACTGTTGTACAAGGTTCTGATGGCACAGTTACCGTTAATAACGGGGCTTTAAAAACAGACGATAAACAAGTAAAAATGGTTTCCAAAACTACAGCAGGTACAGACTTGGATAAGGTTGCAGAAAACGGTCAGGCACAAGCCGTAACATCTGTTGAGGCTCAATACGTTACTGCTGTTAGTGCTGATTCTGTTAACCCATTTGTAGGTAAAACAATTACAGGCTTATCTATCTCTGGTATTCCTGCTGATCAAGCGGCGCAATTAATGACATTGTTATCTGAAAAGGTAGGCGATGCTGTTTCCGTTGATGGTGTATTTAAAGATGTCCAAAATTTGGGTAACAGTGGCTATTTCTCAGAAGTGAACCCCGTCTTTACATCTGTTCCGGAAGGCGTGAAAATTGACTTTGCTGTTGTGACTAACCCTGTAGTACATGGTGTTGTGTTTGAAGGTAATTCTGTATACACATCCGATGTATTAACTAAATATATGGCAATTCCTGAAGGCCAAATCATGAACTCCGTATATGTAGGCCAAAAGGTACAAGGTATCAATGCAGCGTATGCTCGTGATGGTTATATGTTAGCTCATGTAGACGGTATTGCTGTAGATGACAATGGTATGATTCATATCCATATCGTGGAAGGTATTGTAGAAGATATTGTACCAGCTGGTAATAAGAAAACTCGTAACAAAGTTATCACTCGTGAGTTCGTACAAAAAACTGGTAAACCATTCAACAAGTTCTTAGTTCGTCGTTCCGTAGAACGCGTATACAACTTGGGCTTCTTTGATGATGTAAATGTACGTATGTTACCAGGTGAAAAAGATCCTAACAATGTAATTATTGAAATTGACATATTGGAACATAAAACAGGTACAATCACATTAGGTGCAGGTTATTCTAAATCCGATGGCTTGATGGGTATCGTTGAATTTGGTGAAGATAACCTTCGCGGTACAGGTGATAAATTTAAAGTTCACTGGGAAATCGGTGGTAAGAAGAAATATAAAAACTACCAAATTTCTTACTTGAAACCTTGGATTGACCACAGAGGTACTTCTCTTGGATTCTCCTTCTTCAACCGTGAAGATGAATACACTGACTATGATAGCGATGGTAGCGAAGTAGCAGAATACAACAAAAAATCCAAAGGCTTTAATATCTCCTTTGGTCGTCAAACAGGCGAATATACACGCGACTACTTAACACTTGAATCCCGCTCTGATAAATACAAATGGGATAATGACGATAGCTCTGGATTCCGTTATGATGCGGGTACTGGTGCAGGCCCTAATAATAGATGGAATAACGGCTCATATGATTTTGCCGGCATGGATTATGTAGGTAAAAACTTTGGTCGCATCAATTCCATTTCATGGCAAAAGGTATATGACTCCCGCGATAACATTTATGAACCAACTCGTGGTCGTCGTATTTCCTACACTGCACAATGGGCTGGTCATGGCTTAGGCGGTGATTTTGATTTCTATAAATTCACAGCTGAAATGCGTGCATACAAAAAAGTGGGTTCCAAAAATGTATTGGCCTTCCGTGCACGTGGTGGTTTCATCCAAGGTGATGCACCATATAGCCAATTGTTCACATTAGGTGGCGCAGATACATTACGTGGTTACGAAGATGATCAATTCCGCGGTAAAAATATGTATAATGCGACATTGGAATTCCGTTTCCCTATCGTGAAAAAGGTAAGTGGCGTATTATTTACAGATATCGGTGATGCTTGGGATGCTCCTAATGTTCCTTGGTATAAAAATACTAAGAGCTTTAACTATGGCGTTGGTGCCGGTGTTCGAATCACTACACCAATCGGTCCTGTTAAACTCGACTATGGTATTGGCAAGGATAAGAAGAAATTCCACTTCAGCTTCGGTACACAATTCTAATATTGAGACATATTATGGTGAAAGCACCTTCTATAGAGGGGGCTTTCACCAATATCTCTATTATGGCACTCATAGTGCGTAGATTAACAGAAATGAGGAATGTTCATTATGATGAGAATGATGAATAACAAGAAGAATGTGAAAATATTCTCCATTGTTATTGCCGCAATTTTTATTATCGGTATTGGTGCGTTAGCCTATACTCAAATGGCTACACCTGGTACTAGTGCTGCTAGTAATGTAGGTGTAATCGATATGAGCCGTTTGGATAATCCTGAAAACCCTGTATATGTAAAAGCTGCTAAGGAATTTACTGATTATCGTAGTCAAGTAGCAGCAGATATGCAAACGAAGGTAGATGCTGCTCAAGATGATGCTACTAAAGCTAAAATTAAGCAAGAAGCACAAGCTAATGTAGAAAAGAAAATGGAAGAAATGAATAAACAGATGGCTGACCAAACAATGGAAGCAGCTAAAGCTGTTGGTAATGCTAAGGGTTTATCTGTAGTTCTTCCTAAAGATGCAGTTCTTTATGGTGGTGTAGATATTACTGATCAAGTACTAAAAAAACTAGCATCTGATGCAAAATAATAATGATACAAAGGTAATCAGATAAGGGTGAGCAGTATGAAGCTAAATAAACGGTATATAGGATTATTTCTGTTTTTAGCAGCTGCACTGATTGCGATGTATGGAGCCTATGGATTTATTACTAATCGGCAATCTTCAGAAGGGCCATCTATTGGGGTCGTACAAATTGATGATGTACTAGAGTTTAATCCATCTTATGAAGATTATAAGAATGCAAAAGCAGAGTTGGAACAGCTTAAAGCTCAATATGCCATAGAACAGGAGGCGTTGAATACCAAGTCTGATCTGCAGAATGAACAACTTAAATCCTTGTCTCTAGACCCGACATTGTCGGATGCGTTAAATATTGAATTACAAACGCGAATCGCTACAAAACAAAATCAACTTAATGCACAGCTAGATGCTAAACGGGCTGAACTGGTACAAAAATACATGAAAGAGCTCAAAGTTGCTAACAAGGGATATGACTTGGAGATTGTAAATCTACAATTACAACTATATGCTTTTGATAGCCGTGTTTATATCGATGATGCGCAGAAAGAAGCGGCTCAGGCACAAAAAGCTGAATTGGAAAACCGACTTCAAAGCTTGCTGGCTAAACGTAAACCATCCAATTTTGATATGGATGCTATACGGGCTAAAGTAGATGCAGAATTAAAACCTATCCGTGATGCAGGGGAACAAGAACTTAAACAATATGCCGAGTCTGTACAAGCTGAACTAGCAAAGAAACGCGATACAATGATGCAAAATCAAGCTAAAGCGATTGTATCGACGAATAATTTGCCAGTTCCTCAAGAGTGGAACGATAGTTGGGCAAAGAAATTATCGGATAAAGAGGCAGAGGTAAATGCACTTCATGAGGCCATTTTAGAGGACGTGCGGATGCGCGTTGCTATTATTGCTCAAGAACGTCATTTAGAGCTTGTTTTGATTGATCATGGTGGAAATATCAAAGGGCTAGATATAACAGATGCTGTGAAAGCGTCATATCGAGTTCAGTAAGGAGTATACGATGAATAAGAAAATGAAATCTTTAATTTTAGGTGCAACAATGATTATGGCATTGCCAATTATTGGTGGTTGTGGTAGCAATACTATTGGTTATGTAGATTCCCAAAAAGTTGTGACACAAACTGCGAAATCTATTGAGATTAACAAAGAAATTAATGCAAAAGGTAAAGAACTTCAAGCCAAAATCGATGCTGCTGATGAAGCATCTAAAGCGCAAGTTACGACTGATGCAAAACAAGATTTTAATGCTTTCACAACTGCAAAAAATCAAGAGTTGAAACAATATATCGATCAACAAGTTAATGAATTAGCTAAAGAGAAAAAGCTAGATGTAGTATTGCTTAAAGGTGCTGTTGTTGGTGGCGGCGTAGATGTAACTGATGACTTAATCAATAAAATGGGCAAAGCATCTGATGAAGATATTAAAGCTGCAGAAAATGAAGCGAACCAACAAGAAGCTCAACAAGCGCAACAAGGTGAAGCCCAACAAGCGCAACCTGCTGAAGCTGCGCAATAGTTTAGTTAACACTTGGGGGGGACTTAATAGTGGAAAAGACCGTACTGGAGCTTGCTCAACTTATTGGTGGTAAGGTGGTTGGTAATGAATCGCTAGTAATCACAGAGACACGTGGCTTTGAACAAGCGGCACCTCAATCGATTACATTTGCTATTGGTGAATATGTGGAACACATTGGCTTATGTAAAGCTGGTGCTGTAATTTTAGAGCAAGAAGCGCCCAATGCACCGATGACACAAATCATTGTAGATAATGCAAAGGTTGCCTTCGCACAAGTATTACAATTATTTCATCCACCTGTTGTAATACCACGTGAAATCCATCCTACTGCAATCATTGGTGAGAATGTTAAGCTAGGCGATAATGTTGCTATTGGTGCCTATTGTGTTATCAATGATAATGCAGTGATTGGTGATAATGTTACAATTCGTCCATATGTTTATATTGGTCATAATACTCGTGTTGGTAATGATTGTGATATATATACTGGCGCCGTTGTTCATGAAAATTGTATATTAGGAAATCGTGTCGTATTACGCGCTAAAGCGGTAATCGGTGGTGAAGGCTTTGGTTTTGCTACTGAAAATGGCGTACATACGCATATTCCTCAAGTAGGTAATGTCATTTTAGAGGATGATGTAGAAATTGGATCTTGTACAACCATCGATAATGCAACTATGGGATCTACATTAGTTCGAAAAGGGACAAAAATTGACAACCTAGTTCACTTGGGACATAATGTTGAAATTGGTGAAAACTGTTTCCTCATTGCACAAGTGGGAATTGCAGGTAGTACGAAATGTGGAAATAATGTAATTTTTGCAGGACAAACCGGTTGTACAGGGCATATTACAATAGGTGACAATGCAAAATTTGCTGGTAAAACTGGTATTACTGGTAATGTACCAGCAGATGCTGTTATGGCTGGTTACCCAATGCGTCCTCATAAGGAATGGTTAAAACTGTCCGCTTATGAACATCGCTTACCAGAAATGGTAAAAACTGTAAAACAATTGCAGAAGGAAATCGATGCTTTAAAAGCGCAGCTTAAGGAGAGCTAATACGTTTATGTATAGGTTTATGAAGTTGTTTAGTGCCTTTATTTGCATGTTGCCTCATAGTTGGCAGTATGCAATAGGTACATTGCTTGGTGAAATTGCTTGGCTTGCTGTGCCTCCTAAACGGAAGCGGTTGGCAATCGGGCAGATTTTGTTTTGTAAAATCACTGATGATCCTGTTGAAGCAAAACGAATTGCTAAGGCGAGTACGACTCGATTTGGTCGTATGATTATCGATGTATTGAGATACCCTGAAATTAAAGATGGCGACTATAAGGATATGGTCAACTTTACCAATAAGGATATTTTGGATGAAGTCTTAGCTGATGGCAAGGGGGCTATTCTGGCTGCCCTTCATAGCGGTAACTGGGAATTACTTGGAGGTGTACTGGCTTCTGAAGGGTACCCTCTAATTTCTGTAGCGCTAAAACAAAACGGCGATGCAGATAAATTTATCAATGAATATCGTGAGCTTATGCATCAACATGTGATGTATAAGACGAGTGTGCGCGATATGGTGAAAGCTTTAAAAAGCGGTGCTTTTTTAGGGTTGATTATGGATCAGGATCCTGGAGAAAATGGTGTATTGGTACCATTCTTTGGTTATGAAACACTAACAGCAGATGGTCCTGCTGTATTAGGGCGTATGCAAGATGTACCTATCATCTTTGTGACCATGCACTATAGCCCTTATACGGGAAAACATGAAATTGAAGTACATCAACCATTATATGTAGAAAAAACAGATGATAAGAAACGGGATGTAGCAATTACTACGATTAAGCTCAATGAATTTATTGAGGATTATATTCGTCGTTATCCAGAAGATTGGTTCTGGCTACATAATCGTTGGAAATGGACTCGTCGTTACTATGGTGACAAGATTGATACTCCACCAGATGTGTTTCATTAAAAAAATATAAAAAGTATAATCGGCGTTGCAGATGTCTTAAAATAAAGCTTTGCAATGCCGATTTTTTACATCTAGTCAGTTGATAAATAGTCCTATATTCTTGTAACAGCTATGCAAATAGGGTATAATACAGTATGGTGTGTAGTAGACATGGAATTAGATTATGAAAGGACATTCTTATGAGTAAGCCCCAACAAACAATTAAACAGGCTATTTCATATAAGGGAATTGGCCTTCATAGCGGGGAACCTGTAACCATGGTTTTTAAGCCAGCACCTGAAAATACAGGAATTGTGTTTGTGCGCTCAGATATAGAGGGAACCCCCTCCGTTCGAGCACACATTGATAATGTGACGAACACTATGCGCGCTACTACTTTGGAACATGGTGAAGCAAAGGTTTTCACTGTTGAACACGTAATGGCTGCATTCAGTGCTATGAATATTGATAACTGCTTTGTTGAAATGGACTCTCCTGAGCCACCTGTTGGCGATGGCAGTAGCGCCGTATTTGTTGACTTAATCCTTCAGGCGGGAATTGAAGAACAACAAGCTGAACGACATGTGTATAAGGTGAAACGTAGTCATTCCATTTATGATGGCGATAGATTTATTCTTATCGTACCTTATGATGGATATCGCGTTACATTTACATCGATTAATCCACATCCGTTGCTTGGTACGCAACAATGTGATTTTGATGTAACACCTGAGTATTTTGAAGAACATATTGCCCGAGCTAGAACCATTGGATTTGTAAAAGAATTGGAACAATTGCAAGCCATGGGCTTAGCAAAGGGGGGCAGTACAGATAATGCTCTTGTGTATGATGATACAACATGTTTATCTGTTCCACGATTTGAAGACGAATTAGTTCGTCATAAAGCCCTTGATGTGATAGGTGATTTATATTTATTGGGACCTATTGAGGGACATGTAATTGCGTTAAAATCGAGCCATGAACTCAATTCTCGTTTGGCTCATAGTATAATAGAAGAAATAAGGGAGACACAGCAATGATTCTTAACCATGAAGACATTTTAGAAATTTTACCACATCGTTACCCAATGCTATTGGTAGATCGTATTATTGAATTGGAACCAATGAAGCGTGCTGTGGGCATTAAAAATGCTACATTCAATGAATTGTTCTTCCAAGGCCATTTCCCTGGAAATCCAGTTATGCCTGGTGTACTATTAACAGAAGCAATTGCCCAAGTTGGTGGCATTGCTTTATTATATCCTGAAGAAAATCGTGGATTAACACCTATGTTTACAGGCATTGATAAAGTACGTTTCCGTCATCCGGTAAAACCTGGTGATGTTGTACGCATGGAAGTAGACATTGTAAAAATTAAGGGCCGTATGGGCAAGGTTGAAGGTCGCGCTTATGTGGGCGATAAACTTTGTGCTAGCGGTGAATACATGTTTGCCCTTGTATAATAGACTTAAGGAGTGATTGTAGTGATAGTTGTAGGCATGGAAAATGCGGAATCCAACATTCATAACACAGCCATAGTGCATCCGAATGCTAAACTGGGCAAAGATGTTATCATTGGACCTGGTGCTGTCATCGGGGAAAATGTAGAAATAGGGGATGGCACTCAGATTGGTGCCAATGTAGTTATTGGTGGTTGGACAACCATTGGTAAACGTTGTGAAATCTATCCAGGTGCATCCATTGGTTTGGAACCGCAAGATTTAAAATTTAAAGGTGAGAAAAGTTATTGTTACGTAGGTGATGAAACGGTTATCCGTGAATTCGTTACCATTAGCCGTGCTACTGGAGAAGGCGAAGAAACACGTGTTGGCAATAACTGTTTATTACAAGCGTGTACGCATGTGGCTCATAACTGCATTGTGGGGAATAATGTTATTATGAGTAACTGCGCAGGCTTGGCTGGTCATGCTATCGTTGAAGATCGCGTGGTTATTGGCGGACTTGCTGGTGTTCATCAATTTGTAAAAATTGGCCGTAATGCAATGGTTGGCGGTATGGCTAAGGTGGTACAAGATATTCCTCCTTATGTTATTGCTGATGGTCAACCGGCTCGTGTTATCGGGTTAAATTCCGTTGGTCTATCTCGCGCAGGTATTTCGGAAGAGGTACGCCGTAGTTTGAAACAAGCGTTCCGCATCATTTATCGTTCAGGCTTTAGCTTGTCTAGAGCTATTGAAGAGATGGAAATGCAACTTGATTCTTCCGTTGAAATTGAAAACTTATTACGCTTTTTACGCAATGCTGATCGTGGCATTATGCGTACACGCCGTGATTAATATGAAACTCTACATTATGTTTATATAATGTAGAGTTTTTTTGTGGTTATTTTATACTCTTTTTAGACGCATCCTTTTTGAGAAAGAATGTAGGAAAATACAGTGCGTTTATAGCTAGAAAAGCGTTGAAATTATAGTAAAATGGCGTGATTTATAGTACAATATAGTGTATATGAGTATGTCTTAAAATTATACTCAAAACAAATGATTTGACGAAAAATTGTGGACCATATAAGGCTTCACATAGGAGGTATAGTCGTGGCAAAGGTAGGTTTAATTGCAGGTATTGGCGTTTTACCTGTTGAGTTCATGCGGGCTGCTCATATGTTGGGGCATCAAGTTGTAGTCATCGGAGTTGTGCCTGATACGGATCCCATATTAGAGAAAGAAGCGGATTCTTTTTACAACATTAGTGTGGCTAAGTTAGGCAAAATATTTAAAACCTTGAAAAAAGAGGGCGTTACTGAGCTTACTATGCTCGGAAAGGTAACAAAGGAAATTTTATATAAAGGCTTATCCTTCCCTGATTTAAAAACTTTGGGTGTTCTTAAACGATTGAAAAATCGTAAAGATGATACTATTATGCTCGCTATTGTTGATGAAATCGAACGAGAAGGTTTTTCTGTTCTAGATCAAACTGTGTATTTGAAACCGTTCATGCCTAAGGTTGGGGTGTTGACCAAACGACAACCGACAGAAGAACAATGGCAGGATATTTGTTTCGGCTTTGAATTGGCTAAACAGATGGGCAAGCTTGATA
Source organism: Veillonella atypica (assembly GCF_041431435.1). Taxonomy (NCBI): domain Bacteria; kingdom Bacillati; phylum Bacillota; class Negativicutes; order Veillonellales; family Veillonellaceae; genus Veillonella; species Veillonella atypica. The sequence continues at coordinate 73,147 of NZ_JAPVXV010000006.1, forward strand.
TTGGTCAAACTGTAGTAGTAAAGCATAAAGCAGCAATGGCTATTGAGGCTATTGAAGGAACTGATAAATGCATATTGCGCGGCGGTGAACTCGGTAGAGGTGAGGCCGTAGTCGTTAAGACTGAAAAACCAAATCAAGATGTTCGCTTTGATGTGCCTGCTGTAGGTATTAAGACATTAATGTCCATGATTGATAGTGGCTGTAATGTTTTGGCTGTAGAGGCTGAAAAGACGATATTTGTACAACAAGAAGATGTACTAGAGATGGCTAATCGCCATAATATTATTATTTGTGCTGTAGATCAAGCATTTGTAGATGCTAGAAAGGAACTATGATGAAAATTATGTTTTCTGCTGGCGAAGCGTCTGGAGACACACATGGCGCTAGCGTGGCCAAAGCGCTTTCACAAATAGATTCCAATATAGAAATGTTCGGTATGGGTGGCACCTTGATGGAACAAGCTGGCGTTCGTATCGTATATGATATCAAAAATCTCGGCGTTATTGGCATCGTAGAAATCATAAAATCATTGCCAAAGTTCTTTAAATTACGCACCTATTTAAAACGAGTTATGTTGAAAGAAAAACCAGACGTACTCGTATGTATCGATTATCCGGGATTCAACATGAAATTGGCTGAAGTAGCTCACCAGTTAGGAATCCCTGTATTGTACTATATAGCGCCTACTATTTGGGCTTGGCATAGCAGCCGTGGCAAGACGATTAAGAAATTTGTTACAAAGGTGGCCTCTATTTTTCCGTTTGAAGCAGAAGCATATCGCAAGTTCAATTGTGATGTAGAATTTGTGGGGCACCCATTAGTAGATATCGTTCATCCATCCATGACTAAGGAGGATGCGATGGACTACTTTGGGGCTAGGCCAGAAGCAAAACGCATTCTATTGATGCCGGGCAGTCGAAAACAAGAGGTATTATCCCTCTTGGATGTAATGCTTGAAAGTGGGGAACGCTTATTACAGTCTCACGAAGATGTACAGTTCTTTTTACCGCGTGCTCATACGATTGAGCGCAGTGAATTAGAAGCTTTCATCAGTGAACGAAATGTCCCTGTAACGATTACGGAAGACCACACCTATGATTTGATGCAAATCTGTGATGTATGTTTAGCTGCATCGGGCACTGCTACACTAGAAACAGCGATGATGGAGTTGCCAACTGTATTATTATATAAGGTATCGCCTATTACATATGGCATCGGTAAGATGGTCGTAAATCTTACGCATGTAGGGTTGCCTAATATTGTGGCTGGCAAGGAAGTCATTCCTGAATTATTGCAAGATGATGTTTCTGTAGATGCTATAGTGAATACCGTCTTACCTCTACTAGATGATTTGCAAGTTAATCAACATATGCGCTCCGAATTGCGCAACGTCAAAGAAAAACTAGGTGAGTCAGGTGCTGTTAATCGCGTGGCTCAATTGATTTATGACCTAGGTAAGGAGAAAACTAATGAATAGTTACTCACGTTTATTGTATTTTGTGAGACCCTATTATAAACGAATGATATTTGCTGTATTTTGCATGATTGTAGCAGCTGCAGCATATCTCGTAGTACCATGGCTAATCAAAAACGTCGTTGACCAAGTATTACAAGATAAAAATATGTTTATGCTCAATCTCATCGTTGGGGCCATCATTTTGATATTTTTAATTCGTGGCTTTGCCACATATGGGCAAACTTACAATATGTCCTATATCGGTCAACGGGTTATCATCGATGTACGGGAAGCAATTTTTAAGCATTTACAACGCTTGTCCTTATCCTATTTTGATCGCCGTAAAACTGGCGTCATCATGAGTAATCTCACAAATGACGTATCTGCTCTTCAATCAGCAGTAGTGGATAATCTAATATCTCTCATTACAGAGTCCGTTACCTTAATTGGTTCTTTAGTTTCCATGTTGCTCATCGATTGGAAGTTAACACTGGTTACATTTATTACGGTACCAATGGTGCTGATTATCATAAATGTGTTTGGTAAAAAGTTGCGTTTAGCTGGCCATGATGTACAAGGTCGTATCGCTGATATTACAGCTCTTTTGCAAGAGGTGATTTCCGCTATTCGCGTCGTAAAATCTTTTGCCCGCGAAGGTTTTGAAGTTAAACGCTTTGAAGTAGAAAATCAAAATAACTTTAATGCCGTTATTAAAGCCACTAAATTGACTAGCTTATTAAGTCCTATGGTTGAGTTCTCTGCAGCGATTGCGGTGGCAGTTATCCTATGGTATGGTGGCTATTCCGTAGTTACAGGAACGATTACAGCTGGTTCTTTAATTGCGTTCTTGATTTATGCTATTAACCTATCAAATCCTGTTAAGCGTTTGAGCCAAGTCTATGGTAATATCCAAAAAGCGTTGGCTGCAGCTGACCGTGTGTTTGATATTTTAGATACAAAAGCCGATGTAGTGGAAAAAGAAAACGCTATAGAATTGCCTGATATTAAAGGCGATGTAGATTTTAATCACGTTAGTTTCTCCTACGATGGTGAAAAAATGGCATTATGTGATTTTAACTTGTCTGTTAAGGCTGGTGAAAGCGTAGCCTTAGTAGGACCGTCTGGAGCAGGCAAGACAACATTAGCCAATCTATTACCTCGTTTTTATGATGTTACGAGTGGATCTATAACAATTGATGGTACAGATATTAAAGACGTAACCTTTAAATCGTTACGTAATCAAATTGGGTTAGTACCACAAGAAACAGTTTTATTTAATGCATCCATTAAAGAGAATATTTTATATGGTCGCTTAGATGCGAGTGATGAAGAAATTTACGAAGCAGCTAAGGCGGCGAATGTATTAGAGTTTGTGGATAAGATGCCTGATGGTCTCGATACTATTGTAGGTGAACGAGGTAGTTCGTTATCAGGTGGTCAACGTCAACGCGTTGCAATTGCACGTGCTATCTTGAAGAATCCTAAGATTTTAATTTTGGATGAGGCTACGTCTGCTCTTGATACAGAAAGTGAAAAACTTGTACAAGAAGCGTTAGACCGCTTGATGGAAGGTCGTACAGCCTTTGTTATTGCCCATCGTTTGAGCACTGTACAAAATGCACATCAAATTGTTGTATTAAATCAAGGTAAGTTGGTAGAGAAGGGAACTCACCAAGAACTATTAGCCTTGGAAAATGGTTTATATAACCATCTTTATTCCGTTCAGTTCTCTAATAAAGGATAAACATGTACTGGATATATAATGTATTGCTCATATTTTACTGGATTGGCCTAATTCCGGTTATCCTATATCGTCTTGCTTTTGAAGATGGTTTTTATGAGCGTATAAAACAAAGTGCAGGATATATGCCTGCTACACTATTAAAAAAAATAGAAGGACGTCGTGCGATATGGATTCATGCTGCATCAGTTGGGGAGATTGTTGCAACGAGTCCTCTTGTAAAAGAAATTAAACGAGAGTTTCCAGAAGCGGTAGTCGTTGTATCTGTCGTTACGGCCACAGGTCATGCGATGGCACATCGAATTATACCGGAAGCTGAAGGCATAATTTTCTTCCCCTTAGATTTACCGTACTTAACACGTAAAATTTTGCATATCATTAAACCGATTGCTATTTTATTAGTAGAAACAGAAATTTGGCCAAATTTCTTGCGTATCGCAGAGTCTGAAAAGATTCCAGTTATGATGGTGAATGGTCGTATTTCCGATCGCAGTATGAAACGCTATCGCTATATTAGTGCTTTCACGCGGGAAATGTTGAGCTCTATCGAACGATTCTGTATGCAATCAAATTTTGATGCAGAATATATTGCACAGCTTGGTGCGAACCCTGATGAAATCACTGTTACTGGCAATATGAAGTATGATCAAACCTATGCAACAGTATCCGAAGAAGAAAAGCAAGCCTTGTTAGACGAATTTGGATTTGGTCATAATCATCCTATTATCGTTGCAGGCAGTACACACAAGGGTGAAGATGAAGCCGTATTTGAATCTTTTAAACAGGTTTTAGTAGAGTATCCTAATGCAAGATTACTTATTGCGCCGCGTGAGATTTATAGAGGCCATGATGTACAGACCTTAGCAAAACGTTATGGTTTGGAAGCCATTTGTCGTAGTGATATGACCGAACCGGTGCATAAGGAAATTCCTGTAGTAGTACTTGATACGATAGGGGAACTTGGTCGTTTGTACAGCTTAGGCGATATCATTTTCGTAGGTGGTTCTCTTGTTAAAACAGGGGGGCACAATATTCTAGAACCAGCTGCTCATGGAAAACCTATTATTGTGGGCCCGCATATGTTTAATTTTAAGGAAATTTTTAATCTCTTACATTCTAGACATGCATGTGAGCAAGTTAAAAATCAAAAAGATTTAACTACTATGATTTTACATCTCTGTAAACACCCTGAATTAGCGAAAGAAATGGGGCAGAATTGCTTAGATATTATCCGTGAAAATCGTGGTGCAACGCGTCGCAATACGCAAGAATTACGTCAACTATTTGAATCACATCATATTATTCCTTAAGAAATATTGGTGTAATCGATACGGAAGGAGGTGCCTACTATGAATGGTGAAGATATTTTTAAGAGCATTGTAAGCGGCGAAGATCAATCTATCTTAGGCGATGTAGCCAGGGCTGGGTTATCACTTCTTAGTAAGGGGTATAAAAAAGCTGTTACTATGCGTAACGCAAAGTTTGATGCAAATAAAGGTGTTGTAAAAGTATCGATACCTGTAATTAGTGTTGGTAATATAACAGCTGGTGGAACTGGTAAAACTCCAATGGTTAGACTTATCTGTGATATTTTAGGACAGAAAGGCTTTCATCCAACTGTATTGAGCCGTGGTTATAGAGCTAAAGATAATAGTCAAAATACAATTATTTCCAAGCATGGATCTATTTTAGTAGAGCCTGAGGAAAGTGGAGATGAGGCTTGGCTATTAGCGAAAGTGCTACCAAAATCTAGTGTAATTATTGGTCGTAATCGTATAGAATCGGCACGTATAGCAATTGAAGAGTTAGGTGCTGATTATCTTGTAATGGATGACGGTTTTCAACATCGAGCGTTGCATCGAGATAAGGATATCGTATTAATCGATGCATCGAATCCTTTTGGCTATGAACATGTATTGCCAAGAGGATTATTACGTGAGCCTATGGAGGGCCTTGCACGAGCTGATATTATTGTGCTTACAAAAGTAGATCAAGTTGATCCAGGATTGGTTGCAGCACTTAGAAAACGATTAGCTCGGATGGCGCCACAAAAGCCTGTTTATGAGACCGTTCATAAACCACGTGCAGTCTATACACTTGAGGCATGGGCTAATGGTGATGAAGGACATCCTATTGGTACTGATAGCGATTTACCTATTATGGCCGTAAGTGGTATCGGTAATCCTAAATCCTTTACGAAGACGCTAGAAGGCTGTGGCTACGACGTAGTACATACAATGGGTTTTGGTGATCATCATGATTTTTCGGATGATGATGTAGTAGAAATTTGGAAGCAAGCTTTTGCTCATCAAGCCAAGGCGATTATGATTACTGAAAAAGATGCTGTTAAATTAAGTCAGTTGCATACAATTGAAGACTTGAAAATACCGATTCTAGTGCTATCCATAGGTATTGAGTTCATCTCTGGAAAACAAGAATTCATAGAAAATTTAGAGATTTAGTGTATAATAATAAGATACGCAAATAAAAGAAATGGGGTTTTATTGTGAATATTGGTTGTGTGATTCCAGCTCGATTTGGTTCCACGAGATTGCCAGGAAAACCTTTGGCAGATATCGCGGGTAAACCTATGATTCAACGTGTTTATGAACGTGTTACACAGGCGAAGAGACCACAAGTAGTTATTGTGGCTACTGATGATCAACGCGTATATGATGCGGTTAAATCTTTTGGTGGTACGGTTGTTATGACTGATGCCAATCATCCGACTGGAACTGACCGATTAGCTGAAGTAGCACAACAATATACCGACCTAGATGTTATCATCAATGTACAAGGTGATGAACCTATGATTGATGCGCATTTAATCGATCAGTTAGGAGAACTTTTTGAAGATGATGCACATCTACAAATGGCTACAGTAGCAACCCCTTTATTAAAAGAAGAGTATGATGAACCTTCTGCGGTGAAGGTTATACTTAATAAACGAAATGATGCGATGTATTTTTCCCGCTCTTTAATCCCCTATCCACGTCATGATTTTGTTAATGCTCCTTTAAAGCACATTGGCATTTATGCATATCGCCGTCAATTTTTATTAGACTATGCAAAGATGGAGCCTACTGCAGCAGAGCAAACAGAGTCGTTAGAGCAATTGAGAGCGTTGGAAAATGGATTTTCCATCCGCGTCATTACTACAGATAAACGATTTGTTGGTGTTGATACACCAGAAGACTTAGCTCGTGTAAATAAAATATTCGAGCAAGAGGAGAAATAAATGAAAACAGTAAATGTTGGTAATATGACAATTGGTGGCGGTAAAGGGCTATTTGTATTAGCAGGCCCATGTGTAATCGAAGATTACGACCGCACATTGGCAATTGGCAAAGAGGCTAAAGCAATTTGTGAACGCCTAGGCATTCCTTATGTATTTAAAGCTTCTTTTGATAAAGCTAATCGCTCTAGCTTCAATTCTTTCCGTGGTCCAGGCCTAGAAGAAGGTCTAAAAATTTTAGCGTCCATCAAAAAAGAATTGAATGTACCAGTTGTTAGCGACATCCATTCTATTGAACAAATTGAACCAGCAGCAGAAGTGTTGGATATTCTCCAAATTCCTGCATTCTTATGTCGTCAAACTGACCTAGTTTACGGTGCTGCTAAAACGGGCAAATGCGTAAATGTAAAAAAAGGTCAATTCATGGCTCCAAAAGATATGGAGAATGTTCTTAATAAAATGAAAGAATCGGGCAATGAAAATCTTATGCTTACAGAACGTGGTTTTAGCTTTGGCTATAATAATCTCGTTGTAGATATGAGATCATTCCCTATTATGCGTTCCTTTGATTATCCAGTAATTTTTGATGCTACTCATAGTGTGCAATTACCAGGTGGGGCTGGTACAAAATCAAGTGGCAATCGAGAATTCGTACCAAATTTGGCACGTGCCGCTGTTGCTAGTGGTGTAGATGGTTTATTCTTTGAAGTACATGATAATCCTGAGGAAGCGCTTTCCGATGGTCCAAACATGGTATATTTAAATCAATTCGAAGACTTATTAAAAGACTTAGTAGCTATTGATAAAATCGTTAAACGATAAGGGGCGATAGTATTGGATATTTTAGAACAGGCCGCTCAAGTGCTTCATGAGGAAGCACAAGCGATAGAACAGTTAATAACAACATTAGATCAAAGTTTTGTAAATGCTGTTAACATGATTCTTGCATGTAAAGGTCGTGTTGTATGTACTGGCATGGGTAAATCTGGACATATTGGTCGTAAGATTGCTGCTACATTAGCGAGTACAGGTACACCAGCATTATTTATGCACCCAGGGGAAGGTGTTCATGGCGATCTAGGTATGATTACTGAAGATGATGTAGTACTTGCCTTTTCTAATAGTGGGGAAACAGGTGAAATCATTGGTATTTTGCCTTCATTGCGCCGCATAGGTGCTAAATTGATTTGCGTTGTAGGAAAACCTGAATCTACATTGGCTAAAAATTCCGATGTTGTATTATTGGCGCAAGTTGAACGCGAAGCATGTCCGTTAGGATTGGCACCAACTACAAGTACAACAGTAGCATTGGCCTTGGGCGATGCTTTGGCGGTATGTTTACTAGAGCGTCATCATTTTACGCCGGAAAACTTTGCTGTTTTCCATCCAGGTGGCTCACTTGGGAGACGTTTATTGTTGACTGTTGAAAATATTATGCATGGTGGTGAAGATAATCCAGTTGTACACAAAGGGGCAACCGTTCGTGATGCTCTGTTTGTAATGACGGAAAAAGGACTTGGTGCCACTAGCGTTATCGATGAAGATGGTCACTTAATCGGCCTTGTAACTGATGGTGATGTGCGTCGTGGTCTTGATTCTGGTAGCAACTTCTTAGAGTGGCCAGTTGAAGATATGATGACGAATATGCCACGTACTATTACAAAGGATAAATTGGCTGCTGAAGCACTTCATGTAATGGAAAAAAATCAACCTCGTCCTATTACAGTACTACCTGTAGTAGATGAAGAAGGCCATGCAATGGGGATTGTTCACATTACAGACTTACTTCGTCGAGGCATCGTGTAATGAATATTAAGTGGATTATCCTCGATGTTGATGGTGTATTAACAGATGGAAAATTAATCTATACATCGAGTGGTGAAGAAATAAAGGCCTTCTCTGCAAGAGACGGATTAGGTCTAGCCGCTGCTCATAAAGCAGGGATTTCACTAGGCATTATAACGGCTCGCACATCGCCTATGGTGGAACGGCGTGCTAAGGAATTAAAATTTGATGCTTTATTGATGGGGCATGCTAATAAAACGGAGGCTCTACGTTCTCTATGTGAAAGCCATCATATTGAGTTGGCGCATATAGCTTATATGGGTGATGATTTAAATGACCTAGGGGCTTTATCTCTCGTAGGCTTGCCGATGGCTCCTCAAGATGCGGCGGCTGAGGTTAAGGAATTGGCTCAATTTGTATCAAATCACAATGGTGGATCTGGTGCCGTGCGAGATGCTGTTGAATATATTTTAAAAGCTCAAAACATGTGGGATTCAGTCGTAAAAGACTATGCTATGGAGGCTCATAACCATGGTCAATAAAGGAGGTGAGCAGAATGAATAATGAATGGCAATACCATGTCGTTAAGGGAATTAGTTGGCTTGTATGTCGACTGCCATATAAGCTCATTTTGCTCATAGGTGCTAGCTTAGGACCCCTGTATGGAGTTATTGCAAAAAAGCAAAAGCTAAGAGGCATTAAAAATATAAAAATTGGCATGAATATGAATGACGAACAGGCAGAGGCTTTAATTGAAAAGCTATTCAAAAACCTAGGTCGAAGCGTTATGGAAATTCTGTATATGCCGAATTTGACTAAGAAATTTATTAATGAGCATATCGAAATGCGCGGTGTAGAGCATTTGGATAATGCTATTAAAGAAGATAAAGGCGTCATTGTTCTTACTGGGCATGTAGGCAACTGGGAATGGATGGGGGCTGCGTTAGCTGCACATGGTTATCCATCTACAACTATTGTAAAAAAACAACCTAATGCACAATTTACACGCTTTATGAATGAATATCGTGAAATGGTTGGCCTCGATGTGTTTGCCAGCGGTGGTAATGAAATAGTTTCTGCTGCAAAAGCATTGAAAAAGAAGAAATTGTTGGGCTTTTTGGCCGATCAAGATGGATATATTCACGGATTACCGGTGCCATTTTTAGGGCAACCTTCTTCTGCTGTTGTAGGACCGGCTACATTTGCTAAAAAATTCGGTTCTCCTGTAGTACCAATTTTTACATCTAGAAAGCCTGAAGGCGGACATATTGTTCATATCTTGCCACCATTACATTACAATAATAGTGGCGATGATGATGTAGATATGTATACGTTGACAGAAGAGTGTGTACGCGTAACAGAAGACTTTATTCGTGAACATCCTGATGAGTGGATTTGGTTCCAACATCGATGGATGACTAAGATGAGCGAAATCGTTGATTATTATAAGAAACTAGAGATTCGGGAGAGAGCACATGAAAAACAATAAAAAATTAATCGCTATTGTCGTGGCTATCGTCATTGCTCTAGTTGGTCTAATCGCGTTCATTTTGCACGACTCTGGAGACTCTTCTTCTAAAGGGGCTAATAATGGGCAACTGGTGAATTTCCAAGGTGCCGAGCTTCAAGAAGAGAAGGACGGTAAGTTGGTATGGGCCCTATCTGCAGAGAAAATCGAGTATGACCCTCGTTCAAAATCGATTGTACTCACTAATTTAAAGGGTCTTTTCTATCAAGATGATGTGACAACAACGATTACGGCACCTCATGCTGTATTGTCTGGCGATCATAGTTCCCTTGATATTGATGGTGGTGTAACAGCTACCAATACAGAAGGGGCTAATTTTAAGACCGATGCATTACATTTTGATAACAAAACTAAAATGCTTACATCAAAAACGGCTTTCACTTATGATTCAAAAGATATTACCTTAACTGGTGATAAGTTAGAAGGTAATATGTCGTTGAAACAAATCAAAGCGATTGGTCATGCTAAATTGACGAAAAAGTAAAGTTGAGGAATTGCGATGAATAAGAAAAAATATATGGGATTAGCTGTAATCTCAGCAATGATGATGCTATCTGTTACCGCTTGGGCTGCCAATGAAGGTCCGTTGACCATTAGTGCGGATACATTATCCTATGATGGTAATACAGGTCGTGCAGAGGCATCTGGTAATGTAGTAATTACACAACAAGATAAAACGATGACTGGTGCGAATGGATGGTACAATACTAAAACTCGTGAAGCATCTCTAGAAGGTGGTGTTTCCATGATTGGTGATAATATGTCCATGTCCGCACAATCTGTACATAGTGTAAATGATAACCAGTTCAGTGCAGAGGGGGATGTTCATTTGCAACGAGATGATCGCCAAATCTTCGGTGACTCTGTTGAGTACAACTCTGATACTGAATATGGTAAGGTAGTGGGAAATGCTAAATTAATTGCAGAAGGCACTACATTGACAGGTAACCAAGTAGAAGGTTGGTTGAAAGAAATTCGCGCCGTTGCACAAGGTGGTGTAACATTTAATAATCCAGATAAAAATGTATCTGGTTCGGCAGATCGTGCTACATATACGCAAACGCCTAATCAAAATGATGGGGTTGTATTGCTTACTGGCTCAGCACATGCAGTACAAAATGGCAATGTGTTGAATGCGCCTGAGTTAAAATTATACTTGAAGGATAACTCTGCGGAAACATTAGGCGGACGTAGTACATTAGTTATCACACCGAACTAGTAAGGATTAATGTATGTATATAGAAACTAAGAACCTAGTCAAAACATTTAATGGTCGGAATGTAGTAGATGGTGTAAGTCTTCATGTTGAAAAAGGACAAGTCGTGGGGCTATTGGGGCCTAATGGGGCTGGTAAGACTACATCGTTCTACATGATTGTAGGCATTGAAAAACCGACGACAGGTATTATTACAGTTGATGGTAAGGATATCACGATGTTACCGATGTATAAGCGGGCAGCGGAAGGCATTGGTTATTTACCCCAAGAGGCATCGATTTTTAGATCTATGACTGTTGAGGAAAATATTCGTGCCATGTTGGAAACAACAAATAAAAATCGTGATGAAATCGATCAAATTGTAAACTCTCTTATTGATGAATTTAATATTGGTCATGTGCGAGATCGTAAGGGGATGCAACTATCCGGTGGTGAACGGCGGCGTGTAGAGATTGCTCGCTGTTTGGCTTTAGAACCGAACTTTATCTTATTGGATGAACCATTTGCCGGCGTAGACCCAATTGCAGTTGCCGATATTCAACAAATTATTTTACAAGTAAAAAATAGAGGAATCGGCATTCTTATTACAGACCATAATGTGCGAGAAACATTAGGTATTGTTGATAAGGCATATATTTTAAGCACAGGTAAGATCTTATTGGAAGGTACACCTGATGAAATTGCCAATAACCCAATTGCTCGTGAACATTATTTAGGTAACAATTTTAAATTATAGGAGGGACCATGCGCTTATTAGATAAATATATTTTAAAAGCCTTTGTAGGTCCATTCCTATTTGGGGTATTTGCTTTTACCAGTATTTTCATTGGTACAGGTACATTATTCCGCATTGCTCAATATATAACAGAATATGGTGCTCCGCTACTACTCGTTATGAAAGCCTTCTTTTTAGCTATGCCAAGTATTATTTTATTGACATTCCCTATGTCTGTATTGCTTGGTTCGCTGATGGCTTTCAGCAGACTAAGTAGTACTAGTGAAATCGTAGTTATGAGGGCTGGTGGCCTTAGTTTTTTACGACTTGCAATGCCTGTATATATTTTAGCGTTGCTTATTTCTATTGGTGCTGTAGCATTTAATGAATTTGTCGTACCACGTACAAACAATATGTATCAAACCATTGTGCGCGAAGAAATTATGAAGAATGCATCGCCACAAACGCAAAATCATATTGTGCTAAAATCTATGAATGGTGACAATCTTAGTACATTGATGTATGCTAAACACTATGATAGTGACAGTAAAAAACTAAGCATGATTACGGTGCAACAATTCAATGACAAAGGTGAACTACAACAGGTAGAAAATGCGGAAAATGCTGAATGGAATGGCCAAGTATGGGTCATGCATAGCGGTATAATCTATGACGTATCGGCTGGTGAAGGTGTAGAGCGGACAATGAAGTTTAAAGAACAAGTATTGCCAATTAAATCTTCACCAAATGAAGTACAACAAGATCAACGTAAACCAGAAGAATTGACGATTAAAGAATTGCGTCATCAAATTAAAGCATATAAAGCTGCATATACAAATTCTAATAAGTTAGAAATGGAAATGTACCAACGTTTTACCATTCCGTTGGCAAGCTTTGTATTTGCCTTAGTAGGCGCACCGTTGGGCTTGCAAAAACAAAGGTCTAGTTCGTCTATCGGATTTGGTATCAGTATTTTAATTATCTTTATTTACTATGGTGTCATGACCTTTGCCGGAGCTCTTGGTAAGGGTGGTGCATTACCAACGTGGATGGCAGCAATGATTCCTGATACATTAGGTATCATTGCCGGATTATATTTAAATTGGCGTGTTTCACGCTAATAGATAGTATGTTGGATTACAATTTATTTTGAAAGGAGGGACACCATGCTTGTAGGATTAAAGATTCTCGTTATTATCGCTATCATGGGCGGGCTTATTGCCTATATGGGTGATAAACTAGGGACAAAGGTCGGTAAGCGTAGAATGTCCCTCTTTGGATTGCGTCCTAAGCATACATCGATTATTGTAACGATTGTAACAGGTCTACTCGTTGCAGCTGCAACGGTTGGTGTTCTTACAATTACATCGCAAAGCGTACGTACTGCGCTTTTTGGGATGGATCAATTGCGGGCAGATATGAATCAGCTAACAGCAGAGGTAGCTGCTAAAAATGCTGAATTAGAACAAGGTCAAGCCCTATTGGAAGCTAATAAAAAAGAATTAGCGGATCGTATGGCTGAGATTGAAACAATTCGCAAAGAGGTTGAACAAAGCCGTCAAGAATTAGCTGATGCAGAGGCTGCAAAGGTTGCTACAGAGGCAGAATTATCTGCATTACAAGCCTCCTATGATGAGGCCTCTAAAAAATTAGCTGCCTTGGAAGCTACACGGGCTAGTATGGAAAAACATATTGCCGACTTGCAGAAAACACAAGAAGAGTTAAAAACGGGGATTATCCATCTTAGAGAAGGTACTATTTTATTCCAAGTTGACCAATTATTAGCACAGGCTGTAGTGCGTAATGGTTTATCTCCTAATGAAGCGCGTGATGCGGTTAATAGTATTGTGGAAGATACAAATAAACTCGTTCTTCGTCGCTTAGGTGTTGAAGATCATGGTGAATCCGTCGTGTACGTGGACCGTCAAAATATTGAGGTCGTCATCTCGAAAATTGAAGAATCTAAAACGCCTATGGTTATCCAAGTAGTTGCAGCTGGTAATATCATTGCTGGTGAACCAGCGGTTGCGACGATTCACGTGTATCCACAACAATTTATTTATAAATCAGGTGACGTGATTGCTACGTCTGTTATCGATGGTGGTAGTAATGCTCAAGTCAATATGCTTCGTTTCTTGAAACAAGTCAATGAAGAGGCTAAGTCTAAAGGGGTTATACCAGATTCGTTGTCCGGTGATATTGGTACAATACCTGGAGATGAACTATTTTCTGCAATACGTCGCATTAGCATGCTACATGGCAAGGTATATGTAGAGGCGTATGCCGATGGTGATACATATTCATCTGGCCCTGTACATATTAAATTGCGTATTACACAGATGACAGATACGGGTAAACTTATAAAATCAAATTAGTTTCTATATAAATGGCCTATGTATTAAGATTTAATACATAGGTCTTTTATTTTGTGATAAAATATAACTATTGTATTGAGGAATGAGGAAAATAGTATGAATAATATATCGTATATAGCCGCTGTTGATCCAGGGAATGAAAAGACCGGTGTAGCTATTCTTTCACAAGCAGGTGAGTTAATATATCGAACCATTGTAGAAACTAAGACATTTAATAGTTCCTTTGAAAGTATATTAAGTACTTATCTTGGTATACATCATATCGTATGTGGTAATGGTACCAATCATAAGCATTTGTATCCATCTATACAACAAATTGGGCGCAATCATAAAATTACGACGAGTTTGATCGATGAATCACATAGTACTGAAGAGGCTCGAAAATTGTATTGGCAATATAATCCACCTACCGGTTGGCGTAGATTCGTACCAAAAGGCATGCAATTTCCACCTGAACCAGTAGATGATTTAACAGCCTATGTCATTGGTAAGCGATATACTAAACAATTGAAGGAAGAGGATTATAATAAACTTCAAGACTGTAAAGTAGAAGATGATTTAGAAGCTAAACGTTTAGCAGCAATTAAAAAATTATATAATGAAGGAGATACACATGAGTAATGTGATAAAAAAGATGCATTGGTCCAGTATACTACTGCGATGTATTTGGATGATTATAGGGGCCCTGATTTATACGGTGGGCCTAGATCTATTTTTAGTGCCAAATAATATCATCGATGGTGGCGTTGTTGGTATATCTTTGATGACAGCTGAACTTACGGGGATATCGTTTAGTATATTTGTAGTATTAATTAATATTCCATTCGTGTATATTGGCTATCGCATTAATGGCAAGGTATTCACCATATCTACATTGTTCTCTATCGTTTGGATGGCCATATTTTCATCCTTTGCCCATGAATTTACTCCGATTACAACCAATCCCTTTTTAGGTGCCATTTTTGGTGGTATCATACTTGGTATTGGCGTAGGCCTTATTATACGTAATGGGGGCTGCTTAGATGGGTCGGAAATCGTAGCTATTATTTTTGATAAACGAACTACATTTTCTGTAGGCGAGATTGTAATGGCCATGAATTTAGTCATCTTAGGGGCTGCCGGATTTGTATATAGTTGGGATAGTGCTATGTATTCCTTAGTAGCCTATTTTATCGCCTATAAAATGATCGATATTACAATTACAGGCCTTGAGGAATCAAAGGGTGTTATGATTATTACTGATGCAGAGAATTCAGAAAAAATTGCGGATACATTAAATGCAAAACTAAATCGAGGCGTTACCATATTATATGGTGAAGGTGGTTATTTGAAAACACCTAAGCATGCATTGTATTCAGTTGTAACTCGTTTAGAGATTACGCGTTTGAAGGATGCTGTATATGAAGTGGATCCATCAGCATTTATAACTATTCAAGATGTACACGATGTATTTGGTGGACGTTTTACTAAGAGTGGACATTAAGGGGGCTCTAATGAATAATAAATTTGTAAAAGAAACATTAGATTGGATATATGCCATTGTATTGGCGCTAGTTATTGCAATGGTCATTCATATTTTTATCGTACAACCAACACGGGTATCCGGTGAATCCATGGAGGATACGTTACATAATGGTCAATATTTAATCGTTACCAAGTGGCAACATATTATGCGTGATGTACCTGATTATGGTCAAATTGTTATCATTGATAGCCGTGTGAATCGTGAACGCACATGGACGGATGATGTGAAAGAACCATTGATGAACTATGTGAGTGTTATCGATAAATCAGCTCAAACAAATGATGTGTGGGTAAAACGTGTGATTGGTAGACCAGGTGATACATTAGAATTTAAAGATGGTCACGTATGGCGTAATGGAGAAGAGTTACAAGAACCTTATACAAAAGATCCAACAATGAACTATAACCGTTCTACACCTGTTGTAGTACCTGAAGGACATGTTTTTGTAATGGGGGACAATCGAAATCATTCGAGTGATAGTCGATTCATCGGACCTGTACCTGTAGATCATGTACTAGGTTTTGTAGAATATGCCCTATAACAGATAATAAAATATAGAAATCTAAGGTCTTAAGTGTTACAGCTCAATACTATAATGCTTTATATGAGAACGTATATTACTAAATTGTAATGTACGTTCTTTTTTATATATTATATGAAGTACTATATTGCTTGCAATCTATCTCTTTTATACATATAACGATGAATGATTTGTATAATCAATATCGTTTACAATGATATTGAAAATTGATATTATTTTTATGTTATGTGAATTTTTTATAGAGAGGTTTAGATGATGAATAAGAAAAATCTATCTTTAGCAGTTGCCGCATTATCTGTTGTGGGCGTAACGACAGCCTTTGCTGCCAATCCTTTTTCTGATGTAACACCTGATAGCTGGGCCTATCAATCCGTATCGCAATTAGCTAGTGCTGGCATCATTAATGGATATCCAGATGGTACGTTTAAGGGCCAAAAGGATATTACCCGTTTTGAAATGGCTCAAATGGTTGCTAAAGCGATGGCAAACCAAGATCGTGCTAATGCAGAGCAACAAGCGATGATTAATCGCTTAGCTGATGAATTCTCTAATGAATTGTCTAATTTGGGTGTACGCGTAGCCGCCTTAGAGGACCGTGTAGGGAATGTTAAGTTTACTGGGGATGCTCGTATTAACTATGTTGAAAAGGAAGGCATTGATAATCTAGATTCGGAAGGTAAATTTGCAGCTCGTGTACGTTTGAATATGGATGCTAAAGTTAATAAGAATACATCTGTGAAAGCGCGATTAACGACAGGATCTATTGAATTTGGTGATGCAGCAAAAGATCATACTATGTCTTTTGATCTAGCTTATGTGGAGCACAAATTCGGCAAGAATCATATGGTAGATATTGGTCGCTATACACAAAGCTTTGGTGATGGTTTAATTTATTCTAGTAATTTTGATGGTATTGGGTATACAACACAAGTTGGAAAAGTAAAAGTTAATGCCGCTTATGGTTACCCAACACTAGGTCGATTTAGTAAGGCCTCTAAAGATAATAATACTGAAATGGCGCTTATTAACCTTAGTGCACCAGTAAATAAACACTTAAATGTAGGTGGTATGTTTGCTCATGTAGGTACTACTAACGTTAAAATGGGTAATGGCAAAACTATTAATGATTTTAACAATGTATATGGTTTTAATGCACAATACAATAGTGGCAAATTCGCAACTAATGCTGAGTGGGTGACTGCAACAGGTCTTAGCAATAGTGATGTATGGAATGTAGGCGTTAAATGGGGCGACTACAAAATCAGTAAGAAAAACTCCTGGCGTGTAGCTCTTGATTATTACAATCAAGAAAAGAATGCTCCTGTATTCAAAACACAAAAATATGAAGGTAATGACTTATATGGTAAGTCTCGCTATGAAGGCTATAAAGCATGGCAGCTTAGTGCATCCTATGCACCAGAAAAAAATGTAGGCATTACAACATATTATGGCTTCCATGCCAAAACACAAGAAGGCCATAAGGTAAATGATTACTATCGTGCAGACTTGTTATTTAAATTCTAATTAATGCTTATGAAATAAGATCTATCAGAGATGATAGGTCTTATTTTTTATTATAACTGATTAATTAAAACAATATTTATTAGTTTTTCGCATTAATTAGGATAGTATGATAGCTTAAAATACATTCTTTTATACTTAAATAAAATGAAATTTCATAAAATTTAATTTTGATAAATATAGATAAATACTGCTTTTGTTGTATAAAATTATTTCATGAAAGGAATTTCATCATATTTAATTGCATAAAATGCTTTACAAATTTGTTGACCGGATGTATATTGACATCACAGAAAGACAACACACCCAGTTGTGGTGATATACAAGAACAGAAGAAGAGGAAACGTGGATACTCATCAGGATGTTCTTATATAGATCATAACTAAATGTACAGTCTTCTGATAATATATATTTTTTTCTAAATTTGTTAGTCAAAAAGACTATATCAGAAAGAAGGAATCTATTATGAAAAAACAATTCGCAGCAGTATTTGCAGCAACAGCTCTTTTAGGTGTAACAAGCGCATTCGCAGCTAACCCATTCTCCGATGTAACTCCTGATTCTTGGGCATACCAAGCTGTATCTCAATTAGCAGCAGCTGGCATCGTTAATGGTTACCCAGATGGTACTTTCAAAGGTCAAAACGATATCACTCGTTACGAAATGGCTCAAATGGTAGCTAAAGCAATGGCTAACCAAGATAAAGCTAATGCAGAACAACAAGCAATGATCAATCGTTTGGCAGATGAATTCTCCAATGAATTGAACAACTTGGGCGTACGCGTTTCCAAATTGGAAGACCGTGTAGGTAATGTAAAAGTTACTGGTGATGCTCGTATCCGTTATCAAGGCTCTGAAGACAAAGGCGTTTACAAAGATGGTAGCAAATCCTTAACTGATGGCCGTGCTCGCGTTCAATTCAATGCAAAAGTAAATGATAAAACTGATGCAGTAGTTCGTGTTAAAGGTGGTTATGAATTCGGTGATGCTTCCAATGGTACAACTGCTAAAATTGACCGTGCGTATGTAGATCACAGATTTGGTCAAAACGTATCCGCTAAGGCTGGTCGTTTCAACCAAACAATTGGTGGCGGTTTAATGTACGATGATACATTCGACGGTGCTCAATTGAACGTTGGTAACGATAAAATCCAAGTACAAGGTGCTTATGGTTACATGATGGAAGGCGCTGCAGAAGGTCAAGCAAAATCTGATAACCCATCTGTATCTTATGTAGGTGTTAAAGGCAAAATCGGTCAAGAATCCTCCGTTGGTGGTTTCTACTCCAGATTGTCTAGCGGCAATTTAAAACATAATGGTGTAGCAACTCCAAATGACCATCAAAACGTATACGGCTTCAATGCAGACTTCCGCAAAGATAAAGTATGGGTTGGCGGTGAATGGTTGAAAGCTTCTGACGTAGCTAATTCTCAAGCTTGGACAGCTGGTGTAGGTTATGGTAACTACGACATCGCTAAGAAAGGTACTTGGGATGTGAAAGGTCAATACTTCAACCAAAAAGCTAATGCACCTATCGTAAGCTCCACTTGGGATCAAGCATATGATTTAACTAACACAAATAACGGTTATAAAGGTTATGTAGCAACAGTTGATTATGCTGTACAAGATAACGTAGGTTTAAGTGCTGGTTATGGTTTCAACTCTAAAGACCAAAGCGGTAAAGACTTATCCGATTTCTATCGTGCAGAACTTAACTACAAATTCTAATTGATAAGTAAATAACACTATTATGAAAACCATCTCTTAATAACATATAATAGTATATAAAGGAGTCCTCCTTAGAGGGCTCCTTTTTGTATGTGAAAATGGTTACATGCAATATGTAGTATGAGTATAAAATGACTCAAACATGAAGCTATATTAATAAATAGAAATAATTAGAATATATTTAATAAGTATAATTTAATAATAATGATGAGAATAAATATCATTATAAGAAAAAATGGATAAATTTGTATAAAATTTTGATTTTTTTGAGTTGTAAAAAATTTAGATAAAATCTAACTTTTCCAAGATTTCAAAAAATAAATTTTTTAAAATGAGAATGTAAATGAGAAAAAAGGGTTTACATCAAAATTTCTTCGTGCTAATATCATGGCAACAAGAGGCGGTAAGCAAAACATACTGAAATCTCGATGAAGAATTATGGTGAGGAAACGTGGACACTCCCAAGAGAATTCTAAATCTTGAAATTAGAATGAATTGTGAATCGCAACTTGTGAAAACAATTTTATTCTTATTTTTCAGAAAGAAGGAATTCAACTATGAAAAAACAATTCGCAGCAATCTTTGCAGCAACAGCAGTTTTGGGTGTAACTACTGCATTCGCAGCTAACCCATTCTCCGATGTAACTCCTGATTCTTGGGCATACCAAGCAGTTTCTCAATTAGCAGCTGCTGGTATCGTTAACGGTTATCCAGATGGCACTTTCAAAGGCCAAAACGATATCACTCGTTACGAAATGGCTCAAATGGTAGCTAAAGCTATGGCTAACCAAGACCGCGCTAACGCTGAACAACAAGCTATGATCAACCGTTTGGCTGATGAATTCTCCAACGAATTGAACAACTTGGGTGTTCGTGTAGCTCGTTTGGAAGACCGCGTTGGTAACGTAAAAGTAACTGGTGATGCTCGTCTTCGTTATCGTGATGCTGAACACAAATCCTCCAAATTTGATGCTCGTGCACGTGTACAATTCAATGCAAAAGTAAACGACCGCACTGACGCAGTAGTTCGTTTGGCTACAGATTCTTTTGAATTTGGTAATGCTAAAGCAGATACAAGTGCAAAAGTTGACCGTGCATATGTAAACCATAAATTTGGTGAACGCGTATCCGTTAAAGCTGGCCGTTTTGGTCAAGCAATGGGCGCAGGCTTAGCATTTGATGGTACTTTTGATGGTGCTCAATTCAATGCTGGTAACGACAAAGTTAACTTCCAAGCTGCTTATGGTTATGCAGTATCTGGTCTTGCTGAAAATAACCTTAAAAAAGTTAACCCTGAACTTGCTATCGTTAATTTGAACGGTAAAGTTGGTAAACATGCTAATGTAGGCGGTTTCTACACTCGTGTAAATGGCGAAGACTTCAAAACTGCTGCTACAGCAACTTCAGCTGCTAAAGCTTATAAAAATATCTATGGCTTCAACACAGACCTTAACTTTGACAAAGTATGGGTTGGTGGCGAATGGTTGAAAGCATCTAACGTAGATAAATCTCAAGCTTGGACTGCAGGCGTTGGTTATGGTGCTTATAATCAAGCTAAACAAGGTACTTGGGACGTTAAAGCTCAATACTTCAACCAAAAAGAAAATGCTCCAATTGTTGATACAACTTGGAATCATGGTTATGATAAAACTTATACTCAAAATGCTAAAGGCTGGATGGCAACTGTTGACTATGCATTGCAAAACAACGTTGGTTTGTCCGCTTACTACGGCTTTGACTGGAAAACTCAAAATGGTACTGACAAAGGTGACTTCTACCGTGCAGACCTTAACTACAAATTCTAATTTGATAGTTACAAATATAAAAGGGACTCCTTCGGGAGTCTCTTTTTTTGCACCCCTTATAAATGGTATAATAGATAAATACAGTAATTATATAAGGAGGTCTGCTGATGAATCCTTCTTTTTCACATATTCAGATGGTGGCCATCGATTGTGATGAAACATTGTTGCGCAGTGATAATACGGTGTCAAAGTATACTAAGGATGTTCTGCATCACTTGCAAGATAAAGGCATTCGTATCACTATTGCAACGGGTCGCATGTATCAAACGGCAAAGCCTGTTGGCATGTCATTACAGCTTGGTAATGTGCCGATGATATTATTTTCTGGAGGTCTCATCCAAGAATTGGAATCAGGTCGCAAGCTATTTGAACGGACTGTGCCATTAGATACAGTACAACGGATTTGGAAAATAGCAAGTCAATATGGTTGGCATATTCAATCTTATGTAGATGATCATCTATTGTGTCATCATCAGGATTGGCAATCGGATTTATATGAACGTCAAACGGGGGCTAAAGCTGAATTTTTAGGCGATTCGTTGTATGAACTTTCACAAGAGCCGAATAAATTAATTGCTATAGATACTGTTAAAAACATAGATTCTATTATTGATACATTGACGCCCATTGTAGGCGATACGGCTACATTAGTGCGGAGCCAACAGGATTTTTTAGAAATCATTGCACCTCATGTGTCTAAGGGCGATGCATTAGAGCAGTTAGCACAGCAATATGGAATTGGTCTAGATCATATCATTTCCTTTGGCAATGCAGAGAACGATATATCTATGTTATCTAAAACGGGGTACTCAGTAGCCGTTGAAAATGCGGTAGATCATGTAAAATCGGTAGCCTGTGAGGTATGTGGGCATCATAATGAAGACGGCGTAGCTCATTGGATTGAAGAACATTTATTATAATGGAGTAAGGTATGGAAGCATTTCGTTTATTAATCGTAACTGGCATGTCTGGTGCTGGGAAAACACAGGTATTACAGGCTTTAGAAGATATGGGCTACCTTTGTGTAGATAATATTCCGCCTGTATTAATTCCAAAACTGAGTGAAATTTGTCGCCAAGGTGGGGTCCGCACCAATCGCGTGGCCCTTGTCGTGGATATTCGTGGCGGAGAGTTTTTTGAGGCTTTGTCTGCTTCGTTAGAGACCTTGAATGAGATGAAGGTAGATTATGAAATCGTGTTCATGGATGCTAGCGATGAAACGTTGATTCGTCGTTATAAAGAGTCTCGCCGTAGTCACCCGCTCGCACCAAGCGGTCGCATTACAACAGGCCTAAGAAAAGAACGTCAAATTCTTGATTCTGTGCGCCATAAAGCGGATTATATTATCGATACAACGGATATGAAAACCGCATCCTTAAAGGAATACTTGAAAAAACGCTTTACTCAAGTGGCGGATAAACACGGCATGTCCGTAACTGTTGTGAGCTTTGGCTTTAAATACGGCTTGCCATTGGATGCAGATATGATTTGGGATGTTCGTTTCTTGCCAAATCCATTCTATATTCCAGAATACCGTCATAAAACGGGGCGTGTACAGGTTGTTAACGACTATATTCACTCCTTTGACGTAACGGATGAATTTAAAACACACTATTTTAATACCATGGATTTTCTTGTGCCTAATTATGAGAAGGAAGGAAAAGCTCAATTTATTGTAGCCGTTGGCTGTACAGGCGGTATGCACCGCTCTGTTGCCATGGCAGAGGCTTTGTATGCTCATTTATTAGAAAAAGGTTATCGTGTCACGGTGGAACATCGGGATATGATGAAGAATAATGTGGAAGAAGATTTTAATCCACATCAAGCAGATCTAGGGGATTAAAAGGGGATTATATGTTACGAAAACGTTGGTTCCGGTGGTTAATCCCGGGCCTTAATATAAAACGTTGGCTTGCTCTCTATAGCTTAGGGGTAGGCTTATTAATCATAGGCATTTCACTATTATTTAACTATCAATGGTTATCGTATATAGAGGATATTGTTCTTGCCTATTCCTATTCCTTAACGGGATATTATAATTACAATGTATTGATTTTAGTGGGCGCAGTACTTATCGGTATAGCGGCTGTCTTGATTTTAGTTGGTACGAGCAAGGTTATTAAAACCATTATCCGCGCTGTTTTACCAGATCCATCTAGCAAGGTATCGGATATTATCTTTCAAAATATCCGTCTTGATAAAGGACCTAAAATCGTAGTTATTGGTGGTGGTACGGGCTTATCCAATTTATTGCGCGGTTTGAAAGCTCACACATCTAATTTATCGGCTATCGTTACAGTTGCCGATGATGGCGGTTCTTCCGGTCGCTTGCGAGAAGATTTTAAAATGATTGCACCTGGCGATTTACGCAACTGTCTTGTGGCTCTTGCAGAACAAGAAGGGGTTATGGAAAATCTTTTTCGCTATCGTTTTGAAGGGAACAATGAGCTCTCTGGTCATAGCTTTGGGAATCTCTTTATTACGGCGTTGGCACAGGTTTATGATGGCGATATAGAGGAGGCCCTCGAAGCGGCTAGTAAATTATTGCGTGTCCGCGGTCGTGTCATTCCGTCGTCTACAGAATTTATTCAACTCAGTGCTGAACTCATTGATGGCACAATTGTGGATGGTGAAAGTAATATTCCACACGCAGGAAAGAAGATTAAACGCGTATTTAGTAGTCCTGAACATCCAAAACCAGAAGGCGCTGCATTGCGCGCCATTGATGAAGCAGACGTTATCATATTAGGGCCTGGTAGTCTCTATACGAGTATCATTCCTAATTTATTGACTGACAAAATCGCGGACCATGTGCGCGCTAGTAAGGCCAATAAAATTTACATTGCCAATGTAATGACACAACCTGGTGAAACGTCAGGCTACACATTGGCTGATCACGTACAAGCTATCATCGACCATAGTGGGGGAGGCATCATCGATACGGTTCTCGCCAATGATGGACCTTTGCCAATTCAAATGGTAGAACAGTATAGCGCAGTTGGTTCAGAACCTGTGGCCATCGATTCTAAACGTTTACAAGATATGGGGATTCGCACGGTTAGAGCAACGCTCATTAGTCAAGAAAAACCTGCTATTCATGACCCAGAACGTTTAGGTAAGGTCCTTATGGATATCATATATGCTATGAAATCAGATATGGAACCACGGGTATTAGAATATTATTTACGCCGTGCTGATCATTAGAAAGGAAAACCTATGTCTTTTGCAGAAGATGTAAAAAATGAATTATGTGCCTATGAGCCTGAAACGGATACCGATGTGGCCATGAAGATTGAAGCATCCTGCTTATTGCGCATGGGTGGTTCCTTATTGCTCGGTATGAAGGGAGCTATCGGTATACGACTAGCCACTGCTAATAATGCGGTGGCTAGACGTTTGCTAGGCATACTTAAAAAACAATACGAATTGCCGACCCATGTTATGGTACGCCAAGGTTTAAATTTGCGGAAAAAGAATATGTATACATTAACGGTGGATCCATCTCAAGAGGGGCGTCAAGCCTTAGAAGATTTGGCATTGTGGCCTGTTACCGAACAGTTGCCACGGAAGTGGTTACACTCAATGGAGGCGCGACGCGCCTTCTTGCGCGGCGCTTTTTTAGGAGGCGGATCCGTTAATAAACCACAAAGTGATTACCATCTAGAGTTTATGACGGGCAACGAAGCTTTTGCACGAGAAATTGTATATGTATTGAAATTATTTCACATTCATGCAGGCCTAACAGAGCGTAAAGAAGAATATGTGGTATATCTTAAAGAAGGCGATGCGGTAACAAATTGTTTACAGGTCATGGGTGCTCAATCGGCATTGATGGAATTTGAAAATGTACGCATCATGAAGACTGTTCGCAATCAGATCAATCGACAGGTAAATTGTGAGACTGCAAATTTACAAAAAACCGTAGATGCAGCGGTACGTCAAGTGAAAGCCATCCGTATATTGGATGAGCATATAGGTATTGATGCATTGCCGGATAAATTGAAAATTGTTGCTAGATTGCGCTGGAATAATCCGGAAGCAAGTTTAAAAGAATTGGAAGAAATGATGAATGGTACCTTATCTAAATCAGGTATTGGACATCGTTTGAAAAAGTTAGAAGCATTAGCCCTTACATATGATCCTATGGGGCTGGAAGAGGTTTAATATTATGTTATTTAAGAAAACATATAAGCTAGCGACGATGTTAGCAGTTATGGGAGCATTAACAGGTCATGCAGCAAGCGATATTGATTTGAACTCCATAGGATATTTTTCGTTTACTCCATTACCAGCGGAATTACAAGCACAGAAGGATACATTGCTATTATCTGATAGTCCTGAATATGTAGGTCCCGTAGGCGGCGTTTTAAGTGCTGGTAGCATTAATGGGAAAGGGCGTATCTACTTTTACCATGTAAATGAAATGGCTGAACCTCATAAGATTGCCATTATCTTGGAGAATACCGGTAATGAACCAAATGGCATTGCCGTGTTCCGTGAACTAAAATCCATCGCCACATCAGATTATTTTGCGGCGGGCCGCGATTTATCACGAAAGGAATTAGAGCAACCATTGACGGATAAACCATTGTATTCCTTTGTGATGCCTCCCAAAAGTCGTCAACTCGTATTTACTGATTTAGAACACTCCCCAATACCTAAAGATGCTTTATTTACAGGCATCGTAGATTTGCAAACAAGTGCTCCTGTATTTGCACGGGTTATGATGATTCCTATGAATCTGAATTCTATTGAGTCCTCGTATTGGGTGAATAATTTGCCTATAGACCATGTGCGGTTGCGTGGTACTTTCACCGGTGCTGAGCGCGAAATGGCAGTAACAAAAGAATATAATACCACATTAGGTGGCGCCTATGTGGAACTGGGTAATGATAGAGAAGACCGTTTTGTAGAGGGCGTGGATGAGCTCGATAATAAAGCCTATGTTAAGGACGCAGGGAACTATGGTATTTCTTATACCGTTAAAATTCCTACAAGCGGCGAGGATCCTTTCCGCCTCTATTTCAATCCATTAGGCGGCGGTTATTCGGGTTCTTTTACTGTGAAAGCACAACGTCGTTGGCAGAAGGCACCTAGTGAAAGCATGACCTATCACATCGGTGGTGACGACGGACTGATGGCATTAGGTCATAATACTGTATTAGATTCTCGATACATGGGGAATTATTACGGTGGTGATACGTTGACCATCGAGTTCATGCCGGCTGGTGCTTCGAATTTACCAGTTCGTTTTTTACTGATTCCAGAAGCGTTAGCAAACCCTCAATATGCGCGCATATTGGCTACTAATGAAGCGGGTCAGCGTGCATTAGAAGCAGAGGCACAAAAAGAAGCAGCTGAAGCAGCTAAGAAGGTGGCTATTGAAGAAAAATATGTAGCAGCGAAAACGCAAAAAGAAGAACAAGCTCATCAATTAGCAGAGGCAGCTAAATTAGCGGCTGAAAAGGCAGCTGCTGCTCATAAAGCAGCTCAAGATAGACAGGCTGAATTAGATAAACGAGATGCAGAGGAACAAGCTAAACTCAAGGCAAAAGCCGATGCAGCTGCTGAACGAGCACGTGCTAAAGCGGAAGCTGATCGACAATTGGCTGAACAAAAAGCTAAGGCTGATGCCCAAAAAGCGGAAGCAGCACGCATTGCAGCAGAGCAAAAGGCGAAAGATGATGCGGCTAAGGCTGAAGCGGCTCGTATTGCAGCCGAACAAAAAGCCAAGGCTGATGCTCAAAAAGCAGAGGCAGCACGCATCGCAGCCGAACAAGCAGCTCGTGAAAAAGCGGAACGTGAGCAAGCTGCTCGAGAAGCAGCCGAGCAAAAAGCTCGTGAATATGCAGCAAAATTAGAAGCACAACGGTTAGAAGCGCAGCGTAAGGCTGAAGAAGAGCGTATTCTTGCTGAACAACGTGCAGAAGCAGCTCGTATTGAAGCAGAGCGTAAAGCGGCAGAACAAGCGGCTAAAAACGAAGCAGAACGCCAAGAAGCGGCTAGAAAAGCAGAAGCGGCGCGTCAAGAGGCGGCTCGTCAGGCCGAGGAAAAACGCAAGGCTGCAGAAGCCAAAGCAGAGGCTGATCGAATTGCAGCCGAAGCAAAACGCACTGAAGAGGCTAGAAAAGCCGAAGAAGCTCGTCAGGAAGCATTGCGCAAAGCCGAAATGGCTCGACAAGAAGCGGCACGTAAAGCTGAGGAAGAGCGCCTAGCAGCTATTGCAAAAGCTCAAGAAGAAGCGCGTAAAGCCGAAGAACGTCGTATTGCAGAGGAAGCAAAACGGGCCGAAGAAGCGCGTAAAGCCGAAGAAGCACGCCGTGCCGAAGAGGCTCGTAAGGCAGAGGCTGCAAGAATTGCGGAAGCAGAACGTATTGCTGAAGCAGCACGCCAAGCTGAGGAAGCTCGCATCCGCGAAGAAAATCGCGCTGCAGAAGCGGCACGTAAAGCAGAGCGTGAACGTATTGCGAAAGAACAAGCAGAAGCGGCTAGAAAAGCCGAAGAAGCTCGCCAATTGGCTGAAAAACGGTACCGTGAATACGAAATTGCTCAAGAACAAGCCAAAGAGGCACGCCGTCGTGCTGATATTCAACGGGAAGCTCAGAAAAAAGCAGCTCAACGGGCTGAAGAAATCCGCTTAGCTGCACAACGACAAATTATCGCTAAGCGAAACGCAGAAATTGCACGTCAAAAATTAGCCGAAGAACGTGAAGCAGCGCGTATTGCAGCACAAGGTGGTAAACGTCGTAGCTTTGCCGAGTTAGATGATGTTAATACATCTGCCAATCAAGATGAAGATACTACACAAAATGCGGTATCTATTGATCAGTTGACCAGAAAACAACAGTAAACGAATCGGTGGATTTACATATTAAATCGGATGCCTTTTGAGGCATCCGATTTGTGTTTCTTCATGGGAATTACATTGACTTTCACAGGTAATTTCAGTACAATGAATAGAGATAAGTGCAATATACAGTACGAGATACTGTAGCATTACAAAATCCCTTTTAAATTGGTCCAGAGAGGCTAAAAAAGGACATATAGTTGAAGCGCCCTCAAGGGCTTCTTTGTGCAAACTATTCGACCTTTTGCCCTGGGGCAAGAGGTCTTTTTTGTTATACGGTTAGGAGGCAATCATGGGACAAGTGAGCTTGCATGGCAAACATTTGTTAGGGTTACAACATGCTACACCTGAAGAAATTAAATTAATTCTAGATGTAGCGAAAAAGATGAAGAAGGTTGTTTTGTCTGATGACAAAAAAATCCCTTATTTGAAAGGTAAGGCGATTATCAATCTATTCATGGAACCTAGTACACGTACGCGTAGTTCTTTTGAACTAGCAGGTAAATATTTAGGGGCAGATGTAATCAATATTACACCAAGTGGTTCCTCTATGGGTAAGGGTGAAAGCTTCCGCGATACATTATTAACATTGTCCTATATGGGGACGGATGCCATCGTAATGCGCAGTAGTGCAGAAGGGGCTCCTCTCTATGCGACAAAAGCCGTTGATCCTATCATTATCAATGCTGGCGATGGTGCCCATGAACATCCAACACAAGCATTGCTCGATATGTTCTCCATCATTGAACGCAAAGGTTCATTAGAAGGTAAAAAAGTCGTTATCGTAGGCGATATTATGCATAGCCGTGTAGCTCGCTCCGATGTTTACGGTCTTACTAAAATGGGGGCCGACGTTCACTTGGCAGGTCCTCGTACTATGCTCTATCCTGAACTTGAAAAAATGGGTGTTACCATTCATCACGATGTGCGTGAAGCTGTAAAAGACGCAGATGTTGTCAATGTTCTTCGCATCCAATTAGAACGCATTCACTCTGCTCTATATCCAACAAATCGCGAATATGCGCGTATCTTTGGTATCAATAAAGATGTATTAAGCCTAGCAAAAGATGATGTTATGGTAATGCATCCAGGCCCAATGAACCGTGGCCTTGAAATTTCCCCAGATGTAGCCTACTGGGATCAATCCGTAATTCAAGAACAAGTACGCAATGGTGTATCCGTTCGTATGGCTGTGTTGTACTTAACAATTCATGGAGGTGACGGTAGTGAGCTTGCTTATTAAAAATGGTACGGTAGTCAATCCGGCAAAACAACAACATGAAGTAGCAGACGTTCTCGTGAAAGATGGTAAAATTGCAGCCATCGGTCAAAATTTAAGTGCAGATGGTGCTGAAGTATATGATGCAACAGGACTTATCGTAGCACCGGGTCTTATCGATATTCATACACATTTGCGCGAACCAGGCCAAGAAGCAAAAGAAGATTTCCATTCTGGTACACAAGCGGCAGCTGCTGGTGGTTTTACACGCGTCGTGACCATGGCGAATACAACACCAGTAGTAGATAATGCGGCTCTTGTACGAGGTTTGAAAAAACAAGCTGAACTTACTGGTGTCGTAAAAGTAGAATTCATCGGTGCTGTATCCAAGAACCTTGAAGGTAAAGAACTTGCTGAATTAGGTGATATGGCTGAGGCTGGTGTTGTAGCGTATTCTGATGATGGACACTATGTAGAAAGTGCTGCTTTCATGCGTCGTGCGTTGGAATATTCATCCATGTTCAATAAAATGGTTATCGACCATGCAGAAGATATTAGCTTGACTAAAAATGGTCATATGCATGAAGGTTTCGTATCTTATGAAATGGGCGTTATCGGTCGTCCAGCTGTAGCTGAAGATTTGGCGGTAGCTCGCGATATTTTACTAGCGGAAATGACAGGTGGTCATATCCATATCGCTCACGTAAGTAGTAAAAATACGGTGGATATGGTACGCCGTGCAAAGGCTAAAGGGGTTAATGTAACTTGTGAGGTAACAAGCCAACATCTATCCTTTACTGATGAATATTTGCGCGAATATAATCCTGCTTTCAAAATGGCACCGCCAATTCGTTCTGAAGATCATCGTCAAGCATTGCTAGAAGGTTTAAAAGATGGCACCATTGATGCTATTATCACTGACCATGCACCACATGCATTCGAAGAAAAAGACCACGAATTCTGCTGCGCTCCAAATGGTTTTAGCGGGCTTGAAACATCCTTGGCTGGCGTTATTACTAATGCCTATGGCCCAGATAAACTTAGCATCGACCAAGTGGTGTACTACATGAGTACACGTCCAGCTGAATTGATGCATCTAGATGCAGGTGTATTAGAAGTTGGTAAACCAGCGGATATTACAGTATTCTCTACTACAGAACAATGGACTGTAGATAGAAATAAATTCTATACAAAAGGTAAAGTCAGCCCATTTGATGGCATGATTGTTACTGGTAAAGCAAAACTTACCGTTGTAGACGGTAACATCGTTATGAAGGAGGGCGTGGTCCTATAATGAAAGGCAAATTAGTTCTGGAAGATGGTTCCGTATTTGAAGGTTCCTTATTAGGCGGCGCTCCTACAGTGGGCGAGGTTGTGTTTAATACAGGCATGACTGGATATCAAGAAATTTTGACTGACCCATCCTATGCGGATCAAATTATTACATTAACATATCCACTCGTTGGTAACTATGGTACATTAAATGCTATTACACAAGGTCCTAAACCATACTGTAAAGGCTTTATCGTAGGTGAACTATGTGACTTCCCATCCAATTGGCAAAATGAAGGTTTGTTCAGCGAATATTTACGTTTGCATGGCATTCCTTGCCTCTATGATGTAGATACGCGTGCTATTACTCGTACTATTCGTAACCATGGTGTTATGAAAGGCGTACTTGTGCGTGCTGATTATCCGATGGAAGATATTCAAAAATTATTTAAACAAGATTTGCCTACAGACCAAGTTATGCGCGTCACTACAAAATGGCAAGGCATGCGTGGCGATAAAAATGCAGAATTCCATGTGGCTGTAATGGATTATGGTGTAAAAGAAAATATTCTTCGATCCTTAGAGCTTGCTGGTTGCCGTTTAACTGTGTTCCCAGCAGATTCTAAGGCAGAAGATGTACTCGCTGTTAATCCTGATGGCATTTTCTTGTCCAATGGCCCTGGAGACCCTCAAGATCTAGGTTATGCAGTAGAAGAAGTGAAGAAAATGTTTGGTAAGAAACCAATCTTTGGTATCTGCATGGGTCACCAAGTATTGGCACAAGCATACGGCGGCACTACATTCAAACTTAAATTTGGTCACCGTGGTTCTAACCACCCTGTACAAGATCTTCGTACAGGCCGTGTATATATTACATCTCAAAATCATGGCTTTGCCGTAGATGATTCTTCTTTGCCTGATTATATTGAAATCACACATCGCAGTGTGAATGATGGTACTGTAGAAGGTATGCGCCACAAAGAATTGCCAATCTTCTCCGTACAATACCATCCAGAAGCGTCCCCTGGACCTACTGATAACCTATATTTGTTTGATGAATTTGAAGATATGATGAGAAAGGGAAAATAATATGACCACAGAAGCAAAAAAAGTACTCGTAATTGGTTCTGGTCCAATTATTATCGGCCAAGCAGCAGAATTCGACTATGCTGGTACACAAGCGTGCCGTTCCCTTCGTGAAGAAGGCTATAAGGTAGTATTGGTTAACTCTAACCCTGCAACAATCATGACTGATACAGATATTGCAGACCGTGTATATGTAGAACCTATTAGCCTTGAATTCGTAACGGAAGTTATTAAAAAAGAACGCCCTTGGGGCTTATTGGCAACATTGGGGGGCCAAGTAGGTCTAAATATGGCCGTTCAATTATCAGAAGCTGGCGTACTCGAAGAGTATGGCGTTAAGTTGCTTGGTACGACATTAGAAGCTATTAAACATGCAGAAGATCGCGAATTGTTCAAGGAAGCGATGAAGGAAATCAATCAACCAGTTCCTGAATCCGACATCTTCAATGACCTTGAAGAAGCCGTAGCCTTTGCAAATCGCATCGGCTATCCTATCATCATCCGTCCTGCTTATACATTGGGCGGTACTGGTGGCGGTATTGCGCATAACGAAGATGAAATGTATGAAATCACACGCCGTGGTTTGAAACTTTCACCAATTCACCAAATCTTGGCGGAACGTTCCGTTGCAGGTTGGAAAGAAATCGAATACGAAGTCATGCGCGATAGTGCAGACAACTGTATCATTGTATGTAACATGGAAAATATCGACCCTGTAGGCGTACATACAGGTGACTCCATCGTTGTGGCACCAAGCCAAACATTGAACGATATTCAATACCAAATGCTTCGTACTGCATCTGTAGATATTATTCGCTATTTGAAAATCGAAGGTGGTTGTAACGTACAATACGCATTGAATCCAGATAGCAACGAATATATCGTTATCGAAGTAAATCCTCGTGTATCCCGTTCCTCTGCATTGGCATCTAAAGCAACTGGTTATCCAATTGCTAAGGTAGCTGCAAAAATTGCAGTAGGTATGACATTGGATCAAATTACCAATGCTGTAACAGGTGAAACAAAAGCATGCTTCGAACCAACGCTTGATTATGTAGTAACTAAGTTCCCTCGTTGGCCATTTGAAAAATTCAATTTAGCAGACCGTACATTGGGTACTCAAATGAAGGCCACAGGCGAGGTCATGGCTATCGACCGTACCTTGGAAGGTTCTTTATTGAAAGCTATCCGCTCCTTGGAAATCGGTTTAGACCATATTGAGCTTAAGAAAATCGGTCATGAGTCTATGGAACAATTGATTGAACGTTTACATTTAGTAGATGATGAACGTATCTATGTGGTAGCTGAAGCACTTCGCAAGGGGATTAGCGTAGAAAAAATCCACTACATTACTAAAATCGATACATTCTTCATTGAAAAAATTAAGAATATCGTCAATGTAGAAAAAGCGTTAACTGAACATGGTTTGACTCAAGATGTATTGCGTTTAGCTAAACGCTATTCCTTCCCTGATACTGTTATCGCACGCTATGCGAATACAACTGCAGAAGAAGTAAAAGCGAAACGCAAAGAATGGAATATTCTTCCAACTTATAAATATGTAGATACATGTGCTGCAGAATTTGAATCCAAAACACCGTATTACTACAGTGCTTATGCACAAGAAGACGAAGTTAAACCACTCGGTGAAAAATCCGTTGTCGTACTTGGTTCCGGTCCTATCCGTATTGGTCAAGGCGTTGAATTCGATTACTGCTCTGTACATTCCTCTTGGGCTCTTCGCAAAGCGGGTTACCAATCTATTATGATCAACAATAACCCAGAAACAGTGTCTACAGATTTTGATATTTCCGATTCCCTATACTTCGAACCATTAACAGTGGACGATGTTATGGAAATCATCGATAAAGAACAACCAGCTGGCGTTATCGCTCAATTCGGTGGTCAAACGGCTATCAACTTGGCGGGCCCTTTGGCTAAGCGTGGCGTAAAAATCCTCGGTACATCTGTAGATAGTATCGATATGGCGGAAGACCGTGAACGTTTTGACGAATTGTTGGCAAAACTTGGTATTCCTCGTCCAGTAGGTGCTCTTGTTACATCTGATGAAGAAGCACAAGAAGCAGCTAAGAACTTAAAATATCCATTGATCGTTCGTCCTTCCTATGTATTGGGCGGTCGTGCTATGGAAATCGTATACAACGATAAAGAACTTGACCTATACATGAAGGAAGCCGTAGTAGCGTCTAAAGAACATCCAGTTCTTATCGACCGTTACATGGTTGGTATGGAAGTAGAGGTTGATGCTATTTCCGACGGTACCGACGTATGTATCCCTGGTATTATGGAACAAATCGAACGCGCCGGTGTTCACTCTGGTGACTCCATGGCCGTTTATCCAGCACAACATTTGAGCCAAGAAATTATCGATCAAATCGTAGATTATACACGTCGTATCGCAATTGGTCTTAATGTTAAGGGCGTTCTTAATATTCAATACATCGTGGCTGATGGCGAACTTAATGTAATCGAAGTTAACCCTCGTTCTAGCCGTACTGTACCATTCATCTCCAAGGTTACAGGTATCAATATGGTAGAATGTGCAACTCGAATTGCTCTTGGTGAAAGCTTAAAAGATTTAGGCTTACCTTTAGGTCTTGTACCTAATAAACCATACGTGGCTGTAAAAGCACCGGTATTCTCCTTCTCTAAAATGGGCCTTGTAGAAATTGCTCTTGGACCTGAAATGAAATCTACTGGTGAAGTTATGGGTATTGGTCGTACCTATTCTGAAGCATTGTTTAAAGCTATCAATGGTGCAAACATGCGTATCCCAGAAGATGGTACAATTCTTATGACTGTAGCAGATCGCGATAAAGCAGAAGCTTGTGAACTTGCAAAAGGTTTCATCGACCTTGGCTATCACATCGAAGCGACTGGTGGTACAGGTAAATACTTCATCGAACATGGTGTTAATTGTAAGGTCGTTAATAAAATCCATGAAGGCGAAGACAACTGTGCTGACCACATTCGCCAAGATAAGGTGGATCTCGTACTTAATACATTGACAGCTGGTAAACGGCCTGAACGTGAAGGTTTCCAATTGCGCCGTCTCGCTGTGGAAATGGGTACACCATGCTTAACAAGTCTTGATACAGCTCGTGAAGTATTGCGCGTTGTAGCAAACCGTAAAGATGACGCTAACTACAATGTAGAAGCATTACAAGATTTTGAATTGGAGTAATACCATGAGTGGCTATGTAGAACAGGGCGAAGTCGTTCGCAATGAGCAAATAGGATCTGATGTGTGGATTATGGATATTCACGCACCAAAACAAGCAGCAGAAGCAAAGGTAGGGCAGTTTTGTAATGTTCGCGTAGCGAACTCTACGGCGCCATTATTGCGTCGCCCTATTAGCTATGCTGGATTTGATGCACAAAAGGGTACCATTACCCTTTTGTACCGTGTCGTAGGCAAGGGGACGGATATTATGACTCGCCTCGTGCCTGGTGATACATTAGATTGTTTAGGCCCGTTGGGCGAACCATTTGTAACATCTGAGAATATGCTTCTCGTTGGCGGTGGCGTTGGTATTGCACCGATGCTTTGTATTGCCTCCCATTTACAAATGGGTGAATCTGCACAAGTTATATTGGGCTTTAGAAATGAAAGCGAAACCTTCTGGGCTGATTTGTTCAAGGATACAACTGTACAGGTTCATATCACAACAGATGATGGTAGTGTAGGAACAAAGGGGTTCCCAACAGCTATTATGCCTGAACTAATTAATTCTAATACATTCACTTCCGTTATGACTTGTGGCCCTACACCGATGATGAAAGGTGTGGCTCAAGTGGCTAAAGAGCTCAATGTACCTTGCCAAGTGTCATTAGAAGAACGGATGGGCTGTGGTACAGGTGGTTGTTTAGGTTGTGCTTGTGATGGCGTAGGTGGTAAGCGCTATAAGGTTTGTAAAGATGGTCCTGTATTCCCAGCTGAGGAGGTGTTCTTTTAATGAGTGAACGCGATTTAAATAACACCGTTACACCGAATCCAAAACTCGCCATCGATTATTGCGGTATTAAGATGAAAAATCCTATTATCGCTGCATCTGGTACCTTTGGAAATGGTCCTGAATACGCTGGTTATCTAGACCTTAGTAATGAGGTGGGGGCTATCTCTGTGAAAGGATTAACGCCTAAAGGTCGTCATGGTAATCCGGGCCCTCGTATTGCAGAAACTCCATCTGGTGTATTGAACTGCATTGGCCTTGAAAATCCTGGAGCAGAGCATTTTGTTACGGATATTTTGCCAGAACTTAAGAAATATGATGTACCGCTACTAGCTAATATGTCTGCTGGTACAGTAGAGGAATTTGCTTGGATGGCAGAAACACTATCTGTGGATGGTATTGCAGGCCTTGAAGTCAATGTATCATGTCCAAATGTAGAGAGTGAAGGTATGGCATTTGGCGTAGACCCAAAGGTTGTTGAACAAGTAACTAAAGCGGTTCGTAAAGTAACCGATAAGCCGGTTATCGTAAAACTTTCACCAAATGTAACAGATATCGTTGAAATTGCAAAGGCTGTAGAAGCCGGTGGTGGTAATGGGGTCAGCCTCATTAATACATTGTTAGGCATGGCTATTGATATTCACCGTCGCAAACCATTGTTAGGTAATATTTATGGCGGTCTATCTGGTCCAGCAGTAAAACCTGTGGCGCTTCGCATGGTTCACCAAGTCTATAAAGGCGTTACTATTCCTATTATTGGCCTTGGTGGTATCATGAGTGGTACAGATGCTATCGAATTTATGATGGCCGGTGCCCAGGCCGTACAAGTTGGTACCGCTACGATGGTTGATCCAACCGCGATTTCTCGTATTGCTCGTGAAATGGGCGATTTTGTAGAACAATATAATCTCAATAGCATTACTGACATTGTTGGTGCTGTACATCAATAATAGTCGCGTAGCAACAAAAAAGCAGGAATTGGCAATGCCAGTTTCCTGCTTTTTCGCATATATGTAATTATTTCGCATCAATATTGGTAAATGTATTATACGTAGGCCTTATAGAAATCTATAAATTGTTGTGCCACTGGTGAAAGGGCATGACCTTTTAAGGTTATGAATGCTTTTTTGTAGTCACCGGAAAATTCAGGTAATTTAATGCGTGACATTTTGCGGTGATTTACCATTTCTTTGGCATCCATTGGGACCAGTGCTACCGTACGACCGGATGATGCCCATTCAATGGCCGATGTTTTGGTAGTCGTAATAGCGCTCACATTTAGATGTTCCATATCCGTTAAGGATGATTGCATAATCATTCTTACAGATCCACCAGATAAGGAGAGGGGGCATTGTTTAATATCATCCCAGGTAATGGTATCGTGTTCGCGATCAGTCCAAAACACATCGCGTCTAAACAATGCGTATAGATGTTCCTCTTGGGTTAAGAGAATATCAAATTTTTCAGTATCTACCATTTGGATATTAGCAATTCCAATTTCTGCACTGCCACTGATGAGCTGTTTTACGACATTGGTCATGAGTCCTTCGTAAATCTCAAAGTGTACAGATGGATATTTCATGGAGAATGCCGGCAAATATTGTTGTACGATGGGGGTGGAACGGGATGCGGAGGTAGCGATGCGCAGCGTACCTTCGATACGTGAATTTAACTGTTGTACTGCATTATACGTGGATTCTTCAATAGAACATAATTGCTGTGCTTTTTCATAAAAAATTTTACCTGCATCGGTAAGTTGTAAATTGGAACCTCGTTGACCTCGTTTAATATTGATGAGTTGAGCTCCAAATTCTGCCTCTAAATACTTTAACTGCTTACTCAAAGCCGGTTGTGTAATGTGGAGAATTTCTGCAGCTTGTGTCATGTTTCCTGTTTGAACAAGGGTTATAAAATTGTGATAATACGATGTGTCCATAAAATCCCCCTTTAATACACAAATCATAATAATTAAAATTTATAACTAATAAAGGAATAGTTATTTTACCTTTTAAGAAATGTCATATATACTATACACATCAAGAGAATAAAAGCACATAAAAAGTTGTTTTAATAATCTCATCAATATTTTTGATATAGTTGCATTGACTAGGAAAGTGAGTACTACTATGGGCGTAGTAAAAAGAACATTAAGTAAAGCAATTCGCAATTGGGAAGCACGTAGATTAATGACAGCACATAATGCTGGTGTTAGTCGTAAAAAACAATTAGAACGCGTATGGCCACATCCATTGACAACGGAAAAACGTCATGAAATGAATCAAGGCATTACTGGTTTAGTTCATAATGGCAACTAATTAGTTAGTGTACGAATTGATTGAACACTTAATCTAGTGGTAATACCACTTCGATAGCATCTAATACATTACAAGTAGCAGCTCCATGACTCATGTCTTGGAGCTCTTTTTGTATCCGTTCTATATCGATAGGTGGCACTAAAATCGTAAGATCTATTTTTTCTCCAAAGGTAGCATCATAATGTAGTTGGGCATCTTGTAGATAGCGTTCTATTGTGCCATATAGTGCATAGTCAATAATCGCTTGTAATTGTGTTCTTGTGGTATGCAATTCTTTTGGCGCAAGACGCAATGTTTCCGCAACGGAGTGGGAGTATGCACGGATTAATCCACCAGCTCCAAGTTTTATGCCACCAAAGTAGCGCGTTACCACAACGGCTACATTTGTAATACCTGTTTTTTTCAAGACTTCTAGCATAGGCTTTCCAGCAGTGCCCGATGGTTCACCATTATCGGACGAGCGTTGTTGTTCTTGCTTTGGTCCTAATGCGAAGGCCGTACAATTATGCCGAGCATCCCAAAACTCTTTATTGATACGGGCGATAAAAGATTGCGCATCCTCTTCGGTACTACATGGATATACGGTAGTGATAAATCTGGATTTCTCCACTACATATTCATGGCGGAATTCTTTGGCAATGGCTATGAATTCCACGGTAGAGCTAGTTGTATCTGGCATTTCCTCACCTCCATTCTTATTGCTACCACTATAGTATTTATTCATCATCATCACTTTATTATAAGCTATTTATAAAGGTAATGTATAGATTATGAGCGATAATGTTTAATAATATATATATTTATTTACACAATATATAGCGCTACAATCGCAATTATTAATTCCCTTACAGAAAAGGAATAACCCTCTAGTTTTAGTAGGATATTGACGAATTGAGAATCTATGTTATTATAAATAGTAGATATATGAGTATTAGTTCATGTGATAAATATTACAAATATACTGTATTTATCATATTTTATGAATCTCTGATTTGAATTGTTTTGAAGGAAGTTATATATGAGTACAAAAAAACAAGAGTTTGACATTACGGGCATGCATTGTGCAGCCTGTGTAAAACGTGTTGAAAACGTCGTATCCAAGGTGGATGGCGTAGCTTCTGTAAAGGTTAACCTACTAACCCGTAAGGGGAGTGTAGAGTTTAAGGATGGCGCTACCGTAGAACCACAACAAATTATCGATGCCATAACGAATATCGGTTTTGGTGCTACTGAAGCGGATGAAACGAAACAAGAAATAGAAAAGGTTAATTTAAAACCACATATTACACGCCTTATTATTGCGGCTTGTATGGCGGTACCGATGATGATCAACATGACCTTGCATCGTTTTGGTATTCAAGCGTTGCCGGTTTGGGTTGAATTTGTATTAGCCACTATCGCTCAATTTGGCCCGGGGCTCATGTTCTATAAGAGTGCATGGAGTGCCGTAAAGAATGGGGCTCTTACGATGGATGTCCTCGTTGTGATGGGTACGACTGTGGCATATCTATTTAGTATTTATAACTGGCAGTTCCATCCAGAACTTGGTCCTCATGGTATTTACTTTGAAACCTCTGCATGGCTTATCACATTTATCCTTCTAGGTAAATTGTTAGAAGAGGTAGCCAAGGGGCGTACGTCTGAAGCGCTTCAAAAACTAATTGCTTTGCAACCGGCAACGGCTCATGTATTGCGAGATGGTGAATTTGTAGATATTCCTACCTCTAAGGTGGTAGCTGGCGATGTATTACAAGTGCGCGCCGGTGAAAAGATTCCTGTAGACGGTACTATTACAGAAGGTTACTCTACTGTTGATGAAGCTATGCTTACAGGTGAAAGCTTACCTGTAGAAAAACAAGTGGGCTCTGAGGTTATTGGGGCGACTATCAATTTAAGTGGTGCTTTCACAATGGAAGCAAAGCGCATTGGTAGCGACACGATGTTATCTCAAATTATCAAGGTCGTAGAGGAAGCTCAAACATCTAAAGCAAGCATTCAACGTATTGCGGATATTGTGGCTCAATACTTTGTACCAACTGTTATTGGCCTTGCTGTACTAACTGGTCTCGTGTGGTACTTTATTGTAGGCGATTCTATCAATGTAGCCCTTATTAATGCGACCGCTGTTCTAGTAATCGCTTGTCCATGTGCGCTTGGCCTTGCTACACCGACATCCATCATGGTAGGTTCTGGCCTTGGCGCAGAACATGGTGTTCTCATCAAGAGTGCGGAATATCTTGAAAAAGCCGGTAAACTCAATGCTATCGTTATGGATAAAACAGGTACTCTTACACAAGGCGTGCTCGATGTAACGGAATTCAAAAACTATAGTGGTGATGAAAGTGTGAACATGTCCATCATGATGGCTCTTGAAAGCGGCACATCGCATCCGATTGCTAAGGCTATGGTTTATTATGGTGAAGATCATGGCTACAAGGGGAAGGCTGTTGAACTTGAAAGCTTTGGCGATGTACCGGGTAAAGGCTTGCAAGGTGCTTACCAAGGTGTATCTGTACAACTTGGTCATAGCCGTTGGATGAGTGAACTCGGTTATGATTTATCTAAGGTGCAAGATGATATTCAACATTTTGAAGAACAAGGTGCATCTGTATCTGTTCTCGCTGTAGATGGTGTCATCAGTGCATTATGGGCTGTAGAAGATGAATTGCGTCCTGAAACTATTGAGGTTGTAAAAGAACTACAGTCTCAAGGCATCGATGTATGGATGCTTACCGGTGATAATCGCCGTACAGCTCAATATATTGCAAAACAAGCAGGCATTACTCATGTAATTGCTGAAGTGTTGCCTCAAGATAAGGCTAGCAAGGTAAAAGAATTGCAAGATAAAGGCCTTGTAGTTGGTATGGTTGGCGATGGTATCAACGATGCTCCAGCTCTTGTAACTGCAGATATCGGTTTTGCTATCGGTAGTGGCACAGATATCGCCGTAGAAGCAGCAGATATCGTTTTGGTACGCAATGATTTGCATACATTGGTACAAGCTGTACGCCTTAGCCGTAAGACGATGACTAATATTAAACAAAATTTATTCTGGGCATTGATCTTTAACTGCATTGGTATTCCTTTGGCTGCTGTAGGTGCCTTAAATCCTATGATTGCAGGTACTGCGATGGCATTTAGTTCTGTTACAGTAGTAAGTAATTCACTTCGCTTAAAACGCGCTAAGATTTAAACGGCAAATAAGTTATAATATTGATAAAGCACCTATGCAGTTGTATAGGTGCTTTGTTTTACTTGGGTGTCATATTTAATTCCTATAAAGCCGGTATTTTTAAATAGTGTATGATTTGTTATACTGAGTATAGTTATTGATAATAGGAAGAAAGGATCTTGATTATGAAATTAAAGACTCGTGATATTGTATATATAGGCTTTATTGCTGCCTTATGTGCAGTAGCAACAACGATTCGCATTGAAATACCAGGTGGGGCCATGGTTCATTTAGGTTCCGCTGCTCTCTTTACCACATCTATTCTCTTTGGTGGTTTATATGGTGGTTTAGGTGCGGCTATTGGTTCCGCATTATTTGATCTTTTTGGTGGACATACGCAATACATTGTATTCTCTTTCTTTATTAAAGGTATTGCAGGTCTTATTGTAGGTGGTATGACAGCAGGTTACTTGCCACCATCCATTACAAAGCCGACAGCATCCTTTACACGCATTTTGATTGCTCTTATTATTGGTACAATTTGGACTGCATTTGGCTATTTCTTAGCATGGTGGTTTGTTCTTGAAAGTGCAGCCGTAGCAGCTAGCAAAATTCAATACTCCTTAATTACAAGTGCTGCAGGTATTGTGGTGGCTATTATATTGACACCAAAACTACAAAAGGTAGTACGTAGATTATTTACAAAAAACTAATAGAGAATAATTTAAATCGCATCTTATTTCTCTAAATAGTAAAAGGGCGCTTATTAGCATATATATAAGCTAATGAACGCCCTTTTATTTTCATTTTATATCATTTGTTTATTGATTTTGTTTATGGCATTAAAAGTTACAAAGGTCGTTTAGGTTTTCTGCCATGGTAGGATGTGTGAAGATTTGATTTTTGAAGTATGTATATGGAATGTTGTTATCCATAGCCATTTTAATGAGATTAATCAACTCTTCAGCACCTTGAGAATAAAGTGTAGCACCGAGGATTAAATCGTTATCTGCATTTACTACAATTTTAAAAGCACCTTTTAAATAGTCGTTTACATGAGCTCTTGGCATGGTGGCTACGAGCATTTCTTTAGTTTTAACTGTATAGCCTTTGTTGATAGAATCTTCTTCTGTGAGACCTATACGAGCCAGTGGCGGTGTTAAAAATGTTGTGTAAGGAATATTTTTGCGATCTTTTAATGTGTATTGGCCATTTCCTGTAAGTGCACCGCATACAATGCGGAAGTCATCGAGAGAAATATACGTAAATTGAGGACCACCGTTTACATCGCCTACTGCATATACGCCAGGAACGGAGCTTTCACATGTATCATTCACTACGATAGCGCCGCGTTCGTTAGTAATAATATCCGTATTTTCTAAACCGATGTTAGCTGTATTTGGTTTGCGACCTGTAGCATATAAAACGGCATCAAATGTATAGTTTTGACTGTTTGCAGTAATAACAGGTTTGTTGCCATCATTAGATACAGAGTTTAATGTTATATCGTTAAGAATAGTAATACCTTGCTCAGTCAAGTACTCGTTAGCTAATTCTTGTACAATCGGTTCCTCCCGTTTTAAGATGCTAGATTCAATATTAAATACTGTTACCTTTGTACCTAGTTTAGCATATAGGCTGGCAAATTCAAGGCCGATAGGACCCGCACCGATAACGCCTAGTGTACTTGGTTGAGGCGATAATTGTTGAATTTCTGTGCTGTTATAGAAGCCTGTTGCTGCGCTGATGCCATCAATGTTAGGCTTAATCGCTACAGCACCAGTGTTAATAATAATTGTTTCACCAGATAAGATGATTTTGTCTTCCCCAGCTGTAACGGCGATTTCTTTATTACTAATGAATTCACCATGTCCAGTATATACATCGACATGTTCATTTGTGTCTAGCATAGCGAAGTTTTTATTGCGTAAACGAGATGTAACTACCTCGCGTTGGTTTAATACTTGATCGTAAGATAAGCCTTTTGATGCGGCTATAATCATCGTTTTAGTAGGTATACATGCGATATTAATACATGTACCACCATACATGAGTGGATTTTCTTCAATCATAGCTACGGCTTTGCCCATGGAGCCAAATTTAGCTGCTAATGTTTTACCGGCTTTGCCGAAACCTAGGACAATAAGATCATAATGTTTGGTATTCATACAATACCTCCTATCTTTTATATTGAAAATATTAGATATATTTATTATAGCACATAAAGTTGTATTGGGTAATAAAATAAGCTTTATATTTACAACTCCTAAATACTATAGGTATAATGAAAATAAGATGAAAATATGGCTGTGTGTGTATTGGAGGTATTATGAAGAGGATAGTTGGTTTAAGTATTATATTTGCTTTAAGTTCAACTTTAGTAATGGCAAATGTAACTGTACCGGAATTAGCTAATGCTATTCAAGTAGGTGATGAAAATAAAGTAACCCAATATTTAGCTGAAGGAGGAAATCCAAATGCAACATTAGTTCAGGGGCAAACTTTAGTTTTTGCGTCTGTGGGGGCTATGAATAATAAAGCCTTAAAACAATTAATAGATGCAGGCGCGGATGTTAATAAGGGTGGAAGTATAGGGGGTAGGCCTGCTATGTCACCTCTTATGTTAGCTGTAAGTGTATCAAATAATGAGGCTATTAAATTATTAGTTGATGCAGGTGGAGATGTAAATACTAAGTATATGGGAATTTCAGTTAGACAAATGGCCAAGAATTTGGGAAACCATGATGCTTTAGTCTTATTAACTCCTACAAATATAAAACCTGTCGATGCTGGAAGTACACATATCAATACAATAGATATCAATTCAAAAACAATACTGTCTCAGTTATCTCCAGCGGATCAAATAAAAGCAAAGCAAGATGC
This sequence comes from Veillonella atypica, assembly GCF_041431435.1. NCBI lineage: Bacteria > Bacillati > Bacillota > Negativicutes > Veillonellales > Veillonellaceae > Veillonella > Veillonella atypica. The sequence continues at coordinate 117,086 of NZ_JAPVXV010000006.1, forward strand.
AAAAAAAGGTGAGCATCTATCGTATCCATTATATGAAAAAGGAAAAGGCTTCTTCACCGGATTGGCTGAAACGATGGTTTTTGGTGTGGAGAAAGGTAGAATCCGTTTGAATCTAATTACTCCATATAGTTTATATAGGCATGGTTACTACGAAGAAGTGCAAACTTTTATTCCATTTACAGATGAGGCAAAAACAGAGATTTTAGCTAATAAAGATAAGGTTTATATAGTGCCGTGGTCAGAGACATATGGCGTAATACCAAGTTACATTAAAAATTTAGTTATTCGAAAGAATGGACAGATTTATCATGCGCAAGAAGTTTCACCTAATTATTTAATGAGCTTAGGCGTCTCGAGTACATATGCTTTCGATATCAATTTGTTTGATGGTGAACCAATGGAAATTATTGCGATTGATGCCTCCAATAATAAACAACTAGTTATGCCTATAGACCGTAAATTTTATGAAAAACGTGGATGGTATTAATCTATCTCAAAAGAATTTTAGAAAATAAAAGTGTAAAAAGATGTGTTAAGTATTTCTACTTGACACATCTTTTTTTATGCTGTAGTATGTGTAAAGTAATATGACTTGACAGTGATGGAGGTGGCGAAATGGAAGAACGAGTACTTATCAGTTTACTCCTTGATTTCTATGGGCCATTGTTGACGGATAAGCAACGCATGTCCTTACAACTTCACCACGAAGATGATATGTCCCTTGGAGAAATTGCTGAGGAGCTTGGCGTATCTAGGCAAGCTGTACATGATAATTTACAGCGTGCACGTCATATTTTGAATGACTATGAATCTAAATTACACTTGGTGGCTCAATATGAGGCACGAGAACAAGTGATAAATGAATTAAAAGATACGTTGCCAGCGGATGTGCTTTCACAATCGCGGGTACAACAATTATTGACGCAAATGGAGGGATAATATGGCATTCGATAGTTTGTCAGAAAAACTGCAAGACGCCTTTAAATCCTTAAAAGGTAAGGGCAAAATTACAGAAGAAGATGTCAATCTTGCGTTGCGTCAGGTACGAACTGCTCTCTTAGAAGCGGACGTAAACTTTATGGTGGCGAAAGATTTCGTTAAATCCATTAAAGAAAAGGCCCTTGGTGAAGAGGTGTTCGGATCCTTGAACCCAGCTCAAACGGTTATTAAAATCGTTAATGATGAGTTGACAGCTCTCCTAGGTGGTACGCAAAGCCGTATCATGATTTCCAGTAAGCCTCCAACAATTATTATGCTTGTTGGTTTACAAGGTGCTGGTAAAACGACTACGGCTGGTAAATTGGCTGTATACCTTCGCAAACAAGGTAAACATCCAATGCTTGTTGCAGCCGACGTATACCGTCCAGCAGCGATTAAGCAATTGCAAGTAGTAGGTAAGCAAATCGATATCCCTGTATTTGCTGATGAAACACCAGGAGCTAATCCAGTAGATATTGCGCGTCGTGCCGTAGAGCAAAGCACGCATATGTTGAAGGATGTTGTTATCATCGATACAGCAGGTCGTTTGGCTATTGACGAAGTTCTCATGGACGAGTTGTCCAACATTAAAGCTGCTGTTCGACCTCATGAAATTCTACTCGTTGTAGACTCTATGATTGGTCAGGACGCGGTGACGACAGCACAAACGTTTAATGAAAAATTAGGCGTTGACGGTGTTATCCTTACTAAACTCGATGGTGATGCGCGCGGTGGTGCTGCATTATCTATTAAGGCTGTAACCGGTTTGCCAATCAAGTTTACGGGCGTAAGCGAAAAAATGGATGGTTTCGATGTATTCTATCCAGACCGTATGGCTTCTCGTATCCTCGATTTAGGGGATTTCAAAACTCTTATTGAAAGCGTACAAGGCGCTATTGATGAAGAAGAAGCTCGTGAAATGGCGCAAAAAATGGCGAAAAACAATTTCACCTTAGATGATTTCTTGAAACAGATGAATCAGGTGAGAAAGTTAGGACCATTGCAAAATATTATTGGCATGTTACCAGGCATGGGTCAAATTAAGGATCAATTAAAAGATCTTGATTTGAATAGTAAAGAAGTACGTCGCATTGAGGCTATCATCAAATCCATGACGGCTGCAGAACGACAAGATCCAAATATTTTAAATGGTTCTCGTCGTAAGCGTATTGCGATGGGGTCAGGTACACAAGTACAAGACGTCAATCGCTTATTAAAACAATTCGAAGAAGCGCGGAAGATGATGAAGCGTTTACAAGGATTGCGTGGCGGTAAGGGTGGCTTCCCTGGAATGCCAAAATTACCGTTTATGTAATACATGGACAGGGGCGCTGAACCTGTCCAGCACATCATTATAAGGAGGTGAATCCCACATGTTAAAAATTCGTTTGACTCGTTTAGGTGCTAAAAAAGCTCCTTTCTACCGTATCGTAGTTGCTGACTCACGTGCTCCACGTGAAGGTCGTCCTGTTGACACAATTGGTCAATATGATGCTACTAAACAACCAGCTATCGTTAATGTAGACGAAGAAAAAGCTTTGGCTTGGTTAGCTAAAGGTGCTCAGCCTACTGACACTGTTCGCTCCTTGTTCAAAAAACAAGGCGTTATGCAAAAATTTGCAGACGCTAAAAAGTAATTAATAGAGAGGCATACTGTGATGATAGAATTAATTTCATTAATTGCGAAATCATTAGTGAAGCAGCCTGATGCCGTTTCTGTTACCATGGTCCAAAAGGGCAATGTTGAGGTCTATGAGCTTCATGTAGCTCCAGAGGATATGGGTAAAGTCATCGGAAAGCAAGGTCGAATTGCAAAAGCAATTCGCTCTGTGGTGAAAGCGGCGGCTATTAAAGAGAACAAAAAGATATCTGTTGATATTGTCTAAAAGGGAGTGTTCCAATGGAAGAAATGACATTACGTGTCCCTGTAGCAGTAAAAGCAAAAGTAACAGAAGATTTGAAAGCGAAAATTGTATCCGATCTTGAAACTCGCCTTGATATGGTGAATAAAGATTTGGAAGCAATTGAGTTTCAAGCTCAACGTATTTTAGCTGATGCAGCTAAAGTTGATGCGACAAGTCTTACTGCAATTCGTCAACAAATCGACGAAGAGAAAAATAAACGCTTGGCTTTCAAAGAAGAAGTAACAGCTAAATTGAAAGACGCTCAAGAATTGACATTGGGGACTGAAATTCCTCAAGGTACATTAGAGCAAACAGTTACCGTTAAAATCGGGGATAATTTGGATGCCATGATGGGCGCTGAAATCCTATTAGAAGACGGTAAAATCGTTGCGTTTCGTCAATAATGAAGCCTAACGATTTCATCACTATAGGTGTTATCATCGCCCCGCACGGCGTGCGGGGTGATCTTCGTATTATGCCTAGAACCGATTTTCCAGAACGGTTCATGCATATGGATGCCTGTTACATCGATGGTAAAGAATACCACGTTGCATCCGCACGATTTCATAAACAATTCGTATTAGCTTCGTTTAAGGAAATTCCTGATCGCAACACCGCTGAATTATTCTCTAAGAAAGAGATTCAAGTACGTCGTGAAGATTTGGTAGAATTACCAGAAGGCCGTTACTATATCTTTGATATGATTGGCCTTGAGGTGCAAGATACAAAGGGCAATGTACTTGGTACATTGACGGATGTATTACAACCGGGAGCTAATGATGTATATGTGGTTTCCAAAGAAGGGGAACCAGATCAATTGTTTGCAGCCATTGATGATGTTATCATTGACATCGATATGGACAAACGCATGATGATCGTTGATCCGCCTGAGTGGGTATAATCCATTTAGGCGGTTTTTTATATCTATTTATAGGTGTCTTATGATAGAATTAATTATAAGATAGCTATATATAGATTTATGATAATAATAAGTGTATTCGGGGGAGGCCTGTTGTGAAAATAGATATTATATCCTTGTTTCCAGAGTTTTTTGATGCCTTCTTTAGTCATTCCATCATAAAACGAGCCATAGAGGCGGGACGGCTAGATATGGCTGTGACGAATCCGCGCGATTTTAGTCATAATAAACATGGACAAGTGGATGATACACCGTATGGTGGTGGGGCAGGCATGCTCATGATGGCGCCTCCTATTTTTGAGGCCGTAGAATCTGTTGCCTCTAACTATGATAGTGCTATTAATGGTGCCTACGAAACGGATGAGATGTGTGATGAGATGAGCCTCATTGGTAATCCTAGTGAAAGTATACGTCGTCGCATTGTATTTATGGGTCCTACGGGTCAACCTTTCACACAGGAAAAGGCTAGAGAACTAGCAACTTATAATCAACTGATTCTCGTATGTGGCCATTATGAAGGTGTTGATTATCGTGTAGAGGAACATTTAGTAGATGAAACCATTTCCATTGGTGACTATGTGTTAACAGGTGGCGAGTTGCCAGCTATGGTTGTAGCCGATGCAGTGGCTCGAATGATTCCCGGTGTATTAGGCGCAGCTAGTGGGGCCCAAGAGGATTCCTTTTATGAGCCTTTATTAGAATGTCCTCAATATACAAAGCCCCCAGAATTCAGAGGATGGGTTGTTCCTGACATATTGCGTAGCGGTCATCATAAAAACATTGCCACATGGCGACAAAAGGAAGCCTTAAAGCGGACACGATTGTTGCGGCCCGATTTATTGGAACGACCATTAACAAAAGAGGAAATTAAACTTTTAAAAGAAATTGTTGAAGAAGAGTCTAGGCTATGAATTTTAAGTGTTATGATGTTGTAGAGATTCAGGGAAAGCGATACGTAGTTACTGAAGTTATCTCCTATCAAGAATTCATCATAGAAAAGACAGTGAATTATACTCTTAATGATGAAATGTATAATAATGAACTAGGTACTCATAAAGGGGCTAAGAATTGGACCGAATATGGTCTTATGCCAGTGGATGGTGGAGATAAAAAATGGCTCACCATTGTAAATGGGGAAAAAGACTATTGTACCTTTTCAGAGACTATTTTACGTTCAACGCCGCCTAAAGGATATAAACTGTACGATAAAGGCTTACAACGCGTCATGTCTGTTGAGGGTGAAAGTAAAGCTAGAAGCGGTGATAAGGCCGATTATAAAGAATATAGAACGATTAAAAATGATAAGACCTATGTATTCTTTATTGAGGACTGGCATGGTGGTTTGACGGATCAGGCTCAAGGTGAGAGGATTCGTTTGTCGGATGTACATCGACGGCGAGATCAGGCTGCTCAAACAGCGAGTAAAAAGATTCGTAATGCAGCACGGAGAAAAGAATGGACACGATTGGGTCTGAGTTGGGGAATTATTTTATTCTTTTTGGGATATTTATTCGTAGGAGATATGACTTGGCATGAATTGCGTGATGAAGTAGGATTCCCATATACCATGGAAGAGCGCATTAAAGATTCCTATTATTATGAACCGCAAGGCACAAAAGACGGTTTGATGGTATATACGTCAAAGCAAGATCCAAATGCAACGGCTATCGATCTTATCGATGCTGTGTATGGCAAGGTTTATACCATTAAACAAGACACTAGGTCTCCTGAGCGATGGATTGTCATTTATACGACTAAAGAGGTATCTGTTATTAGTGTGGTTAATGGCACTACGTATGTTGAAGTGGGAGAATTAAAAAACTTGTCAGATTCGGAGAATACACGCATAGCGACTATTAGAAATGACAGTGAAATATTGTTACGATATGCGTATATGGTGGAATTAAAGAATAAGCAGGGACGTAAGACGTTATCAAATATAATAAAAGATTGATATAGTATTGATTTCAGTTACGAAATCAAACGAAGGAATATTATATGTATGAACCAAGTAAGAATACTGTTTACATAGCCATAGCCTTTACATCTATAGCAGCCCTAGTAGGCGCTTATTCGTATTGGGACGATGTTAGCTATGCTCTATGTGATGTGGTCAAACCAGAATCGAATAATGGTGAAGTGCGGCTCATTGATGATGAAGGTAAAAGCTATACCTTGATTAATCATGGTGATGGAAAAGAAACGGCGCTCTATGATGATGCTGAGAAGTCTGTTACCTTTCATCGTGATGAGAAGGGTGATATTATATGGGATGCAGGCTTAGCCAGTTTGATTCCAACTTTGGCGGTAGGATACTATGCATTTCATGGTTTTTCAGCTCCAACGGCATATATGGATGCACCTAGTATGACCTATCGCGCTACATCACCTCTTACCCCTTTTGATGCAAGTACAGGCGCTAGTAAATCTAATAGTGCAAGAGTGGCTAGAACTATTAATGAAATGACTAGAAATCGTTACAATACTAAAACGAGTAATCGAGCACATAGAATTGGTGAAAAGTATGGCTTTGGTAGTGTAGGGGCTCGAACTTCGAGCGGTGCCTCTTAATGAAAGGATGAACAATGAAATCCTATATTGATGAGCTTGATAGAAATATATTTAATTTCGTGGAATATGAAGGGTATGATGATCGGTATCCTTCCTTGTCTATGCAGGCCTTTTCATCCGACTTTTACGATGAAATTCGCCATGCTTCACGTAGATTATTTCAAATATTTTGTAAAGCTGCAAAAGTATTTCAAATGGCACCAGATGACTTTGCTCGAAATATGGATATGCCAGACAATTTAATTCCTTATTTACATAAGTCGAATGCCTTAGGGTTACCGACATGGTTATCACGCTTTGATTTTGTTCTCGATGTAAATGGTAATTTGCGGATGGTAGAACTTAATGCAGATACGCCATGTTTTCTTATTGAAAGCTATTATGCCAATGAAGTAGCAGCTAATTATGTAGGACGAAAACATCCTAATATAGAATGCCAAAAAGAATTACATACATTTTTAAAGCGCATGTATGATGCTGTTTTATCTGCTAAGTATGGTAGAAACCAATATGAATCTATGCGGGCAAATAGAGAGCGCCTACCTAAGGATCCCTTTGTATTCTCCTGCTTTCATGATTATTTTGAAGATTATGGAACAACACAGTTTCTTATGAATGAGCTAAAAACAGCCTGTCCTGAGGCAGACACGCGATTCATATCCTTTTATGATATGAAGATTGATGATGAGGGCATTCCTTTAGAAGATGGTAGTCATGCGACTCTATTATATCGATTGCATCCCATGGAACTTTTGATTGATGAACAAACACCAGATGGCGAACCTTTGGGTGAAATGTTCTTAGATTTGTACGAGGATGATACATTCGCTCTTTTTAATCCGCCAGAGTCCATTATTCTACAAAATAAATCCTTTATGTCCTTAGTATATGCATTGTATTTAACAGATCAATTTTTTACAAAACCAGATCGAGATATCATCGAGCGTTATTTGGCACCATCCTATTTTGAAAATGATTTTTCAGCTCTTGATGATGGCCTTTATATTCAAAAGGAAATTTGGGGCCGTGAAGGAAGGCATGTACAAGTTGTTCAAAAGCGTGGTGATACATCTGAGCTTTACATGGAAAAGCTAGTTGATAACTATGACGATATTGTTTGTCGCGATAGTAAAAAGGTGATGTATCAAGACTTTATACAGCAGAAACGTTTTACTCATACAGTGGATTGTGGAGTGAAAGATGGATTTTTAACCTTATCCTGTTTTATGCTTGGCGATCAAGCCTCCGCGGTAGGATGCCGTTTTTCTCCGGAAGAGATAGCTGGTACAGAAGCATACTTTGTACCATTACTAATAGAGTAAGAGAAATACTATGTAATTTTTGACCATATAGAGTATGGTTAAACAAAGGATAATAGGTGTACTTCGCAGCAGTTGTGGTTATGTCTACTTTAGAGAGGGTGCGTATGGAGTTTAATTGTTATGATGTCTTAGAGGTTCATGGCAGCCGTTATGTAATCACTGAGAAAATTAAATATATAGAGATTATTCCAAAAGCAGATAAGGAACAATCCTATAGGGGCCAGCCGTCTATGACAAAATCACCTGGTGATTATTGGCATGAATATGGACTAGAGGCTGTTGAGGGAATCGATAAAATATGGTTAACCATTGAGTATAATGATAATGAATGGTGTACCGTATCTAGAACATCCTTTCATACACGGCCGGGAAAAGATTTTACATTACATCAAATCGGTTTAGAAAAGGTTGTCGATGTGGATGGTGAAAGTGGTGCCTCCGTAGGGGACCGTGCAGGATATCGAGAATATCAGCTACCTTGTGAAGGTGGTGCTAGTGTATTCTTTGAAGAAGAGTGGTTTGAAGGTAAAAAAATGTTTGCCGAAGGATCACGAGTGCCCTTGGCGAACATTCGTCTTTGTAATGATGCAGCCGCTCAAGCTATTAAGCAAAAGATGCGTAACAAATCAATGAAAAAGAGGTTTGGATCTATTGCTGTTGGCGTGGGGTATGGTGTACTATTTTTACTATTTTTATTTTGGTCGGACAATGATTTGTCTTGGCATAGTATACGCGCTATGTTTGGAGTGCCTTACACGGTAAAAGAACATATGCATGACACATCTGCATATTATACAAAAACAGATTCGGATAGCGACTATGTATACACGTCTACACTAGATCCTGTTAGTACCGCATTAGACTTGATTGATTCTGTGAATGGTGATATTAAGAATGAGCGGGATAACTTAGAAGAGGGACATGAAGTTATTGTATTTTATTCTGGGGACTTGGTGTATCTCATCACTAATACGGATGGACAAACTAGGGTTAAGGTATGTGAACAATCAAAATTAACACAAGAGGATTGGAAAATTATTGATCGTACATTAATCAGCTCTCATATACTAGATAACTATGCGACCATGGTTCGACTAGGGGATAATACGGGACGCGAACGATTGTATCCTACCAGCAACTCTAACAACACATCCAATACAAAATTATATTATTAGGAGGCTTATTATGATTTATATACCAGATGTATTATTGACAATTTTTTATGCTTGTTTTGGCATTATACTGATGTTAACGGCGAACACGGTTATCGATTTCTTCGTGCCTGGAAAATTTAGTGAAGAAATTAAGCGTGGTAACTGTGCTGTGGCGTGGCTTTCAGCGGGATCATTTATCGGTATCGGTGAAATTTTGCGCGCTGTTATTATGTCACCAGCCGTGACTACGGCTGATACGTCCCTGTTACATGGCATTGTAGCCAGTGTTGTATACGCTGTGCTAGGTATTATACTATTTGTAACGGGCTATATGTTTATCAATATTTGGCATCGTAAATATAAATTATCCGAAGAAATTATGCGTGGTAATACAGCGGCTGGTATTCTTGTATTTGGCATTTTCGTTGGTCTTGCTCTTGTTATTAGCGGTGCTGTGCACTAAGGGAGCGTTTTATGTATAAGCCAAGTAAGAAAACCATATACCTTACAGGTGCTTTCGCCGCAGTTGCTGGTCTTGTAGGTATGTATTCATACTGGAACGATATCTCCTATGCTGTGTGTGATAAGGTTTATCCAGAGGCAAATGAAGGGGAGGTTCGATTAAAGGATAGTCAAGGTAATCGGTATTCTCTTTTAAACCATGGCGATGGAAAAGAAACCGCCTTGTATGACGATAATCGTTCAGTTACCTTTCACCGTGATAATGGTGGAAACTTAGTGTGGGATGCTGGTTTGGCAAGTTTGTTACCAACTATTGCAGCTGGGTATTATATGTTTCATGGGTTTAATCCTCCTACGGCACGTATGGATGGACGAACTATGACATATCGCGCGGTATCGCCATTAAAACCGTATGAACAACCTAATGAATATACGTCATCAGGATCAACTATACATGGCTATGGAGGTGGAAGAACCTTTCGTAGTTATGAGAATAATAGAAGTAAGAAAGCATCATCTATAGGGCAAAAGTCTGGATTTGGTAGTGCTGGTGCACGGTCTAGTGCTTCGTAATGGATATGGTGGTACTATGTATTGATAAAAGTTGTTTAAGATTTAGGAGATATAGTATTGGCGAATTTATATATTGGACTCGTTCATTATCCTATTATGAATAAACATAAAGAGGTAATAACGACGGCCATTACAAATTATGATATTCACGATATTGCGCGCGCATCTATTACCTATGATGTGTCTAAATATTTTGTGATTCATAATATCCCAGCTCAACGAGAGTTAGCGGCTACCATTATGGAACATTGGAAATCTGGTTTTGGTAGTACTTATAATCCAGATAGAAAAGATGCTTTCACAGGCGTTGAACTCGTTAATTCTATCGCTGTGGCAGTGCGTACTATCGAGGAATTAGAAGGGGTGAAACCCATCATAGCAACTACCGATGCTCGGACCTATGATAATACAATTTCCTATGCACGGATGCGTGAACATCTTGAAAATGAGGGCCGCCCTGTGTTAGTATTATTTGGTACCGGTTATGGTATGACAAAAGAAACGATGGAAAGCTTTGACTATATTTTAGAACCTATATATGGCCACGGTGAATACAATCATTTATCTGTGCGTAGTGCCGTTTCAATCATCTTGGATCGATTACGGGGCGAAGCATGGTGGAATAAATAGGAGGCGTCTATGTCAGGACATTCAAAATGGGCAAATATTAAACATAAAAAAGGTAAAACCGATGCGTTGAAGGCTAAATTAGCTACGAAAATCGGTCGTGAAATTACCGTTGCAGCACGTATGGGTGGTGCGGATCCAACGGGTAATATGCGCTTGAAATTGGCTTTACAAAAAGCTCGTGAAAACAATATTCCTAAGGATAATATTCAACGTGCTATCGATAAAGGCGTTGGCGCTACGGATATGAATGCATATGAAGAAATCGTATATGAAGGTTACGGTCCTGCCGGTGTTGCTGTTACCGTAGAGGTTATGACGGATAATCGTAATCGTGCGGCTGCCGATGTGCGCCATGCCTTCTCCAAACAAGGTGGTAATCTTGGTGAAAGCGGTTGTGTAGGCTGGATGTTTAAATCTAAAGGCGTATTCGTTATCGATAAAGAAGGTCACGATGAAGATGAATTGACATTGTTGGCTCTTGATGCGGGTGCAGAAGATCTTAAAGCGGAAGATGATGTGTTTGAAATCTATACAACGCCAGAAGATTTTGATGCAGTAGAACAAGCCTTGGCTGATGCGGGCATAGAAACTGAAGTGGCAAAGATTACAATGATTCCAGATACAACTATCGAATTATCTGGTGACGATGCTGTAAAAATGCAAAAAATGCTCGATGTTTTGGATGACCTTGATGATGTACAAAACGTATACCACAATGGTATTTTGCCAGACGACGAAGAAGAATAATAGAAACAGGGAGTGCTCTAGGAGCACTCCTCATTTTTTATCTTCGCCTAGTTTCTCCTTGTAAAAAGGTAATAAAAATATCGTGATTTCATGAATTTCGATGTTCTAATATGCTATAATAAAATAGATTATGAGTGTTACGAGGTAAGCTTTGGCTTATCTCATTTTTAAACTGAGGGGGATGGAGTGCGGATTATAGGAATCGACCCAGGTACGGCAATTTGCGGCTATGGCATTATTGACGTGCAGGGAAGCAAGCTAACGCCAGTAGTCTATGGGGCTATTACGACTCCTAAGGAACTGACAGATGCTCAGCGTTTAGAAATCTTATTTAATGATTTAAGCGATATTTTAGAGGAATATAAGCCGGATAAGTTTGGTGTAGAGGAACTCTTTTTTAATCGTAATGTAACGACGGCGATTAAGGTAGGGCAAGCTCGTGGGGTTATATTGCTGGCCGCAGAGCAACAGAGGATACCTATATATGAATATACGCCATTACAAATTAAACAGGCTGTTACTGGTTATGGTAAGGCCGATAAAAATCAGGTTATTTACATGACCATGAATATTTTGGGGATTCGTGAGAAAATTAAGCCCGATGATACGGCGGATGCATTAGCAGTCGCCATTTGTACGGCGCATAGTTCTCACCAAGATAGATTGATGAGGTTAATTAAATGATTGGGTATGTACGAGGCATTGTAACACATCTATTCAAGGAATCTTGTTATGTAGATGTACATGGTGTAGGGTACCGTGTGTATGTGCCAACCACTACACGACAACAATTAATAGAGGGGCAAGAGGCCACATTGTTTACCTATCTTAATGTTCGGGAAGATGCAATGCAACTATACGGATTTTGGACAGAGGATGAGTACGAACTTTTTATTCTGCTCATTTCTGTTTCTGGTATTGGGCCAAAGGTAGGCTTAGGCATATTGTCCGGCATGACGCCAGAGGCTTTCAAATTGGCTGTTATTAATGGTCAGGTACAACAATTAACAAAATTACCGGGCATAGGGAAAAAGTCGGCAGAGCGTCTTGTCCTAGAATTAAAGGATAAGTTAGCGAAGATGACTCAGATTAGTGTTGAAACACCTGCAGCCATCCAACCAATTAGTGTTACTCATAGCGGACCGAGCGGGGAGGCGATTGAGGCACTGGTATCATTAGGATATGCGCAAAAAGATGTGGAAGCACTAGTTGAATCCTTAAACGATGGTTCAAAAGATGTATCTGCGTTGATAAAAGCTTGTTTAGTTGAACTTGGGAAAGGACGTTAGCCATGAACGAAGAAGTACGCCTCGTAGGCGGCGGTGATCGAGAAGAGGACGTATGGCAATATAGTCTTCGACCTAAGTATTTTAATGAGTATATTGGCCAACGAGAGGCTAAGGATAATCTGAATATTTATATTCAAGCTACTAAACAGCGTGGTGAAGCCTTAGATCATGTTCTGTTATATGGTCCTCCGGGGCTAGGTAAGACCACATTAGCTGGCATTATTGCTAATGAACTGGGTGTTAATTTTCGTATAACATCAGGTCCTGCTATAGAAAAAGCCGGCGATTTAGCTGCTATTTTGACGAATCTTGATGAACATGATGTTTTGTTTATCGATGAGATTCATCGACTTTCACGAAGTGTAGAAGAGGTATTGTACTCTGCTATGGAGGACTATGCCTTGGATATTATCATCGGCAAGGGACCAAGTGCGCGTTCCGTCCGCATTGATTTACCAAAGTTTACCTTGGTTGGTGCGACGACACGAGCTGGGGCATTGGCTGCGCCATTGCGTGATCGATTCGGTATCGTGAGTCGATTGGAATATTACAAACAAGAAGAGTTAGAATTTATCGTAACTCGTGCTGCGGATATTTTGAATATCGGCATTGAGCAAGCTGGTGCTAGTGAGATTGCTCGACGCTCGAGAGGAACACCGCGTATTGCGAATCGATTGTTAAAACGAGTTCGCGATTTTGCACAAGTTGTGGGGAATGGCGTTATTACTGCGGATATTGCAGATGAAGCGCTAAAACGTCTACATGTGGATAAGATGGGACTTGACCGCATTGATAGACGAGTGTTGAAGTGTATTATTGAAAATTATGATGGTGGCCCTGTGGGGATAGAAACAATAGCGGCTGCCGTCAGTGAAGAGAGAGATACCATCGAAGATGTGTATGAACCATATTTGATGCAATTGGGATTTTTAGGTAGAACACCGCGGGGGCGTGTGGCTACTAAATTGGCTTATGATCATCTAGGTATTTCGCAAACAGGGAAATAAAATGAAAAAGAAACAATTACCATTAATGATTATGACAACATTATTGTTAGGCATTCATAGTTTTGCAACTGTTGAGGCTGCACAGGTAGTAGGTAAATTGGGAACAAAACCTGTTGTAGCTAAATCATCAACAACGGTGTCGGGAAAAACTCCTGTAAAAGCTGTGCGTGGAACTATTGGAAAATCCACGTTTAAACCGCTCGTTATAAAACCGGCGCCAAAGGTTACTGCATCTACGACTATTAGACCTAAAGTTACAGCAACTACAACTGTTAAACCTAAGGTTACTGCACAATCAAGCGTAAAGCCAAAGGGTACGACCGTAGCCAATGCAAAACCAAAGGTTGCTAATACTACTGCTGTAAAACCGAAGCTTACAACTTCTACTACAGCATCTCGTGCAACGGCCGCGGTGGTGACGAAGAATCAAGTAGAACAAGTAACAACGCGCGTTCGTGTAGAAAATACACCGGACGTTCGCGTTTTACTTGGATCTCGTCGTCAAGATGCCTCCGTATCGAGTGCAAATGGCGTAACTGTTCTTACTAGCAATAATGGTAAGGTTGGTAGTCATAAGGTTGTATCCGTAGGTGTACGGGGCAATAAGATTGCTGTTAATGGCAAAGCTCTTGATTCTGTTGTCACATTAAAACCTACGAGTGGTGATATTTTTACCTTTGAAGGCAAAGCGTATCGAGGGGCTCTTACATTGCGGGCCAATAATGGAGCTATGATGGTTATTAATGCAGTTCCATTGGAATCGTATTTATATGGTGTTGTTCCACAAGAGGCGATTCCATCTTGGCCAGCAGCGGCCTTAGAAGCGCAAGCTGTAGCGGCTCGTACGTATGCACTACATACGATGGAGCAAAATAAAAATCAGCTCTATGATGTGAGCACGTCTACAGATCATCAAGTATATGGTGGTGTGAGCGGTGAAACACAAAGTACTACGGCTGCTGTTAATCATACTAAAGGCGTTGTTATGCTATATAATAATCGTCCTATTAATGCCTTGTTCCATTCTGATGGTGGTGGCTATACCGAGGACAGTGTCAATGTATGGGGCAATGATATTCCGTACTTGAAAGGTGTTAAAGATTTTTCAAATAGCAATTCTAGTGCGTCAAATTGGACAGTATCCACAAGCCGTAGCACTTTAGAGGGCAAGTTAAATGCTGCTAGTAAGGGAGTGGGTAAGTTGAAGAGTATTCAATTAACCCCATTGGGAAATCCTGGCAAGGCCACAGCCGATAGAGGCGTGTCTGGGCGTATTAAATCGGCGACCTTCGTAGGTACTGCTGGTAAGGTTACGGTAAGTGGTGATGATTTACGGGGCATGTTAGGTTTAAAGTCAACATTATTTGATTTTTATGTCAATCAAAATCCAGCAAGTTCAACTGGTAAAGCGTATCATACTTTCACAGGCAAGAATGATACAGTGTACATTAAAGGTCATGGGTGGGGCCATGGTCTTGGTATGTCACAATGGGGCGCCGCTGAAATGGCGAAACGAGCTGGTACGGGGGACACTAATTATTATCAAACAATTTTAAGACATTACTATAGTGGTATTACATTGAAAAAAATGTATTAAGGATAAGAATGAAAGTTACAGATTTTGATTATGATTTACCAGAGGAGCTTATTGCTCAACATCCTGTAGAGCCTCGCGATACATCGCGGTTGCTTACATTGGATAAAATAACTGGTGAGTATACACATAAAGCACATTTTTACGAATTACTTGATGAATTACAAGCAGGAGATGTCCTCGTGTTTAATAATACGAAGGTTATCCCAGCTCGGTTATATGGTCAACGAGAGGGTTCCGGTGGCAAGGTGGAGGTTTTATTACTTACACCATGTGGAGAAAATCGCTGGGAGTGTCTCGTTAAACCTGGCAAGAAATGTCCGATTGGACAGGTTATTGTGTTTGATGAGCGGTTGAAAGCAACTGTATTAGATAAAACTGATTTTGGCGGTCGTATCGTGGAATTTACCTGCGATGGTGTATTTGATGATATTATTCAAGAAATTGGTGAAATGCCGTTACCACCATATATTCATGAAAAACTTGAGGATAAGGATCGCTATCAAACGGTGTATGCAAAGGAAAAGGGATCTGCTGCGGCTCCAACAGCGGGACTACACTTTACACCGGAACTATTAGAGAAAATTAAAGCTAAAGGTGTAGAACTCGAGTTTGTTACCCTTCATGTTGGTTTAGGTACCTTTAGACCTGTATCCGTAGAAACTATTGAAGATCACGATATGCATAGCGAATTCTACAGCGTATCTGAAGATACAGCGCGTCGTATTAATGAAGCAAAATCTAAGGGTAAGCGTATTATTGCAGTAGGTACTACATCGATTCGCACCTTGGAATCAGCCTCTACTGATGATGGTATACTACATGCCACAAGTGGATGGACAAAAATCTTTATCTATCCGGGCTATAAATTTAAGATGGTAGATGCATTGGTAACTAATTTCCATTTACCACAATCTACATTATTAATGCTCATTAGTGCACTAGCCGGTCGTGAACATTGTTTAGCAGCTTATAAAGCAGCTGTAAAAGAACGATATCGATTCTTTAGTTTTGGCGATGCTATGTTTATACGTTAGGAGATTCTATGCCGAGTATTACATATGAATTACAGAAAACTTGTCCTCATACGGGTGCCCGTGCGGGATTGTTACATACGCCACATGGTACGTATGAAACACCTATGTTTATGCCCGTTGGGACACAGGCGACAGTAAAAACGATGACGCCAGAAGAGCTAAAGGCCATTGGGTCACAAGTGATTTTAAGTAACACCTATCATTTGTTCCTAAGACCTGGCCCTGAGCTCGTAGAAGAAGCTGGTGGCCTTCATAAATTTATGAATTGGGATCAAGCAATCCTTACGGATAGCGGTGGTTTCCAAGTATTTAGCTTAGGCGATATGCGTAAGATTACCGAAGAAGGGGTAACATTTAGATCTCATATCGATGGATCTAAACAATTTCTTTCCCCAGAGGTGGCCACAAAAGTACAGGAACAACTTGGATCTGATATTGCGATGGCCTTTGATGAATGCATTCCTTATCCTGCAGAACATGATTATGCGAAACGCTCTACAGCGCGTACTACGCGTTGGGCACATCGATGTCAAGAGGCTCGTCATGCTCATGATAGACAAGGTATGTTCGGTATTGTGCAAGGCGGTATGTATAAAGACTTGCGCAAACAAAGTGCAGCTGAATTAGTGGCGATGGATTTTGAAGGATACAGCATTGGTGGTTTATCTGTAGGGGAACCACATGATTTGATGAATGAAATTCTCGAATATACAACACCGTTGTTGCCAACCAATAAAGCTCGTTATTTGATGGGCGTTGGTACAGCTGACTGTTTGGTAGAAGGGGTGGCTCGCGGTAT
Source organism: Veillonella atypica (assembly GCF_041431435.1). Classification (NCBI taxonomy): domain Bacteria; kingdom Bacillati; phylum Bacillota; class Negativicutes; order Veillonellales; family Veillonellaceae; genus Veillonella; species Veillonella atypica. The sequence continues at coordinate 134,072 of NZ_JAPVXV010000006.1, forward strand.
TGATATGTTTGACTGCGTATATCCTACACGAGTTGCGCGAAATGGGATGGCCATGACTTGGCATGGGCGTCTTAATATTCGAAATGCTCAATATGCGCATGACTGGGGCCCTCTTGAAGAAGGTTGTCAATGTTATACATGTAAAAACTATTCTCGTGCTTATTTACGCCACTTATATAAGGCGGAAGAAATTTTAGCATTGAGACTTGTTACATACCATAATTTATATTTCTTATTAGAGTTTATGCGCCAGATGCGTAAAGCTATTTTAGAGGATCGATTCCCTCAATTTAGAATGCAATTTTGGGATAACTTTAATAAATAATATAAAAAAACTAGTCAAATTCATTTTGAATAGATATACTTATAAAGATAAGATGAATTTTAGTGAGGAGGATTACCCATGGGTGATATCGAACAAATTTTACAAACTAGCTGGCCAATCCTTTTGATGGTCGTAATTTTTTATTTCTTGTTGTGGCGTCCACAAAAGAAACAACAAAAAGAACGTACTAATTTGTTGAGCAGCTTGAAAAAAGGCCAAAAAATTGTAACTATTGGTGGTATCTATGGCGAAATTATCGAACTTGATGATGAAAAAGTTAAGGTACAAGTAGCGGAAAAAGTAGAAATGACATTTGCTCGTACTGCTATCGCATCCGTAGTTTCTAAAAAAAATAAGGAAACTAAGTAATGATAACAAAAGAAGCAGTGCGCCAGGCGTGCAAGTCCCAGCGCGCTGCTTTATCTATTGCAGATTGTGAATCTTGGGCACCTAAGCTGTGTCACGAGATTGTTCAATTACCTCAGTATGAACAGGCACAATCGATTATGGCCTATTTGGCGATGCCTAAAGAAGCCAATTTGGATGATGTTATAGAACATGCTTTACAGGCAGGTAAACGCGTTTATGTACCTGTTTGTACTGATAAGACTACGATGATTGCTGTACGACTTCATAATCTTCACGATGTAGTGCATGGCGTCCTAAATATCCGTGTCCCAAAGGAACCCTATGAAATCATTGATCCTAAGGATATTGATTTTGTGCTAGTGCCTGGTGCCGGATTTGATCGGCTTGGTGGTCGTATGGGAATGGGAAATGGTTATTATGACCGTTTTCTTAAGGGGCTTTCACCATCGAACTATATTGGTGTCGCATGGGAAGCGCAAATTATGAAAAACCCGATTCCGATGGAACGCTATGATCAACGTATGCCCGCTATCGTTACAGAACAGGGTGTAATTCATGTTATTTAGAAGGGAGCAACGATTTTGAAAGGCAAGGCTATAGTTAAATTCTTAGTCGTTATTGCTGCAATTATTGGTTGTTTTGCGTATTTTATTGGACCGTTAGCCGGTTCATTAAAGCAAGGCCTTGATTTACAAGGTGGTACGCATATTGTGCTAGAAGCAGAGGATACTGAACATGGTACAGCTGATAATGATGCGGTAGAACGAGCAAAACAAATTCTTGAACGACGCATTAATGAAATGGGTCTGTCCGAACCTATTGTGCAACGGGAAGGGGCAAAACGTATTATCATTGAATTACCAGGTGTTAAAGATCCGGATGAAGCAATGAAACGTATCGGTAAAACAGCGGTCCTTGAATTTAAAAATGAAAAAGGCGAAACTGTTATGACCGGTGATGACCTAAAAGATGCAAAAGAGGAAATGGGTCAAAATAAACAACCTTTAGTTGCTATCGAGCTTAGTGATGAAGGGGCAAAGAAATTTGCTGATTTAACATCTAAAAATATTGGTCGTCATATTTCCATTACTCTCGATGGTGAAGTACTCACAAACCCTGTAGTACAACAAGCTATTACCGGTGGTAAGGCTACTATTTCTGGTAGTAAGTCCTTAGATGAAGCAAAAGATTTAGCAATTTTATTGCGTTCTGGTGCATTACCTGTAAAAATTAATGTCCTTGAAGTTCGTACTGTAGGTCCTTCTTTGGGTCAAGATTCAAAGGATAAATCCGTAGTAGCATTTGGCGCTGGTATTGCCATGATCATGGTATTCTTACTTTTGCTCTATCGTTTATCCGGCTTTGTTGCCAATGTAGCATTGCTTGTATATGTTATGTTATTACTTCTCGTGTTAGGTAAAGGTTTTAATGCAACTATGACCTTGCCGGGCATTGCGGGTATTATCTTGTCTATGGGTGTTGCGGTAGATGCGAACATCCTGATTTTCGAACGTTTTAAGGAAGAGGTTTTCTCTGGTAAATCCATGCGTGTTGCTATGGAGGCTGGTTTTAAACGGGCTCTTTCTACAATCACTGATGCGAACGTATCCGTTATCATCACAGCTGGTATCTTGACAGTCTTAGGCTCTGGTCCGGTAAGGGGTTTTGCTATCAGCTTGGGCGTAGGTGTTGTTGTAAGTATGTTTACAGCGATTACTGTCAGCCATTTCTTACTTCGCCTATTAATTGATTGTAACTTTACTAATCATCCATTCTGGTTTGGTGCTAATATCTCACCAAGTAAAAGTTCTGATGATTTTGCACCAAAATCTTTGAAAGGAGGTAAGCGCAAATGAGTTTCAACGTAATTAGACATCATCGTTGGTGGTTTGTGATTTCCTCCATTCTAGTAATCATTAGTTTAATTTCTATTTTTACAAAAGGCTTTAACTTTGGTATTGACTATACTGGTGGTACCATTGTAGAGGTTCAATTCACTAAACCTGTAGAGGTCAGTCAAGTTCGTGATGTATTGAAAACATTCGACCTTGAAAATGCACAAATTCAATTGTCTGGTGATACTGCAGAAACAGCAGGCGAAGATGTTATGATTCGAACTCGTAACTTGGAGCCAAGTGAAAGTGCAGCTGTAGTAGAAAAATTAAATAGCGATATCGGTGAAAACACAGTAAAACGTATTGAAACCGTTGGTGCTGTTATCGGCTCTGAAGTAACGCAACATGCGCTATTGAATCTTGTTATTGCCTTTGCTGTATTGGCGCTCTATATTTCTTATCGTTTTGAATATAGAATAGCCGTATCTGCATTGACTGCTATTTTCCATGATTTGATTATGGTATTAGGTGTATTCTCATTCTTCCAATTAGAAATCGATGCATCTTTCTTGGCAGCCATCTTAACCGTTGTAGGTTATTCCATGAACGAATCTGTAGTTATCTTTGACCGCGTTCGTGAAAATGCTCATACTCATAAACGTACTGATACATTTGAAGATTTGGCGAATGCTTCTATTGCACAAAGTATTCATCGTAGTATCTATACATTAGCTACTGTAATGTTTGCCTGCGTATCTCTATTTGTATTTGGTGGGGATACAACAAAAAACTTCGCTCTATGTATGATTATTGGTTTTGCCAGTGGTGCATACTCCTCCATCTGTGTCGCTACATCTTTATGGGTGCTCTGGAAAAATAGAAATAAGAACGACATTCGCAATCAATAATTTGATTGTTATGGTGAAAGCTATAAACCCTAATCGCATTTTATTGCGATTGGGGTTTTTCTTATGAGTGAGATCATTGTGATTCAAAGAGAAATAACATACAATAAAGACTATATAAGGTTTTAAGTAGAAAGAGTGATATAGTGAGTTCAGAACGTTTATGGAGTCCTGCTTTTATCAATTATGGTGTAAGTAGTGGCATTTTTTATATGACCCAATATGTCTTAGTGGCGGCATTGCCCATAATTTTAACAGCTGAATTAGGTGGTACCGCTTTAGATGCGGGATTGGCTATGACATATTTCCAAATCGGGACCATCTTATGTCGTCCTTTTGCAGGACGTTTAATTGATGGGTTGGATAAACGCATAATTTTATTGATTTCATCTGTTTTATTCTTTATTATTATGGGGTTGTTTAATTTAACCACATCGTTACAAACGATTTTTGTGCTACGGGGCATACATGGCGCTATATTTGCATTAGGTACTACTGTTATGGCAGCACTGGCCGTAGTTGTTTTGCCTGCTTCACGCAAAGGTGAAGGCATCAATATGTTTGCTGTATTCTCAAATATTGCTATGGTATTAGGGCCTGCTGTTGGTTTATATACATTACAAGCCTATGGAAGTTCAGCGCTATATATATTTCTGACTATAATGACTGCGCTAGCTTTTATTTTGAGTAATGTCATTCGATTGCCAAAAGAGTTAGCTAAACCGAAACAAAAATCTTCTAAGGGATGGAGTATATCTCAGTTTATAGAAAAACGAAGCCTTCCTTGGGCATTAATGGGATTGTTTATAGGTTTTACATACTCTGGTGTTCTAGTATTTATTCCTATTGAATTGAATAGTATGGGAGCAGGTGTATGGGGTAGTGTGTTCTTTGCTTTGTTTGCGCTCATGATAATTATTAGCCGACCATTAGTAGGTAAAGTATATGCTAGATATGGCTCACGGTTCGTCATCTATCCTGGTGTAGGCCTATTTATCGTAGGCCTCGCTATTCTTGGAGTGGTATCGACTCCGGTTGGGATTATTTGTACTGCGCCATTACTTGGGCTAGGCTATGGAGCAGCTCAACCTGCATTTCAAGCGTTAGCAGTTCAATCAGCACCAATAGAACGTGCAGGCGTTTCTACAGCCACATACTTTTTAGCACTTGATATAGCCGTCGGGGCTGGATCGGTTATCTTAGCCTTAATTGCAAAATCATTGGGCTATCAATCTTTATATCAAATTACATCACTCATAATGATCATAGCATTGGCTTTATATCATTTTGTAATTCGTAAACACTCATATATAGCGGAATAAGCATTATAAAAAGCACGTATTTGTTATAGTATTTATGATTAGTCATCTATCAAAATACTAAGCAAGTAGGTGCTTTTTTATATGTATATGTACACATATGACGACAAGGTAAATAGGTGAAAAACTTATATATAAATGAGATAATGATGAAGTTGCAAAAAGCATTAAAAAACATGTTGACGTTTTCTTTGTTTATGATATACTAATACAAGTCGTTAGGACACAGCGTAATTCGGATGACAGCACATCATTAAAACCGTTGAATTTAATTCAAAAAAGTTTTAAAAAGTGCTTGACGAAATACTCTGAACTTGGTATTATAATCAAGTCGCTAGCGCACGACAGTGACTAGCAAACAGATCTTTGAAAACTGAACAATGATAGGTAATCAATCATATGATTGAACATATGCCAGAGTGCGGGTTTTGACATAGTCAAAACCAACCATAATTCAAAGTTACTTAAATGTAACGACAACACATAATGAGCTACTCAAATAGCTTCAAGATATCTTGGAGAGTTTGATCCTGGCTCAGGACGAACGCTGGCGGCGTGCTTAACACATGCAAGTCGAACGAAGAGCGATGGAAGCTTGCTTCTATCAATCTTAGTGGCGAACGGGTGAGTAACGCGTAATCAACCTGCCCTTCAGAGGGGGACAACAGTTGGAAACGACTGCTAATACCGCATACGATCCAATCTTGGCATCGAGACTGGATGAAAGGTGGCCTCTATTTATAAGCTATCACTGAAGGAGGGGATTGCGTCTGATTAGCTAGTTGGAGGGGTAACGGCCCACCAAGGCGATGATCAGTAGCCGGTCTGAGAGGATGAACGGCCACATTGGGACTGAGACACGGCCCAGACTCCTACGGGAGGCAGCAGTGGGGAATCTTCCGCAATGGACGAAAGTCTGACGGAGCAACGCCGCGTGAGTGATGACGGCCTTCGGGTTGTAAAGCTCTGTTAATCGGGACGAATGGTTCTTGTGC
>NZ_JAPVXV010000007.1:0-51494 GCF_041431435.1 Veillonella atypica
TATAAATATGAACATCGTTATTTTTTAGGTTATTCAAAGGGAGAAAATTATATACTAGATACTCAAAATGGTGTTACATTAGAATATAATGGATATTCTTATGAGGCCCAATCAGATTATTTATATAGTTATGGAAAAACAGGATTTTTAAAGCTTGATTTAAATTCAGGGCAAACTTACTATTTATTTGATGACCAAACTGATGAAATTTACAAAACCAATATTTTAAATAGATGTTTGTTAGAGAAAAAAGATCTGGAAAAAGAACAGAAACCAATACAAACACATGTTTGGACTAATGAATCCGACTTAACGTTAGAAGAACAGAATATTTACAATCGGTTGAAAGATAAGAAGATGAGATATCCTAATCGTTCTATTATTGTTAAAGTAAAATAATATGCTTAATATTTTTAGGTGATTTAGATGCACCGTAAGACAAGCAGATAATATAGAGTATACAGATGAAGTTATTCAAGATGGTTTCGGTGGTATAAAAGATTAGTGAGGAGAGATTATGAACGCTGGGCGTATCTTATGTAGTATTTTACTTGGTATGTATGCAATATATATTATACGGAATAATGCAATAACTATTGCAGGAGCAAATACTAAGAAAAGTCTTCTTCTTACGATGATACAATTAGGTCAATTATTAATGCTTGAATTAATGGTTATTTTTGGGGGGAGGCTTTTACATAGTTTTTCGATTTTTTCATTAATACTCGCGGGCCTTCTTTGGGGAGAAATGTTTGCACTAAAGCAAAATCTGAATGAATATTTTATGTGCAAAGAGGGGAAAAGATATGGAATTAGTATTATAGGTATAGGTCGAATTGCTGTGTCTGTAGCACAGAGTATTCTTTTAATCTTTCTTGGAATCTGTAGTTGGTAAAATTTAATAAGCGCTAAAGTTAATAATGTAATATTTTAGTATTTAAAACAGATAGTTGATTATCTTTAATCAGCTATCTGTTATTTTTTTATTATTTTACCTATATCGAATAATTCCTATTAATATCACTAGAATTTTACAATTTTATGAGTGTTTTATGATAAAATAAAAGGTATGAATACTTCAACAACTCGGTCTATTACCTACAATGGTGACACAATTGAATATGAATTAACAATCAAGCGTGTAAAGAATATAAATATGCGTGTGCACAAGGATGGTAGTATCCATGTTTCGGCGAATGCTTATGTGCCAGATCATCGCATCGATGCGTTTGTTATTGAAAACATACCCTTTATTGAGAGGGCTCGTTTTAAACTAGAAGCATTAACGGCACAACGGATAGAGGCATTGCAATATGTAACGGGTGAAACCGTATCTATTTTAGGTATGCCTGTTTCGCTAGAGGTAGTAGAAACATCTAGCAAACCACATATCAAGTTTGATGGTTCTAATCGCATGGTGATGTTTGTTAAATTGGATTACACCTATGAAGATAAGCATAAATTAATGCAAACCTTTTGGCGTCAGCTAGGAGAAAAGGTGTTTACCCATTGGGCGAAGGTAGTGTATCAACGCTTTCACCAGCAACATATTGATGTGCTCATGCCTACGGTAAAACAACAGCGCATGAAGAGTCGTTGGGGTTCTTGTACGCCATCAAAGCATCTCATTAAGATGAATATGCGTTTATTAGAAGGGCCTCAGGCCTATATTGAATACGTTATGGTCCATGAGTTTGCCCATTTTAAATACTTGGATCATTCTAAGAACTTTCACAATTTAGTGGCCCAATTTTTACCAGATTGGAAGGCCCGAAAGAAATCATTAAATATCTATTTTGCACATAGACCGTAAGGAGGTGTACCATGAAGCCATTTGTACATTTACATAGTCATACGGAATTTAGTTTATTGGACGGCATCAGCCGTTTACCGGATATGGTGCGCCGCGCGAAGGAACTGGAACAACCCGCCCTTGCCATTACGGACCATGGCAATATGTATGCAGCCATCTATTTTTATAAAGAATGTGTGGCACAAGGCATCAAACCGATTATTGGGTGTGAAGTATATGTCACAGAAGGTAGCCGCCTTGATAAACCAGAAGGACGTAGCCGTGAGCGATTAAAACATCTTATTTTGCTAGCCGAAACGATGGAAGGCTATCGAAACCTTGTTAAAATCGTGTCGAAAGCCTCTACAGAAGGTTTTAATTATAAGCCCCGTGCTGACCATGATTTGTTGCGTCAATACAGCAAGGGCATTATTGCTCTTAGTGCGTGTATTCAAGGGGAAGTACCTCAATATATTCTGCAAGATAATATGGACGGGGCCCGCCGAGCTGTTGAATGGTACATTGAAACCTTCGGTAAAGACAATTTCTTTTTAGAAATTCAAAATCACGGTTTACCTGAAGAGTTACGGGCTCAGCAAGTGCTATGCCAATTAGCTGACGAATATGGCCTAGGCATCGTGGCGTCCAATGATTTCCACTATGTTATGAAAGACGACGCTGATGCTCAGGATATCCGCGTTTGTATTCAAACGGGACGACGTCGCGCCGAAGTAGATCGTTTGAAATTCCCTAATGATGAGTTCTATTTAAAATCTGGGGACGAAATGGCGGAGCTCTTTGGACACATCCCTGGGGCGTTAGAAAATACATTAAAGATTGCAGACCGATGTAATGTAGAATTTAATTTTGATGAACACCATTTGCCGCACTTTGATGTGCCTGAGGGCGAAACGTCTAAAACTTATTTGCGTAAAGTTTGTGAACGAGAAATACCTCGCTTATATGGCGATACATCTGATGAGCTTAAAAAACGCCTCGACTACGAACTCGATGTTATCGGGACGATGGGCTTTGAAGACTATTTCCTCATCGTATGGGACTATGTGCGTTACGCGCGAGAACACGATATCCTTGTAGGCCCAGGTCGTGGCTCTGCGGCAGGTTCTGTAGTAGCTTATTTATTAGGTATCACAGGCCTTGACCCATTACAATACGATTTGCTCTTTGAACGATTCCTCAATCCAGAACGGGTTAGCATGCCTGATATCGATATCGACTTCTGCTATGAAAAGCGGGGCGAAGCCATTGATTATGTAACGCGAAAATATGGACAGGCACGTGTATCCCAAATCATCACATTTGGTACGGAAGCGGCTCGCGCCGTTATTCGCGACGTAGGTCGTGTGCTTGATTTACCACTAGCTGAGGTCAATCGCATTGCAAAGATGATACCTAATGAATTGGGTATCACCTTAGAAAAGGCTTTGAAAGGTAAAGATTTAAAAGCCTTATATGATACAGATCCTAATGTAAAAGAATTATTTGATTTCGGTCAAAAACTAGAAGGCATTGCGCGTAACTCATCTACCCATGCGGCGGGCGTCGTAATTTCTGCGGACCCTCTAGATGACCATGTGCCTGTACAAAACTCCAATGAAGAAGGCTTTGTCACTCAATATGACAAGGATAATATCGAGGAACTAGGCCTGTTGAAGATGGACTTTTTGGGCCTCCGTACATTGACCGTTATGGGGGATGCCCTTAAGCTCATCAAGGCAAACCGAGGGATTGACCTCGATTTAGATGCCATTCCATTAGATGATAAAGAGGCTTGTGAGCTTCTTACGAAGGGCGATACATCCGGCGTATTCCAGCTCGAATCCGATGGGATTACCAAGCTCGTTATGGATTTGAAACCGGAGCATTTTGAGGATTTAATCCCTCTCGTTGCACTCTATCGCCCAGGTCCTTTGGGATCTGGCATGGTAGCGGATTTTATTGACCGTCGTCATGGTAAAAAAGAGGTGACCTATTTACATCCGATTTTGGAACCGATTTTGAAAGATACGTTCGGTGTTATTCTCTACCAAGAACAGGTTATGCAAATTGCGTCTGCCATGGGTGGGTTCTCCCTTGGCCAAGCAGATTTAATGCGTCGTGCGATGGGTAAGAAAAAAGAATCCGTCCTCAAGGCGCAACGTGAATCCTTTATACAAGGTTCTATCAATAATGGCATCGAAGAGTCCATTGCAAACGAAGTATTTGACTTGCTCGTTTACTTCGCAGGCTATGGCTTTAATAAATCCCATAGTGCGGCCTATGCGTATATTGCGTACCAAACGGCGTATCTTAAGGCCCACTACTTCCCAGAATTTATGGCCGCTACCATGACCAGCTTTATGCAAAATATGGATAAGCTCACCTACTATATCAATGCTTGTAAAAAACACAATGTGCAGGTCCTCGGTCCAGATGTGAACCATTCCTTGCGTAGCTTTGCCGTACAAGGCGATGCCATTCGCTTTGGTCTTGGGGGCATCAAGAATGTAGGGGATAATGCTATTGATCGACTCATTACAGAGCGTGAGGCCAATGGTCTCTATACGAGCATTACCGATTTTTGTCGTCGCGTAGATAGCAAGGTCGTTAATAAACGGTTGCTTGAAAGCCTGATTCGTTGCGGTGCTATGGACGGATTTGAGGAAAATCGCAATCAGTTGTTGCATATGTATGAAAGTGCACAGGCTGTAGGGGCTAAGCAGCAAAAGGATGCTGCCATGGGGACTATGAGTCTCTTTGGTGAAAGCACAGATGATGTCGATATGATTCCGGTACCGAATTTACCTGATTTATCGGAAGATGATAAATTGAAGGATGAAAAGGACTACACCGGATTCTATATTACGGGCCATCCATTGCAAGGCTATAACAAGGAACTGAAAGGCCTCTTTGAATTAGGGCAACTCCTTGAAAACCCAGAGCGTTTTGATGGTCAAACGATTACCTTTGGCGGTCTCATTGCTGAAAGAGGGGATAGACCTACAAAACGGGGCGATGTCATGAGTATTCTTCGCATCGAAGATTACTCTGGTTCGGCTCAAGTGGTGGCATTTCCGAAGGTATTTGCTCAGAGCCAACAATTTTTGGCTGTCGATATGGTCGTTAAGGTGCGAGGCCGCGTTGATGCGGATGAAAAGGGTGTGCAGATTATTGCTGATCGCATTGCACCATTAAAGGTAAATTACAACAATGCACGACAAATCGCTATCCATATTCGAGGTGCCTATGATACGCCAGAGAATAGTAATGCGTTGAAGGAAATACTTTCACAAGCAGAAGGGCAAGTACCGACAGCATTATATTTACACAAACAACGAAAACGAATTAATTTATCACCTCAATTATGCTTTGCACCTACAGATGAAATCATCGCACGCATTGAAGCGGTGTTAGGTGAAGGTGCCGTAGAGGTGCAATAGAGTATATTAAATACCATCCCATTTAGGAGGATATATGAAACGTACAAAAATCGTATGTACCGTAGGTCCGGGCACGGATAAGTTCGGTATTTTAGAAGATATGATGCGCGCTGGCATGAATGTGGCTCGTTTTAACTTCTCTCATGGTTCGCATGAAGAGCAAGCGGAGCGCATGCAAATGGTGCGTGATGCGGCGATGATTGTCAATAAACCAATCGCATTATTGCTCGACACAAAAGGTCCAGAGGTTCGTCTTGGTCTATTTAAAGAAGGCAAGGTGTTCCTCGAAGCGGGGCAACAATTTACATTGACTACGGATGACGTGGAAGGCACGCAAGACATTAGTACTGTAAACCATAAAGGTTTAGTAGGCGATGTGCATGTTGGCGATACGGTTCTCTTAGCTGATGGCCTTGTTAGATTGACCATCGATGCTATTGAAGGTAATAACATCATTACCACCGTTCAAAATAGTGGTGAAATCGGCAATCGCAAACGTGTGGCCGTGCCAGGCGTAGCGCTTAGCTTGCCACCTGTATCCGAGCAAGATGAATTAGATTTGCGCTTTGGTTGCCAACAAGGCGTGGACTTTGTGGCCGCATCCTTTATGCAACGAGCTAAGGATGTGGTGGCTATTCGCCGTATCTTGGAATCTGAACAAAAGGATATTAAGATTATCGCCAAAATTGAAAATGCTGAAGGGGTTAATAATATTGATGAAATCCTCGATGTAGCAGATGGTCTTATGATTGCTCGTGGTGATTTGGGCGTAGAAATTCCAGCCGAAGAAGTACCGGTATTGCAAAAGATGATGATTGAAAAATGTAATCGTCTTGGTAAACCTGTTATTACGGCTACGCAAATGTTGGAGTCTATGATTCAAAACCCTCGTCCTACGCGTGCCGAAGCGAGTGATGTGGCCAATGCCATCTTAGATGGCACCGATGCTATTATGTTGTCTGGCGAGACGGCTAATGGTTCATACCCTGTAGAAGCTGTTACGACCATGACACGTATTGCAGAGGTAACGGAGCAATCCGTCATTTATGATCATAAGAGCAGAACGCAGGAAAGCGTTGATGTGACAACCACTGAGGCTGTATGTTTGGCTAGCGTACGCGTCGCCAGTGATTTAGGGGCGGCAGCTATTTTAACATGTACCGAATCTGGACATACTGCGATTAGTGTGGCTCGTCACCGTCCTGATTGCAAAATTATCGCCATTACACCGCATGATGAAACGATTCGTCGCATGCAATTGTGCTGGGGCGTTGAAGCCATCAAGGGTCGCGAAAATATCAATTCTGATGAAATGGTAAAACAGGCGATTACCGGTGCTCTCGGGGCAAATGCCATCAATTCAGGTGATTTAGTTGTCGTTACCGCTGGCGTACCTTCTGGTTCTACAGGTACTACGAATATGATTCGCGTTCATATTGCAGGCAAGGTGTTGTTATCTGGTAATGGTATCTTGCGTAAATCCGCTACGGGTCGCGTATTTATTGCAGCTAATCATAAGAATGATTATGAAAGCTTCCAATCTGGCGATATCCTCGTAGTAGGGACTATGGAACCAGAGTTGATGAACATTGCTAAACGAGCAGGCGGTATTGTAGCCGTTGAAGATGGGTACACATCGGATAGCGCTATTGCAGGCATTACGTATGGCATTCCTGTCATCTTAGGAGCTAAAGACGCTCATGACGTATTGCTGGAAGGCGCAGAGGTCACCATCGATGGAGAACGGGGCAAAGTCTTTGCAGGCATTGCGAATGCTAGATAAGCAATATATAATGTAATTAGGTTGGTCATAAAAAAGGAGTACGACTATGGATGATAAAGAATGGCGTACCTTTGTAACCGTTGTAGATGAAGGTAATATAACAAAAGCAGCTGAAAAGTTATTTGTTTCGCAACCTGCTTTGAGCTATCGACTGCGTCATTTAGAGGATAGTGTAGGATACTCCTTGTTGCTTCGCACCACAGAAGGCATTGCATTGACGCCACAAGGTGAAATCTATTATGACTATTGCAAACGCATGCTGCATGATAGAGAGGCCTTAGACCATGCATTGACGTCGTCTACTGGTAAGATTCAAGGTACCTTGAAGATTGCATCATCTATCAATTTTGCAGATTATGAATTACCAGCTTTGTTGAAATCGTTCCGCGAACAGTATCCAGATGTACATATTCAAGTTAAGACAGCTTTCAGCCATCAAGTTGTAAAGATGTTTAATACCGGTGATTGTATGGTGGCGTTTGCACGTGGTGGATATGAAGTATCAGGCAATTCAGAATTGTTATTGGAAGAACCGTATTGCTTGGTATATAAAGAGTTAGTGCCACCAGAATCGTTAGAGAAGGTGCCTTTTATTCGATACCAAACCGATGCATCGGTAGCTAATATCATTGAAAAATGGTGTGCCGAGCATTTTGAAGAACCCCCCATTGTGGCGATGGACGTCAATTCCATGAGTACATGTCGGCATTTTGTGCGGGCAGGTCTAGGATGGTCTATCCTAACCTATATGGGGCTTGGATCTTGTAAAGACAAAGATATTTATGTTAGCCCATTGCGTAGCAAGGATGGAACATATATTACGCGTGATACCAATATGGTATACACAAAAGAATCGGCTAATCTAATTGCTGTTAAAACGTTCATTGAGTACGTACGAAATTACTATAAACAACACACTGTTGTAGACGATAGTATTTTTAGAGAATATCAATCATAACATGTAAGTGCATGTATACATCTTGTTAGAGGTGTATGCATGCATTTTTTTCATTTACACCTAAAAATCTATGAGAAAAATGCATAAAAAGTATGAATGACAGTTATAAAAATTTTTATGACCCCTATAAAGGTAATCTATTTTTCAGAAAATGATTACCAACGTATAATGAAATCATACTAAATACAAGAATTCATAAAGTAATAGTCGCGTATTACGAATTACTTGGGTAGTGTTAGGATGAACAGTATATGCCTATGTTTATAAGAAAGGAAAAAACATGGAAAGACTTGTAAAATTAGCCGTTATTGTGCTAATCCCAATTATCCTCTGGTTTACAACTCCACCAGCAGGGCTTTCTGCGGAAGCGTGGCGCCTATTTGGTTTCTACATCGCAGGTATCTTAGGTTTGATTTTAAAACCATATCCAATTCAAATTATTTTATTATCCGTATTATCTGCTTCTGCATTATTCATGGATAATGCAAAAGATATTTTGGTAGGTTATGGCTCCACAGCATTGTGGATGATCATTGCAGCCTTCTCCTTGAGCGTTGCATTTGGTAAAACTGGTCTTGGTCACCGTGTAGCTTACCACTTAATCCGTGCATTCGGTTCCACAGTATTGCGTTTAGGCTATGTAACAGCGCTTCTTGACTTAATCTTGTCTCCAGCAACACCTTCTAATACAGCACGTGCAGCTGGTATCGTATATCCTATTAACTTATCCATTGCAGAATCTATCGGTTCTTACCCTGGTGATACTGCAAAACGCGGCGGCTCCTTTATCTTGATGAATGGTTACTTCGTAACAAAGATTACGTCCTTCATGTTCTTAACAGCTATGGCTCCTAATGTGTTGGCACTGGATTTCGTTACTAAGATTACAGGCCTTACTATGAACTGGGTTGAATGGGCAGTGGCTTTGGCACTTCCTGGACTTGTAATGTTATTTTTTGTTCCTCTTGTAGGCTACTGGATTGACCGTCCTGAAGCTGTAAAAATCGACAATAAGAAATTGGCAGACGAAGGTCTTGCAAAATTAGGACCTATGAAAATGTCTGAAAAAATCTTGGCTGTTGTATTCATTCTTGCTCTTCTTGGTTGGGCCTGGCCTTCTATTGGATATTTTTTCCCAGCTATCGCTTTTGATTTGAGTCCTACAGCAGTAGCATTAGTTGCTATGACTGTTGTTTTCTTATCCGGCATCATCACATGGGAAGATATGGTTCAAACAAAAGCTGTTTGGAACACATTCATCTGGTTCGGTGCTATCCTTGGTTTATCCACAGCTTTAACAAAAGCTAAATTCTTTGCTTGGCTTGCTACATTTATGGAAGCAAACTTGGCACTCGATGTGTCACCACTCGTAGTAGTATTGATTCTTTCCGCTATCAGCGTTGTAATTCGTTACTTATTCGCTTCTAGTACTGCATATATCGCATCCATGCTTCCTGTATTCTTAACGGTAGGTATGGCAGCCGGTGTTAACCCTGTTATGTTTGGTCTAGTATTGCTTGCTACAAATGCATTTGGTGGTCTCGTAACTCACTACGGTGCATCCCCTGGTCCTATCATCTACTCTGCAGGTTATAATAACATTAAAGAATGGTGGACAGCTGGTGGTATCTTAGCGGTATTATGCTGGATTTTACTCTTTGTAATAGGTATCCCTTGGTGGACTTTCATCGGTATGATTTAATCATCATATAATTTTATACTCATCATTGTTTTTACGGCTTGGGTCAGACTTCGCGACGGTCTGGTCTTTGCCATTTGATATATTTTTTAGTGAAAGGATGTAACATGGCACAATTAGTGAAAGCTGCGCAAGCAGGCTTCGACGAAAAAAATGATGCATTGGTTACGGTAGAACCGATTGCTAGCGGCATCGAAATCGAATTGACTTCCAAAGTTATGCGTCAATATGGCGACCAAATTAAATCTGTTATCTTGAATACAGTTAAAGAAGCTGGTTTTGACGGTGTAAAAGTAACTGTACAAGATAAAAATGCTTGGGATTACACAATTAAAGCTCGCGTGTTGGGCGCATTAGAAAGGGGGAGCAAAGCATAATGGCTAACGATAAAACATTTCCAGAAGTAAAAACTAATCCGCTTACAGAAGCGGCTAAAAAACGCTTATCCCGTTCCATGATGTTCGTTCCTGGTAATACACCAAAAATGATTAACAGTGCTGATATCCACGGTTCTGACTCTATCATGATCGATATCGAAGATTCCGTGCCTATTACAGAAAAAGACACAGCTCGTCTTTTGACTGCAGAAGCATTGAAATCCCGTAAATTCCGCGCTGAAACTGTAGTTCGTATCAACCATCCTACACAAACACCTTATGGTTATGATGATCTTGATATTATCGTTCCAGCAAAACCTGATATGATTCGTTTACCTAAAACTGAAGATGTTTCTGAAGTTGAAATCGTAGCGAAGAAAATTGAGGAAGTGGAAAAAGCTAATGGCTGGCCAGAAGGTACAATCAATATCATCGTAGCTATCGAATCCGTTCGTGGCTTGTACAATGTTCGTGAAATCTGCCATGGCCCTCGCGTAGTTGCTATCGCGCTTGGCGCTGAAGACTACCGTGCTGACCTTCGTACAGGTAAACATAAACCAGCTGTTGAATTGTTGTTCGCTCGTCAAACAATTCTTCACGCAGCACGTGAAGCAGGTATCCGCGTAATCGATACTGTATTCTCTGACGTAAAAGACCCTCAAGGCTTCCGCGAAGAAGTTGAATTCATTAAAGCATTGGGTTATGACGGCAAATCTTGCATCCACCCAAGCCAAATCAAAATTATCCACGAAGTATTCACTCCTGATGAAAAAGAAATCGCTCATTCCGTTAAGGTATTGAACAGCTATGCTGATGCATTGCGCAACAATAAAGGCGTAATCTCCGTAGATGGTAAAATGATCGATGGTCCTATCGTAGTTCGTGCACAACGCGTAGTTGATAAAGCACGTGCAGCAGGCATTAAAGTTGAATTAGAGGAAGGAGCAGAATACGATGTTAAATAAAGTAGGTCGCGATATCCCAACAAATATCCCAGCACTAGAAGGTCGCGAAGTATATCAAGGTGAATTCGCAATTGAACCTAAAGCTAAACGTGCAGGTAAACCTGTTCACATGAGCCGTGTTGGTACAAATAAAGTTCTTGCTTCCATTGATGAAGCAATCGAAAAAGCTGGTGTAAAAGATGGCATGACATTGTCCTTCCATCATCATTTGCGTAATGGCGACTATGTTATGAAAATGGTTATGGAACGCGTTCAAGCGAAAGGTATTAAAGATATTACAATCGCTTCTTCTTCCTTGTCCCCATGTCATGACTTCTTGGTAGAAATGATTCAAGACGGTACTGTTACAGCGCTCGAAACATCTGGTTTGCGCGATCGTCTTGGTAAATTCTTAACACAAAACCCTGGCGTATTAAAACGTCCTGTAGTCATTCGTCCTCATGGTGGCCGTGCTCGTGCTATCGAATCTGGCGAAGTTCATATTGATGTAGCTTTCATGGCTGCTCCTACAGCTGACCCTCGCGGCAATGCAACTGGTCGTATGGGTAAATCTGCATGTGGTGCACTTGGCTATGCTAAGGTTGACTCTCACTATGCAGATACAACTGTTATCATCACTGATAACTTGGTTGACTATGTACACAACTATGCCATCCCTCAAACAGATGTAGACTATGTTGTTCCTGTTGAAAGCATTGGCGACCCAGAAGGTATTGCTTCTGGTGCAATTGGTTTCACTAAGAACCCTATTCAAATTAAAATCGCTGAACTAGCTGGTGAATTCCTTGATCAAGCTGGTATCATTAAAGAAGGTTTCGTATTCCAATTGGGTGCTGGTGGTGCTCCATTGACTGTAGCAAAATTCATTGCTGAAAAACTTCGCAAACGCGGTGAAGCTGGTGGCTTTGCTATTGGTGGTGCTACTGGTATCTTGACTGGTATGCTTGAAGAAGGTTTGATTAAAGCTATCTATGATACTCAAACATTCGATACTACTGCAGCTGCATCCTTGGATAAAAACCCTGCACACATCGAAATGTCCGCTTCCATGTACGCTAACCCATGGACAGACTGCACTACAAACTACCTCGACGTAGTATTCCTTGGTGCTACTGAAATCGACCTTGATTTCAACGTAAACGTAATGACAGATTCCAACGGTGTATTGATGGGCGCTTCTGGCGGTCACTCCGATACAGCAGCAGGGGCTAAATGCACAGTTATTACTTGCCCATTGATCCGTGGCCGCTTGCCAATGATTCGTGACAAAGTAGCAACTGTGATTACACCAGGCTCCTCTGTTGACGTACTCGTTACTGAATACGGTATCGCAATCAACCCAGCTCGTACTGATTTGATTGAACGCTTCAAAGATAGCAACTTGCCTATCTATACAATTGAAGAATTACAACAATTAGCATTTGATTTAGTAGGTAAACCACAAGATATCCCTGTATCTGACAAAGACGAAGATATCATCGCAATCGTAGAATATCGCGATGGCTCTATCATTGACGTGGTTCGTAAACCTCTATAATTGAGTAGGGATGAGAGTCCGAGGGAAGCTGTAACAGTTCCGCCATCGGCTCATCACCCTATGCTGATTAGATAATATAAAGACCCTCTCTATGGTCCTAGGACTCACACATGCCTGAAGTTCCTCTACGGACCACGGAGAGGGTCTTTTTCTTATCACAGTTACGTTAGATTTATTGTATAATTTAGATAATAATATATTATTTATTTTGTATAAGGTGAGAGAAGGTTTAGTATGACAAATGTAAAAAAAGATAGTTTGTCTGCAAAGGGCTTGTCAATTCAAGTATATACAGAAGACTTTATGAATGATTATATTAGTCTAACAGACATAGCTCGATATAAAAGTGATGAACCTAGTGATGTAATTAAAAACTGGATGAGAAGAAAAGATACTATTGAGTTTTTAGGTTTGTGGGAGAGCTTAAATAATACGAATTTTAATTCGGTCGAATTCGACCGAATTAAATCTGAAGCGGGATATAATTCATTTACTTTATCGCCCAAGAAATGGATAAGTTTAACAAATGCAATCGGCATTATTTCGAAGAGTGGTCGATATGGAGGGGCTTTTGCATATAGTGACATAGCTTTTGAGTTTGCTTCATGGATTTCGGCTGAATTTAAAATGTACGTCATACAAGATTATAAGCGTCTTAAATCAGATGAAAATTCAAAGTTATCCTTAAATTGGAATTTGAATCGTGAAATATCAAAACTTAATTATAAAATTCACACAGACGCTATTAAAGAATATCTTTTAAATGATTTAACAGATGAGCAATTATCATATAAATATGCTAGCGAAGCAGATTTGCTAAATGTAGCATTATTTGATAAGAGAGCTAAACAGTGGCGTGATGAAAACCCTAAATTAAAAGGTAATATGCGTGACTATGCTAATTTACAGGAATTATTAGTTTTAGCTAACATGGAAAGCTATAATGCAATTTTAATTAGTAAGGGCATTTCTCAAAAGGAAAGAATGATAGAATTAAGAGCATTAGCTAAAAAACAATTATTGTCATTAAAATCCTTAGAAAATAAAAAGCTTATATCTAAAGATAATTTGTAGGAGAGTATATAGCAGTATTTTGGACTTTCTTGATATTAATAGGAGAGAGACTATGAGCCAAGTATTTAAACAGGATTTAACGGATACTTCAGGTCGTCCTGGTGGTATATTTTTTGTTGAGTTGCTGATGGCGGAGCATTGTGATATACTTGACCGTGAGCATATGGTTGAGGTATTTACAAAGCACTTAGGCACTGTAGATTGTTTTAGTTATGGGGCGGATTCAGCTGGTTTTGCACCTCAGAATTATAAGGTGCATTATGAGGATAATGATGCAGAGGTTCCTCCAACATTGATGATTACAAAATGTGAGAAAATTGATAAGCCTGTATTAGACGATTTTGATCGTAGTCAGGTATGGAATTGTCCCAATGTAGATGACTTGTTGGCAGAGTGCGAATATAGAGTATTTGCTACGGATATGTTAGCTGCTGGTTTAGAGTCAAAACAGCGTGCTGATATGCTCGTAAAGTATGTAGATGCTTTGTTAGAATTATATCCGGCTTGTAAGGCCGTTGTCTTTGGTCCATCTCGTAAGTTTTTAAGTCGTGAATCGATTGAAAATTATCCAGATAAGGCTGTAACTCGTTTTATTGATTATGCAGTTAATGTGCGATATTTTAACATTCAAGGTACAGAAGATATGATGGTTGACTCGGTGGGGATGAGCACCTTATTCTTGCCTGATGTACAGTATCACTTTCATGGTATGAATCCTGATGATGTAGTTATTCATGCATATAATATGCTGTATTTTATTTTAGAAAATGACAATCCTGTGGGTGATGGTGATACTATTAGCGGCCTAGAGAATGGAGAATTGGATTCAAATGTTCAATGGACATTGCATTATGAGGATTCTCTAATTCAACCGGTGAGAGCAGTGCTTGATGTAAATATGGGTGAATATGCTTCAGGAACTCGTTAGTCGTTAATTGATGAAAGGTGAGGGTATTATGAGTAAT
Source organism: Veillonella atypica (assembly GCF_041431435.1). Classification (NCBI taxonomy): domain Bacteria; kingdom Bacillati; phylum Bacillota; class Negativicutes; order Veillonellales; family Veillonellaceae; genus Veillonella; species Veillonella atypica. The sequence continues at coordinate 14,591 of NZ_JAPVXV010000007.1, forward strand.
CAACGTGTTTTTGATATGGAACTTGTGAAAGTTGAAAGTTTGGAGAATGCTGTTAGGACGCCATTTTATCAAACTGATTCCACAGGTGGTTCAGTATGGGTTATTAAACCTGGTCAAACCTTACCAAAACATTATCATCATCACTCTGATGATATATGGGTTATATTGCAAGGCAAGGGTGTATTTTATCCAACACCTGATACAGAGGTGCCTTTTACAAAGGGGCAAGTTATAGTATCTAAAAAGGGTGAATGTCATGGTGCAAAAAATACTGGAACGGAAGATATTGTCTTTGTGAGTATCGTTGCGCCAGTGCCTGCTGATTATGATCCTGTTAATACTAATTAATATGAAAGCACTTTATAGTATTTTCTTATCTTGTGATAGAGATATATTCATACTATAAAGTGCTTTTTAAGGAACGATAACAGAAAGTGGGTCACTAGTGAGGTAGAAGGACTCAAATTTCTTTATGATTTGGTTTTATACAATGTGTTTTTATGGCGTTGAATAAGAATTTTTAGTATAATATAAAGATAGATAACAAACTATATAAACTACAAATAGCAAGGAGGTTCTTATGAATCCATACATGACACAAACGCCAAATGCTAATGATGTAGCATTGGTAGAAAGTATTGTATCTCAACGGTTAAAGGGTTCCATCTTATGGATGGTTGTCGGCTTATTGACTACATTAGGTATTGGTGTTGCGACGCTAATGAATCCGTCTTGGGCGCGCTTTGCAGCTAGCAATTTTAATATTTTATTGATTGCAGAAGTAGCGGTGGTATTCTTGTTTAGCATGCGCACGTATAAGGCCAATGTTATGTCTCTATATGCGATGTTCTTCATCTATAGTGCATTGAATGGCGTTACCTTATCACTTGTTTCGTTAGCATATGGCATCATGGAAGCTACTGTACCAGCATTGATTGGGGCGTTGGCGTTCTTCGTTGCCTTTTCTATTGTAGGCCTTACGACTAAGAAGAATTTAGCCGGATTAACACCGTACTTAGTGGCTGCTATATTTGGTATGATTATCGTAAGTCTCGTGTTTATGGCAGCATCGTATTTTTCGATTCCATATCTTAGTTCCATTAGTTATAGTACAATTAGCTTGATTCTTGGCTACGTTGGGGTCGTGGTATTTTCCATCTTTACGGCTGTTGATATGAACATGATTAAAAACAGTGTTACTCAATTGGCACTATCTGAAGATGAAACGATTTTAGATCGTATTGAAATTGCTGGTGCACTTAGCTTGTATCTCGATTTCATTAACTTGTTCTTATCTTTGTTGCGTATCTTTGGTAACAGACGCTAATATCTGAATAGTGTATGTGAAAGCACCTTATATACTGTTAGAAATCTTTATGGAGATTTTACATAACAGATATAAGGTGCTTTTTGTATGTTACATATTCTAATTCGTTATTCCTATATTCTATATAATATCATTGACAGAGGACATTTGTTTTTTTAATATATTATGGTACGTATCATATAGTAAGTAGAAAGGATTCATATGAACTCATCATCTGTACCAGAGCCTCAAAGTGGGGCCATCGATTTCAAGGATTTTACAAGGCGGCGTATGTTGCATGTCATCCTACCATTATTTATTGTTTCTATTATTGCCTTTTTAGACCGTGTAAATATCGCCTATGCAGGCTTGACCATGAAAGAGAATTTACCATGGTTAACACCAGAAATATTCGGTATGGGCGCAGGTATATTCTTTATTGGCTATGTTTTATTTGAAGTCCCTGCATCTCTGTTAGCATCGAGATTTAATGCGATGCATTGGGTAGCGCGTATCATGTTTAGTTGGGGCATTGTATGTGTCCTCATGACGACAATGACTACGGAGTGGGAGTTCTTCTTATATCGATTCTTGTTAGGTTTATGTGAAGCGTCATTATATCCGGTTATCTATTCTTTATTGATACCTAATTGGTTTTTACCGAGAGAACGGGCAAAGGCAATTTCCTTAATGCTTACATCTCTATTATTCTCTAACATTATCGGCGGTCCATTAGCAGGCGTATTGCTCGATACGACATTTTTTGGATTACATGGATGGCGTACATTGTTTATTGTAGAAGCATTACCAGCCGTTATCTTTGCTTTCATTTTTGCATTCTGGATGAAAGAAAAACCAGAAGAAGCCGCTTGGGTAACTGATGCAGAGAAAGAATATATCAAAGAAGAGCTTGCTAAGGAAGAAGCTGAAAAACAATCCGTAAAGAAATACACAATTTGGCAAGCCTTGAAAGATCCAAAGGTATTGCGATTAGCATTAATTTATTTCTTGTGGGTTATTGGGTTCTGGGGGTTCAGTTTCTGGATGCCACAAGTGCTTAAAAGCTTATCTGGATGGCCACCAAGTGTTGTAGCATGGTCTATTGCCATTCCGATGAGTGCTGCCTTATTAGTACAAGTTTTCTGTGGCTATTCCTCAGAGAAACGCAATGAAAAACGTTGGCATGTGGCGACCACATTATTTGTTGGTACCATAGGTTTTATTGCCACACCACATAGTCCATCACCTGAAATTAGCTTGTTATTCATCTGTTTAACGGCTGTAGGCGTGTATGGTGGTATGGGCGTATGGTGGACGATGCCAACTACATTCTTATCTGGCGCAGCTGCAGCAGGTGCGATGGGCCTTATCAATTCATCCGGTAATATGGGCGGTTGGGTTGGCCCTTATATGCTTGGCTTTATCAACGGTCATACAGGTAGCTTTACTTACGGTTACTATGTAATGGGCGCTTGTATGTTCCTAGCAGGTCTATTGATTTTGACATTACCTAAATCTATGGAACACAAGGATGACTAGATAATATCATCGTGCATTAATATAAAAAGAGCTACATCATTCATATCCTCACACATTGTGTGTTGATATGTTTGATATAGCTCTTTTTGTTTATTTTTTTACATCTGGTACATTACCAGGGTTCATGTCTAGGTTAAGATCTGTAGATTTTAACGGATTAGGATCTCCATCAGGAGAAATAACCTTTAGTTCTGGATGCAACCATTCCAGTTGTTTTAGTTCCCAATCATATCTAGCACCATCATTTTGTAGTTGTCGAATATATTTCTGAAGTTCATCGATTTGATCGCTATGTTTATTAGCCATGCCTTCTAAAATATATAGACGTCCTGCCACACTATCTATGGTGGAACCGTCGTGATCTTCGTCGACGCGCCATTGTAGTTCGGATATTTGAACTTGCTGAATGATGATGACGATGATGAGAACTATAATAACGGCCCACATGGGCGTTTCTTTAGCTTTCAAAAGGGCCCGCAATTTAGTTGCGAGCCCAGATGGTTTGTTCATTATTTATGAGCCTCCAATTGTAGACCAGGTAATGGCAATTTGGAGTTTACAAAGTCTAACCACAAGCGAGAAGCGTGGGAGAGGTAATGACCTTTTTTCCAGATTACATATAAGGTATGGATGATTTCTGGAACGAGAGGACGTACCACAACCTTAGATCCTACTTCTGTATTTTCGCCTACCTCAGGGCAGAGGCGAGATGGTAATAGGGCGATGGCTAAATCGGCACTTACTGTTTGTAACATGAGGTCACGTTGGCTTGTTTCGAATACGATATGAGGTTGGAAACCTGTGTGCTTACATGCTTTGATAATTTCATCATGTAAATTGAAATCGTCCTTGTGAAGTACAAAGGATTCTTCTGAAAGCATATCCAATCGAATTTCTGGTTCCTTGGCAAGTGGGCTAGTTTTAGGAACGATAACGGATAATGGGTCAGATGTGAGATAGAAGGATTCGAATTCCTTAGGATTTGGCTTTGTACAGATGATACCGATATCAATTAAACCTTCTTGTACACTGATTTCGACCTTCTTAGAACCTTGTTCATATAATTCTAAATCGATTTGTGGGTATACCTTTTTAAACTCACCTAATAGTTGCGCAAAGATTGGTGCATCGGTAATAGGTGGGATACCAATTCGGATGGAACCTTGCTCCAAACGAAACTCGTTTTCAAAATCTGTTTTTAAATGTTCAAACATAAATACTACGCGTTTCGCGTGTGTTAAAAAGATGGTACCTCCATCAGTGAGTTCTACGGATTTAGCATTACGCATGAAGAGAACAACACCAAGTTCGTCTTCTAAGGCTTTGATTGTACGGCTAATCGCGGATTGTGAGATGTGTAAGTTTCTTGCTGCTTTACTAAAACTCTTTTGATCAGCCACTTCTACGAAGTATTTTAAATGGTGGAAATCCATAACTAACCCCCTAATATATAAAAGATATTACAAACCTAATTTAAAAATTGGTTTTGATAAATGAGAATAATTATTACTAAAACGCAATTAGCTATTACTTTAAGTAAAGCATGGATAGCGATATTGGCAAGGCGCCAAGCACTGTATGTATTGCGTTGATATAGCCCGCCACGTTATAATGAGTCTATAGGGCTATATCAAGTTATGATATTAGGAATTATGGTTGTGCCCACTACAAAATAGTTTGTACTACATAATGCCATAAATATATATAACATATATATTATTGCATTATTTTTTCATGTACGCAAGTTTGTAATGGTTGTTATTCCTAAACATAATGATAGATTAAGCAAGTGTTCTATTTTTGCTAAATGCTTAAGGAGGCAATAATCACATGAGTCGTAAATTTAAAACTATGGACGGCAACCAAGCGGCTGCTCACGTTTCTTATGGTTTTACAGAAGTTGCTGCGATTTACCCAATCACTCCATCTTCTCCAATGCCAGAACACATTGACGAATGGGCTGCATCTGGTCGTAAAAACATCTTCGGTAACACTGTTCAAGTTGTAGAAATGCAATCTGAAGCAGGCGCTGCTGCTGCTGTTCACGGTTCCTTGCAAGCTGGTGCATTAACAACAACTTTCACATCTTCCCAAGGTTTGTTATTGATGCTTCCTAACTTATACAAAGTAGCAGGCGAATTACTTCCAGGCGTATTCCAAGTAGCTGCTCGTGCATTAGCTGCACATGCGTTGGCTATCTTCGGTGACCACCAAGACGTAATGGCTGCTCGTGCAGCTGGCTGTGCTATGCTTGCAGAATCCTCCGTACAAGAAGTAATGGACTTGTCTGCAGTAGCTCACTTGACAGCTATTAAAACTCGTGTACCGTTCATCAACTTCTTTGACGGTTTCCGTACATCCCATGAAATTCAAAAAATTCAAATCTGGGACTATGAAGAATTAAAACCTTTAGTAGATATGGAAGCAGTTCAAGCATTCCGTAAAAACGCTTTGAACCCAGATGCTCCTGTAACTCGTGGTACTGCAGAAAACCCTGACGTTTACTTCCAACATCGTGAAGCATCCAACAAATTCTACTTGAACGTTCCTGACGTTGTAGAACACTACATGAACGAAATCAACAAATTGGCTGGTACTAACTACCAATTGTTCAACTACGTAGGTGCTCCTGATGCAACTGACGTAATCGTTACTATGGGTTCCTCCGCACAAGTAGTAGAATCCACTGTAAATTACTTAAATAAATTGGGTCGCAAAGTTGGTTTCATCAACGTTCACTTGTTCCGTCCATTCGCAATAGATCGTTTGTTGAAAGCTATTCCTCAAACTGTAGAACGCATTGCTGTTCTTGACCGTACAAAAGAACCAGGCGCTTTGGCTGAACCATTGTTCTTAGACGTTCAAGCTGCTGTAGTTGACGGTGGTCGTAACATCAAAGTTATCGCTGGTCGTTATGGTTTGAGCTCCAAAGACGTTATCCCTGCAGACATCGTTGCTGTATTCGATAACTTGAATGCTGAAAATGGTAAGAAATTCTTCACATTGGGTATCAATGATGATGTTACATTCTTGTCCTTAGATCGTGCTGAAGGCGTAGAAGTTGAAACTCCTGGTTTGACTGAATGTAAATTCTGGGGCTTCGGTTCTGACGGTACTGTAGGTGCAAACAAATCCGCTATCAAAATCATCGGTGACCACACTGACTTGTATGCACAAGCATACTTTGATTACGACTCCAAAAAATCTGGTGGCGTAACAATGTCTCACCTTCGTTTTGGTACTAATCCAATCAACTTACCTTACTTGATTACTGAACCTCAATTCGTAGCATGTCACCGTCAATCCTACGTACATGAATACGACTTACTTCGCGGTATCAAAAAAGGCGGTACATTCTTATTGAACTGTACTTGGTCCCCTGAAGAATTGAACGAACATTTACCTGCTAAATTACGTCGTCAAATCGCAGAAAAAGAATTGAACTTCTACATCATCAATGCTGCGAAAATCGCTGCTGAAATCGGCTTAGGCGGTCGTATCAACATGGTAACTCAAGCTGCATTCTTCAAATTGACTGAAATCATCCCTGTAGATGATGCTATCAAATACTTGAAAGAATCCGTAGTTACTTCCTATGGTAAAAAAGGTCAAAACATCGTTGACATGAACAACGCTGCTATCGACCAAGGCGTTGGTGCTCTTGTAAAAGTAGACGTTCCAGCTGACTGGAAAAACGCTGTTGATGAAGGCGGTCACAAAGCTAAACCAGGCTGTGAATCCTGCCCATCTTTCGTTCAAAATATTGCACAACCAATCAATGCACAAGCTGGTTATGATCTTCCTGTATCCACATTCGCTGGTTACGAAGATGGTACATTACCTGCTGGTACTGCTAAATTCGAAAAACGCGGTCCTGCATTGTTCGTTCCAAAATGGATGCCAGAAAACTGTATCCAATGTAACCAATGTTCCTTCGTATGTCCACATGCTACAATTCGTCCAATCTTGGCAACTGAAGCAGAAGTGGCTGCAGCTCCAGAACATTTCGATACAATCCCTGCATTGGGCGCTAAAGACCTTCAATTCCGTATCGCAGTATCCCCATTAGATTGCTTGGGTTGCGGTAACTGCGTTGATATCTGTCCAGCTCCTAAGGGCAAAGCTATCGTAATGACTTCTATCGATTCCGAAATCGAACAAGCTGAAGCTTGGAACTACGCTGTTAACCTTCCTGTAAAAGAAAACCCTATGAAGAAGGAAACTGTTAAAGGTTCCCAATTTGAACAACCATTGTTCGAATTCTCCGGTGCTTGTGCAGGTTGTGGTGAAACTCCATACGCTAAATTGTTAACTCAATTGTTCGGCGATCGTATGATGATTGCGAATGCTACTGGTTGTTCCTCCATTTGGGGTGCTTCCATGCCAGCTTCTCCATACACAACTAACCAACAAGGTCAAGGTCCTTCTTGGGCAAACTCCTTGTTCGAAGATAATGCTGAATACGGCTATGGTATGTACATCGGCGTTAAGAAAATCCGTGAACAATTGCTTGAAGTAGCTAAGAAAGCTGTTGAAACAGCATCTGGCGAATTGAAAGAAGCATTGGAACAATGGATTGAATTCGCTAACCTTGGTGCAGCTACTCGTCAACGTTCCGCACGTTTGGTAGCAGCAATCGAAGCTGAAGGTGCTACAACTCCAGAATTGAAAGAAATTCTTGATAAAAAACAATTCTTAATCAAACGTTCTCACTGGATCTTCGGTGGTGACGGTTGGGCATACGATATCGGTTTTGGCGGTGTTGACCATGTATTAGCTTCTGGCGAAGACATCAACATCTGGGTATTCGATACTGAAGTATACTCCAACACTGGTGGTCAATCCTCCAAATCTACTCATGAAGCTGCTGTAGCTCAATTCGCAGCATCTGGTAAACGTACTAAGAAGAAAGACCTTGGCATGATGGCTATGTCTTATGGTTATGTATACGTAGCACAAGTAGCTATGGGTGCAGATAAAAACCAATTGATGAAAGCTGTTACAGAAGCTGAAGCTTATCCAGGTCCTTCCTTGATCATCGCTTACAGCCCATGTATCAACCATGGTATCAAAGCTGGTATGGGTAAAGCTCAAGAAGAACAACGCAAAGCAGTTGCTTGTGGTTACTGGGATCTTTACAGATACAACCCTCAACTTAAAGCTGAAGGTAAAAACCCATTCTCCTTGGATTCCAAAGAAGGCAACTACGACGAATTCCAAAACTTCCTTAAAGGTGAAGTTCGTTATGCTTCCTTGGCGAAAGCTGCTCCTGACGCTGCAGAAGAATTATTCGCTAAATGTGAAGAAGACGCTAAAGAACGTCGCTTAAGCTATGTTCGCTTACAAAAAGGTTTCGAAGAAGTTAAATAATTAATTTCTCTAAACTGCATATACAAGAGGCATCCTCATTGAGGATGCCTCTTTTGCATCTATCATCCTTATGAATAGGTGTATAGTACACATGATTTTGGTATAATAGATAGTATATATGTGTATTATTCATGTATTGTTTATACAATATATGTTTTTAATGATAGAGGATATTATGACTACGAATACAAATGACGTACAACAAACCATTTATAGTGAATTAGGCTATAAATCTATGCCATTCCCATATACCACACCAGCTACTCTTGAAGCCTATGCGGCTCTCGTGGGTATTTCAGCACCTAACCCTAAAACTGCAAGAGTATTAGAATTGGGAGCAACCTATGGTGGCAATATTATCTCCCAAGCATTATTTAATCCTGATGCAACATTCGTAGGTATTGAGCTTTCACAAGAACAAGTTGAAAAGGGCAATGAAGTGATTGCGAATGCAGGGCTAACAAATGTTTCCTTAGTTCAATCTGATATTGCATCTATTGGTAGTGAAATTGGTACCTTTGATTACATTATCGCTCATGGTGTGTATTCTTGGGTCGATGACGGTGTCAAAGAGGCATTGTTGCGCCTTATCGATGAACATTTAGCAGAGGATGGAATTGCCTACATTTCTTATAATACCTATCCAGGTTGGCATACGATGGACGAAGTACGTCAGTTAATGATGTTCAGCAACCGTGATAAAGCTCAGTTTAATCACAAGGAAAAGGTACTGCATGGCAAAACGATTGGCAGTATTGTAGGTAGTCAAATTTTAAAATATGACAATCTAAAGGAACGAAATAGTAAATTCTTAGGTGCTCTTCGTTCTGTTATGCAAAAAGATGAATACTATGTTGGTCACGATCATTTAGAACCTAATAATGACCCTGTATATTTCTATCAATTTAATGACCATTTAGGAGCGCATAATTTGGCATATCTATGTGATGCTGATTTAACTTTATCTATGGTGCGTAGCTTTGATGCTGATATTGCGGATACATTAGATAAACTCGCACTTAATGACCATGTAGCTCAAGAGCAATATTTAGATTTTATGCTAGATACGACCTTTAGAAAATCTATTATATGTAAGGCTAAGCATGCAGAATCTGTAACCTACGACATGGGAAATCCTGAACTTGTAAATTCTGTACCTATGCGAACCATTATTAACAACTTTACCTATACAATTCTCTTCAATGAAGAAGCATTGTCCATGTTTGAAAATGATATCGTACGCGATACATTCCAGTCCATTATTAAGGATGGCGGTCAGTTTAATATGATCGAGGCTTTAGCCATTGTGAAAGCTGCTAATGATGCTGCTAAGGGCGATGATGCAAGCTTAGAAGCCGCTGTTGATGCGTTATATGTAGCTATGGCAGAACATATTGTACGCGGTGGTCTACGTTTCTTGAAACATCCACATCCTAAAGCTTACTATATGGAGGGACAATCCTTTGTACCTGCTAGATTTACAAAGTTTGTGAAAGCTTTAGTTGAATCTGGTACAGACATCATGTATGGGGCTACCTCTGAAAATGAAGCCGTGGAAAATCTGTCCGATGAAGATTTGATGTTTATGGAAATCCTTAATAAACCAAAGGCAAAATCTACTATTGTTAATGCGATTAAAAAGAATATCTTTGGCGGTGCACAAGCTGGTCAGGCAAAAAATCAAACAGCTATGGCTGAAGCGTTCTATGCTGAATTGACGAAACGCATGGAAACATTAGGCTATTTAGAAAATAAAATTAAATAAAGGTATTTCCTGTGTAGCATATGATAATAATGTGCGATGGGGGATAGATAAAGGCTAATTCTCGATATATAGAATTAGCCTTTATTTTTATGTTCAATATTTTCTTTTTATTTTATAAATATTACATTTTGTTATGTTAAGTTGCATAAAAGATATAGGAAGGATGAAGAAATGCATGAAAAACACATGAAGTAAACATGACTTTTATGATATACTTTGTATGAGTGATTTTGTGTACATGTAAAAATATGGTCATAGTAGGCCATATTTTGTTGTTAGTTAGTATAAGTATATTGTAAAAGGAGTTTTTCCATGGCATCTAAAAAGGCAGTACTAGTATATATACTAGAAATCCTACGAGATGAAACCGATGCAAATCATACATTATCTCAAGAGGAAATTCGTAGCATCTTAGCGAAGAAATATGAATTGACGGTAGATCGTAAAACCTTAGGGCGTCATCTAAATGATTTATATGAATCTGGTAATTTTAATATTGAATGTGAAGAATCTGCACTAGGTACAGATGGTTCGATTCGTCGTACCAATTTTTATATGATTCACCCCTTTGAAGAGGCTGAGTTACATTTGTTAATCGATGGCCTATTAGCATCACGTCATATTAGTGTAAATCAGCGTAAAGACTTGATTGATAAGGTATCTGCCTTGGGAGGCCGTTATTTTAAATCCCATGGAAAACAAATTAAGAGTACTCCTGATTCTCTTGTGAGAAGTCAGGATCTATTCCTAAATATTGATCTCATTGAAAAAGCGGTGACGGAAGGGAGAAAAATTTCGTTAGTCTATTATCAGCCTAGTACAGATAATAAATTATATCCTAATCTTGATTATGCAGGTAATGAGCGAAATTATATTTTTAATCCCTACCAATTAGTATCTAGTCGAGGACTCTACTACTTGGTAGGTAACCACGATAACCATGATGATATGTCTACACTACGTGTAGATCGAATTGGTAACATTAAGTTATTGGATATTCGCCGTAAGCCATTGCGGGAAATCCAAGGCTATCACAATCAAAATACCTTTGATGTAGATAGATACATGAAGGAACATATCTATATGTTTGGTGGTGAATCAGTAACGGTAGTATTTGAAGCAAAACGCAGTATCGTTAACCAAATTCTCGATTGGTTTGATGGAAATGTAACATTTTTAAACGAGACGCCTCAAAAGGTGGAGTGTCGTGTTCATGTTAATCGGGAGGCTTTCAAATATTGGGCACTACAATATATGCAAAGTGTGAAAGTATTATCGCCAGCATCATTAGTGTTCGATGTGCGTGAAGCCATTCGTGATGGATTATCACAATATGTATAAGAAGACGGGCTGTAAGTATAATAGCCCTTTATTACGAAAAAGGAGCTATTGAGAAATCAATAGCTCCTTTTATCCGTTTTTAGAGAATATGCAATTTTTCTGCTTCTTTATAATCTTTTAATACTGGACGTGGTGGTAACTTATCGAAAATGCTGACAAGGTAAATCGCAATAGATGAGAAGATAAATCCTGGTACGATTTCATAAAGTCCAAAGAAGGCAAATTGTTTCCAAATTAGAACTGTAAGACCACCTACGACGATACCCGCAATACAACCACGGCGCGTCATGCGTTTCCAGAATAGGGAGAAGATGATAGCAGGACCAAAAGAGGCACCAAAGCCAGCCCATGCGTAAGCAACCATCGTAAGGATGAGGCTATCTGGATTTAATGCTAAGAAAATGGATATAGCCGCTACCAACAATACAACAATACGGCTTACAAGCACGAGTTCTTTGTCGGTTGCCGTTTTGTGAATGATATTAGCGTAAAAATCATTAGCAATAGCAGAGGCTGTTACTAATAGTTGAGCGGATGCAGTACTCATGATAGCTGCAAGTACAGCAGACCAGATAAGGCCAGCCATAAATGGCGTAAATAAACGTTCCGTCATAACGAGGAATATCGTCTCTGCATCTGTACCAACTAATTTTTCTGGTAACATATATACATGACCGATGAGGCCTACGAAAATAGCTGCTAATAAGGAAAGGATAACCCAAACCATAGCAATATTTGTGGATTTTTTTAGTTCCTTTGCATCGGAAATCGCCATGAAGCGAACTAGGATATGTGGCTGACCGAAGTAGCCAAGACCCCAACCAAGGGAAGAGATGATGCCGATGACAAGAGCAAACATATCACTCGTATCACCCCAGAGGTTTAACCCTTGAGGAAATTCACTTTGGATGAGTTGCATCGTATCAATAGGACCACCTAAGTACATAGCTGCCGTAATAGGTACAGCCAAGATGGCGAAGAACATCAACGCCCCTTGAATACAGTCCGTCCAAGATACGGCGAGGAAACCTCCGAGGAAGGTATAAAATACTACAATGCCCGCCGTAATAAAGAGGGAGACCGTATAGTCTAAGCCGAAGATGGTATTGAATAATTTGCCTCCTGCCACAAATCCAGAGGATGTGTAGATGAGGAAGAAGATTAATATAAACAATGCAGAAATAACAGCTACCGAATGGGATTGATCGTGGAACCGATTTTTTAAATAATCCGGCAATGTTAAGCTGTCGCTAGCTACCTCCGTATGGTTACGCAATCTACGGGATACGAATCGCCAGTTGGCCCAGGTGCCCAAGGTAAGTCCTACGGCAATCCATACACCGGAAATACCCGTAGTATAGGCCAGACCTGGTACCCCCATAAGCATCCAACCGCTCATGTCGGAGGCTTCGGCACTGAGTGCCGTAATCCACGGTCCTAGCTGTCTACCGCCCAATATATAGTCACCAATACTGTTCGATTTGCGATAATAGTAGACCCCGATGTACATCATCAGTCCTAAATACAAGGCAAAGGCGATTATGATCATTATGTTGTTGTGTGTCATGCCTATATAAAACCTCCTTAGGGTTGTTCACCACGTTAAAATATATACTAATTATTGTATCATAAATTGCCATTCTATAGGATATGTAAATCAGATAATTTATTGGTAAATATTGATGATATTGTTAAAATTACTAAACAGTATTATATGAAAATAATTCAAAAAATACCTCAAAAAATGATACAATAAATAGACACGATATTTCATTTTGATATGGCATATAACATTGTTAATTTTGTACACATAGGAAAGGAGGTATACCGATGGAGGCTATTAATTCTCGTGATAGAGCGTTACAACTACTGCAAACCTACTTTGGGTATACCTCTTTTCGCCCAGCTCAGGAGGCACCGGTAGCATCTTTATTACAAAATGAGGACGTAGTAGCTATTATGCCTACAGGCGCTGGGAAATCGATATGCTTTCAAATTCCAGCCCTCTGTAAATCGGGCATATCCATTGTGTTTTCACCCTTAATATCGCTTATGAAAGATCAAGTAGATAGCTTGGTTGATCAAAATATACCGGCTGCCTTAATCAATAGTACACTAACGCAAACTGAATTTAATAAGACCATGTACGAGGTGCGTAGTGGAAAGATTAAATTACTATATATTGCACCAGAACGACTAGGATCTAATTTCTTTTGTAATGTATTACGCTCTATGCCGATTTCCCAAGTTATTGTCGATGAAGCACACTGTATTTCACAGTGGGGCCATGATTTTAGACCGTCCTACAGATTGATTGGCGATTGGCTATCTAGTTTGCCTAAACGTCCCGTAGTAGGGGCTTTCACAGCGACTGCTACGAAGGCAGTAGAAAATGATATTAAAAAATTATTAGGCTTAGATTGTGCAAATGTGTATGTTACGGGATTTGATAGGCCTAATCTATCGTTTTCTGTGGTGCGCACACCTAAGCGTATGGATTATGTAGTCGACTATGTTCGTCGTCATAGTAATGAAAATGGTATCATCTATTGCTCTACTCGAAAGGATGTAGAGCGGGTCTATGATAATTTGACGCGTGCCGGCATCCAAACTGGATATTACCACGCCGGTTTATCCGATGAGATGCGCCAAGATATGCAGAATAAATATGCCTTTGACCAATTACAAGTTATGGTTGCGACGAATGCATTTGGCATGGGTATCGACAAGAGTAATGTGCGCTATGTGTTGCATTATCAAATGCCGCGCAATATGGAGTCCTACTATCAAGAGGCGGGACGTGCAGGGCGCGATGGTGCACCGGCGGAATGTATATTGCTCTATAGTGGGCAAGATGTGCGCGTTCATAAGTATTTGATTGAACAAGGTCATCTAGAACCACAACGTGAGCAGGTAGAACTTAGAAAATTACAATCTATGATTGATTACTGTTTCTGTAGTACATGTCTAAGGAAATATATGCTCGCCTATTTTGGTGAAATCGTTCCGTGGCTCGAATGCAGTAACTGCAGTTCTTGTAATACAAAAGGGGAACGTGTTAATGTTACGAAAGAGGCGAAGGCCATATTCCGTGCCATTATCGCCACAGAGGAGCGGTATGGTGCCTCTATGATTTCCTCCATTGTGCGTGGTGAACGAACAGATCGAATTACACGCGCTAGACTCGATGCATTATCTGTATTTGGTTATTTATCAGATATAGGTGATAAGGAAATAAAAGGGCTGATTCAACAATTTGTAGCCTCTGGCTATTTGCGGAGCTCTATGGGGAAATACCCCATTTTATCTGTTACAGCTGGCGCAGAAGAGGTGTTAGCTGGACATAAAGAGGTAGAAGAAATTCGACAAGAGGTCATTGTACCTTCTCGTAAAACAAAGAAGTCTGCATCTATATCTCGCTCCGAAGTGCCTCGGTCTGGCTCAGGTGGCTTATTTGAACATTTACGACAACATCGTAAACAACTAGCCTCACAGCTAGGGGTACCGCCATATATTATATTTCCAGATACGGTACTTATCGATTTAGCCAATGTACGACCTAGTACATTAGGTGAATTCGGCAATATAAAAGGCGTAGGGGAAGCAAAATTGAAAAAATATGGACTTTCATTTTTGGAGGTCATTGAACAATATAAGGGATAATGATAAGGCGTTATTAGGCGCATTATATTAAGGGAATGTTACATTCCGTTAGGGGGAACTATGAGCTTAGCAGATACACAATATCTCAATATTATTGAAAATATTTTAGATCATGGTATTTATGGTCAAAATCGAACTGGTATCGCTACCTATAAATTGCCACAGCAAATCATGCAATTTGATTTACGAGAGGAATTTCCCATTCTTACTACAAAGTTTGTGGCCTTTAAAACAGCGGTGAAAGAATTGTTGTGGATTTGGCAGATGCAGTCTAATGATGTGCGTAAACTGCAAGACATGAATGTCCACGTATGGGACGAATGGATGCGTGAAGATGGCACTATTGGCAAGGCATATGGATACCAAATCTCTAAATATAAACAATTGGATAATCTCATCAAAACCATAAAAGAGGATCCGGATAGTCGCCGCATGATTGTTACATTATGGAATATTGAGGATTTGCCTGATATGGCTTTGCAACCTTGTGCGTATGAAACATTGTGGGATGTAGGTGATGGCTATTTAAACTGCATGCTCATCCAACGCAGTGGTGATATGGGGCTTGGTGTTCCATTTAATACGGCTCAATATGCAGCACTCTTATGTATGATTGCTCAAGTAACGGGCTTGAAACCGGGAAAATTCACGCATGTTATTAATAATGCACATGTTTACGAAAATCATGTAGAAGCATTGCGTGAGCAGTTGGCTCGTCGTAATCAAGCGTTACCGGCACCGACAATTCATGTAAATCCAGACATCACTGATTTTTACGATTTTACACCAGAAGATATCGTGTTAGAAGGGTATGAACATTTAGGTAAATTATCCATGACCGTAGCTGTTTAGGGGGATACTATGTTAGCATTGATTGTAGCGGTTGCACATCACCGCGTTATCGGCAAAGATAATTCTCTGATTTGGCATTTGCCCAATGATTTGAAATTCTTCAAGGAAAAAACGACAGGCCATGTTATTATTATGGGCCGAAAGACCTTTGAAAGCTTGCCTTTTTTGTTGCCCAATCGAGAGCATTGGGTGATTACAACAAATAAAGGTTTTAATGCACCGGAAGGAGTTCGTGTATTCTCCTCACCAGAGGCTGTTGTAGAGGCTGCAAAAAATCTTGATGTAGCCTATGTGATTGGGGGTGCCCAAATTTACGAAGCCTTTTTACCTTATGTAGATGTAATGCATATTACCGAGGTTGACCATGAATTTGAAGGGGATGCGCATTTCCCTGAATTCGATGCGTCAGCTTTCACCATTACCTCTGTTGTAGAGGGAACGGTAGATGATAAAAATAAATACCCTCATCGATTTGTAACCTATGAAAGAAAAGGACATAACTAATGGAATCAATGTTTGCCATTATCGCAAAGGAATTAGGCGTTAAGACCGGTCAAGTAGAAGCTGCGGTTACTCTATTAGACGAAGGAAATACGGTGCCGTTTATCGCTCGTTACAGAAAGGAAGTAACAGGCGAACTACAAGATGAACAGCTGCGAACTGTTGAAGAACGTATTAAATATTTGCGCAATTTAGAAGCACGACGCCAAGAAATCATCAATGCTATTACAGAACAAGACAAGATGACTGATGAATTGATGGCATCTTTGATGAAAGCTGTAAAATTACAAGAATTAGAAGATTTGTATTTACCATATCGACCTAAGAAACGGACACGGGCCATGATTGCCCGTGAACGAGGTCTTGAGCCATTAGCGGAAATGATAGTAAACGATACAGTAACATCGGGCAATTCATTAGATATCGCAAAGGAATATATTTCTGAAGAGGTGCCTACGCCAGAGGATGCCATTCAAGGTGCATCGGATATCGTTGCAGAAATCGTCAGCGACAGTGCAGATTTTCGCGCTACTCTTCGTAAGCGTATGTGGAAGGAAGGTTTTATCCAAGCGGAACTCGTAGAAGATAATGAACACAAGGACCAATTCCTTCAATATAATGAGTATGCTGAACCAGTTCGGCAGATGCCGTCCCATCGTATCTTGGCAGTTAATCGAGGCGAAAAATTAGGGGCTCTTAAATTGGCCCTAACCGTACCCGATGAATCCTATATTCAATATATGGTGCATGGTATTACTAAAAATGAACAATCTATTTTTAGTGATGTGAAAGCTAGCGCCGTAGCAGATGCATACAAACGTTTGATTTTCCCTGCCCTTGAGAGGGATATTCGCAATGAGTTAACTGAATCTGCTGATGAGCAAGCAATTAAGGTGTTTGGCGTAAATCTTAAAAACCTCTTATTGCAACCACCATTGGCAGGCCATGTCATTATGGGCCTTGATCCTGGGTATCGTACGGGTTGTAAGATGGCTATTATCGATGCGCAAGGGAATGTACTCGATTATGGTGCTTACTATTTAACAAATAGTGAAAAACTAAAACAAGAAGCACAAAAGAAATTAGCTGAGAAAATTCGTAAATTTAATGTGACGCTCTTGTCTATCGGTAATGGTACGGCCTCTTATGAAACAGAACAATTTGCGTCTAAGATGATTGAAGAGGAAAAATTAGATTGCCACTACATCATTACTAATGAAGCGGGTGCATCTGTATATTCTGCTTCAAAATTGGCTATTGATGAATTGCCAGATTTAGACGTAACGATTCGCGGCGCCGTATCTATTGCACGACGTGTACAAGATCCATTAGCAGAATCTGTTAAAATCGATCCTAAGTCTATCGGTGTAGGTCAATATCAACATGATGTAAATCAAAAGCAATTAACTCATACATTAGACCAAGTAGTTGAATCTGTAGTAAACCATGTGGGGGTTGAACTTAATACGGCATCTCCAGCGATTTTGCAACATATTGCAGGCATTTCTGGTACGGTAGCAAAAAATATCGTAGCATTTCGTCAAGAAAATGGTGGGTTTACTAGTCGTAAGCAACTATTAAAGGTGCCACGCTTAGGTCCTGCAGCATTTACTCAGTGTGCCGGTTTCTTGCGATTAAATGGTGCTAAGAATCCACTGGATAATACATCTGTTCATCCTGAGTCTTATGAATTAGCGGAACGTATCATTGGCGAGCTAGGTTTTACATTAAAGGATTTACAAGATAAATCCCAACTTGAAGCATTACAGGTCAAATTACCATTGGTTGATGTAGATAAGATGGCGCATAAGCTTGATGCGGGTATTCCTACTGTGCGAGATATCATTGCAGCTCTTGCTAAACCAGGTCGTGACCCTCGTGAGGATTTACCAGCACCTCTGACACGTAAACATGTAGTAAGTCTTGAGGATATCAAGGTTGGTACGGTTGTTAAAGGTACGGTGCATAATGTAGTAGACTTTGGTGCCTTTATTGATTTTGGTTTAAAAACGAATGGTTTATTACATCGTAGCGAACTATGCACGGCGAAACAACATCCTTCTGATGTACTTGCTGTAGGCGATATTATTGAAGCCGAGATCATCTCTGTAGATGTAAAGCGAAATCGTATCGGATTATCCGTCAAGTCATTGAGAAATAAAGACAAGAAAAAGGCCTAATTTTGTTAGGAGAATTCGTAAAAAATTATACATGTCAAAATTGAACATGATTAAAAGGAGTCCTTTAGGTAATAGAGGACTCCTTTTTTGTGTACTTTATTATCATAAATAGTGATAAGTATATCGATTTTGATATAGAATAAAACTATTGAGAATACAATAAAATCGCTATATCGAAAATAATAAAACAGATTGAAATATTTAGATATTGGGTGTATGATGAACTCATAGAAGATAATTAATAGTCATTATCCATTAAAGGAGGAAGTACTATGAGTTTACATATTAAAGAAAGATATGGCCTTTTAATCAATAATGAATGGGTACCTGCATCTGATGGTGCTGAATTTAATGTATATAACCCTGCTAATGGCGAGCAACTTGCTGTTTGTGCAGAAGCTACGCAGGCGGATGTTGATAAAGCTGTAGCAGCTGCAACAGAGGCTTTTAAAACGTGGAAAACAGTTTCTCAAGTCAATCGGGCAGATTATTTATTAAAGATTGCAGATGCCATTGATGCTCACAAAGAACATTTGGCACAAGTTGAGACCTATGACAATGGTAAACCAATCCGTGAAACATTAAACGTGGATATTCCACTTGGTGCAGACCATTTCCGTTACTTCGCCGGTGTGCTTCGTGCAGAAGAAGGTTCGGCACAAGTATTTGATGAAAATACATTGAGCCTTATTATCCGTGAACCAATCGGCGTGGTTGGTCAAGTAGTGCCTTGGAACTTCCCATTCTTAATGGCTGCTTGGAAACTGGCACCAGCTCTTGCAGCAGGTTGTACAGTTGTCATTAAACCTTCTAGCCATACATCTCTTAGTTTGTTAGAACTAGGTAGCATTTTGCAAGACATCTTACCTCCAGGTGTTGTAAACATTGTAACGGGTAAAGGTTCTAAATCTGGCCAATATATCCTTGATCATCCTGGATTTAGCAAACTTGCCTTCACAGGATCTACAGAAGTAGGCCTAGATGTATATAAAGCAGCATCTGAACGCTTGATTCCTGCTACATTGGAATTAGGTGGTAAATCAGCAAATATTTTCTTTGACGATGCGAACTGGAAACAAGCTCTTGATGGGGCATTGCTCGGTATTCTTTTCAACCAAGGTCAAGTGTGCTGCGCTGGTTCCCGTATCTTCGTACAAGATACAATTTATGATAAATTTGTAGCTGAACTTTCTAAATTATTTGATAAGGTAAAAGTTGGATTGCCTTGGGATGAATCTACACAACTAGGTTCCTTGATTTACGAAGCACAAGTTAAGAAAGTACTTAGCTATGTAGAACTTGCTAAGGAAGAAGGCGCTCGTATTGTAGCTGGTGGTGAACGTATTACAGATGGCGAACTTGGCAAAGGTTGCTTCGTAAGACCGACACTCATCGTGGATGCTACAAATGATATGCGCGTAGCTCGTGAAGAAATCTTTGGTCCGGTGGCAGTAGTGATTAAATTCCATAGCGAAGACGAAGTAATTGAACAAGCTAATGATAGCTTATACGGCCTTGGCGGTGGCGTATTTACACAAAACCTTAACCGTGCTATCCGTGTAGCTCGAGCAATCGAAACAGGTCGTATGTGGGTTAATACATATAACTCCATCCCAGCAGGCGCACCATTCGGTGGTTACAAACAATCTGGTATCGGCCGTGAAACACACAAGGTTATCTTGGAACACTACACTCAAATGAAAAACATCATTGTAAATTTGAGTGATAAACCATCTGGGTTTTATGATTTAGATTAATAATTTAATAGATTTTCCTTTTACGTATATTTGATAAGAAGGCACCTCGAAGAGGTGCCTTTTTTGCATTATCATACTATTACTTAATTTTATTGTAATTAGTGTTCTTTGCTTCCTCTAAATATAATTTCAAGGATACAACAGGTAGTATTAGTGCTAGCATAGGATGCATTGATAGCAAATGGAAAAGCGTGACTCACTAGGCAGGTATTTATGCTGGAGAAGTAGGCTATGATAAGATTTATAATAATATTAGTCTAGTTCAAACTTAGGCGTAGAATCTATAGGTAAAGCAAGCTCGACTACTCAATCTATAATCTCAGATGTTATACTAACTGTAGATGATAAAGAAATTGATGCTAAGACAGAGAATACTTATACAGAGAGGAGGATAAAAATGATGGAACTTCAAAAAAGAATTGATATATTAGATTTATGGGATGAAATGCCATATTCATTAGATATTAAAGATTTTGGTAATACAGTCATATTATTGTCAGAATCCTGTGAAATTAGATTTATTAACTGTATAGAGGTTAATATTAAAAGTGACATTTTATTTAAGAATAAATCAATGAAATTTCATGAATATCGTAATCATGAATATGATATTCAAGATATTAGTGTCGAACCATGTGTTGTTAAAACAGATGGAACTATGACTCATAATAAGAAATGGGTAAGTCCAGTACTAAATGGTGTTAAAGCTAAAATAGTTATGCCTGTAATGTGTATTGATTTGGTTGCTGTTGATTTTATAATTTCCACAAAAGAGGATGAAGAGAATCTAATACAGTCTAAGTTTAGTTATATAGACCTTGAATAATTAAACGTATTGTATTAAATTTTTTAAGCTGTTAATTTATATAGTCTCAGGGAGAATGAAATCTTTACTATTTTATCTTTAATAGACCTTTTCCTTATGAGAATATAAAATTGGAGTCAGTTAACTATAATTTAGTTATTAACGGAAATCGTATAATGTTTGACTATCAGAGATTAGTTCATACTAAATGGAGGTTCTATAATAAATGTTGGGGTGACATCATTAACGGTGTCACTACCAACACGTATTGTCCTATAATCTGAATTTAATAACTTCTTTACATCAGTTCCTGCATGGATGAAGCAATTAACTAATGCTTTCTTATTACCAGATTCTAATGGATATAGAGTAGTTGTTCCTAATATAATTATTCAAGAGGTTTCTGGCTCATCAGTATCGGGAGATTGTAATCTTTTGGGGTCATATAATATAACACCGACTCCAGGTGGTTATACTTTACATGTTATTGGTATTGAAACTGGTGCACATATATCTGTAAATCGAACTGTGGTTAAATTTTTAAGATATCAAAACCAACTTTAGAAAGGATAAGAAATAATGTTTGTTAATCCATGGCAGTTTTGTGTAGCAATCGTTCTCATGATTTTTGGAACATATTTTATTGCATTTCGTTTTTGGTGTCGTCGAAACGGTATTCCGGTAGAGATTTTATCAGTTACACCTAGAATTATTAAAGAACTTCCTAATTTTACAGTTATTTATGGATATGATGTTAAGTATCTATTAAATGGTGCAGAATATACGACTCACAGTCTAGAGTTTTATATTACCGTGTTAGTTCCAGGACCTATGATTCCTTATAGTACAACGGGTAAATTACTTCATAATGGAAAGGTGAGTCTTGATAAGGTAAAAACAAATACGACATATGGTGTTGTATTATGGTTATTTGCCATTATTCTCTTGGCTGAGTTATATTGATAGTTATTTAATTATTGGAATAGAGGTGTATTAATCTGAAATGGATAACTGATTTTGATAAAGATACCTTTGAAGCATTAGCTATTAATGCAATTAAGAATCGGAAGGCATTACAATTAGGACCATTAGAGAATCAAACACTCCGTCAATATCTAAGTAAATAGAATATGCGATTAGTGAAAATAATTAAACGGGCACCAATTTAATTATTGGTGCCCGTTCGAGTTATCCATTATAATTTTGTTAACATAGAACTAGAATATATTTTTTATGATATAGTTGATCACGATGAGTGGAACGATACTAACAACTAAGGTTGTTGCAGTATCTCGCACAGACATATTATATTCTGCAATACATAGTTTTAATAATGTAAATGCGGTCCACCCATAAGTGCACATATTCAAGATGAATATAACTGTTCTAACTAGACCGGATGGGAGTGTATTAGTGTATAAACTCATCATAAATGGTACAAATATAATATTTTGTACTAGTGTAAGGACCGCAAATACTCCTACAGCGTACATGAATTGTTTGAAAGTATCTTGGAATGTTACACTAACTGTAGGATAGGTGCGATTACAATAAAAGTTAAAGATATAGCTTGCTAATAGAGCTGGGATGACAGCCTTTAATAAAGCTTTAACTATGAGTCCCAATAATGTGGTAAATGAAAAGATGGTAAAGAATGAATAACTTACGATGCTTATCGTGATGCATGCTATAAGATACGTTAAGATAGCCATTACAACATAAGCGATGATACCCATTGGTAAGGCTTCATTAAGGGTACCATTGGTTTTGAGTTTATTACTACCTTTTTCCGGAGATAAGGTGAGCGTCACTAGATGTGTCCAATTAATTCCGTTCATAATTCCCTCTCTCTAAATTATAATGAATATATATACTAATAATTATAATGTAGCATATGTGTATCAGATGAAAATTAAGGAGTATTTAATCTATGAATCATATTTCAATCGATAAATTATACAATCCTCAATATGATTTGTTAGCTGTTTCTGATAAAAAGGCATTATTAAATACATTGGCAGCAATATATAATTTAGAATTGATATGTTTTAAAGAGTTTAAGGCTTTTGAAAAATCAACATATACGGCAGTATATCGCTCTAATGATGGCATAGATTTTGTATTTGTTCCTGGGGATACCGTTAGGCTCGGTCTTAATTTTGACAATAAAAAGTTGCAAGATATTTTTGATAAAGAAAGCTTAATGGATCTTGCCTATGTATTTTTAGATGGTTACGAAGATGAAATTTATAGTGAAGAGGATATTTTAACTAAGATTAGCGAAGCACTGGCAGATGAGGCAATAATATCCAACATAGAAAAGTATCTTACGCATAATTTTACCCAAGAGGGGGAATTTATAATACATCCACTTTTAGTACAAAAAACGTATAGTGAAACCTGTTGGATACCTATTTCCGATGAGGAACTTATACAAAATAGAGAGTGGCAGAATATGATTAAAAAAGCCGAGATAAAAGGCCTTTCTGAAGTTATGGTTCACAACACAGTTTGCTTATATAAAACAGATGATAGTAATTGGTGTGGCAAATATTATGAAGTCACCACCTTTAAGAAACTGTTACAAAACATAAAAGATAATGGATACTCTCTTCCTACACAAAGAGAATGGGAGTATTTATCTGGCAAGGGGTGTAGAACCATTTTTCCTTGGGGGAATAATATAGATTTCTCTATGAATTTAAAACATATGGAATGGATGGATAATGATGGAGATTATACGTTAGAAAAAGAAAACTTTTTTGGCCTTGTTATAGGTGACGATCCGTATTGTAGAGAAATTGTATATGATAATGATGTGTTTTCCTATAAAGGCGGAGATGGTGGCCGCAATATATGTGGAGGATTAGGTGTTGTGTGGGGATATCTTCCTGTTTCACCATATTTTCAAGATTGTGAAATGGTAATTGGCGACAATATAAATGGCGGATATGATTTTTTTAGACGGGTTATAAGGATTAATGACAATATGAAATGATGTTGCAGATAATAAATCTACGGTGTCAAATGATAACATTATTACATAATTAAAATAGGTGCTCCTTAGGAGCACCTATTTTATTAATATTGGGATAAACGGAAGATTCTTCTGTATTCTTCCGGTGCATCAGAACCATCAGATGGTTTTATGATGACTCTAATATATATTTTTTCTTTGAAATCTGGATATGTTGTAGCATATTCTTTGCAGAATTGATCCATTCGATTGTAAAAATTTGTTACATCATGGTTTTCTATGGCTGAATAGGGGATAGGCATTTCAATATACAAAGAAGCCGTGTCGTATGTAGCATAGGATAACTCCTCTGCTGTTAGATGGTTTTTCATTAATGGAAGTGCGGTTATTAATGGAATATTGGTTATTAGTATTCGCTCAACTTGTGGCACAACAGGTGCCGAGGTGTGCAAGACTTCAGATATTTCAATGGGCGTTTGTGGATATTTGTCAAAGGTGACTTGCCATGTATTGCCCCTTCGTGACTCTAGGTGATAGGTCAGATTAGGATAGTTCTTATTTATATATTGGTGTACCTCATCCTCACTGTAATGGGAGAGAAGATGACAACCTGTTGTCATTATGAGGGAGAATATGATTAATGGTAATAATACAAATCGTTTAAGAGTAAGTGGTTTCATTGTATATTCCTTTTATAATGCTCTTAAAAGTTTAGCAACATTGTAAATGCTTAAAGAGTATCCATTAATTTGTTGGGCTCTTTAGAAGTTATTTTAATTATATTATACCTAAATTATATGTTTACTCATATAGTTGATTAGGATTCATGAATATATGCATTAGAAAATACATTTGATGTAATAGCTTTCACCATTGAAATATGATATACTATTCTAACGCGCATAATTCGTGCGCGATAGGAGGAAACACATTTAGATGTTAGAAAAATTTGAACAATTAATGATTAGCGAACCTGTTCTACGTGCGTTAAACGATATGGGCTTTGAAGAGCCTACGCCAATTCAACAGGAAGCTATCCCAGTAGCCATGAGCGGTAAAGACATGATCGGTCAAGCTCAAACAGGTACTGGTAAGACAGCGGCCTTTGGCCTACCTGTATTGGAACGCGTAGACGGCAGTAATCGTCACGTTCAAGTAGTGATTTTGTCCCCTACACGCGAATTAGCTATTCAAGTAGCAGAAGAGCTTAATAAAATGGCTCAGTATACGGATATTACGGCATTACCTATCTATGGTGGCCAAGATATTAACCGTCAATTCCGTGCATTGAAAAAGAATCCGCAAATCATTGTTGCCACACCAGGCCGATTGATGGACCATATGGACCGCGGTTCTATTAAATTTGAAGACGTTAAGATTGTCGTTCTTGACGAAGCTGATGAAATGTTAAACATGGGCTTTGTAGATGACATCAACAAAATTTTAGGGGCTATCCCAGAAGATCACCAAACATTGCTATTCTCTGCAACAATGCCTAAGGCGATTCGCGAGTTAGCAGAAACATACCTTACAGAGCCAACGTTGATTCGTATGAAACCTACGCAAGTAACGATGGATCTTATCGAACAATACTATATCGAGGTACAAGATCGTCAAAAATTTGACGTGTTGTGCCGTTTGTTCGACTTACAAGCGCCAGATTTGGCTATCATCTTTACGCGTACGAAACGTCGTGTTGATGAAGTAACAGAAGCCCTTAAAAAACGTGGCTACATGGCGGAAGGTATCCATGGTGATTTATCACAACAAAAACGTGATAGTGTAATTCGTCAATTCCGCGAAGGTACAATTGATATCCTTGTAGCTACTGATGTGGCTGCTCGTGGTCTTGATATTTCCGGCGTATCTCATGTATATAACTATGATTTGCCTCAAGATCCTGAAAGCTATACGCACCGTGTAGGTCGTACAGGCCGTGCAGGTAAGGCAGGCGAAGCCTATACATTTGTTATCCCTCGTGAAATTGAACACCTTCATGCTATTGAACGTTTAACAAAACGTAAAATTGCGAAACGTCGTGCTCCATCTTTGGGCGAAGTTTTGGAAGGTCAACAACGTCTTGCTGTTGAAAGCTTAATTGAAATGGCTGGCAATACAGAAGAGTTGGCACCATTTAAGGTGAATGCAGAAGAGTTATTGAATGATACTGATTCCGTTACATTGATTGCGGCAGCACTTAAGTTGCTTACGAAAGAACCGGATACAACACCTGTAAATATTACAGAAGAAAAGCCTTTACGCGTGCGTCGTCGCCGTGAAGGTGGTCGTGGTGATCGCCGACGTCGTGATGGAGATCGTCGTAGAGATGGGGACCGCCGTCGCGATGGTGATCGTCGTCGTGATGACCGTCCGCGCCGCAGTCGTGATGATCGCAAAGGTGACCGCCGTGATAGCCGTCGCCGTGATGATCGTCGTAGCGACCGTCCTAGAGGTGATCGTAAACCTCGTCATCAAAGCGAAGGTTTTAAACCATACTTTAAAGACTAATATGGTATGAACTTTGTTTAATGTATATTCATAGTAGGATTGCTATTGAACATAAGTTATGAAAACGTGGATTGTATAAATCCACGTTTTTTATTGCTTAAAATCTACTAGAATGGTACAATAAATAATAATTATTGTTTGAAAATGGACGATAGAGTACCGAGATGTTTCCAAGTGGAGAAAGGTAGATTATTATGGATATCGCACAAATTTTGCGAAGCGAAGGGTTTAAGGTAACCCCTCAACGAATTGCAATTTATGATGCTTTGCGTGGTCATCACAATCACCCAACAGCAGAGATGATTTATCATAGCTTGCGTCCTACACATCCAAGTATGAGTTTAGCAACTGTATACAAAACAATGGAGATTTTTGAAAAAATTGGCCTTGTTAAGGTATTGGAAGTGGGCGATGAACGCGCACATTATGATTGGGATACAACAGCTCATGCACATATTCGCTGTGTTCGTTGTAACAAGGTAGAAGATATGATGAATGTCGATCTACATGCTATTGCTGATATTGCTGGAAAAGCTAGTGCTTATCAAATTACAGGACAACAAATTACATTCGAAGGCGTATGCCCAGAATGTGCAAAAAAAGAAAGCCACTAACAGATGCCCCCTGCGTATACTCATGCAGGGGGTTTTTGAGTCATATAGAGTTGAAAGGATATATAATGTTTACAATAGGAGCTCATTTATCTATATCAAAAGGGTATTTACATATGGGAAAGGAAGCCACTAAAATTGGGGGCAATACATTCCAATGCTTTACGCGCAATCCGCGCGGTGGTAGCATGCGTGCTCTCGATGTGGAGGACATGAATAGCCTTAGTGCGTATATGAAAGAACATAACTTTGGTACCTTGTTAGCTCACGCGCCTTACACGTATAATCCGTGTGCAGCTAAGGAGGATTTGCGCGCTTTTGCAAAACAAGCCATGACAGAAGACTTAGAACGCATGGAATATTTACCCGGCCAGATGTATAACTTTCATCCCGGCAGTCATGTAAAGCAAGGTGTTGACCAAGGCATCGAATACATCGTGGAGTGCTTGAATGAAATCTTATTCCCAGGCATGAAAACAACGGTTCTTTTAGAGGTTATGGCTGGTAAGGGCACGGAAATTGGCTCTCGTTTTGAAGAAATTGCTCGTATTATTGACGGTGTAAAATTAAAAGAGTACATGGGTGTTTGTGTAGATACTTGCCATATTCACGAAGGTGGTTATGACATCGTTAATAATTTAGATGGTGTCATCGACGAGTTCGATCGTATTGTTGGTCTCGACCGTTTGAAAGCGATTCACTTGAATGATTCAAAAAATCCTATGGGAGCACACAAAGACCGTCATGAAAAAATTGGGGAAGGTCATATCGGTATCGATGCAATTGCTCGTATTGTGACACATCCTAAACTGACGAATTTGCCGTTCTATTTGGAAACGCCAAATGAATTAGATGGCTATGCAAAAGAAATTGCTATGTTGCGCTCTATCGTAGATAATCAATAATCAAGCAAAATAAATTGAGTTATATAATAATTGGTATAAACTAAATATATAAGGTATAGGGAGAACTGGAAAGGGGGATGAAATGCGTTTTTTACATACTGCTGATTGGCATTTAGGGCGTATTTTTTATGGTCAGTACTTAACAGATGACCAAGCTCATGTGTTGGAGCATCAGTTCTTTACTATTTTGAAAGAAGAAAAAATCGATGGTATTTTGCTGGCAGGGGATGTATTTGATCGGGCGGTACCACCCATTGAAGCTATTGAATTATGGGACTCTATCATTACTCGTCTCGCTATGGATTATAAGGTTCCTCTATTTGTAGTGAGTGGAAACCACGATGGAGCGGAACGCCTTGAAGTGGGACGGTCTATGCTAAGTGAATCGGGCATTCATATTTGGGGCTCCCCTCATCATGCATTACAACCCTTTGAATTTGAAGGCTTTGATGGTAGGGTGGCCATTTGTCCTATGCCGTTTAGCGAACCTCGTCGTATAGGTGACGCTTTGGGACTGAACTCCAGTGAATCAAAACCAGTTGATACGGATATGATTGATGATACTTTATTTTCCTATGTAGATGATAAGGATCAAGAAGCGGTCGCACTTAATTTACATAATTATGACCAAATGTATCAGGCTTGGAGTGATTATCTATATAAACAAGTGCCAAAACAGATGCGTAGCATTGCCATCAGTCACGCCTTTGTAATGGGCGGCGAAGTAGGTGGTTCGGAACGAACATTGTCTGTAGGTGGTAGTGAACAGGTGAGCCCTCACGTTTTTAAAAACTTTCACTATACAGCTCTTGGACATTTACATGGACCGCAACGGATGGGGGCAGACCATATTCGCTATAGCGGATCGCCATTGAAGTATTCCTTTGATGAGCATACGCAGAAGAAATCTTTTACTATTATTGATATGGATAAAAAGGGGAAGGTAGATATTAGTACAATCCCTGTAGAGGCGAAGCGCGATGTAGTCATCTTGGAAGGTTATTTTGCGGACCTTTTAAATAATACAGCCCTCCAAACGAAACATAAGGATGATTACGTGCAGGCACGCCTTCTAGATACGATGCCTATCATGGATGGCATGGCTAAGTTGCGTCAGGTCTATCACCGATGTATGACCATTGAATTGGCAGGGCGCATAGCAACACCTGTGGTAGATATGGGAGATGCCGTATTTAAAGAGTTAAACGAGCGTGAATTATTTAATCAGTTTGCTGAAACCGTGTGGAAGAACCCCTTAACAGAGCGTGAGCAACAATATATCAACTCTGTATGGGATCGAATTTTAAAGGAGGACTAGATGAAGCCTATATCTTTAACTATAGAAGCCTTTGGTCCGTATCGAGATTCGGTTACATTGGACTTTAGTAAATTAGAAAATCATTCTATGTTCCTCATCTCTGGTCCGACAGGGGCAGGTAAAACATCTATATTAGACGCCATGGTATATGCTTTGTATGGTGAGCCAAGTGGAGAAGTGCGGAAAACCGATGCTATTCGCAGCGATTTTGCGGAACCTGAGCGCATGACGCGTGTAGACTTTTC
Organism: Veillonella atypica; assembly: GCF_041431435.1. Taxonomy (NCBI): domain Bacteria; kingdom Bacillati; phylum Bacillota; class Negativicutes; order Veillonellales; family Veillonellaceae; genus Veillonella; species Veillonella atypica. The sequence continues at coordinate 44,234 of NZ_JAPVXV010000007.1, forward strand.
CTTTGCCATCGGAAATGCTCAATATCGTGTTGAAAGACTACCAAAACAGATGGTAGCCAAAAAACGTGGCACCGGTATGCGCGAACAGAACGCTAGCGCTACTGTATACGAAATGAAAGATGGTGAGTGGAAGGTTATCGCAACCTCTGCGGCTGCCATTCGCGATACGATTCAACGAATCATAGGTTTTCGTAAAGATCAATTTTTACAAGTGGTTCTATTGCCTCAAGGGGAATTCAGGAAACTCCTTGTGGCCTCTACAAATGAACGGGAGGAATTACTACATACGCTCTTTAGAACAGAGTTATATCGAAAACTACAAGAGGCTCTTAAATCAGCTTATGATGATGCAAAAGCTGGCATTGAAGAAAATTTGATGAAACAAACGGCGTTGATACAGTCTATTCCTCACGATGAAGAGACTCCGGTGCTAACTGTCGAACATGTACGTGAACTATTATCTAATCGAGTATCACATCGTGATGTACTTGTAGTAGAACGAGATAGGGCTGTTAATGAAGTAGAACAATTTAATGCCTTGCGTAAGGAGTGGGCCCTATATAATCAAGCGCAACAATCTCTAGTACAGGCTACATCTCGATTAGATTTGGTGAAAGCTAAAGAACCTGAGCGTACAAAATTGCGTGAAAAGGTTCAATTCCTCAATTCCTTATCCCCAGTTCATGCATTGTATCAACAATACATTGATAAACAGTCTAGTTTAACAACATTAGAACGGGCACTGTCCGATGCAGAAAAAAGTGTGGACACTGCTACTCAACATGAGACTAACTGTATAGAGGTTCATGAAGCGTTAGAATCTCAAGCTGAAACGATACAATCTAAGAGGACTACTTTGGCTCAACTCCAACAACAGTCTGAAAAGTTTGATGAGTTAGGATTGTTGAAAAAAAAGATGTCTACACTACGTGGTAATGTAAAACAATTGGATAGTAAAAAAAGTGAAGCGGACCTAGAGATACAACGCCAGCTCATCAAACAGATAGAAGTAGATATTGAGGGTTTACGTAAACGCTTTCAAGAGAATAGTACACTACTGGAGCAGGTTCCTGTTATTCAAGAACAGCTTAATCATGTGCACAGATATTCTGAGTTGGTAGAAGAAATTAGTCAGGTTCAAAAAGAAATCGACATTAAGAATGAGATGGTATCAACTCTGGATACAACAGTGAAAGATGCGAAGGTACAGTTAGAGCGGCTAGAGCATTTAATGCAAGAAGGGCGCGCGTATGAACTGGTTCCTTTCGTGAAAGAAGATGAGCCTTGCCCAGTATGTGGATCTACAGAACATCCTCATTTAGCAACTAAGCCAGAATTATATCCTACTAAGGATGAGGTTGAAGCTGCTCGAGGTATTCGTGATAAAGCGTTACAACAACAAGCGAATGAAGTTGGTCAAAGGGATGCGTTAGTGGGGCGGATGCATGAATTATCTAAGCATATGGACGCACAAGTTTCGATTCTTCAGTCCTCTATAGATGGTTTTTCTAAGGAAAACTTTGCATCGCTTCAACAAGTTCTGTTATCTCAAATGGAACGCTTCAAAACGTTACGTGGTGAATCTGAACAGCTAGGCAATACTATTTCTGATGCGGAGCGTAGGTTAAGCACCGCTAAGGATACGTTGGCTAAATCAGAACTTGCACATAATGAATTGCTTAAAGCATTGCATGAACTAGAGATTAGTATCAGTTCTGTACAAGCTAAAATAGATTCCTTATCAGAGTCGTTGCCTACTACGGATATAGAGTTGTGGCGTAAGCAAGTGACATTCTTAGCATCAGAAATTAAAGAGTATGATGCGCAGTTAACAGTGACTACAAAACAATTAGAGGAGGCTCGAGGGCAGCTAAGTGCTAAACGAGGTCGACTAGAAATCTTATCTTCTCAAGTAAGAGAAGAACAAAAGAATCTTGATTTTCTCCATGGGGAATATATACAGTCATTGCAATCTATATCGTTAAGTGAAATTGATTTTGTAGAAGCATTGAGTGACTTTAATGCGTTAGAGAATTTTAAATCTAATTTATATGACTTGGAAGAGGCCTTTAGTACAGCACAAGCTGTATATGATGCGGCACTAAAGACTACGGAGGCTGTGGTCAAACCTAACGATACTGTTTCGGATGAAGTATATGATGCAGCGGTAGAACGTCGTGATACATTGGTGGGCCATTTAGCGGCTTGGGATAAAGAAACACAGCATATAGAAACTACACTTGCTTCGCTAGAGGAAATTGAATCGGCTATGGGTGAGGCCCGAGAGAAGGTAGCCTTCTTAAGTCGATTGAATGATCTCGCTAATGGGGGTGAACAAGGTTTTAAAAATGTCACCTTTGAGCGCTATGTATTGGGGGCCATTTTAGATGAGGTTGTTTATGCAGCCAATTTACGTCTTCAAAAGATGAGCCGTAGCCGTTACTCTTTGGAGCGTTCAGACTATACCGGTGGCGGCCGTGGTAAGCAAGGCCTTGATTTGGCCGTAATGGACGCTTTCACAGGACAATCTAGACCTGCGAATACCTTGTCTGGTGGTGAAACATTCTTGGCCTCTATGGCACTTGCCTTAGGTCTTGCCGACGTGATTCAAAGTTATGCCGGTGGTATTCATATGGATACGATGTTCATTGATGAAGGGTTTGGTACACTTGACCCTGATACATTGGAGCTCGCTATGGAAACATTGGTACAACTACAATCATCGGGGCGCCTCATCGGTATGATTTCTCATGTACCGGAATTGAAAACTCGTATACCTGCTCATTTAGAGGTCACACGTGGTGATGATGGCAGTACGGCAAAATTTGTTATTAACTAGCTATAAATTTACAAAATGTGATACTATTAAAAGAGGATAATTCCTACAAAAATATACTGTATTTACATAAGGAGGTCCTATGAAGTTTTCATTTGCTCATAATAATATAAATGTTAAGGATCTTGATAAGAGTTTAGCCTTCTATAAAGAGGCCTTACTGCTTGAAGAGGCTCGTCGCTTGGAAGACCCAAGCGGTGCTTTTACCCTTGTATATTTAAAAAGTCCATATACGGCACATGAATTAGAACTTACATGGCTGCGCGATTGGGATCGCCCTTATAATTTAGGGGATAATGAATTCCACTTGGCATTTTATGTAGATGACTACGAAGCAGCTCTAAAAAAACATAAAGAGATGGGTGTTGTAGCCTATGAAAATGCCGACATGGGTATTTATTTTATCGCTGATCCTGATGGATATTGGACAGAAATCATTCCGGCGGGTAAATATTAATGGAATATATGTTAACTCGTTTGGAGTGGTTGGTTGGACCTGATAAAATCCAAACATTAAAGGATACATCTATTGCGCTCTTTGGTGTTGGTGGTGTCGGCGGTGGGGCCCTCGAGGCTCTAGTACGTGCTGGTGTAGGGCGCATCGTTATTATTGATGGTGATTCCATTGCACCCAGCAATTTGAATCGTCAAATGATTACGACACACGATACCATTGGAGAACGTAAGGTTAAGGTCGCAAAGGCGCGAGCTCTTTCCATCAATCCTGATGTAGTGATAGAAACTCACGATATTATGTATACTGAGGAGAAATCTCCTGGATTTATTCAAAGCTTGAACGTTGATTATGTGATCGATGCCATTGATATGGTAACGGCAAAACTCAATATTATCGAGGTTTGTCAACGTGAAAGCATCCCCGTTATTTCCTGTATGGGCGGCGGTAATCGCTTTTACCCAGAGAAACTTATGATTGCAGATATCAATAAGTCTCATACATGCCCGTTGGCACGCGTTATGCGCCGGGAACTCAAGAAACGGGGTATAAAAAAACAATTAGTTTTATTTTCTACAGAAAAACCGACAAAACCACAGTTCCGCGGCGAAGCAACGAGCCCGGGAACATGTAGTTTTGTGCCACCAGTGGCAGGTTTTATATTAGCAGCACATGTGTTGCGTACAATTTTGGAGGTACCTGAACAATGAAACAAGCAAAAATCCATATGGCAAAAGGTGGAGACATTGTAATTGAATTATTTGATAAAGAAGCACCTGGCACAGTACAAAACTTTATCGACCTTATTAATAAAGGTTTCTATAATGGATTGACATTCCATCGTGTAATTCCTGGATTCGTAGCGCAAGGTGGTTGCCCTAATGGCAATGGTACAGGCGGTCCTGGTTACACAATTAAAGACGAATTGATTGGCAATCCTCATAAACACGAACGCGGTGCGTTGTCTATGGCTCACCGTGGTCCTAATACTGGAGGTAGCCAATTCTTTATCGTATACGAACCACAACCTCATTTAGATGGTGTACATACTGTGTTTGGTAAAGTAATCGAAGGCATGGATGTAGTTGATGGTATCCATCAAGGCGATATCATGGAAACAGTGGAAGTAATCGAAGGTTAATCTCATGAATGATGTATCTGTTAAACATCCGGAGTGGCTTGATATCGATGTAAATGGGACTATATCACACGGCTATGATCAAGAATGGTTTGATGATGAATGGCAACGTTTGTCTGGTTGTGGCCCTACATCGGCTACACAGGTATTGAGTTATTCTGAATTTCGAGATGGCCTATTAGATGTGTCTACTACGGCAAATCATACATTAGCATTAGAACGTATGAATGTCGTGTGGAACTATGTAAAACCAAGATTTGGTGGTGGCGTTTATAAAACGCAATGGATGGAACGCGGCCTTAGACGTTTGTTTGATGATAAGAATTTGCCTTATGAGGTACACATGCTTAATGTATCTCCCTTTTCTGCATCCCGCGTAGAAGTAGAGGCGGCGGCGCAGTTTATTCACGATGCATTATCACAGGATGTTCCTGTAGCGTTCTTAAATCGCCATAAAGGTAAAGAACCTGCGCTCTATACATGGCATTGGGTGCCTATTTATAAGATGTTCATGGATGGTGATGATATTCGTTGTGGTATTTTTGATGAAGGGGAAATCCGTGATTTCTCACTAGTTCATTGGTTGCAAGATACCATCCTTGGCGGTGGATTCTGTTATATAACTAAAAAATAATATTAGTATTATGAGAGCGATGGTGAAAGCTATCGCTCTACCTATATAGGAGGTTATTATGAGTCAATGGATTACAGAAGAGCAAACGCCTCATTTACGTCTCAGTGCTGAAGCAGAAGAGGTACTTTATTCTGGTGAATCTGAATTTCAAAAAATTGAAGTATTTAAGTCTAAAGAATATGGCATGATGCTTGCATTAGATGGTGTATTCCAAACGTCTGAACGGGAGGAGTTTATCTACCATGAAATGATTGCTCATGTACCATTGTTTTTGCATCCAAATCCAGAACGGGTACTGATTATCGGTGGCGGTGATGGCGGTGTAGCCAGAGAATGCGTACGCCATGATTGCGTTAAAGAAGTTACCATGGTTGAGATTGATGGTAAAGTTGTAGAATTGGCAAAACAATACCTACCTACTATTTCTAAGGCTATGATTGAAAACAATCCTAAGTTAACAGTAAAGATTGGTGACGGTATTGGCTTTATGGCAGAGGCTGAAGATTACTATGACGTTATTATTGTGGATTGCTCTGATCCAATTGGTCCTGGTGAAGGATTATTTACGGAAGAGTTTTATGAGAATACGTTGAAAGCTCTAAAAGCAGATGGTCTATTTGTACAACAAACTGAATCTCCTATGCTTCATCAACCGCTCGTTGAGAAGGTGTTTGGTTATGTAAACAATCATTTCCCAATCGCTCGTTTGTACACCGCATACATTCCAATCTATCCGGCCGGGATGCATTGCTTTACGATTGGATCTAAAAAATACGACCCATTAACATGGGAACCAAATCGTGAACAAAACTTTGAAACTAAGTACTATAACAAGGATATTCAAAAGGCTGCGTTTGCATTACCAAATTTTGTAAAAAACTATTTGCCAAATAAATAATTTATATGTATAATAGGGAAGCACCATTCGTTAAGAAACATTTTAACGGTGGTACTTCCTTTTTATTAGGATGTGAAAGAGTTTTATATTAGAAGTATATAGCTTGTTAATTTCAAAACTGAAAGTTAAATGAAATTAGAAAAAGTTATTGACACAAACTTCTAAAACAGATATAATTCTCTTTGTTACGAAGACAGTGTCTTCGATACCTACAAGGTGGTGGGTATGGTGAAGCGGTTAACACGGCGGATTGTGGCTCCGTTACGCGTGGGTTCGATCCCCACTACTCACCCCATAACCTACACATCGTAATCATTGTAGGGGTGTCGCCAAGTGGTAAGGCAACGGACTTTGACTCCGTTATGCGCTGGTTCGATCCCAGCCACCCCTGCCAACATGGTTCATTAGCTCAGTTGGTAGAGCACCTGACTTTTAATCAGGGTGTCCCGCGTTCGAGTCGCGGATGAGCCACCAAATAAAACTCACAAACGAAAGTTTGTGAGTTTTCTATCTCTAATTTTAGAGAATTTGGTTATGATGGTAAGTATATTATGGAAACACAAGTGGTCAAAAATAAAACAAAACTTCTTAAAAAAGTGGTTGACGTTTTATGAGATGACTGATATACTTTAAAAAGTCGTTAGAACGTTAAAACTTCTAATGTACAGATCTTTGAAAACTGAACAATGATAGGTAATCAATCATATGATTGAACATATGCCAGAGTGCGGGTTTTGACAAAGTCAAAACCAACCATAATTCAAAGTTACTTAAATGTAACGACAACAAATATTGAGCTACTCAAATAGCTTCAAGATATCTTGGAGAGTTTGATCCTGGCTCAGGACGAACGCTGGCGGCGTGCTTAACACATGCAAGTCGAACGAAGAGCGATGGAAGCTTGCTTCTATCAATCTTAGTGGCGAACGGGTGAGTAACGCGTAATCAACCTGCCCTTCAGAGGGGGACAACAGTTGGAAACGACTGCTAATACCGCATACGATCCAATCTCGGCATCGGGACTGGATGAAAGGTGGCCTCTATTTATAAGCTATCACTGAAGGAGGGGATTGCGTCTGATTAGCTAGTTGGAGGGGTAACGGCCCACCAAGGCGATGATCAGTAGCCGGTCTGAGAGGATGAACGGCCACATTGGGACTGAGACACGGCCCAGACTCCTACGGGAGGCAGCAGTGGGGAATCTTCCGCAATGGACGAAAGTCTGACGGAGCAACGCCGCGTGAGTGATGACGGCCTTCGGGTTGTAAAGCTCTGTTAATCGGGACGAATGGTTCTTGTGC
>NZ_JAPVXV010000008.1:0-50584 GCF_041431435.1 Veillonella atypica
TATTCTAATTTATGATATAGAAACTAGCTATAGTTTTAATTCCCTACACTGCCCCACAAGTTAAGGATGACAACACCAACTACAATAAGACCTATCCCCAAAATGGTGTACATATTATAGCCCTCACTAAAGATAAAAACAGAAATGAGTGCTGTCACCACAAGGCCTACGCCAGACCAGGTAGCATAGGTAACACTGAGTGGAATATATTTCAGTACATGCGTCAATGTATAGAAAGATCCTACATAGCCACATACGCAGGCAATAGTCTGTAACGGCCGCGTAAAGCCATCAGAGGCTTTCAACATGGTCGTAGCAAATAGCTCAAGCCCTATAGATAAGGCAAGTAAAAAATAAGATAACATAACTCCTCCCGCAAAAAAGAGATGGACTAGCCCTCTCTTATATAATAACCTATATAATATTTCTGCATTATAATGTATATGATAAGATTTTGAAATGATTTAGCTCACTTGATGAGCTTTCAAAACCTTGTTCCCTACGATTATAGACGTTCAATAACAGCTTGCGCCATTTCTGTGGTACCTACACGTTTCAAACCTTCGCGGTAGATATCGCCTGTGCGGTAACCATCAACGAGCACTTGTTCAACAGCTTTTTCAATTGCATCAGCCACTTGAGGTAAATCAAGGGAATGACGGCACATCATAGCTGCAGACAAGATTGTACCCAATGGGTTCGCCAAGTTTTGACCCATAATATCTGGTGCAGAACCGTGGATTGGCTCGTACAACGCTGTGCCAGTACCCATGGATGCAGATGGTAAAAGCCCGATAGAACCAGAGATGACAGCGCCTTCATCAGACAGGATATCGCCGAACAAGTTTGTTGTAACGATAACGTCAAACTGTGCAGGATTTACAACGAGTTGCATCGCTGTATTATCTACGTAGAAGTAATCTGTTGCGATATCTGGATTAGCTGCCGCTTTTTCTTGAGCGATTTTACGCCACAAACGAGAAGAAGCCAATACATTTGCTTTATCTACAGATACAACCTTTTTATTACGTTTGCGAGCTGTTTCCATAGCAATGTCCATGATGCGCTCTACTTCGTAACGGCTGTAAGTTTCTTTATCCCAAGCAAACTCGTTAGCACCTTCACCTTGTGCCTCTTCGCGTTCACCGAAGTAAATCCCACCAGTCAACTCACGAACGATAACGAAATCTACATCTTGTACGAGTTCCTTTTTAAGAGGAGAATACTCTTGCAAAGATGGATAGATTTTTACAGGACGCAAGTTACAGAACAAACCAAGCTCCTTACGAAGACCGAGGATTGCTTTTTCAGGACGGATAGAAGGATCCACATTATCCCATTTAGGACCGCCTACAGCACCAAGCAATACAGCATCAGCAGCTTTACAAGCCTCAATAGTATCCTCAGTCAAAGGCACACCATATGCATCAATAGACGCACCGCCTGCTTTTTTATCAATCCAATTAACCTTTACATTAGCTTTCTCAAAAGCCACATCACACACAGCCTTCGCTGCAGCAATAATCTCAGTACCGATACCATCACCAGGAATCAATACGATATTTTTTTCGCTCATCTATATATTCCTCTCCGACGATGAAGCCCCGTTGCAAGCCTCCATTGCCTTAACGGGCCGAGGCCATAGGCCTCGCCCTAGCAAAAGTCGTTTGCGACGGGGCTTCATCGTCTACATCTATCCATATGTACATCATTGCGAAAAAAATCGCAATGATAAGCTACGTAGAGCCGAGGTGCATGCTCTGACGCGACTTTAGTAGGTCAAGGCCCTCGGCCGATGACCGTTAAGCTAGCTGGAGCGTCAGAGCATCACCGAGGCTCGGCCACGTACTTATTTGCGATGTTTCGCAAAGTTCACAAGACCTCCTGCTGCCGCAATGTCTTGAATGAATTGTGGCAATTCAGTGCCTTGGTATTGTTCGTTTTTAGTCAAGTTGTACACGATACCTTTAGACAAGTCTACGCCGATTGCATCGCCAGCGTCGATACGGTCTACTTGTTCGCCGATTTCAACTACTGGTAAACCAATGTTGATAGCATTACGGAAGAAGATACGGGCAAAGGAGTGTGCAATGATAACAGGTACGCCTTTTGCTTTGATAACGCCTGGTGCGTGTTCACGGGAGGAACCACAGCCAAAGTTTTTACCAGCTACCATGATTTCGCCAGCTTTCACATTTGGCGCGAATGTAGTATCAATGTCCTCCATCGCATGTTCCGCCAATTCGTTCCAGTCAGCAATCGCCAAGTAACGAGCTGGAATGATTACGTCTGTATCTACATCGTCGCCGTAGCGCCAGATTTTTTTGCTTTCAAAATCCATATTAAACCTCCTCAGGGCCTGCAATGCGGCCTAATACAGCACTTGCTGCCGCCACGTAAGGGCTTGCCAAATATACTTCAGAATCAACGTGACCCATACGACCACGGAAGTTACGGTTTGTAGTGGAAACAGTGCGTTCCCCTTCAGCCATGATACCCATGTAACCACCTAGGCAAGGGCCACATGTTGGCGTGGACACTGCGCAGTCAGCTTGAATAAAGATGTCCAATAAACCATCTTTCATAGCTTGATCGTATACATCTTGGGAACCAGGAATTACGATACAACGAACGAATGGGGCTACTTTGCAACCTTTGAAGATTTCCGCTGCTGCCACCAAGTCTTCGTAACGGCCATTTGTACAGGAACCGATGATAACTTGGTCGATTTTAATATCTTTGTCGATTTCGTTGATGTAATGTGTGTTGGATGGCAAATGAGGGAATGCTACCACTGGTTGCAATTTGGACAAGTCAATGGTAATTGTTTGAGCATATACTGCATCAGCATCTGGAGCGATTGATTCAACAGGACGATTTACGCGGCCTTTGATGTATTCTTCAGTGACTGCATCGTAAGGGAATACGCCACATTTACCGCCCGCTTCGATAGCCATGTTACAGATTGTAAGACGATCTGCCATAGTCATGTGTTGTACGCCGTCACCAGCGAATTCAAGAGCCATGTAACGAGCGCCGTCTACGCCGATTTGTCCGATTAAATCAAGGATTACGTCTTTACCAGTTACCCATTTGTTAGGTTTACCGATAAGCTCAACCTTGATTGTTTCAGGCACTTTGAACCAAGTTTTACCTTCTGCCATAGCAACGCCCGCATCAGTAGAGCCTACGCCTGTGGAGAATGCATTTACCGCACCATATGTACAAGTGTGGGAGTCAGCACCAATCATCATTTCCCCAGGACCGATAAGGCCTTTTTCTGGCAAAATAACGTGCTCAATCCCCATTCTACCGACTTCAAAGTAGTTTGTAATGCCATGTTCGCGTACGAAATCGCGCATAACTTTCGCTTGTGTAGCAGATTGAATATCTTTATTTGGTGTGAAATGATCTGGCACCAAGTAGATTTTATGACGGTCAAATACAGGTTTGCCGATTTTTAAGAACTCTTTACGCGCCGGTGGGAATGTGATGTCGTTCATCAAAACAGCGTCCAAATGACATTCGATGATTTGGCCTGGCCTTACAACATCAAGACCCGCGTGGCGAGCCATATTCTTTTCAGTAATGGTCATACCCATATTATTCTTCCTCCTGTTGTTCTAGCTCCATAGCTAGGAATACTGAGTTAACTGCATTAATATATGCGTTCACACTTGATTTAACGATATCGGTGCTAATACCACGACCATGGTACAAGCGACCGTTGTATTCTACCTTAAGGGTTGCTTCCCCAAGGGCATCTTTACCGGCTGTGATGGCACGGATTTGGTAGTCTTTTAAGCTAATTGGCAAGCCAACAACACGTTCAACTGCTTTAAGGGATGCGTCTACTGGACCATCACCTACGGCAGCATCAGCTTTCTCCCCTTCTGGGGTCATGAGGCGAACGTCAGCATATGCGTAGCCTTTTTCACCTAATTTGTAGTATTGAGCCACAAGCTCGAATGCTTTTTTATGATGTAAGTTATCTACTACAAGAGCGATAATGTCATCATCGTATACTTGTTTTTTACGGTCTGCCAATTCTTTGAATTTAGCGAAGAGGTCGTTGATTTTCTCTTCTGTGAAAGATTGGAAACCAAGTTTTGCCAAATGATCAGCAAAGGCATGACGGCCAGAGTGTTTACCCAATACGAGGTCTGTTTTTTCAGCCCCTACGGACTCAGGAGTCATGATTTCATATGTTTCAGGATTGCTCATCATACCATGTTGGTGAATACCAGATTCATGAGCAAAGGCGTTGGAACCAACGATTGGTTTATTTGGAGGAACTACAACACCTGTTAAACGGCTCACAAGTTTAGATACTTTCGTAAATTGTTTTGTATCGATGTTCACTTGAAGGTCGCCGAAGTAATCATGGCGTGTTTTAAGAGCCATTACAACTTCTTCAATCGCTACGTTACCAGCCCGTTCGCCTAGGCCATTAATTGTGCCTTCTACTTGGCGTGCACCTGCTTTAATAGCAGCTAACGTATTTGCATTAGCAAGACCTAAGTCATCATGACAGTGAACGGAGATAATTGCATTTTCAATACCTGGTGTATGTTCTTTGATGTAACGAATTTTATCACCGAACTCATTAGGGTTCATATAACCTACTGTGTCTGGTACATTAATAATTGTTGCACCACCAGCAATGGCAACACCAAATACTTGGCATGCGAAATCTAAATCAGAGCGTGCCGCATCTTCACCAGAGAACTCGATTTCATCAACCTTACCTTTTGCATATGCCAATACGGATTTAACCTTATCCAATACCTCTTGGCGAGTCATTTTTAATTTATATTCCATATGAAGTTCGGAAATAGCAATGAATACATGCAAACGGCTACGTTCCGCATCTTTCAATGCATCAATCGCTTTTTGTACGTCCTTTTCATTAGCACGTGCCAACGCACAAATTGTTGCGCCTTTCACTTCGCGTGCAATCGTTTGTACTGCTTCAAAATCTCCAGGGGATGCTGCTGGGAAACCAGCCTCGATTACATCGATGCCGAGGCGTACTAGGCCTTTCGCAATTTCAATTTTTTCAGGAGTTTGTAAAGACACACCTGGTGTTTGTTCCCCATCACGAAGGGTTGTATCGAAGAAATATACGCGATTTTGATCCATAATCTTCACCTTTTCTGTACTAATAAAAACATAACACTTTATTATATCTATTCATTGTGAAAGTTTAATCAAACAAAACGTAGAATTAAAGTGCGTGCTCGCAAGCGACTTTAGTAGGTCGAGGCCCTAGGCCGAAGACCGTTACTCTAGCTACTAAGAACTGTTAAATGTCGGTCGCAGCCGACTTTGGCCCTGCGAAGGCCGTAGGCCGAAGTCAGACCCGGCCGGTGGAGGCTCCGACCAACATTTGACAGTATAAAAAAAGCCCCTCAGAACAACTGTCGTTGCTCAAAGGGGCGTTATATTCATAACACGGTACCACCCTAATTGGGACTCGTTGCGGGTATAACGGAACCACCGTCGATGACTACTGCTGCATTCGCCACCAAAGCTCACGGGAGAGTGTCAGCGTACAACCTCTATTGCCTCGCACCAACCGGCAACTCTCTGAAAGCAGGATCTGTAAACCTTTATACCCATTCATAGCTTGTATTTAGATATAAGGGTATTGTACTGTATTCTATAGACTTATGTCAATTAAAATAAAATGAATATTATGCATCTAGCGTTCTTGTTAGTAACTAGCACAACAAAAATAGCAGGGTGGCCGCCCTGCTATTTTTTCGTTCATATGAGACTATGTCACATATTGACATCCCTTGTCATATAGAATAACACTTCACTATAGTATAGTCAATGTGCCCTCTACGCAATCAATCTTAAAAGCTTATCCATTCTAAATTCTCAAAATTCTTTAGAATTCTTTTATCCATTTTTACCACTTGATTAGTTAACTCTATTCGGCCATTAACAAACAAAATATCTGTATACCATTCTTTTAAACTAGCATACGCTTCATTCTCTAAATCAATAATCACGGTTTCTATGGGGTCCCAGGTTTTGCATCTTACAGACTCGACCATAACCATACTATTACCTATAAAAGTAACGTCCCTACCATAAATCCAAAATGGCAATGCTTTCCCCTTTATAGAAATAGAATATATAGCATCTCCATGAGGCGGTTCTGTTTTATATTGCGCTTTTATATTGTACTTTTCCATTATCTCATTGCTAGCATTTTCTATATATGGCAACGTTGAAATCTTGTAATCATCTGCGTTCATATAAGCTCCGTTATTTTTAATATAAATCACAACAAAGAGGACTGTATATCGCTATTTGTGTAAAGAGTATTTTGCTATACTTATTACGAAGAGAGTCCGTTGACGTGAGTTAGGTTCATCTCCGCGAGGAGGTGATACTATGACAAATCATGAAGTTACCTATGTAATTATCATAGTTCTGTTATCAGTAGTCACTATCATTGCACTAGTTAAGTAGTACAACGATAAACGCCTAACGTATAGAGGAGTGCAGTCCTCTAACACGTTAGGCGTCATCATAATTTTGTTCAGTTTTAGATGAGCCTAACGCCCTAATCACGTTAATGGGCTCTCTTTATATGTATATTATAAGCTAATCAGGCTTAAAAAGATAGTACAGTAATAAACTTAATTAGTACCTACACTGTTAATCATTTCTCTAGCCCGCTCAACAGAAACTGGTTCATTAAATAAAAACACATGGTTCTGCCCCTTATGTTCCCAAGATGCTAAGTAAACGGCGTCATCTACCATTCGATAGGTTACCGTCATACCATTCACAATATCCGTCTTCTGAGGTACATAATCCTTATAATCGCCTGCGATATTACCTGATACTGTCGATACACGATACTTAATATACTTTGGCATATCATCTACACGGTCAAAGTATTTTCCTTTTACAAGTTCATGATAGGCATACACAACTTGTAATACATCGTGATCCACAATGGATACATGTACGGAACGTAATCCCTCTAAACCACTTGGCAACTGTGGCTTAAAGTTCAAATGTTGCTTAGCCTCAAATACAGTATCAAACACCTCTAGTGATTGACCTTTACGAATACCTTTATAGTCGCTATCAGTTATAGTACAACTACCAAGTCCATCGGGACATGGGAACTCATTTCGATCACCATAAGGCTGATCATAAATAGAATTACCATTAAGACGGAACCGCATCAACTCATCTGCGGACACAACATTGATGGAACCTATAAAAGCTAGCGTAGCTAACGCACATACAACCTTTTTCATGATACATTCCCCTGCAAACAAACTATATATAGTAAGTTAATTATATCACCTAAAAAGCTAATATTCTTATATTCAGAAATATTTTTCGTTCAGGAAAAGATATGTATTATGCTTGCAATTCGCACTTATAAGATTGCAATTATATAGCATTTGCATTACAATATAAGTAACAGGAGGTGATACTATGGCTAAAACGGCCTCTATCAGTTTGCGTATCGAGCCAGCTGTAAAAGCACAATTAGAAGCACTATATGCTAGCTTTGGCATATCCGTAACTGATGCGATTAATATTTTTCTCCATACATCACTAATGGAAGGCGGATTTCCATTTCAACCTAAACAACCTCGTTATAATGCAGAAACAGAAGCTGCTATTCAAGAAACGAAAGATATATTGGCAGGAAAGGTAAAAGCAAAATCATATGCTAATATAAAAGAAATGATTGAGGATTTAGGATTGGAGTAATCAGTTATGTTGAGATTAGTGCTTAGCAGTAGATAGTATTATCTTTAACTCGCACGGGTAGCCACTCAGATTTATTCTAACTAAGCTTAAGAGGAATGTGAAAGCATTCCTCTTTTCTATTTCCCAAAAAATTTATACCAGTTATCATCATAAATCTATCACATTTGATAGTATCTATCGTAAATCATTCTACTATTCAAAATTATTGTAGGTGTTATAATGAACTTATAAAAATGAACAGGTGCTCATATGATAGTAAGTGCATCTTTTCAAACTAATATTTACTAGTTATATAAAGGAGATTATCATGACACATACACAATTAACACAACTCGTACAAGCATTATTAGATGCACCACAAAGCAATCCTAAAGTAAAAGAATTCGCTCAATCTTGGATTAATGCAGAAGGTACACCTAAACAAGAAGAACTTACAAAACAACTCGTATCCGTAGCAGAACAAAACATTGCACTTATCGATGAAACAATCGGCTTTGCAGACTCTGAACTTGCCACACAAATCCTTGGCGCAGAAGGCGCAGCTAACCTATTACAACACGCTAAAGAAATCAAAGCAGAAGGCGCAGAATTCTGTGACTGCCCTGCCTGTGTAGCCGCAAAAAATATTATCGATTTGAAAGCGGAAATTGAATAGGAATATATAGAAAATGGCTCCCTTATAAGGAGCCATTTCTTATATTTAAAAGACTTTATATCTGAATATCATCATATTTAATTTTGCCATTCTCTATTATTTTCGTAATAACAGAACCTCTATTTTTATCAATAAGTATACTAAATCCAAAACAATATCGAAATTGACCATCCTGTTTTGTCATTTCATAGAGTTTTTTTACATCCTTCTCTGTATTATCATTCCACCAAGGCTTAATCTCTATTATAACAAAATTATCATCATTGGAACCACGCTTATGCACTATAATATCAGGTCTTATTAAATTATTTGCCTCATCCGATTTAGGGTCAGCTAGATTTCGATTATATTCACAATCCACATCATATTTATCGATTAATAATGCCAAGTAGTGTCCTAGTTTATGAGAAATAGATAACTCACTCACATGCTTGTTCATTCTATTACTTATTAAATATTGATCTTTATAATATAGCATATCTAATGCTAATTTTAATGCATCATTAAAACACTCTAAGGTCATCATAAAATATCTCCTTTTAATATATATTAATCATTTATCCTAGTAAAATATTTAATTCATAACTATCTATTTCTCATTTTGATTTCTCACTCTATAAAGTTCACGCTCTCTTTTTATAGAAAGATATAAACTTATATAAAACCAATACACACAGTATCCAAATACAAAGCCTTTACTAAGTACAAATGTAAACTGAATCCATTCTTTATGCTCCATATTAGGAAGTAAACTACTAAAAGAAATAAGATGCTTTAGAGGATTAATTATTTCAAATGATGAAATATGCCACTCTGGAGAAATTAGATTACCTATATGATTAAACATAGCAAGAATATAATATATAACACCAATAAAAGCGATATAAATTATTGATAGCCGTAATAAATCATAACTTTGATAACTTATAAATTGACACCCTGATTTTATAGTACTGAAAAATTCATAAAATTCTTCAAATAACTTCCTAAAGTATCCCTTTTTTTCAAACTTTTCTATTATAACTTCTAAGATAAAAGCTATAAATAAGATAAAAAATAATATTGCTGGTATACTAAACAAAAAAGGGATAAACCAATAAAGAATAAACTCTACTTTTTTTAGTAACACTTTTACTATTTGAGGTAATATAGGATCAAAATCTAATATATTCACTTCATAATAAGAATATAAATAATCAGCAAAAAAACATAGCATAAAAAATGAAACTAAAAGCTTTATAAATAAGTCCAATCGTTTTCTAACTAAGTTTATTAAAGCCATAACATTCTCACTCATATATAGCTCCTTTCTTTCATAAAATATCATACCACAATATACTATTTTTAATTTCACTCATAATTTAAAAAGTATAATTTATTACCTAAGTATAAAAGCCCCTGTTTCAAACAGGGGCTTTCATTTATAAACTCGCTTTCACAAGTTATTTATGTGTGTATAGTTTTATGTATTGTGATTCGATTATTTAACTAAAAAATTTACTTAATAATCTGTATTTTTTACGAATGTATTTACGAAGTTATTTACTAATTTAGTTGATGTTTACTTTTTATTGTTCTGCATATGGAATTGCTAGTGGGTGGTTATCGTATGTACCTCTGTGTTGGTCATAGATGGTTTCTGCACCTGGTAATGGTGGCAAACCTAAGGAGTCAGTACGTGTGAAGGCTTCAAATAGGCCTGGTGTTAGGTGCATGTGTGGAACATGTTCCAGAGTTACTTCGCGAACGATGGTATCGCCTTTACCGTTCATGATTTTATGACCAAATTCAGGGTCTACCAAAGTACCACGGCCTACTGCAATGATGTCAGTGTAGTTTTCTACCGCATCACGAGCTGCTTCTTCGCTGAAGATATTACCTACAATAATAAGTTTTGTTTCATCATCAAGAGCTGCTTTGAATAAAGAGCCAAAGGATTGATCTGCACCTTCTGGTTTAGAATCATAGCCACCCCATAAGGATAAATGGATGTAGTCTAACTCTTCTTTTACAATAGCTTCCACTAATTGAAGGGATTCTTTATAGGTATAACCAATATCTGTACCGTGGATTTCTTCTGGGCTCAAACGATAGCCAATGATAAAGTTTTGTGCGCCCGCTTCTGCTACAACGCGTTTTACTTCACGCACAACGGCTAATGGGAAGCGCATGCGATTTTCTAAAGAGCCGCCCCATTTATCTGTGCGGTGGTTTGTCAATACAGAGAAGAATTGTTGCAATAAATAATGGTTAGCACCATGAATCTCTACACCATCGAAGCCCGCTTCAATAGCTCTTTTTGTAGCACGACCAAAGTCTGCAATGATCTCTTCAATTTCACTTTCAGTAAGAGCACGAACAGGGAACTTACGTTGTAAATCGCTAGGTGCTACCACATCTTGATGATTGATAAAGCGACCAATCGCCATGCGCCCACCGTGATGGATTTGCATAACCGCTTTATTACCGTCTTTCTTTAAAGCTTGTGCAATTTTCTTTGCTCCCTCTAAGTGAACATCAGAGTAAATGCCCATTTGGGATGGATAGCCCGGCATGTACGCTGGGCCACCACTTTCACTAACATAATGGAACTCAGTAATCAATAGGCCTGCGGCCTTAGAACGATGATTGTAATAACGGATCGTATCATTACTTGCATAGCCACCCTCTAATGCAGATTGACTTTGCATCGGAGCCAAGGCAATGCGGTTAGGAATTGTTAAGCCACGACGGAATGTAATTGTATCTGTTAAGTTATGTTGTACCATTATAGCCTCTTTCTCCTAATACTATAGGAATTTTATACGATATACATCTAGCTGATGACTGAATTATATTTTCACATTTACATATTGCGAATTACCGATGTATTGAGTTAATAAAAAAGCACTCCTATATAATCACACTCACTAGATAATACGCATCGTATCAATATAATTGCGTTACTAATACAAGTATCTGACTAGTAAATTCTAGTAAATTATGTTACACATACTTATGTGTTATATATTTATGCTCTTTTATAATTCAGTTTCTACCAACTTTGCTAATTCTGCAATGGTTTCCTCGTTGCGACGGTAATAGGTCCATTTACCAATTCGTGTAGCAATCACCAAATCTGCCTTTTGCAACACAGACAAATATTGAGATGCTGTCGATTGGGTAACGCCTAATTTGAGCTGGATTTGACCTACACAGACGCCGACTTCTACCATGTCTACCGGTTCTAGATGTGTAAAGTAACGCTTTGGATCTTTTAACCAAAATAGAATCTGTAAACGTGATTCATTAGCAAGTGCTTTAAAGATCTCTAATTGATTCATCTTTAGTCACCTCTAACATCATTATATCGTAATTTCGCGATATATCAATTTATTATACATTCTACAAATCGATTTGTAAAAATCTTTACGCTCAATTCATACTAAAACGGCCCCTCATGAGAGGAGCCGCTTCTTATATAACCCTTACAGTGTCCATGCGAGTACTGCACTGTAGCTCGCATGCCATTCCATCAAGAATAGTTTGTATCAGGCTGTATTATTTCATATGTGATTTTGGTGCAACTGTATTAGCAATGATCGCTTTTGCCATATCGCGATTGACAGGACGTTCAAAGTACATCGCGTGGTTTTGACCATCTTTTGTCCAACCAGCGAAGTATACCATTTTTTCGCCACCTTTGAAAGTAACCTTTGTACCGTTTACCTTTTCTGTAGCTGTAACGCGATAATCCTTATAATTACCACTGATATCACCTTTTGTAGTACCTACGCGATACACAATACGTTTGCCTGCCGCTTGGTTCCGCGTTGTATCTTCACCAACTTGGTAAACATACACAACTTGCAAAACATCTTTATTGATTGTGCTTACAGACTCAATATTATAGCCTACAGGTAATACTTTAGGTAGCTGAGGCATAATATTCATGTATTTAGCGGCTTCATCAATAGTAGCGAATTCATGAATTGGGCTTGGCATACCAACCATTGGCGCTGCCTGTTCTGCAACTATAGGTTTAGCTGGATCTGGTTTTACATCTAAAGTACCTTGTGCACCAGCAACGCCATAAGAACCTACGCACGCACACGCAACTGCCATTAATACAAATTTTTTAACCATGAGTATAATCTCCCTTCGGTCAATAAAAAAAATTATTAAAAACACATTTATTTTTCATGTGATTTTTCTTCAACAATATGACGGATCATCGCTTTTGCCACATCTCGTGTAACTGGGCGATAAAAATCTAAGGAGTGATTTTGTCCATCTTTCATCCACGATGCAAGATAAACCATTTTGTCACTGCCTTTAAAAGTAACCTTCATACCGTCTACACGTTCAGTTTCTATCACCTTATGAATTTTATGGTCACCACTGATATCACCAGTTAACTTAGATGAACGATATATAATATATGCGCCTCCATCTTGATTATAACATGGATCCGCACCAGATTTGTAGACATACACAACTTGTAATATATCTTTCTCTAAAGTGATGATAGATTGAATATTAAAGCCTACAGGTAACAACTTTGGCATCTGTGGTGTAATATTCATATACTCCGCCGCTTCTTTAACTGTAGTGAACACATGTACAGGACTCGGCATAATAAAATTTGGTTCCGTAGGTTCAACTGAGATTCCACCAGTCATAGGCACAGAACGATTCCCAACAGATAGATCGTGAGCACTAGTAATGCTATAGGAACCAATAGCTGCACATGCTAAAGAAGCCACTAGTAATGTCTTTATCTTTGTTGTCATAACGACAATCTCCAAAAACAAATTTTGTAAAATTATATTTATTAAAATATACTTAATAAATATATCCTAAATGATGTAGGATTTAAAGTAATAAATGCTACCTATATCATTTTAACAAGTTTAGTATAATAGTCTGTTATTTCTTATGAACCATAAAGCCTGCCGCTTGTTGGTTCGCCATGATGGTCACATCAGAGATTTGCATGCGCTTAGGTTGATTTGTTACATACAATACAACATCGGCCACATCCTCTGGTTGAACGGCTTCAATACCAGCGTAGACAGATTTAGCTCGTTCCGCATCACCGTGGAAACGTACTTCACTAAATGGAGTTTCTACGATGCCTGGTTGAATGTTGGTAACCTTAATATCTGTAGCTATGGTATCCATACGAATGCCATCGGCCAACATTTTGACAGCTGCCTTAGTAGCACAATAAACAGCACCACCTGGATATGCGTAAATCCCAGCTGTAGAACCCATATTTACAATATGACCTTCATTTTTATCAATCATAAAAGGTAATACTGCCTTTGTTACATAAAGAAGTCCTAATACATTCGTATTAATCATTGTGACTGCATCTTCTATGGTACTATCTTGGAATGGATCGAGTCCCTGTGCCAGACCTGCATTATTTACAAGTACATCAATGCCACCAAAAGCTTCGATAGCTGGTTTTACCTTAGCATCTACCTCTTCACGTTTGCTCACATCAAGCACAAGCGTATCCACATGAATGCCATATTGCTGCTCAAAATCTTCCTTAATCGCCGCCAAGCGATCTGCACGACGACCAGCAATCAATACATTATCTCCATCTTGAGCGAAAGCACGGGCACACTCAAGGCCAATACCAGAAGTAGCACCTGTAACGAAAATTTTGCGGTTCATATGTATTCCTCCTTCTATTTAACAGTGATGACAGGGGCGGATTTACTTACATCTTGGATTTCATAGCCCCAGCGTTTTAGCATGGTTTGTTGTTCTTGTTTTAGAAAATCGAAGAATTGACTGCGATGTTGCTCGGGGCTTTCATAATATTCAATTAAAGCAGTCCGATATTCTACTTCGCGAGATTTTGTTATCGTAATTGGGCATAATCCATTCTGAATAAGGTTTCCATTCATCATGAGCAGAGCGGTTCGTTTATTGCTATCGCCAAAGAACTGGTTACGAGCCATCTCGGCATATAATAGAAGCGATTGTTCCAACGGATTATCCTCTAGCTCTTGGCACCTAGCTATTAATTCGTCCCAACAGGAATTTAAATCCAAAGGATTAGGCGGTGTATAACTTGTACCACCTATAGCTACTGGTGCATTGCGAAATCCACCAAATCCTAGGCGGTTCTCACTTTCAGAAACCAACTTATTATATTCGATAGTCACTAACTTATTAATCTGAAATCGTTTTAACCGCAAATTCTCTATCAAGGCTTGCCAGCCACGATTAATATTATCTATTTGTCGAGTTTCACTCACACTGAGCCCCGCCACAGAAGTACCACACACAATCGTCTCAACCTGCGGATACGTCGCCGTGTTTCCCTCCATCTGTGCCATATCAAACACAAACTGAGCACGCAACTTCTCAGCAATAAACAATGCCAAATCAAAACCTACATAACCATTACTATCAGCAGTCACAACATCACCTCCCTACGTCCATTCAACTATGATATGTATAACACCATTTTACCATATTTCTACTTATATTATTTCAACGATTATGTTGGGACTAAAAATAAACTAATGTAGATAACAAAGAACCATAGGGTTCTGAAAACGACTTTGGCCCTGTTCCTACCAACGAATGTGTAGGCGCCAATTTAATGGACACATAAAAAGATTGGGCCTATGGCTATATCGACTGTAGAAGAAAGAAAGGACCCCTTTCGAAAAACGACTTTGGCCCTGCGGAGGCCGCAGGCCGGAGTCAGACCCGGCCGGTGGAGTTTTTCGGAAGGGGTCCTTTCTACTACGGCAATTAAGCTAAGGGCCCAATCTTTTTATGTTCTATTTTAAATGCGCCAACATATCGTTGAGAACTTCCATACAATCCCCAACAATCCCATAGTTCGCGTGTTGGAATATTTCCGCCTTCGGATCATTGTTAATGGCCACGATTGTATCGGCACCAGAGATGCCGCTTACGTGTTGGATAGCGCCAGAGATACCAAATGCCAAGTATAGTTTAGGGCTTACGGTTTTACCTGTTTGGCCTACTTGGTATGGCAATTCAATCCAGCCTTTTTCAACGAGTGGACGGGTAGCGCCTACAACGCCACCGATAGCATCAGCGAGTTCGTAGAGTTTATCAAAGTTTTCCTTTGAACCCATACCACGACCGCCAGCTACGATGATATCCGCTTCTTGGATATTATAACCAGACTTGCTGAATGGAATAAAATCTAGTCGTTTGGTGTGAATGTCTTCGGACTTGAGGTCAAATTGTTCAAGTTGGATACGGCCCCAACTGTCTGCAATACGCTCAGGTTTTTTGAATACATTAGGACGAACAGAGCCCATTTGTGGACGATGGTTTGGCGAAATAATTTCAGCCAAGATATTACCACCTAAAGCAGGACGGGTCCATTCTACAAGGCCTTCTTCTGTATCTACGGTTAGGATAGTGCAATCTGCTACAACGCCATTTTGCATGCGACCAGACATGCGTGGTGCTAAGTCACGACCATTGTTGGTAGCACCAATTAAAAGGATATTCGGTTTATGGTCTTCAAAGAAATCCGTCAATACCTTTGTATAGCCATCTGTTGTATAGTATTTCAAGAGGGGACTTTCAAAAACGTGAACAATATCGGCGCCATGAGCCACAAGCTCCTCCGCCTCAGCTTGTACGTTTTCACCGAGGAGCATTACTTGCACGAGCTGACCCAGTTCCTTGGCGATGCGGCGGGCTTGACCGATAAGTTCATACGTAACTGGATGCACTACGTCATCGATGGTATCAGCTACGACAAAAACGTCTCTGTATTCATCAAAATTTATCATTATCGGTCACCTCCTTCAGAAACAGCATCAGCTTTAGCGGCCTCTGCTGCAAATGTATTTGGATCTACCGCCTTAGGTTCGCTAGACACCATGCTTTCAACAGACGCAGCTCGCTGTACGGGGTCATTTACGTCAATGCCCTCATCGTCATGCACCTCTACAACCAGTGTGTCATTTGGCACCAAAAGGTGTGCGAACTTTTCAGGCTTGATGTGATACGCCAATTCAAGCACCTTTTTGGCGCCTTCATCAACGGATGAAAGCATTTCTACCTTGCCACGAAGCGGTGGTTGGTATACCTTGCGTACCCGTGTTGGGGAACCGGTAAGGCCAATGCGGCTTTCATCAATATGAGGCATATCACGCAAGGTAATATGATTAATAGTATATCGTTTCGCGTAAATGGAGCTCCAAAGGCCAGGTTGACGTGGCTCGTTAAGTTCGGCTGTCGTCGTCACAAGCAATGGCAACGGAGCTTCAATCACTTCATAACCGTTCTCGTGCTCCCGCTTTACAATCGCCTTTTGAGAGGCTTGGTCTACGGAAAATTCACAAGCATAGGTAGCTTGCGCCATACCGAGTTCCTCTGCGATTTGAGGGCCTACCTGAGCTGTATCGCCATCGATAGCTTGTTTTCCGCAGAAAATGAGTTGGAACTGACGGTTCATGGTTCGTTGAATATGACGAATAGCAGATGCAATCGTATAACTTGTAGCCAATGTATCGGCACCACCAAAGGCACGATCTGTTACGAGCACCGCATCATCAGCGCCTAACGCCAAGCATTGACGCAATGCCTCTTCGGCTTGTGGAGGCCCCATAGTCACAACCGTAACGCGACTGCCTTCAATTTGGTCTTTCACAGTTAAAGCCGCCTCAAGCGCGTGCATGTCGTAAGGGTTTACAATACTAGGCAGACCTGTGCGGATGAGATTATTTGTTTCCGGATCTAGTTTAATTTCCGACGTATCCGGTACTTGTTTTATACAGACTAATAATTCCATGCACTCACCCCTGTCTAAACTCTACGCCCTTGGCGTTACGAGGATATTTCCAAGTCTTAACAACACTGTGTCCACATAATACGCGACATGTGCCACATTCGAGACAGCCCGCAAAATCAAAAGCAAGCGTGCCGTCCTCTTGCAATGTGTATAAACCTGCAGGACAACCATTCACGAGCTTCATCGCTTCTTCGCGGCTTACGCTTTCACCATCAATAATGATGTGAGGACACGTTTCATCTACATAATATTTATTCGCGCCCAAACGCTCTTCTAATTTCATAGGGAACGCACCCCTTTCCATGCATCACGAATCAATCTGAATAGGCCTACATCCTTGACGCGGCGTAACAATTTTTTCATCAATGGCACCGCACCGTCACCATTTACGGTGAATACATCACGCATAAGATTGTTTACAAATGCAGGATACTCATTAAAAATACGCGGATTAGAGGCCAAGAATTTCGGCATATTTTTATACAATTTCATATCGCGACGCAACCAAGACGCCTTGATTTGTTTTTCGTACAATTTAGTAACGCGATCCATATTTTCGTCGCGTAGCGCCACATTGACCGCCTCAGCTGCGCACATGCCGGACTCGATAGCCAAATCCATACCACGAATCGTGTACCCCAGATTCATGCACATCCGCGCCGCATCACCAACGATGATGTAACCCTTGCCGCCCAATTTTAGCATCGCTTTATAACCGCCTTCAGGCACAAGATGCGCGCTGTGTTCCTTTAATTGACCATTTTTCAAAAGCGGTGCAATTCTAGGATGACTGGTGAAAGCCTCCAACATTTCGTCAACTGATTTATCTGCCAAGCCGATATCCTCAAGGCCTACTACCATGCCTACGGAAAGGCTGTCCTTATTCGTATATATAAAGCCGCCGCCTAGTAGACCATCTGTCATATCGCCCAACGTAAGCCATGCCATGCCTTCATCACCAGATAACATAAGGCGATTCTCGAGGTCCTCTTTTTTGAATTTATATACCTCTTTCACACCCACAGCCATCGTCTTAGGATCTGTAGGGTCAGCCAAACCAGCCTCTTCTAAAAGCACTGTGTTAGCACCTTCAGCGATGATAACAAGTTTTGCATACACCTCATCATCGTGACAACGTACACCTACAACGCGACGTTTTTTACCTTCCCCTTCGGTGATGAGTTCCGTTACCTGTACATTAGAAACGAGCAAAGCCCCTTTCTTCTCAGCCTCTTCGGCCAGCCATTTATCGAATTTAGCACGCAACACAACATAGGATTCTTCATTTTCTTTCACATCTTGGTAACTATATTCGATGGTCGTCATCTCATTGCCAGCGCCGATGGAAATGCGTTCCTTCGTCACCTTTCTTTCAAGAGGCGCACGATCCCTAAAATCCGGTACCAATCTCTCTAGGGAGTGCGTATAAATACGGCCGCCCATCATATTCTTAGCACCTGGTGCCATCCCGCGCTCAATGACCAACACCTTCACACGCTGCTCCGCCAAACGTAACGCCGCTGCAGCACCCGCCGGCCCTGCCCCTACGACGATAACGTCAAATCTCTCATTTCGATCTATTGCCATATACTCAGCTCCTTTTTATGAAAGCCTAACTTACATAAGTCTATATATTATATATTCACGATACAGATTGAAAATACCTTTTTAACATACCACATGTACATGAAAATTGTATAAGAAAATAAAAAATGGGCTGGTCGAGACCAGCCCATCAAGTATGCTCCGAAAAGACATACCGCAATTAACATTATTATAATACAACTTATAAAAACAATCAACTAGATATAACCAATTTCAACTGACTAAGACGCCCACTTAAATTAGCTGGAACAATTGCATATTCTACTCTAGTATTAACATTTTGTCTTACATCTACTACTAATTTTTCATACTGTTTAATAAAAGATAAGATTTCTTTTTTAGGTACACATAATGTTTTCAAAAACCAAGAAATCAAAATAATGTAATCACCTATCGTATCAAAGTTAACAAAAGGTAAATTAAAATAATGTACCATATAACTAGACATACTTCGTGTGGCATTAAAAGACTTAAAGCGAGCATCAAAAACTATTCCATTATGTGCTACAGCATTTCTTAAATCCTTAAGTAAATAGATATAGTTCGATAGCAATTTACGATTTGTATCAAATTGGACTCCTATACCTAAACTATGAGATATTCTATCTCTAGCAGCAATAGTAAAACTAGCTAATAATTTACCAAACTGACCTAACATCATAACTTCAAACAAAGCCCATATAGGAACCTCTGA
Source organism: Veillonella atypica (assembly GCF_041431435.1). Taxonomy (NCBI): domain Bacteria; kingdom Bacillati; phylum Bacillota; class Negativicutes; order Veillonellales; family Veillonellaceae; genus Veillonella; species Veillonella atypica. The sequence continues at coordinate 19,501 of NZ_JAPVXV010000008.1, forward strand.
AGCATGATTGTCATAAAAATGCGTAATTTTAGTATTTCTGGATTTATATTGATCTAATAATATGCTTTGGATCATTTTTTGTAGCAATAACTTATTTTGTTGAATTTTTTGCTTTTGCTCTCTACCAAGTGTTGTAGGAGAATTATGAAACCCTTCAACAGCTAATCTAAACATATCATTAATATGCTCAGATTGTATAAAATTTAAAACCTCTTCAAGTACAATATTTTTAACGGCAGTTTCTATAAACATTAATTTACTATATAACAATGACTTAAGCTCACTATCATATCGAATAATAGCTTCAACTTCACGATAATCTTGAATCGCCAGTCGGTTAGTAGGTTGTTTAAAAAATCTATAACCTTTATATCCATGAAAATACCCACTATTTCTTAATAGTCGTTTATCGGTCGTTCCTCTAATATCAATACCTTGATTTCGTAAATGTCGCATTAAACCATTTAAAGACTTATAGCTCACAATATACGCCCTCTTCTCCATTTTATACAAACACGAACTAACTATACAATTTAATTATAATCCTCTTAATATAAATTTACTATTTATATATAATGAGATTTATAAATAAAGCACTATGAGTATTCTTCTAAACTCTACCTTTACGGCCTGCGCTCCACGCAGGCCTTTCCCTTCCTCATAAATTGATTATGCAAAAGGTGGAGCGCAGTGATAAAAAGTCGACTTTGGCCCTGCGTAGCCCGTAGGGCGAAGTCAGACCCGGCCGGTGGAGACTTTTTATCACTGCACTCCACCGACCTGTAGAATTAATTTATAAATTTTCCTAGCTTTCACATAAAAATTAGCGTATGATAAATGTAAGTAATATTCTCTATACGGAGCAAGACGCGTATATAATACGACCGCATAATGCAAGACCACGGTCAAAGTAAGGCACTCAACATTTTGGTATTTACCTCAAGGAGGCCATATGGATCCGCAAAGAATTCTGAAAGCATTATCCAATCCACATCGGTTAGATATTATATTGTGGCTAAAGCACCCAGAGCAAGAATTCGGTGTTCAAGTACACTCTAAAACTCTCATCGATTTTCCAAACAGCGTTAGCGTTAAGAGTATTCAAAAACGCTGTGGTGTATCGCAATCGTCTGTATCTACATTTATGACTATATTAGAGCGTGCAGGCCTTGTGGAATCGCGAAAAATTGACCAATACACCTATTATAGGCGCAATGAAACAGTTATCCGCGAGTTTGGTGAATGGTACAACAAAGAAGTATCCATCCAAACCGATAATATCGACAAATTGTTGGAAACAGTAACCTTAGACGACACATCCTATCCATCAACAGAGGATAGTTCTATGCTAAATCAACAACAAAGCATAGGCATATCTACTAAGGGACTAGACTATGAAAAAGATAATACCTAAACACAACTCCCTATCATTGCTTTATAGGGAACAATAAAGGAGCTATACTGCTAGAGGGTATCCTCAGCAATATAGCTCCTTTTAAATTTATTTTTCTGTTCCATCGATTCTCTCCCTTACGCGACGAAAAACATCGGTGCCAGAGAATCTAACTTTACTTTCTTTTGCTGCAGAATCAGCTTCATCTAATGCATACTCAATAGAGTCTGTTAATTCAGCATATAGTTCCATATCCATTTTTATTTATCGTTGCGCTTCGTATGCTCTAAATAGTTTAGATAGCAATACAGGCGCTAGTTTTAAAAGATCTGGGTTTTCGCAGAAGGATACGCGAAGTTGTGTCTTACCAGGATTGTGTTCCCTATCGGCACCACTGTAGAATCCGTTAAGTGGAGCCATGAGCAATGTATAGTCATTGCCATCATCCAAGGTCACACGGCCGTGTTCAGCACACCAAGCAGCAAATTCAACGCCGTCAAAGCCAGGTTTTGCTACATTGCGCACGTCGATAACGAAATAGATGGATGCTTCTGGATTAGAGATAATGAAATCTGGTTCTACCTCTTTGAATCCCTTGTGAAGTTCATAAATCATTTCGCGATAGTAATCACGTTGTTGCTCATACCAGTTATGAAGATCAGCGTGGCTTTCATGAGCCAAGGCACCAAAAATATATTGACCAAGCGTATTAGCACTGAGATTCGCCGTATATTCAGCAACAGATTTTTCATAGCACAACGCATTGTCTGTAATGATGGCGCCAATGCGAAGGCCACAAGCATTCCAAACCTTAGAGGCCGTTTCAAGACTAATACGACGGCCTTCGATACCTGGTACATCCTTATTCGTCAATGTCCAAATACTAGATGTTTCCTTGCCTTTTTCATAGGCCAATTCACGATAGGCTTCGTCGGAAATAATCCATAAATTATATTTTACGCACAAAGATGCATATTCAATCAAAGTTTCTTTACTGAATAGTTGACCAGTTGGATTGTCGTAAGGAATAATCAACAATGCCCCTGGTTTTGTTTCTATAATGCGTTTTTCCACGGTTTCAATGGATGGCAATTCAAATTCGCCATTCTCGTTCAGGCGTCGTTCTACGGTGACCGTTTTACGACCAATGCGATGACCTACCGCATCGTAGTTCGTGTAGGACGGATTAAACATCAATAGAGGACGTTCCTCTTCACCTGCACCGCCACAAACGCCAAGCATGATGATTTCCATCGCCATGGATGCGCCATCTGTGACAAGTACATTAAGGCCTGTTGTATCGAAACCTTGGCTACGCAAAATATGCAAGAATGCTTCACGACATTCATCGGTCCCCGTTGTTGGTACATATGGCACGATGCCTGTACTGAAAGGACTATTTGGTCCGCCTAGAGTAAATAGTCGGCGCTGCATGGCGGGATGCATAGGACGCATAACATTACCAATAGAACCGTTAACCAAAATAGGTGGGTTCTTTCGTTCTAAAAATTTAATTTGCCCCATGCGGATCCCCGACGGCTTGCGGGCCATCATGTACGGGGATAAAACCGGTAGTTCCATACAGAATCCAACTCCTCTAAATAAACGCCTTTCACAAAAATAAGGCTGTAATACGCATACATTGATATATATAGATACATTCTATTATAGTGCTTTTACAAGAGAAAATCTATAGTTTTATCATCGTAGCTTACAGCCTTATCAATTTTTATTCTTAACCAGCAAATTAGATAGTAACTTCAACACCTAAGCGGAAGTTGCGACCTTGACCTGGCCACCAATCACCAGCATGGCCCCAACGAACGCTAGATTGTTCTGCATAGTATGTATCAAATAGGTTATTGATGCGACCAAATACAGTCACATTTTCACGCACGCGATAGTTAGCACTGATATCAGTAATCCAATATGTTGTACGAGGGAAGATGTTAGCCTTATAACCTGGACGGTCGATGACACCGCGAATATCTAAATGAGCATCCCATTTAGCATCGTTGTAATCGAGACCTGCATTGACTGCATGTTTAGGTACATAACCATCGCGATTTGCTTTGCGAGTTGGTGTAGCATCAATATGAGTATATGTATAACCGAGGCGGGCAGATAAATGTTTCGTTAATTGTTTGCGTACATCTGCATTGATACCATGCGCCTTTTCTGTATCAAAATTGCGGTATTCACCTGAGAACGCTGCAGGGTTTGTCATTACCCAACCAATTTTATCTTTTGTACTGCGACTAAAGAAGTTGAGATTGCTGTTCCAAGTTTTACCGAATTTATGATGAACACCTACGCTCCATTCATGACCTGTTTCAGGTTTCAAATTGCGGTTGCCATTTGTGCCATCAAAGAGTTGATATGGTGTAGGAGCCAAGAAATATTCTTTGTACGCTGCATATACATTCGTTTTAGCATTCACATCGTAGCCAACGCTAATGGATGGCGATGTATGCGTGCCAAATGCGGAGTGATGGTCAACGCGAACACCTGGAATTACAGTCCATTTTGGAGCAACCTTCCACTCATCTTGTACGAAGTAAGATGTGTTCGTAAGTTTTACACCACCCATATTAAGCACCTTATCTTGACGCCAATCAATACCGCCAACTACGGTATGGTCTTTGGCTTTATATGTTACTTGATCGCCAAACGCACGAGTCTTAATATCTGTTAAATAACCATCATATTTAGTTTTATAATGATTATCTAATACGTACAATTGATGGCTCCAACGTTTATTGATGTTATTATTCCAAACAGCACGGAAGGAATCACTTGCTTCTGTACCGTAACGAATGTGATTGAGAGCACCCATATGGTCAGAATACATCACATCGCCACGATAGGTATCATAGAATACCTTCACATCATTTTTATCATTAATCTTATTGCCTACCATGAAGGAACCAGTATGGCTGTTGCCATGTTGCGGAATGCGTTTGCCATGACCATCTTTATAGGAACCGATGATATCTTTTTGGTACCCTACACGCCAGTACCAATCCTTTTTGCTACCTTCGTTCAAGAAAGCGTATTGTTCTAAATCATTGCTGCCGCCCATCATGCGAAGCTTAGTTTGAACACCTTCTTCAGGTTTCGCCGTGATTACGTTGACCACACCACCGATGGCACCAGAACCGTATAATGTAGAACCTGCGCCACGTTGAACTTCTACGCGGTCAATGCTAGACATATCTTTCAAAATTGTCATCGGTGGATTCACGCCAGCCGCGCCCATATTGATACCGTCCACTAAATATAGTACTTGGTCGGAACCATTGATACGAAACGCATTAGAATTCGTGTAACCTACGCCACCACCATACGTATTAACGTCAACACCAGGAACGACACGTAAAGCTTCGTTCATGTTTGTGGCGTGACGTTCACGGATATCATCGCCTGTGACTACACCTACGCTAGCTGGTACTTGTGAAAGCTGTTGTTCACTACGCGTTGCAGTAACGACAATGGTATGTGAATCTTGTGCATCAGCAGCTAATACGCTAGGTGCACTAATTGTGCTACCAAATACAAGAGCTAATCCCACATATAGAGATAAACGTTGTTTCTTTGATACTTTCATAAAAACCTCCACATACATCAAACTATAAATTACATACTATAAATATTTTGTGCCATAGAGACCATTGCACGGGTCATAAATTGAGAATAACTCATGACCTGCGAGGAATCTACAAGGTACACACGACGATTGGCGATGGCCTTAACGCCCTGCAAAGCAGGATCAGAGTAAAGCTGTTCCGCCGTTGCTGGCGTAGTGCCATCTGATGTATAGGCCACAGAAGGAATAAAAATAATATCAGGGTTAGATTTTATTAAATCCTCTCTCGTCCCATTATCAAAAGGGCCTAACCCTATTTGAGCGGCTGCATTATTTACCTTCAAATAGTTACACATATCATCAAAGGTTGAACCCTTGCCGCCTGTTAAACCAAATTGGGAATAAAACGCCACCAAAGGACGTTCTCCACTATGCTTATTGGTCAATTCTTCTACAGTTTTCAAATCTGCATCCATGCTGGCAATCATAGCTTCATCAGATGCATGTAATAGACCGGCAATCTCATGAATAGTAGCTTTTGCTTCTTTTACCGTAGTAGGCGTTTTATATACATAAACAGGAATCTGCATATTGCGCATTTCCCCAATCGCATCTGGAGACATCCAATTGGGTACTAATACTAAATCTGGCTGTACAGAGAGCATGGACTCAGCAGATGCTTTCACATGTTTCTCTACCTTAGCCGACGCGTCGGGCACATTATTAGGTACCGTACCAACAGCGGCTACGCGGCTTGGATCAACCAAAGATAGGACTATATCCTCTGTGCTAGCAGCGATAGGAACGATGCGCTTAGGTTCAGTCGGCACCGTAACAACAGTGCCTGTACCATCCGTCACCTGATGTGTGGCGCCCGTAGTTCTCAGCTGTTTAGGACCACAGCCGAACACCAGAAGTACCATCATGACTATGGTACATATAATAGATATTCTTTGTTTCATACTAACGACCTTCTATAACACCTTCTATGGAAATATATAAGGACTGCAAATCCTCTAGCATCTTTGGAGATGCATCCCAGTAGCCACGTTGAGCGGCTTCTAACAAAATTTCCGCAATGCGCTGCAAGGCCCACGGATTTACATCACGCATCCATTCTTGCACCGTTGTATCTAAAGCATACTTATTAGCATAACCTTCATAGACCCAGTCGGGCACTATATCGCTCGTCGCATCCCAGCCAAAGCTATGGGATACCACATTGGACATATCCGATGCACCTTTGTAACCATGATTCATCATGGCTTGAATGAATTTCGGGTTTTGTGTTTCCCCTTGCACAACGCGGCGCAGCTCATCCGACAATGACCGCATCACAACGCGACTCCGATCTGTGCTATCCCCCACATAGGCGCGAGGCGCACTGCCCTTTGCAGTTCGCACCGCCGCAATGAGACCACCATGATAGCTATAATAATCGTCTGCACTCAAAATATGCGTTTCTCGATTATCTTCATTCTTAATGGTCACATCCATCGTAGTGAGGCGACGTTGGAATAAGCGCATATCTTGTGGAATATCCTGATGCATGTGAAAGCTACTCCACTTACTGTATACTTGCGCAATATCTTCTACGGATTGCCAATTTTTACCTTCAATCAAGGCGCCCACACCGGTGCCATAGGCCTGTGGCGGGTCACCGAAGATACGGAGTCGCGCCTTTTTAGTAGCCAACAAAGGATCCTCACCTTGCTCCACGAGCCAATCTACATCATCGTGAATATGCTTTTTCACATAGTTATCTTCTAGTGGTTCATCTAAGTCTGCCACCAGTTCAACAGCCTTGTCGAGCCAACTAATGGCAGTAGGCATCATATCTCGAATGAGGCCACTGATGCGACCCATTACGTCGATACGAGGTCGTTGTAATTCTTCTAAAGGAATCACCTCTAGGCCTGAAATGCGACCATTGGACTGCCATTTAGGGCGAACGCCCAATAAATAAAGAAATTCCCCTAAACACTGGCCGTGACTTCTAGAGTTGCTACTAGCCCAGAGAATGATGCCTACCGTTTCAGGGTACCGTTGTTCGTTTAAGATATAGTCAGCAATGACTTGGTCTGCCAAGTCTATCCCTAGCTGATAAGCAATCTTTGTGGGTAGTGCCCGTTCATCGAGGCCATAGAAGTTCCGCCCCGTAGGCAATACATCAACTTGACCGCTGGAAGGAGCCCCACCAGGGCCGGGTTCAACATATTTTCCCTGCAAGCCCTGCGAAATGGATGTAATCTCATTCTTTGTTTGCCCTAATTTAGGTATATACTCGCGCACAATGACTGCGGCCAAAGGCGCTAGCCGTTCTGGTACTGTATAATCTGGTGTATTCACCACATACCTTACAAACGCACGCAGTTCGTTCCAAATTTGATCAATGATGTGACTATAACGAATCCCCTCGTCATTTACGTCCCCTGCATGTTGCTCTATATAGGACCAATCATAACCTAATTCTTCGGCTAAGATTTCAAGACCCGATGCAATATCCCCTTGTGGCGTCCGTACAATGGCGGTAATAAATTCCTCTAGCTCTACACCTTCAGGTCCTTGCCCTAAAATGTGCAAGCCATTTCTCATCTGCATATGCTTTAGGTCGCTTAACTTTTCATGGACAGCTGTAATAAGATTGTCCATCTCCATTGCAGCGCCTTGTTCTTCATCGATGAGATGACACGCCATGGCTTTCTCTCGAATCACGTTCTCTATATCCGATACACTCTCAGGATGCTCTTGCTCAAAATGACTATGTTCATCGAGTAAGGCTTCTAGTTCTTCAAACTCATCATATAGACCAGCCGTCGTCATCGGTGGCGACAGGTGCCCTACTAAGCAAGCGGAGCTACGCCGCTTAGCTTGGATACCTTCACCAATAATAGTCGTCCAGTACGGGTAAATATTAGGTAACGAGGATATACCAATTTCAGGATAGCAACTAGCACTGAGGCCTGCTCCCTTACCTGGAAGCCATTCTAAGGAGCCATGAGTTCCTACATGGATGACTGCATCTGCTTCGAAGACGTTCCGAACCCAGTGGTAGAACGCCAAGTACTGATGCGATGGTGGCAAACAGGGATCGTGATAAATAGCAGATACATTCTCCCCAAAACCACGAGGTGGTTGCACTGTAATCCATAGATTGCCATTGGAGAAACCAGGGATAATAACCTCATCATCGTAGACGAATACATCCCCTGGGGCCTCTCCCCAGGATTTGACCATTGCCAACCGTGTATCTTCTGGCAATGTAGCAAAGTATGCTTTGTAATCAGAACTACTCATACGACCTTCGGCAGAGGCTAGTAACTCATCGGTTAGCATGGAGCGGTCATTTGTCATATGCGATGTAACTAGTTCCATTAGAGCTGCACTGGTTTCCGGTACACTATCGATTGAATATCCTTCCGCTTTCATTTGCCGCAATAGTCGAAATACCGATTCAGGTGTATCTAGACCTGCGGCGGATCCAATATTAGAGTTTTTAGGCGGATAGTTATGCAAAATAATGGCTACCTTTCGCTCCGATACTGGAATATGGCGCAACTTGGACCATTTAATGGCTCGCTGCACAATAGCGGCAATACGTTCTTTCACAGGCAAATACACATAGTGACCACGCTCATCAAAGGTTTGACACGCCACGACGCCACCCTGAATGACGCCATCTAGTTCCGGTTGTGATATGGATAAATTCACATCTAAAGGCGTCACACCTTGTGGATCTGCAGCCCAGGTTTTCTCATCCATGTATATGGTATAGCCCTGAATGATAGGCACATCCTGTAACTTTAATTCCTCCAAAGTTTGCGCCCCTAAGGACTGATAGGAGAATTTACAAGTATTTATGAGCACATCAAAAGGGAATACATCCTTACCAAAGAGATGATTCATGGACAGCTTCATATTAGGAATGCCTACACGAGGATTCGATCCATACTGTCCATAAAAGATAATCGGATTGTACTGATGTTTATAAATCTCTTCGAATAAGGCCTGTTGATACTCAATATCCCCCATAATCCATTCGTCGCGATAGAAATACACTGCGATGGACGGCCAATCTGGATTTCCTTCGGCCTCCATGAACTCATCATAGGTTTCGTAGATATTTCCATCGCGGCCCATGATGGCTTGCCACGGAATGTGGTCAGGTTCCTCCCATTCGGAGATTGGTTTTGTACTGAAAGCACCGTTAATAAGGCGCACATAGTTCATGACGCCACTGGTGCGGCGATAGCTTTCAAGAAATCTCCGTTGATTTTCGTCTATATTGCGATAGAGAATATCTGTTTTCTTAGGCTCTACCACATCGATCCAATACTTAGGATGATGCGCATACAGCCAACGCTCTAGACGTTCTAAAAATGGCGAATCTAAGCCAACCCCCATATTCGTTACGAGAACAACATCTGCAGCGCGTAGGCGGATTTCAAAATCCTCATCCCAAAGGGGCGGTTTTTTCATATTACAGATGTCCACCTCGCCTTGTATCAATTCAGGATAAGTGGCAACAGCCTGTTCTATATATTGGATTTGTTTTCCTAAATTAGAAATATACATGAGACGACTCATGATCTACCTCCGCGATACTCGTAATATACCATCCGCCGTAATAGTATCCATGGCGTAATAACTGCCATTCATTAATTTACATAATTCCTTAGCAAGGCCTAGCTTGATAAAGCCCGTTTCCGTATCAATAACGATACAGTCTACAGGCAAGGTCCCAAGAATACGAGCCCATTGTTTGGCCTCTGCTACGGGATTCTCTAAGTCCCCCGACGTAGCACGTCCATCGGTGATACATATAATCTGAATGCGTTCTGCCCGATGGGCACGCAACAATCTATCGCACATGGTGTAGGCCATGCGTAAACCGTGAGCTAATGGCGTTTTACCACCTGTAGGCATAGAGGCTAATAGTCGCTCTGCCCGCTCTACGCTACGGGTGAACGGCAATAACACCTCTGCCGATTCCTTGCGAAAAGCAATGAGTCCTACTGAATCACGATGGATATAGGAATCCCTCAAGAGGCTCAAAATAGCGGATTTCGTGGCCTCCATGCGATGCCGTGCCGCCATAGAACCGCTAGCATCCACCACAAAGAGCTGGTATGCGCCAACACGTTTTTCTCGAGCTTTACGGCGATAGTCCTGTGGTTTTATCACTATAGATAATCCCTTAGCTTCTTGTTGTTCTAATGGCAGAGACTGCGTAGATTGTGTTTCTTGTTCCACCTTAACAGCAGCTCGCAACCGTTGGTAGGGTGCTGCCGCTCGCAATGTATCGACTAAGGCCAAGTCCTCAAGAGCATGTTCATCTTGATAGGCTCGAATCATGCGGCCTCGAGTGTCCTTTGTTTTAGTCATGAGGCGACGACCAGAACCCTTACGATACTGGCGGTCTACTGTCTTATAAGACTGTAATTTCCAATGAAACATCTGGTTAGCTATACGGGCAACAGTATCAGGCAAGGATACAGAAGATAGGCCGTTAAATACATCAGCATCAGTGCTTCTTGAATCAGAACTATCAGGTTCCTTAGGGTTAGCGTCATTAGTATCGCTAGTTTCTTCTTGATTAGCGTTGCCGAATACATCTTGATTAGACGCTCCATCTTCGGTGCTACTTATATCATTATTGGAATTATCTGATTCATTGGGATTGGATTCATCACCATTAGAATCTTCTCCACCCGAATTACTCGAGTTATCTACATCAGAGTCCTCTGCTATTTCAGTATTTTTCTGCAACTGATTTTGGTCGTTTGTACTGCTTCCATTATCCCCTTGTGATGATTGAGATTCTGATGCTTCATCTCGCTTCATACGATGGGGCAAAACATATAAAGCGGCTCGGTCTGCATGGATGGGCTTGCAGTACGAACTGCCATCAAGAACTGCAAGAGATTTCATAACTTGCAACAATACGTATTCTGCACCATGCCCTATGGTGCGTGCTTGTAGTGCATAGGATATGGCTAGTGAAAGCATAGCATCCGAAACAGCAATATTCTGAACTCGTTTAGTAGCTATGAGAGATAACATATCTTCAGCTGAAATAACATCTATTGAGCTAGTTTCCTCCTCACATAGGGCACTATCCAAGTCTGATTGATTATCCCCTGCTATAGATGCTCCACCACATAGGATTTCTTCTCGATTTTGTTGCAAAATAGCAACTCGAGACTCTAGTGTAGGTGCAGCCATAGATACATGCACATCGACGAGTTCCCACTCCGCATCATCTAGTGTTCTATCTTCATGATTGATAGTCATGATGAGCAGTATTTGACGTCGCTTCGCCTCTACTAATAAGGCATGACGAACCTCAGGTGCCAGAACGTGCCCATCATCGACAACCCAGCATCGAGTGCTAGTGTCATCTAAAAGACCTGCGGACATAATCATCTGGCCCTGCTCTAGGGATGCTTCAAAATCGATAGTCTCTTGTAGTTGCGAATTATCTACATACACAGGTATCAAACGATAGGGAATATGCCACGCCTCGAGGCACTGGCGAAGGATATAACTTTTACCCACACCAGTACCACCAGAAATAACGAGAGTATGAATCTGATTGTTTACAAGGCCTATTTTGAGGGCCTCTTGTATAGATGTTTCCATAGCTAGCCCTCAAGCACAGCCGTTACCACTGTATCAATGCGGTCTTCATCGTGACCTTGTTCCTCAAATGGCAAACGACGTAAACGATGCTTCAATGCTAATCGTGCTGCTATCTTAAGGTCGTCCACTATGATTTGATGGCGACCGTGAAAGGCTGCGTGCGCACGAGCGGTGTGCATCATCGTAATATCTGGACGATGACCATCAACGCCAACACCAATACTAATGCTTGCAATTTTCAACAATACCTCATCAGTTGGAATAATACTTGGCAATAATTCACGAGCTTGTAATAAGCGTTCGTGTAATGCTCGTTCCGATTCCTCATAAGACGCTACAAAGCCGTCAGGATTGTCGCCAAAGGCAAGACGGCGCTTGATAACCTCCATCCGTTGTGCTGGATCATGCTCACCATAGACCATGACGGATAAACCGAAACGATCTAGCAGCTGAGGTCTAAGGTCACCCTCTTCGGGATTCATTGTTCCTACGAGGATAAAGCGAGATGGATGAGAGTGGCTCACCCCTTCACGCTCTACCGTATTGACACCCATAGCTGCTACGTCAAGTAAAATATCTACAATATGGTCATCTAATAGATTAACCTCATCTACATAGAGAATGTTTTGATGTGCTGCGTGCAAAATGCCTGGCTCAAAAGCTTTCACACCGTCCTGTAGTGCTTTTTCTAAATTGATAGACCCTACAACACGGTCCTCTGTAGCATTAATAGGAAGTTCCACAACGGTCATGGCCGTAGCCCCTGTCTCCATAGGGGGTAATAGGTTCGCCAAAGCACGGACAGCCGTAGATTTGGCAGTGCCCTTTTCCCCCTCGATTAACACACCACCAATGGATGGATTAATAGCATTGAGTAACAGGGCTAATTTCATTTCATCTTGGCCCACAATAGCAGTAAATGGATATAACATAAGCCTAACCTCATTTAGGATAGAAACATCTTATCTCAACTCATGATAAAAAATTTTATTTCAACGCAGGATCGATAGACATGTCTGTACTACCACCTGTTTGTTTAAAATCATCAATATTTGTAGTTCCCTTAGGGAATACAAAGATACGTTGTTGTTTAAAGTATGGATCATCGTAGACCGCTGCCGATAGATGGAATGCGTTTCGTAGATTCTCTGCAGTCAACACTTCACGAGGCGTTCCTACATCGACTATATGACCATCGCTAACCAAGACGAGCTTAGTACAATATTTGGCAGCCAATTCTAAATCATGAACGACGATTAGAATCGTTTTGCCTTCGTCACATAATCTACGACCTTCGTGAAAGATATCATCAGCGTACACCAAATCAAGAGCAGCCGTCGGTTCATCTAGTAATAGCACCTCTGTTTGTTGTGCCAGTGCCTTGGCTAAAAATACCCGCTGTCGCTCACCACCGCTAAGGTTTTGTACGGAGCGATGTCTCAGGTGATATACGCCCACCTCTTTCATAGCCTTTTCTACGATAGCTTTATCTCCGGGGCCCTCTTGTTGCCACCATTTCAAATAAGGGTAACGCGCTGTCATCACGATATCGATGGCTTCATAATCAAAGGACACATTAACGGATTGCTGCATATATGCCACATGATGAGCGATATCCTTATCGCTCATGGAGGCGATGCTTTTACCATCCCATAAAACCTGACCACCAGATGCAGGATAGAGTCCACGCAAGGTTTTTAACAACGTCGTTTTGCCAGAACCATTAGGTCCAATAATGCCGACAAATTCACCGCTATCAATAGAGAAGGACGCATCCTTTAGAATAGCTGTTTCCCCTAATGTGACAGATAAGGATTGAACATCTAGTTTCATTAGGCCCCTCCTTTGCTGCGCAAACGATGTAGTAAATATAAGAAATATGGTGCCCCTAAGAGAGCTGTCATGATACCAACCCGAATTTCTATAGGTTGTGCTATAACTCGGCCCAATGTATCACAGAATACGAGAAATAATGCCCCTCCAACAGCTGCCATAGGCAGTAATATGCGATGATCCGGTCCTACTAAGAGGCGGACAATGTGAGGAACCACAAGGCCTACAAAGCCAATAGAACCACTGACACATACAGCAGTAGCTGTAACAACGGATGCAAGGAATAAGAATAGCATACGGTACACCATAACAGGTAAGCCCAATGCACGTGCCTCTGTGTCACCGAGAACGAGTACATTAAGATGACGACCGAGCATCATCAAAATAACGCTGCCTGTCACGATAGGCCCTACAGCTAGTGCCACATGATCCCAACGACGGAAATCAAGGCCACCGACCATCCAGAATAAGAATTCACGCAACCGGTATTCGTTAATCATCGTCAAAATGCCCGATGTAAAAGCACCAAGTAACATGCTCACAGCTACACCAGCGAGCAATAAGGTCGTCGTATCGAGCTTATTATTGCGCAAGGTTAAAATAATAGTAATCCCAACAGATACAAAGGCCCCTACAAAGGCAAAGGCGGGCATGTAAAACATGCCGAGAGATGTTACGCCAAGAGCAATGGCGATCACTGCGCCAAGGGATGCCCCTGCGGATACACCCATAATGCCAGGATCCGCTAATGGGTTGGAGAAAACGCCTTGCATAACGGCACCAGCCAAGGCTAATGCACCACCTACAAGGAGACCAATGATGAGACGTGGCATACGGATAAACCACAATACCGCCTCCTGTTCAGCTGTAATCGGAGCTGTAAAATGAACCGGTATCCCCATACCATTTAAAATACTTTGTATGCCACCACCGATAGGAATCATAATCGTTCCTACATGTAGCGCCAATAGGCTTACAATACATAGCAATCCCCCAATTATGGCAATTGCCATGATTTTTTGTTTCTGTTTAGTCATGAGGATTCCTTTCTAACTGAGGATACACAGTATGCATAATAGCAAGCATAGCTTCACCAATATGCTGATTCATAGTATATAAGTACGCAGCCGGTAAAGGCTTAACGCGATGTTCTTTTATAGCAGGCAGGTTTTGAAAGGCTGGATTATCAAGATACCGACTAGCTAAATTCTTATCCATACCTTTATAGGATGGAATAAAAATATAATCTGGATCCATAGCCAATACACGCTCATCTCCAAAAGGAGTCCGTGGCGGTAAACCAAGAAGATCAGGTGCATTGTAGATGCTCATATACTTGCACATATCATCAAACAGACTGCCTGTTCCGGTGTACCCATCCATGGATGATACGAAGAGTACGCTTTTGCGTTGATTCAACGGAATAGATGTACCAAGCCGTTTCATCGTTTCTAGTTCACGACGGATTTTCTGCTCGTAAAATTGCCCCTTTTCATCTTCCCCTACAATATGAGCTATGTCCGTCACATTCTTAATGACAGATTCTACCGTAGTACCGGTTGGCACTACAACAGTAGGTATACCCATGTGGCGTAAACCTGCAATGACGTCTGCGCTCGTATAATCAGGTGCGATGACAAGATCTGGCTCCAAGACAATGATTTTTTCTAATGGATAAGAACTCATAGCAGGTTTAACCAGCTTAGCACGCTTCGCCTCTAAAGAATACTCTTCATAGGTAGATAATGTATTAATACCTACCAAGCAATCTGGTTCTACAAGGCCTAATAAAATCGTATCCGACGCAGAGGATAATGCTAAAATACGTTTCGGATGATCAGGTACTGGTACGCGTGCCCCATCATAACTTTCAACATAACGGGTATATGGCAAGGTCCGCGTTTCATCTTGCGGACCACATCCGGTTACACCTACAAAAAGGAGTACCATCAAACATATAAGATACACAATGCTCTTGTTCATGATGATACTCCTTGTATAGTTCTAATACAGACTTATAGTAATCTAGAATTTTTGAGTGTAGCTAAGCTGATAGTTGAATGGCTCATCCCAGTATTCATAATTCCCATTAGTGATAACGTTATGACGGTCTAACAAGTTACGAGCATCTAGACGAAGTGTTGCATCCTTATTGAAATGATAGCCCACATAAGCGTTCCAAAGGGCAATATTAGGGTTTAAGCCACCATCTCGATTGCGCAACCGTTTTGTAACAAAGCTAAAGGATGTGCCTGCTTCCCACGTTGGGCTTTCATAGCGAATGCCTGTAGTGAATTGCAATTTAGGGGCCGCTTGTTTCCAATAATTTTCATTCATTTCCTTTTGTCTTGGATTAGAGTAAGATCCGCTCACGTTCCATTTGAGGCGGTCGGATAAACGTCTACCATATTCGGCTTCGATGCCCACGTTGCGGAATTTCCCGCCATTTACGCGCACCAAAGGTCGCCCATTCGCATCCGGTTGCCATTGGAAGAAGTTTTTGAAATCCATATAGAATACGTCAACCTTCCAATCATCCTTTTTGTTGATGCGCTTGTATCCGATTTCATAGTTCCACCCTTCTTCTGGTTTGAGGTTTTTACTGCTTACCGCTGTATACTGGCGTCTAACGCTGCGGAATGTATCGCTCAAACTAGGCATTGTGAAAGCCTTCCCTACGTTCACATACATAGAGGATTGTTTATTGATGGAGTGCAATAATTGGAATTGAGGAGTCAATACATGCTGATCTTTAATTGGATCATCGATTACGGTATAACGCAATCCTAAAATGGACGTCCATTTAGGATTGATTTCATAAGAATAGCTACCATACACGGCATAACTATTGCGTTTCGGATGGATATACACAGGTACAGCCGTTGCATGGTAGGTTTCTTGCTTACCTGTAACACCGGCTATCAAATAATCCTTACCGCCTCTGAAATCCCATTCATGCTGTACATCAAATCCATATTGACGTGCTTGATAGCTCGTTTCTGTTGCCTTAATTTGTGACGTATTATGCACACGACTCGTACCACGCATCGTACGGTCATTATAGAACAAGGTTCCTGTAGTACCCTTGTCCTTATAAATTAAGGAAGCATTATTGCGATCATCCTTATAATGATACGTCGTAGAATGTCTTGCTTGATTAACCGGATTTGTTTCCGTACTGATTAGACCAAAGGACGATTTACTTTCAGCACGATTAAAATTCAATGTTACCTTATCTGAAAGCTTACCACTCATAAATAGACCTAAGGAATTGCCCTTATTGCGAGTACTATAGTAGTTATATCCTTTAGTACCTGCATAGTCGTCGTAGCGAATCGGTGTGGATGGGTCCTGTGTACCCCAATATTTTCTATCAATACCAACGATGAATTTATCTGTACCATAAGACACATCAAAACGTTTAGACCCACGATTACCTACAGCAACTGTAGCAGAGCCACCCTCTGTAGATGGAGTCTTGGTAATAACGTTAATAACACCACCTAATGCCTCTGCACCATACAATGTAGAAGCAGCTCCTTTCACTACTTCGATACGTTTTATGGCACTCGTAGGAATAGAGCCGAGTCCACCTTTGCCATTGAGGTTCATAGGCACGCCATTTACAAGAACAAGGGCACCACGGTCAAGGCCTCGAATATTCGTACGGCTATCCATGCCACCAAAATCGGCACCGCCAGCACCATAAGAATTTATTGTTACCCCTGGTACGGTCGCCACCGCATCAAAAGCAGTGGTAGCACCAGTATTTTTTAAATCCTCAGGTGTAATTACATTCATCGCTACAGGTGTGTCCAAATCTAGGAGGGCTGTGCGATTAGCGGTAACATTGATGGTAATATCTTCTTCATTGTTATTCGTTGTTACATTCGCTGCATAACCATTAACGGCTATACTAAGCAATGTCATCAATGTAGCTATATACACACGTTTATTAACTTTTTTCATCATCCTATACCTCTATCTAACCACTAACTATATAACTGCAAGTCCTTTTAATTGTTACATACATATAGGAGGTATGCAATAACCCATACCCCCTATATGTATATTATTCCATATTATATATAATGTTCAATCGTCCATCCGGTAAGGTCTGAACCATGGCAGATACACCGTAAATATGGCGTATAGTGTCTGACGACAAAACGTCTTGAGGTGTGCCACTACATACAATATGACCATCTTTTAATGCAATAATGCGGTCACAATAAATAGCTGCCAAATTTAAATCATGAATGGCAGACACAACTGTCGCATCTAATCGTTTGACAATAGTCATCAATTCAAGCTGATACTTAATATCTAAGTGGTTCGTAGGTTCATCTAACACTAAACATTCTGTACGTTGAGCAAGCGCACGAGCCAAGATAACACGTTGCTGCTCACCACCCGACAATGTATTAAAATTGCGACTTTCAAAATCACTAAGACCTACTTGGGCCAACGCATGACGTGCGATTTCATAGTCGTCAATTTGATCTCGGTCGAGCAAGCCCTTATAAGGGGAACGGCCCATGAGGACCATCTCAAGAACAGAGAAATCAAAGTTCACCGTACTATGCTGCGCTACTACGGCCATTTTTAAGGCCGTATCACGATGACTCAAATCACTCAGTTCTGTGCCGTCAAAGAAAATCTTGCCACCATTAGGTTGTAACACGCGGTATAAGCATTTTAAAAATGTACTTTTACCACTGCCATTAGGGCCTATAATCCCCACAAACTCCTTGTCTCGTATATCTAGTGAAATGTCGTGAAGAATAGCTTTTGAGCCAAAGGCGACTTGGATATCATTTGTTTGAATATTCATTATTCCCCTCCAAATCCATAATTCTTACGCACTAACATATACACAAAGGTTGGTGCACCGATGAGAGAAATGAGAATACCGATTGGTAACTCTGCATGAGGAATGATGCAGCGACAAAGGCCATCAGCGATAACGAGGAAAATACTACCACATAGTGCACTAAATGGAATTAATGTCCAGTGATTAGTACCAATTGTCATGCGCACAAGATGAGGAATCAAAAGACCTACAAAGCCTATCATCCCTGCCGCGTACACCACAAAGCCGATGATAAGAGAGCTAATAATCAAATAGACTTGGCGATAGGTATGTAAATCACGACCTAATGTTATGGCTACTTCATCACCGAGAAGCATCATGTTGAGGATTCGGCTTTGAGACCAGAAGAAAATAATGCTTACAAGAACAACAACGGCAATAAAAGGCAACATATCCCATTTAGCACCTGCAAAACTCCCCATCAACCAATACGTAATCGTTTGGATGCCTTCCTTGTCGTCTGCCAAATAGACCACAAAGCTAGAGAAGGAACTACACACGGCACTTAATGCTAAGCCCCCTAAAATCAATTTCACTGAATTTGGTCGGCCCCCTAGATTAGAGATAAACAATACGCCAAAGGAAATCGCCATGGCCCCGATAAAGGCCATAACGCCCACGAAGTTTTCCCCAAACATCACGCCTATGCCAAATAAAATGGCTACCGTAGCACCGAGGGATGCACCTGAGGAAATCCCCAAAATATAAGGGTCCGCTAGGGGGTTCTTGACGATAGCTTGCATGATAACCCCAGATACGGCTAGGCCTGCTCCGATAATGGCAGCCATCAACAAGCGAGGCATTCTAAGTAGCCATATAATGGTCTGTTCTGGGCCATTCATAGGATCATCAATAGCTAATGGACTTGAAAATTGATTCATTACAATATTAAAAATTTGAGAAAGTGAAAACTGTACTGTACCAACAGAAAGTCCCCATAGAATGGCTACTGCTAGCACCCCTATGAGGACAAATCCGCCAGCAGTATATCCAATACGTTTTAGCATACTGCTCCTTTATTAATGAATTAAATCTGGTACCCCTTCTGGATAGAGGTTAGGGTATAACCCATGTGATACGATGTCGATACCATCGGATAAGCGAATACCTGGACTATATACAGCCAGCAATGGCAAGAAATAAACTCGTTTGTTGCGCAACGCATTAACCCCTTGCAAGGCAGGTTGCTGTAATACATAGTTCATAATCGTATCCGCCTGACTATATTCACCATCCGATACGATTAAGAAAATAACATCTGGGTTTTGTTCTACTACATCCTCCATACTAATGGACGGTGTATCCGTATCAATAACATCTGCATGAAGTGTATCCCCAATATTACCAGCTAAAGTTTTATGACCATATAAACGGAAATTTTTACCTTCCAACTCAACAAACAAAGCCTTTGGCGGTTTTTCATGCGCTGTTTGTGCAACCGTATAGTTTACCGATTGTTGCATGTCACTGATGAGTCGTTCTGCCTCTACATTACGATGAAAAATACGCCCCAAATCGCGTATATACTTATATTCCATATCCATAGTTAGCGCAGACTGTGCACCTAGTGAGGATTCTGCAATATATACATTAGCATTTCGCGGTTTCCAAAATGCAGGAGGACGCAATCCTTTATTCGTAAAGGTTGAGCGCCAGCCTACGAGCAAATCTGGTTTCATCATCAATACAGATTCCAAGTTAAAATATTGCATATCCTTGTACGGAATTTTATCATACGCTTCGCGATATTCTGGACGCACATACTTGCGATTTGGTATTCCCATACCCGCAACAATTCTATCGCCTTCGCCAAGAGCAATGATGGTTTCAATCGAATTCTGCCACATCGCCACAACACGCTCAGGTACCGCTGTGTACGTACTTTCAAAAGGCTCTCCACGACGAACATAGGACTCAATTGTCACTGGCGGCTGCAATTCGATATGAGGAGGCGTAGACTGCCCCCGTTCAACAGTTACCTGCTGAGGGCCACAGCCTACGCACAATAATAGACATAGTATTAATACGCTAAATCTAATCATTAGAATTTATATTTCGCCCCAATCATAAAGGAACGCGCTGGCATAGCCGCACTACCACGACCATTATAAGCACTATAACTAGTTTCATAAGCGCGGTTAAGTACGTTATTAACAACGATGTACGCCGTTAAATCCTTCGTTACATTATAATTTAGATTCCAGTCAACGATGAGGAATTGTCTATGAGTAAATGCATAATCACTATTGCCGGTGTACCAGTTAAATAACAATCCGGAGTAGAGCTTTTTATTATCATAGGATACATTCAAAGAGTAATGATTTTGCGGACGTAAGCTATTGATAGCCACGTTGATATCATCACTATTGTTATAACCCCAGTTTGGATCAAGCACCCAACCACCTTTAGATAGCCATTTGTCCTTCATGTGAGAATAGGACGCACTCATCGTAACATATTTGTTTAATTTGTGGTCTACAGTAATATTGAAAGATTGTTTATTTTCTTTCGCATTAACTGCTGTTTCTTCAAAGTCACCAGATGTAGCATTCCAAATTGGCAGCGTGGCAATAGCATTTTTCATATGTGTGTAATCGTAGTGAACAGCTACTGTGGTATTATTATTTTTACCAAAATTATGTTGTACGCCGAATGTGAAAGCATCACCTTTTTCATCTTGCAATGGAGTATTAAATACACCATCCACAGATGTATAATCACCTTGTTTTAATGGTCTCATGATATGAGTCCAACCTGCATACATGCTTGTGTTTTTATTAAATTTAATTTGACCATGTAAGCTAGGTGTTAAGGAGCTAATACTACCTTTACCTTGGGAATCACCACTGCCAGAACCTTGATAGCTACCATAATTTACATAGCGCAATGCTGGGGTTAATTCTACATTGTTGCCAATGTAAATCTTATCTTGCAAATATGCATACAATGTATTACGACGAACATCAGAAGATTTTAGAACCCCATTACGCAAAGACTTAGTGTTCAATTGAGAACGGCTATAATCAATATTAGCAATGATATCGTGTTTATCTAATTGACGTGTCCATTGAACCTCTACGCCATTCTTAATCTCTTTGTACCAACTTGTTGGGCTACCAGCCATACCACCTGTATCAGCAATCCATTGACGGAGTGCATCTTTATTATCTGGGAATGGAGCTAAATTAGCATCTACCCAAGCATTAAATTGCTCAACTGTTGTACCTGTTGGGAAGGCGGCTTCATAAGCGGCACGTGCAGCATCTGCTGTACCTCGCGTCCAAGCGTATTTATCGCGGCCTTCATAACGATGATCTAAGCGATACAATCTTACAAAGCTTTCCAATTGACCTTGGCGATCAAAGGTATATTTCAAATCTGTATCTAAGTTTTTAAACTTACTATAGGAGCCATAATTACCATCTAGAGCATATAGATTATGATATCCAGGATTTTTAGAGTCTCCATATAGCTTAGGGGCACTTGCTATTAATTGATGATTTGCATCAACTTGACCTACAGCAGCATTAAAGATAATGCGACGCCAATCTTCTTGGTTCCAATATTTACGGCTTGGTGTAGAAATAGGATATCCATCATAACCTTTTTTATAGTTTACAGAGAACTGCAAATTTTGCTTCTTATTAAAATCATGGTCAATTCGAGCATTAAAGCCTTCTTCTTTCCACTTAGAACCAGTAAGCGTAGCTACTTCACCAGTATCACCGTCTTTATATTTTGTGTCTTGAGACATAGTGCGCGTAGCTGTCACAAAATAACCAGTAGAAGCATTTTTACCAGCTGTCCCTTGAACTGTTAAGTTGTAGCTGTGTTTATTCCAGCTGCCTGTTGCTAAATCAACAGAGCCATTGAAATCGCCTTTACCACGGCGTGTAATGATATTAATAACACCGCCTGTCGCATCAGATCCATATTGAGAAGCACCAGGGCCTTTGACAACCTCAATTTTATCAATGGCATCCATATTCGTTACTTCATCAATATTAACGCCTGTAGACTTAGACCCTCTTTCAGAGCTATCACCCAAACGGCCAGATGTAATATTATCGATACGACGACCATCGACAAGTACTACTACTCGAGAATCACCATTGATGGACACACCATTGTTATAGAATTGGTATCCATACTCGCCACCACGGTAGCCAGGGTTTTGGAATGTAACGCCTGGTACGCGTTTAATCGCTTCTGTTACATCACGGTAATGACGCTTTTCAATTTCCTCACGGGTAATAACCTTTACGTCACCGCCTGTACGATAATAGGATTGCTCTGTAATGGTATTACCATACTCATCCTTTGCAGAGTCTGCAGTAACATTAATATTATGCACCTCATAACCTTTAAAATTTTCATCGTACGCATACGCTTGATATGTGCCTAGCGCTAATGTGACAGCAATTGCTGTGGATAAAAGATGACGTTTTTTCATAAAGCCTCCAAATACACACAAATAAATACATATATTAATAAACAGTAGCCTACACTAATAGCTACAATTTATTGACCCATTATACATTCACACATTTTGAGAGCTAACACATGTTAGCCATATATTACTTAATTCAGATTGTAGCTAACATTCACCTCAATCGTTACAGAATGTCCAGTGGTGTTCTCAATACCACCAGAACTAGAAACAAGGCTATATGCCGCATCATCTAGAATACTTGAACCACTACTGCCCGTCTTTGAAGCAGATACAAAATTACCATCACTATCAAAGGTAACATCAAAAGAAACAGTCCCTGTAATACCACGTCGTACCGCTTGTTGTGGCATAACTTTATTACTTTCTACACGTGCAATATAACCAGCACTGCTATAGGACCCTGAACCTTCCGTATCACTAGTCCCAGGATTGCCGCCCTGTGTACCAGGGCCGTCATTTGCTATTCCACCATTGCCAACGGGGCCACCACCCGGGTCTGTTGTATCACCATCGCCGGGAACACCTACAGGATTATCTGTATTCCCATGTAGATTTACACTAGCCGTTTCATTGCCACCTAGATAAGGGTTAAGATTTTGCAAGCCTGGTGTCGGTTTTCCCGATAAATCCGGTAATACACTACCCGACTTACCGCCCGCAGCATTTTCTTTATCATCAGCGATAATTTTCTCTTGCTGTTTCTTCTCCTGCTCAGGAGGTTCCGGTTGCACCATGTCAAGATTGATGACCAAATCTTTCTTTGGCGTTTCTGGTGGTTTTAAATGGCCGAACCAATCGCCTACAACACCCCAGTATGCTAAATTGACCACCAATGCAGCGATAAAAGGAATGCCATATCGTTTACTCACCATATGATCACTTCCGTTCTGTCGCTACGCTGACAAATCGAGCACCACTCATCTTTAGATTATCCAAAATGCTAATAACATCCTTATACGCAATATTTTCAGATGCACGGACGATAAAAGCCTGTTGTGGTTCCTTCGCAACGATGCCTTGAATTTCATTGCCCAAATCATCAGGTCTAATTTCACGTTCGTTCAAATACATCTTATGAGTAGCTGTGAGCGAAATCGTAATCGGCTCAATCGTTTTTGCCGTTGATGCAGAGGCGTTTGGCAAATTGAGCGGAATTTGTTCCTCTGTATTCATATATAACGTACTCATCATGAAAAATACGAGCAAGAAAAATACAATATCGATCATAGGTATAATCATGATGGTAGGTTCTTTTTGTATCCCTACTGAACTACGTTTCATCGTTGACTCCTAATATATAAATCCAAGATAGAACCTAAACGTTGTTCCAATTTTGCAATATCATAATTTACTTTACTTGTGCACCAGCTGTGGATAGCTAATGCTACGATGGCTACTGAAAGCCCAGTTGCCGTTGCAATCAACGCTTCGGATACACCACCAGTAATAACGGTAGGAGCACCGATATCGCCACCAACAGCAGCGAATGAGCGAATCATACCGACTACAGTACCCAATAGACCTAGTAATGGAGCCATAGTAACCATCATGCTGAGCCAGTTAAGACCGCGTTTTAAACGTTCATCCATATACCCTACTACATCATGAAGGCGGTTTTCCAAGCCTTCAAAGTTATATACGGAATCTACAATCGGTGTTACAAATTGACTAAGTGCATCATCATTATTCTTAATCGCTTGTTCTAATGCAATCCAATCATTCGCATTACGACCTGCTTCAATGCTAGACGACAATTGTTGAATTTCACTGTCAATGCGACGATACATACGAATTCGCTCAAATAAAATCGTACATGCTGCCAACATAAATAAAACTAGCGGATACATGACTACGCCACCCGCATTAAAAAGATGAATTGCATACTCCATAATAACCTCCTCAAACTTATAATTATAAATTTGTACTCTACTGCGTATAAAACACAAATGCAATCTGTATTAATCGTTATATTACGATTAACACTAAGTTATTTTATTATTTCATAAACAAATACGTAGCACAATAAACCTATACCCTGTATAGGTATGCTATTTTACTCTATGTATTTTTATAATTACTAATTTCTCTATTGAATACATACATTTGTCTATTATATAAAAACACTAATAATTCTCATGCTAAAAATTATTTATCTGCTCTCAATACATATAAAAAAAGCAGTCTATAGAAATGTTTTCTATAGACTGCCTATACAGATATTATCTAAATTCTTAGCATACTAAGAGGCTGAACATAACACCTCTATCAAGTACATATTTATTAATTCTATACAATTTTATGAATATTATTCATACCTGCATAACCATTCGTTTAAACTATCCTATGACACCGTTATATCATCATAATAAAACTTATGTATGTGCATCCTCTCGCTACGAAATAATGATACATAAACAATATCTTGCCTATCAATACACTATCTTGCATACACCACTTGAGCTATTGTATAAATACCTCGTCCAATATGGTAACTCTTGGCCAATAGAGCATCCGTAGACACGATGGCTACCTTTTTGTTTTTAATAGCTTTCAAATTCGCCAATACAGGGTCATTATAGTAATTGGCATAGATTGCATCGCGATTATAATCCGGTGCATGTATGTCCATCGGTACAATGATAATATCAGGGTCGGCCTTGATAAGGTCTGCCTTTGTACCAAAGTTAGATTGTTTCACTCCGCTCTTAGCAGCTGCATTATCTACGCCCACATAGGTGAGCATATCGGCGATCAAGGTTTTCGGTTTACCATATAATCCGTTTTCATTATACACAGCAACGGTCTGCTTTGGATCGTCGCGGTGCGCAAAACGAAGCGATTCTGTATCGCGGATGTAGTTCATCATCGTCGCTATGAGGCTGTCCGCCTTGCTTTCACGGCCTAGTAATTTACCTACATTGCGCGTCTGGTCCTCTACGTCCTTCACAGTCGCAGGCTCTCTTAATAATGCTACCTTAACGCCCTTTTCTCGCAATGGACTAACGAGTTCTATGGATTCAGCGCCATCTTCAATGATAACAATATCCGGCTTTAACGCCACAATAGCATTCACATCAGGCGCCACCCGTTGCTTAACGGTATTAGTCACTTGATACGGTGCTGCGGTAGTAGCCACTACGGAATCACCGGCCAGTTCGCTCACCAAATCCGCCACATTAGGCCCTACGGCGACGATACGCTCTGCCTTATGATCTAATGTAACCGTTGTGCTGGTTCCATCCACCATCATATAGTGCCCGTGAGAGCTTAATATGCCGAATAGGCCCCCACTTGTAAAGTTTTGCCAAGAACGGTACATACCAAAAGCTGCTACCACCAGCCCCACAATACAAATAGCCAAAACAATCATCAAACGACGTAATTGCATAAGCTCTCCTCCTATGCTTTCAAAAACATCTCATCATGCAATACACTGTAAACTAGCAGCAACAATATAAGACCTATATCGCTAATTAGCTGGCATACTTTGGTATTTTACATAATTCTTATACGACCAATCGCCATACAACCATTTCGACATCTGTTCCATTTCATAATACATCCACGACGAATAGCTCATGATGTGCATGTCATTAATAGGATACACATAGCCCTTTTTCACAGCTGTTATATTCTGCAAGTCCGGATCATGCATAATGGCATCTATATCCTGCTTATACTCAGGTTGTTTGACCGAATATATGGTAGGCACAAAAATAACATCAGGATTGATGCGAATCAAATCCGCTTTTGTGCCCATGTTTTCTTGCATGTTGAAAGTAGGATAGCTCGCCCGATAGTCCCAAACATCAGATAGAACATTAGGATCCTTACCACGCTCTATGATTTTCAAGTTTCCTGCACCATCGATGCCATGAATCATTTCAATCATATCCCGAAGTACACCAGAGCGATACAAACCATGCGTCGGATTATATAACACAATCACCGGTTTCACATCATTTTTATGAGACTCCACCTGTTTTTTGACATGCATAACAGAACTATTAATCGAAGATTCTGCACTTGTACTGTTAAATAGCTTAGCCACTTGCTTCGTATTAAGGGTTACATCCTTTAAACTATCTTTCAGCGTATAAATAAATACAGGAATACCGGCGGCACGCAACGATGCCACTAATCCCGGCGGCGTCGTTTCCGGTGCGATAACCACATCCGGTTCATAGGCTTTTATAGACTCCACCGTAGTCTGTGCACGGCCCTTTATCTCTGTACTAGAGACATAAGGAGACCCATCGGTGGCCACAACATAGGGCTCACCAGCAGCACCAACCAAGTCCACCGTTCCGGTTCCCAAGGTAACGACGCGGCGCACATAATCCGGCACGACCATCTCTGTATGTTGACTATCTTGAATCTTTCGGTGATTCGCAGCCGTTAACATCCGACCTATCACGCCATGCCTCGGTATAACATCGCCTAACAACTCTGGCGCCATCCCAATAACTAAACCTATGGCAATACAAATGCCCATGACTATATATGGTAGTACAATCCATTTTATCTTCATAAGCGGTCTCTCTCCATATATCACTTACGAGTCATACGATTTCTTTAGTAAACTACAACCAAAAGTATGTCACCATCGTATTATATTCTTATTTAAATGAGATCTTGTTTAATTATTTCTTACTAGCTTTTTTCTTATTAGGTTTTGCTGCTTGTTTGCCTTTCGCAGGGCCTGCGGCTTTCACAAAGGAATTATTCAAATTGGTAGCTACCATAAGGGCCACATCAGCATTAGGAGTTGTGACAATAGAACGACCTGCCACGGTCACAGTAGGTCCATCATAAGATGCACCACCTAGCTGAATTTGACCATTATGATACAAGCGCGCCAATTTACCAGCCATGAAATAAGCTCGTTCTTCGCCCGTATAACGACCGCTATTGGCAGGGCTATAGATATTCACGCCATTCACGAATACCGCGCCATTATCGACCGTAACGTGATTGCCAGAATACGTATACATGCGATCAATATTGTCCTTTACACGGCTGCTCGTCTTAGGGTGATTGTTAGGACTGAACACTTGGTTCAAGCCTTCGCGATACAAATCACCGTATTTATTACGAAGCACCGCCATAGATGCAGCAGCAGCCCCCACATTATATGGAGACTCGCTCAAGA
Organism: Veillonella atypica; assembly: GCF_041431435.1. Lineage (NCBI taxonomy): Bacteria > Bacillati > Bacillota > Negativicutes > Veillonellales > Veillonellaceae > Veillonella > Veillonella atypica. Next base: position 47,433 of record NZ_JAPVXV010000008.1, read on the forward strand.
TCTTAAAGCCCAATTCGTCAGCTGCCTTTTCTTGGCCCATCGTGAATACTTGGTTCTCCATGTAATTACCAGCAATATTGGACAAAATAGCCGCATTACCGCCACCGCCAGCAGCAAGGCTCACCGCTGTAGATAAACCTACTTGCTTCTTGAGACCATTGACAATGTCCTTATGCTCGCCATGAGAAATTTCATGAGCCATAACATAAGCGAGTTCATCATCATCTAATAAATCCAAAGCGCCCTTGTTAACAGACATCACGCGACCAACCGTAGCGAACGCATTGAAATCATCACTAGGATTTGCGTACACCACATACGAACGCTTGACGCTAGGCGAAGCCTCTAAGGTCTTCATGATACGTTGCACCCGTGCTTGCGCCGCACTATCCTCTAAATAGCCAGTTTGTTTCTTTGCACGAGCTAAGCTTTGTTCTTGGCCTTCCTTAGAATTATCCATTTTATTGAAAGCCGTGGATACATATGCATACGCCACTGCACCACCAATTAACGTTTCTGCAGCCCCTGCAGAAGCAGCCTCTACCGTTGCGGGTACTACGGCAACTGTTGTTAATGAAAGCCCCATCACGGCGGCTAGTACCAAAGATTTAATTTTCTTATTCATATTTGATCCTCTCATTGTCTCTCAAAATAAACTCGTTCTATTCTCTAGTTATCTCTCAAAATAAACGTGTGCTATTCTCTCATTATCTCACAACATAAATGCGCCATAGGAACACAAAGATTTCTAATAATTCGATTCATCGGCGAGTTCAATGGCCACCTTATCATCTTAAACAATAGATTCCTAATTATTTGATTCACCAACAAGCTCAATGGCTACCTTACCATCTTTAGATACAGCACCACCATGAGTGTACCCAACAACATCAAACCCAGCTGCTGCGCATTGGCGAGCTATGCTTTCATAATTGTCATTCTTACCACGCGTACACGTTGAAAGATGAATAGTAGTAACGCCATTTTTCTTGAAAGAAGCCAATTTCTTCTCCAAATCGCCACCGCTATGGGTAAAACCAACTAGCTCAGTATCCTCATCTGCATAGCGCTCAAAAGAATCCACTTTATTCATATATGCCTTAAGACAACCACCGCAAGAACAACGTTGCATCGTGTCTTCGTTCACAAGAACTGCAATCTTCTTAGACATAAACCCTCCTTAGGTAACATACATAATATTATGCATATTATATCACACCAAATTGATAAAAATTATGAATACGGTGAATATAGAATATATATCGCTAGAGTTTGTGCCCTTATGCTCATTAAATTATTGCGCTACAAAATGTAAAAGAAAAGAGTTATAGTTGAACTAATATATGCTATCGGTTTAAACCAATATATGCTATCATAAAGAAAGAAGGGTGATTAATGGAAAAGCCGAAGTTTGAGTTTTATACAAGACCTAATGGTTTTACAAAGAAAACTCAGAAAACACCAAGTCGAGAAATACAGCGAGCTAAAGTTATTAAAAAGGAATATGAGGAGGAGCAATATGCCAACAATAAAATTTGATGAATTTTTAGCAGAGCAACGGAAAAATCCTTCTTTTGAAAATGGCTTTTTAAAAGAAGATGCTAAATTAGAAAATGCAATTGCACTATTAAGAGCACGTGAGAATGCAGGGCTAAGCCAACGTGAATTAGCAGAACGTTCTGGTGTCCCACAGTCTACCATTGCTAGAATAGAACGTGGTTATAATACAAGTATTGATACACTTAGCAAAATCGCTTTCGCATTAAATAAGAGAGTGAAAATAAGTTTTATATAATAATAGCCCCTATCATAATTAGTATGATAGGGGCTATCGTATTTATATTGCATTATATTGTAATACTATATCAAATCTTGTGGAGTAAGATTTATATACGTATTACATAATATCTTCTTCACGACCGAATTTACCATTTTTGTATTCGCCATATGCGAGAATAAGCTCTGTTTTATTTGTCATAACAAATGACCCTTGTTTTACCACAGGTTCATTGAGTGGTTCTCCAGCGAGAACGAAGATTTCAAGACCTTCATCACCAGACTCTACCTCAAAGCGCTCTCCATCATTGTTGAAAAGTACAAAGTCTCCAGATTCTATGCTTTTACCATTGGCACTACCTGTACCATTAATCACAAGGAAGCCTGTATTCCAAGTCATATTCTCAGAAATAGAGATCCATGAATTAGGTTGAAGTTTTAATTTGTAAATATTCATCGGTGTATGGGATTTAGCAGGACCTGTTATATGTCTGAAAGCACCGGTGTAAACGATAGCATCGATTGTTTCATCAAGAGATTCATACCGCCCCATTGTGGTAGCAGGTATATATTGATATGCAGGTGTATCGTTTTTATGACGTTCAGGTAGATTTATCCATAATTGTAAAGCATGGAACAAACGTCCCCGCTTTGCATATTCTTTTTCATGAAATTCTTTGTGCAAAACACCACTAGCTGCAGTCATCCATTGCACATCACCAGAGTGAATAACACCACTATTACCAGCTGCATCTTTATGCCCAATGGAGCCGGAAAAAGAAAATGTTACCGTTTCAAAGCCTTTATGGGGATGTGGAGTGACACCTGTATCAAAAGGACTAGCCTCAAAATAATATGGCTCGTTATAGTCGAGTAACAAAAATGGAGACATACGATCAAGCATAGGTGACTCATCGCCATCAGGGAAGTACTGACGTGCTCTAAATCCATTGCCTACCCAATGAATATCAGGAGCTTTAATAATTCTTTCAATTGTTCTTACAGGATTCATTCTATCACCTCTTAATCGAACAGGATTTATAATAGTTGCTCATATATCTTAATGCTATTATATCTAATTTTTTCAATATATCAAGGGTGGGCTATTAGAATAGTAAAGACGGACTAGGAGGATAGGAAGCCATACAACAAAAAAAGACACACCCTAAGGTGTGCCTTTTAGCTTAATCAGCGACTTCCTATCCTCCCAGGCCGTCTCCAGCCAAGTACTTTCGGCGTTTACGAGCTTAACTACTGTGTTCGAGATGGGAACAGGTGGACCCTCGTAGCTATCGCCACTGAATCTGTCAGAGTTTGTACTCTGAAAACCACATAGAAGGTATATATATATATTTGTTGCACATTTCCGCTTATTG
>NZ_JAPVXV010000009.1:0-43044 GCF_041431435.1 Veillonella atypica
ATGGACGATTAGCTCAGCTGGGAGAGCGCCTGCCTTACAAGCAGGATGTCGGCAGTTCGATCCTGTCATCGTCCACCAAGCTAAAGCAGTTATCTTCGGATAACTGCTTTTTTGTGTTATAAATTCAGATGTGTGCAGTACAAATACAAAAAGCGACACTATGTGTCGCTTTCAGTATGGTTGTTATAAATCTTGTATATTGATTTATCTCGGTGCATACATGATGATATATACACCTACAAGGCATACAAGACCGCCGATGATGTCATACATATCTGGTCGCAAACCATCGATGAGCCAACCCCATAGGATTGAGAGGGCAATAAATACACCGCCGTATGCAGCATAGACCTTGCCAAAACTGGCCTCTGGTTGAAATGTAGGGATTATACCGTACAAGATTAAGATAATGGCGCCCACTAGTAGATATAGAGGACTTTTATCATCGCGCATGTAGAGCCAGACGAGATATCCACCGCCAATTTCGGCGATACCGGCTAATAAAAAATAGAATATAGATAATAACATATATACCTCACAATGATTATAAATCTCATATTAGTGTATCATGGTTGTTGTACCCTGTCAGTAGTAGATTATTGAGTTTGAAAACAATAAAAAATCCCTCGCTATTAAAACGAGGGATTGAGTATTATAATCTCGCAGGAGATTCCTGATGGACATAGTCCATAAATGTATGCATCGTTTCAGTTTTAGAATTATTTTTCTTGTATGCGAAACATACTTGTAACTTAAATGGTTTTTCTAATGGTAAATAGCCAGTAGTGATGTTGAGGGCATCGAGAATTTGACGCGCTACGATGCAACCAGATTCATTCTTACCACAATAATCGATCATTGTGTACGGATTAGATAAGCGGCTACCACGGATGTGTAGATTTTGTTGACCATTACCTACATATGCTTTTAATGTACGGTACATAAAATATTTAGGTGGATACATTAAAAGTGGGAATTGTTGAATTGATTTTAACGTAGCTTCTTTAACTTGATCAATCAATTTTGGCGCATAATATACAAATTCATCTTCCCGTAGCGCTTTTGATTCATATAAGGACATGTCCTTATTATTTGGTAAATAGAGAAGGGCAATGTCGATACGATTTTCTCGTAAATCGAGCAATAGCTCTTCTTCTTCCATATCGTAAATAGATACAGAAAATTCAGGATGGTTTTCAAAGAAATGCGATACATATCCATTGAGGCGAATGTCGCCGAGGCTACGAAGAACGCCGATGTTTAGGATAGGGCGTTCAACCTTGCTAGCTAAACGGATGGATTGTATGGCTCTCTCCAATGTGTCCAATACGAGTTCTGCTTCAGGCAGGAATAGTTCACCTTCTGGCGTCAAACGGCTGCCGCGGGTGGAGCGAGAAATTAATTTAACGCCTACAAGTCGTTCTAATTTTTTCATTTGCGCACTGAAAGCAGATTGGGTGATATTCATCGTTTGTGCTGCTAGTGTAAAGCTACCTGTTTTATTATATGTAATAAAACTTTGTAGCTCTTGCATGGTTGGTAATTCTTTCATTTCGGTACTCCGATTATAATAAAAACCTCACATTACTACTTATTACCTATATTAATTGTATTGTAGCATACTATAAGTATTTTTTCATCTAAATCTATAAAAGGCGATGAATTAATTAGAATAGATATAGAGCGGTTCTTTTATAAGAAATTTCGTTTCTAATATTATGATAGGTGAGTAAAAATAATGATAAATAGTATGGCGAAAGAATCTGCTTTGCACATGTTATTTATAGGGAGAACTAATTGACATAGGGGCATAAGAAGTGATATTATTACTAAGTACCTTTATGTCGTGGTACAAGTATATATTAATTTATGAGGTGATAATCACATGGCAACGAGAAGAGAGGCTCGATTCAAACTTTGTCGTCGCTTTGGTGTGAACGTATTCGGTCACGCAAAAGCCTTGAATCGCGTCAAAAAAGACCAACGTCAGAAAAAAATGTCTGAGTATGGCACACAATTATTAGAAAAACAAAAAGTTAAAGCTTACTACAACTTGCTAGAACGCCAGTTCGTACGCTATTATGATAAAGCGAAAAAAATGCAAGGTGTTACAGGTCAAAACATGTTGATCCTTTTGGAACAACGTCTTGATAACCTTGTATATCGCATCGGCTTCGGTAACTCCATTCGTCAAGCTCGTCAAATGGTAAACCATGGCCACATTTTGGTAAATGGTCGTCGTGTAGACATTCCATCCTACTCCTGCAAACCAGGTGACGTTATTGAACTTCGTGAAGCTTCCCGCGACAACGAAATGTTCAAAACTAATTTCCAAGAACTTCGTTCTTTCGAACTTCCTTACATTGAAAAAGACTTGGAAGGCTTCAAAGCTACATTCACTCGTCTTCCTCAACGTGAAGAACTTCCTATCGAAGTTAACGAAACACTTATCGTCGAATTGTACTCCAAATAATTTGGCGTTTATGGGAAAACCACTCAAACTTGGGTGGTTTTTTCTTTATGATGGTTGCTGTCAAAGGGCTATGGCAGTATAAAAAACAATTGACATGAACCACCAAAATCTGTATACTATTTTGAGTAAGCTTTAGTCGTGTTTCCATTAGCCCCGGAAGCAAAGGACAAGCTGATTTTGGTAGAATTATGACGTTATTAGGAGGATATGCAGCATGAAAACTACATTTATGGCCAATCCGAACACAATCGAACGGAAATGGTATGTTGTTGACGCTGAAGGTAAAACTTTAGGACGCCTTGCTGCCGAAGTTGCAAAAGTTCTTCGGGGCAAAAATAAACCAACTTTCACACCACACGTAGACACTGGTGACCATGTGATCGTTGTAAACGCAGAAAAAATTCGCGTAACTGGTAAAAAATTGGAACAAAAGGAATACTTCCGTCACTCTGGTTACCCAGGTGGTTCCCGTTTCACTAAATTGTCCATGATGCTTGAAAAACAACCTGAACGTGTTGTTGAAATGGCAGTTCGTGGTATGCTTCCAAAAAACAAATTGGGTGCACAACAATACCGTAAATTAAACGTATACGCTGGTCCTGAGCATCCACATGCAGCTCAAAAACCAGAAGTTTTAGAAATTTCCGTACGATAATCTAGAGGGAGGAACATATAATGGCAGTAGCACAATATTACGGCACTGGTCGTAGAAAATCTTCCGTTGCTAGAGTTCGTCTGGTACCGGGCACAGGTAAAATCACTGTTAACAAACGTGAACTTAATGAATATTTCGGTCGCCAAACTTTGGAATTGATCGTAAAACAACCTTTGAACTTGACTAACACAGTTGAACAATACGATGTAATCGCAACTGTAGCTGGTGGCGGTCCTTCCGGTCAAGCTGGTGCAATTCGTCACGGTATCTCCCGTGCGTTATTGGACGTAGATGGCGAACTTCGTCAATCTTTGAAAAAAGCTGGCTTCTTGACTCGTGACCCACGTATGAAAGAACGTAAAAAATACGGTCTTAAAAAAGCCCGCAAAGCAAGCCAATTCTCCAAACGTTAATATTTGGACAACAGGTTATTACACCTGCAGACAATGTCTGCAGGTGTTTTTTGCGTCTAATTTATGGTATAGTGTAAATATATTTCATTTGTTAGGGGGAAACAGTATGGAAAAGGATTACGTTACGAGGATTAATTTAAAAACAGCTACAAATGAACGGGAGAAATTAATTGATTTCTGCTTACATGGTAAAAATCAATGTAAAAATCAATTTTTAGCTATAGGTTGGAGTTGTGTTAATTTTGAATCTGATGACTATTCTGCGTTTTATGATACCGTTGTAGAGTATGTACATGGACAAAATCGACGATTAAATCCAGCTTTAAAGATATTTAAAGAGGCTCGTGTAAATGATCTGTTTTGGACGAGAGATCTAAATGGTGTGTATTGGATTTGTCGAGTCAAAAATCATGCTAAGGCCTATTTAAATAAAGAGTTAGATATTGGTGCTATTTTACCTGTTAAAGCCTATGCACTTGGCCTAGAAGTGCCTGGACAGATAAAAGCATCGTTTAATCGCGCTAGAGGTGGAATTGTTCAGAGATTACATTATCCAGCTATCACCGAATACTCTAAATTTGTATTTAATAAATTGCTTAGTGAAGACCCTAATAAAGAACCTGATGAAGCGTATTATAATGTTAATTCAACTATAGCGAATAATGTAATAGAGAATCTACCCGATTTTGAATTGGAAGAGTTGGTAATTTCTTACCTTCAAATTGTTAAAGGCTATTATCTACTTTCTAACTCCATTGCCAATAAATCAACGACTGTAAAGATTGAATGTCAGTTGATTTCTCGTGATGTAAATAATGTTAAAAAGGCTGTTGTACAAGTTAAAGGTCCGAAAGCAGGCGAATTAGATGCTCTTTCGTTCAAGGAGTATGAAGATAAAGGTTATTATATTTACTTATATGCACGAGATATTAAGAATTTAGAAGAGATGAAGAATGTAATTCGTATTTCCACGCAAGAGTTACAAGCATTTTATACGGAATATAAAGCTATTTTGCCAGAATCTATTACTCAATTTGAAAACCTATTTAATATAGGGGTTAGTGAAAAGAAGTAATTTCACATTTACATCCCCATTTTATTTTCCTATAATAGAGGTACATAATCGAATTTTTTCGAAAGATAATTTTCATATAGGAGAATTCATATGATATATAATACTATTCAGTACGTAGTGGACAACGGTATTGGTACGTTGACCTTTAATCGTCCTAAAGTGGCGAATGGTTTTAACATCGAAATGTGCAAGGAGATCCTTGAGGTTTTAGATAAAGCACATCATGATGAAAGTGTTCGTGCATTGCTCATCAATGCTGAAGGCAAGGTATTCTCTGCTGGCGGCGATTTAACAGAAATGGAACGGGCTGTAAATGATGGTGATACAGAGTCTTTATTTGAAATCGTTGAGCTAGTAGCGCAGATTTCTATGGCTATGAAACGCTTACCTAAACCTGTTATCATGAGCCTTCAAGGTGCAGCGGCAGGTGCAGCGTTCAACATGGCGTTAGCAGCGGACTTTGTAGTAGCGGCTAACAATGTACGCTTTATCCAAGCTTTCGTAAATGTAGGCCTTGCTCCAGATGCAGGCGGGTTGTTCTTGTTAACTCGTTCTATTGGTATGAACCGTGCTATGCATATCGTTATGACTGGCGAAGCTGTTTCTGCTGAAAAAGGTAAAGAACTTGGTTTTGTATATAAAGTTTGTGAACCAGAGGATTTAGAGACTGCTACAAGACGCCTAGTTGAAAAATTAGCAAAAGGCCCTGCAAAATCGTACCACGTTATGAAGGAAATGATGTGGAGAAGCTTCTTAGCAGGTTGGGAAGAATATAAGACATTTGAAGTAGAAAACCAATGTGAATTAGGTCTTTCTGAAGATTTCAAAGAAGGTGTTCTTGCCTTTACAGAACGCCGTCGTCCTAAATTTGGCCAAAAGTAAGACTATTTTGTAATAAGGTGTGTTAAATCGTCTGTAAATTAGAACTACATACTCATATTATTAGAACCGATGTGACTCATATAGTGTGTTACATCGGTTTTTCCTTTTCATACATTGACAAAACGTATATAATAGAACTATTGAGATAGTTTTAGGAGGTCCATATTTTATGGCTCAAGATACAATTAAATGTTATGATACTCCTAGTGATGTGGTCGCTGCATTGGCGGAGGATTTTATTGCTTTCACCAATGAAGAAATCAGCCGCACCGAAACATGCATTGTAGGTATCACTGGAGGCACAGTCATCAATGGTTTGTTAGAGACATTGAACTCTGCTGAGTACATTGAGCGTGTTAACTGGGAACGGATATTTTTTGTCTGGACTGATGAGCGATTTTTGCCTCAGTCTCATGAAGATAATTATTTCAACCGTGTAAAACCATATCTGCTTTGTAAGGCGAAGGGGGCGGCTCATTTCTTTCCTATTAACACCAATTCGAAAACTGTTATAGAGGCAGCTGACGAGTACGATAAAGAAATAGGCAATGTTCTTAAAGCTTGTAAAAAATCTGGCCTGGATTTAGCAATCCTGGATCTTGGTGAGGATGGTCATACAGCAGGACTTTTTGCGGGTTCTCATGCACTGCGTATAGCAGATCGCAACGTTGTGCCCGTTGAGGATGGCAAGGTGTGGGAACGCATTTCCATGACCTTCTCGTTTTTGGCGAAAACAGATGTCCTTTGGTTCACTGTGACTGGTGAAAGTAAACGGACTGCCCTTACAAAGGTTTTGTACCAACGTGAGGATTATGAAGATACATCATGGGATAAACGTATCGGTCGTGTACTGCCGGGTGCAGTGCTTTCACAAGAACCTATGACATGGTATGTGGACAAAGATGCGTATAATGATGTACACTGATTGTTGTAGTATTAAGTAAATATAAAGGAGATACAAATGGGGTCTATAGGAACACCTGAATTAATAGTTATTTTAGTGATTGCTCTAGTTATCTTCGGACCTGGTAAATTACCTGAAGTGGGTAAAGCGATTGGTAAGGGGATCAATGAATTTAAAGATGCTCTTTCCGGCCCAAAGAAAGCTGTCGATGAAACAAAGGAAGCCGTTAAATCTGCTACCACTATCGATGTGACAGCTGGGGCTAAAAATGATGAAAAACATAAGGAAGCTAATGATTAGGAGGTATTATTATGTGCAAAGATTGCGGTTGTGGTGAAGATAATGGCGTTGTAACAAAGGTATTCACTGTACCTGGTATGATGTGTAATAATTGTAAGGAAACAGTAGAAGGTGCTACATTAGGCCTAGATGGCGTACTTAGTTCCGAAGTTGATTTGCCAAATAAAACGGCTACTGTATCTTTTGATCCAGCAAAGGTATCTGTTGAAACGATTACAACAGCTATTGAACGAACTGGATTTGATGTTGAGTCCGTGGCTGATGGTGTTCGTGAACATAGCCATGGTTTACTAGGTACGATTAAACGTCTCTTTAAATAATCGAATTCATAGAGCTGTATTGAAACATCGTTTCGATACAGCCCTTTTTGTATTGTGAGGTGATGAGATGATACGCAAGTTTGATTCGGAAAATTTTAAATGGGATGGCGTTGATACCTTGGTGTATAAACAAGATGGTAGTCCTTTTAAGGATGTAACACGACAAGTGCTATATGATGGGGCTTATGATATTCCCTGCCAATTCCGTTATTTTGAATGTTTGCCCGGTGGCTACTCTACGTTAGAGTATCATGAGCATACACATATGGTTATGATTGGCCGCGGTAAGGGGCAGCTTTTACTAGGTGATGAAATTTATGATGTAGCACAAGGGGACTTTATTGAAATTCCAGGTAATACAATTCATCAATTTAGAGCTAATAAGGGCGACTATATAGGATTTTTCTGCCTTGTTAATAAAGACCGAGATAAGGTTAAATTATTGACTGATGAACAAATGGAGACATTGCGTCAAAAACCTAAGATTAAGGAATTTTTGGAGGGACTATGAGTACATGGACACGAGCGGCCTTAACCGTTTTGATTGGCCTGATTATTTGGTTTTTGCCTCATACAGAGGCGATTAAGCCTGAAGGTTGGCATTTGTTGGCTATCTTTACGGCTACGATTGTTGGTTTTATTTTGCGCCCTTGGCCGACGGGTATTATGGCACTCTTTGGTATTGTTGTGGCAGTAGCAACAAATTCTATTACGATGGTGCAAGCCTTGGGTGGCTATGCAGAGGCTAATGTGTGGCTTATCGTAGCAGCCGTATTCTTTTCTAGAGGTATTATTAATTCCGGCCTCGGTAAGCGCATTGCATACACATTAATTCGTGCTTTTGGTACAAGTTCTCTGAAATTAGCCTATGCCTTAGCTTGTACGGATTTGATTATCTCTCCAGCTACGCCATCTAATACGGCGCGTGGGGGCGGTATCATTTTTCCAATTGTCCAAAATATTTCCCTTGCTTTTGACTCTGAGCCTCATGGCAATACAGCACGTCGCATAGGGGCGTACTTGATGACGACGGCCCACACCATCAATACAATTACAGTAACAATCTTTTTAACTGCTTGTAGCGGTAACCTATTGATCACATCCTTAGGTGCAAAATTATTTGGTTATGATATTTCTTGGTGGGAATGGTTCCAAGCGGGTGTCATCCCTGGTGTGATTTGTATGATTTTGATGCCATGGTTTATCTATAAAATCTATCCGCCAGAAATCAAAGAAACACCAGAGGCGGCTGAGATGGCACAAAAGGAATTAAATGCACTTGGGCCAATTACGAAATCTGAAATTTCTGTGGCTATTATCTTTATCCTGTGTATTTTGCTTTGGGCTACGGCGATTTGGACAAAGTTACATCCTACAGTAGTTGCTATGATGGGTGTTCTTGCTTGTGTTGTAACTGGCTCCCTTACATGGGAAGACATATTAGGTGAACGCACCGGTTGGGATATCCTCATTTGGATGGGGACCCTCGTTGGTATGGCGGGCCTTCTTGGTAAACTTGGTGTAGTGGCTGTGTTTGCTAATTTTGTAAGTCAACATCTCGTAGGTATCGATTGGTTCTGGGCATCCTTTATCATCTCTGCAACCTTCGTATACTCTCAATACTTCTTTGCTAGTGGTACGGCGCGTATTACCGCATTATTCTCCGCCTTTGCAGCCATTTTGGTTGCCATGGGTGCGCCGATTCCATTTACCATCTTGCTCTTTGGTTTGATGAATAGCCCTGGCTGTACATTAACGCATTATAGCTCTGGTGTAACACCAATCTTCTTTGGTGCAGGCTATGTACCTCAAGGCACATGGTGGCGGGTAGGTCTTGCTATTTCTGTAGTAAGTTTTATGATTCACTTCTGGGCTGGTACATTTGGTATGTGGCTGTTCGGTATTTTATAATATATAAATCCCTCGCTACGGCGGGGGATTTTTGTATATCCAATATTGGTGCATAAACATATATGGGTATAGCTATTGGGTATGGTGAACTTCATAAAAAAAATATAATAAATCTATAGAATATTTATTGCATGACACTATAGAACGTGTTATTATAGGTTTATCGTTACAGATTATTTTAGGAGGAAACATGTTCGGTTTAGTCATTAGCTTGTTGATTATCGCGCTGGTCGTGATTATTAAAAACATTCGAATTATGAACAACAACTTAACACGTTTTTGTCTTAAAAGTTCCGCGAATGGTTTAATATACAATCAATAAGATTTGACTATAGTGTTTCTTATTTGTATGTATTCCATGGGGTACATAGGTTTTTATGTATGTATTTAGGAATTCTGTAAACAAAAGGAATATCATTTGTAAACTTTTAAGACGGTTCTTTGGAATCGTCTTTTTTTATTCATTGTGAAAGCCGTCCAAGTGGATACTTTCAAAAGAAGTGAGGAGAATATCATGAGTTGTAGAAGTGACAATTTAAAAACAGGCGTAGCACGTGCACCACACAGATCTTTATTAAAAGCACTCGGTTTCGTAGACGAAGAATTAGGTAGACCGGTCATTGGTATTGCCAATTCCTTTAATGAAATCATTCCTGGTCATGTGGGCTTGAAAAATATTGTACAAGCCGTAAAAGACGGTATCCGCAACGCAGGTGGTGTGCCAATCGAGTTCAATACAATTGGTATTTGTGACGGCTTGGCGATGAACCACATCGGTATGAAATACTCCTTGGTAACTCGTAATATCATCGCTGATTCCATCGAAGCAACAGCTATGGCAACACCATTTGATGCGATGGTATTCATTCCAAACTGCGATAAAGTAGTACCTGGTATGTTGATAGCTGCAGCTCGTCTAAACATTCCATCCGTATTCGTATCCGGTGGTGCTATGCTTGCAGGCGTACACAATGGCAAAAAAATCGGTTTGTCTGATGTATTTGAAGCAGTAGGTAAACATCAAACTGGTGAAATGGGTGATGCTGAGTTAGCTGAAATCGAAAATACCGCATGTCCTACATGTGGTTCTTGCTCTGGTATGTACACCGCTAATACAATGAACTGCTTAACAGAAGCTCTTGGTATGGGCCTTCCTGGTAATGGTACAATCCCAGCAGTATACTCTGAACGTTTACGTCTTGCTAAATTAGCAGGTATGCAAGCAGTAGAGGTATTGAAAGCAAACCTTCGTCCTAAAGACATTATGACACGCGAAGCCTTTGAAAATGCGGTAGCTCTCGATATGGCCTTGGGGGGATCTTCCAATACAGCGCTTCATTTGCCAGCCATTGCTCACGAAGCAGGAGTGCCATTGTCCTTGGACGACTTCGATCGCATTGCACAAAACACACCTCAATTGTCCAAACTTTCTCCATCTGGTAAATACTTCATCGAAGATTTGTATGCTGCAGGCGGCGTATCTGCTGTGTTGAAACGTTTAGCAGAAAATGGTCGTTTGCATACAGATTGCAAAACTGTAGCTCTTAAAACACAAGGTGAAATTGCAACAGCAGCTCATGTTGTGGATGAAGATGTTATCCATCCATGGAATAATCCTGTTCATGAAACAGGTGGTATTGCGGTTCTTAAAGGTAACCTTGCTGTAGACGGTTCCGTTGTAAAAGCAGGTGCCGTAGATGATGATATGCTCGTTCACTCTGGCCCAGCAAAGGTATTCAACAGCGAAGAAGAAGCTGTTGAAGCTATTACAGGCGGTAAAATCGTAAAAGGTGATGTGGTAGTTATCCGTTACGAAGGCCCTAAAGGTGGTCCTGGCATGCGCGAAATGTTGACTCCAACATCTATGATCGCTGGTATGGGTCTTGATAAAGACGTAGCATTGTTGACTGACGGTCGTTTCTCTGGTGCTACTCGTGGTGCATCCATTGGTCACGTATCTCCAGAAGCAGCCGCAGGTGGCACAATCGCCGTTGTTGAAGATGGTGATATCATCAACATCGATATTCCAAACGGCAAATTGGAATTAGCTGTATCTGACGATGAAATCGCTCGCCGTAAAGCAGCATTGAAACCATTCAAATCCAATGTAACTGGATACCTTAAAAAATATGCTCTCCATGTATCTTCTGCAGCACAAGGTGCTATCGAAGTATTTGAAGACTAATCTTAATAGTAATATATTTTATACCAATCTTTAATAAAGGAGTATTAATGCGTAAGTTATATGATTTTATGGAGGCTCGCGAACGGTTAACCACGATTACCGTGAAAACTAAATTGCTTCATAGTGATGTGTTTTCAGACGAGTGTGGCAATGATGTATATATCAAGCCAGAAAACTTGCAAATAACAGGCTCCTTTAAGGTGCGTGGAGCATACAATAAAATTGCAAAATTGACAGAAGAGGAAAAGGCCCGCGGTGTTATTGCCGCATCTGCAGGAAACCACGCACAAGGTGTAGCACTTGCAGCTAAACGCCTCGGCATTAAAGCCACAATCGTCATGCCAAAACATACACCTCTCATAAAGGTGAATGCTACAAAACAATATGGGGCTGAGGTTGTACTACATGGTGAGATTTATGATGAAGCTTACCAAAAGGCGATGGAGCTCCAACAAGAAAACGGCTATGTGTTTGTTCATCCTTTCGATGATGAAGATGTCATCGAAGGGCAAGGTACAATTGCTCTTGAAGTATTAGCAGAACTACCTGATGCGGATGTATTACTGGTACCTGTTGGGGGCGGCGGCATTGTATCTGGCATTGCAGCGGCTGCTAAATTAAAAAATCCTCGCATCAAAGTTATTGGTGTAGAACCAGAAGGGGCAGCCAGTGCTTTGGCAGCATTAAAGGCCGATCATCCTGTACCACTCGACGAAGTGGCTACCATTGCTGATGGTACGGCGGTACGTCAAATTGGTGAAACTACACTTGAATATATTAAGAAATACGTAGATGAAATAATTACAGTTTCAGACTACGAATTGATGGAAGCATTCTTGTTGCTCGTTGAAAAACATAAATTAGTAGCAGAAAATTCAGGTATCTTACCATTAGCAGGGCTTAAAAAGCTAGACTGCCGAGATAAAAAGGTGGTAGCTATTGTCAGCGGTGGTAATATCGACGTACTTACCATTTCCTCTATGATTAATAAAGGTCTCGTAGTCCGTGGTCGGATCTTCACCTTCTCTGTAAATCTTCCGGATAAACCAGGTCAATTGGTTGCGGTATCTCAAATGCTTGCTGAGGCGGATGCAAATGTAATTAAGCTCGATCATAATCAGTTTAAAAACCTTGACCGTTTCCATGAAGTGGAATTACAAGTAACGGTTGAAACCAATGGGGAAGAGCACATCCAAAGCATTATTGATACTTTTAAAAATAATGGTTACATTATTCAACGTTTAAATTCCAGCGAGATTCTATCAGAATAGCTGGTTGAAAGGGTTCCTATGAGCGCAGAAACAATCAATGGGGCACGCATTGTCCTAGAAACATTGCATCGCCTTGGTGTAACTGATATGTTCGGCTATCCAGGTGGCGCAGTCATTCCAATTTATGATGAAATTTATAGCTTCCCTGAAATTAAACACTATTTCGTACGTCATGAACAAGGTGCAGCCCATGCAGCAGATGGTTATGCACGCGTATCCGGTCGTGTAGGCGTATGCCTTGCTACGTCTGGACCTGGTGCAACAAACCTTGTAACAGGCATTATGACGGCTTATATGGACTCAGTGCCGATGGTAGCTATTACTGGACAGGTAGGTCGTCCGTTTATCGGTAAGGATTCCTTCCAAGAGGCGGATATCCAAGGTATTACAATGCCGATTACTAAGCATAACTATCTAGTTCAAGATATTCACGATTTGCCTCGCATTATCAAGGAAGCGTACTTCATCGCTGGTACAGGTCGTCCAGGTCCTGTATTAATCGATATTCCAAAGGATATTCAAACAGAAAAAATATCTATGGCGGAATACAATAAATTATACGAAGTACCTATTCATCTTGAAGGGTATGATCCAACATACAAAGGCCATCAAGGGCAAATTAAAAAAGCGGCAACCCTTATCAAGAATGCAAAGCGTCCACTTATCATTGCTGGTGCTGGCGTATTGAAATCAGGCGCTATGGATGAACTTAAGGAGTTAGCTGAAAAGGCTCAAATTCCTGTGACTAATACGCTGGTTGGTCTTGGTGGTTTCCCTGGAGACCACGAATTAGCACTTGGCATGGTAGGGATGCATGGATCTGTAGCGGCTAATAACTGTACAGAGGAGGCCGACCTTGTTATAGCGGCAGGCATTCGATTCCATGACCGCATTACAGGTCATCCTGATTTCTTCTGTAAAAAAGCAAAGATCATTCATATCGATATCGACCCAGCTGAAATCGATAAGAATGTTACTATCAACGTACCTATTGTAGGTGATTTAAAACGAGTATTAACCGAACTTAATGCATTAGTTGAACCTGTTACTCATGAGACGTGGATTGAACAAATCCGC
Source organism: Veillonella atypica (assembly GCF_041431435.1). Lineage (NCBI taxonomy): Bacteria > Bacillati > Bacillota > Negativicutes > Veillonellales > Veillonellaceae > Veillonella > Veillonella atypica. The sequence continues at coordinate 13,467 of NZ_JAPVXV010000009.1, forward strand.
GAGTGGCAAAAGGAATATCCTATGGTGGTTCCTGAGTCTACAAATGGTGAGTTACATGCACAATATGTATTATCTGAGCTTAATAAAATCGCTAATGATGATGCCATCATTGTAACTGATGTTGGGCAACATCAAATGTGGTCAGCTCAATTCTTAACTCATAAAAAGCCACATACTATTGTTACCTCTGGTGGCGCTGGTACAATGGGCTATGGCTTGCCAGCGGCTATTGGTGCACAAGTAGGGGCACCTGAGAAACAAGTTATCCTCGTAGTTGGTGATGGCGGTTTCCAAATGACTTGTGAAGAGCTCATGATGGTTCGCCAGTACAATTTACCAATTAAAATTGTGATCATCAATAATGGATATCTTGGCATGGTTCGTCAATGGCAACAAATCTTTAATGATCGTCGCTATTCCTATGTAGATTTGGAAATAAGTCCAAACTTCTTGAAATTAGCTGATGCATTTGATTTGAAAGCAGCTCGTCTCGATACGGTAGAAGCTTTCAATAAAGATTTCCAATCTTATATTACCTCTGACGAAAGCATCGTCTTGGATTGTCGTGTTGAACGAGAAGACAATGTATTGCCGATGATTCCAGCAGGTGGCACTGTAAGCGGTATGATGGGTAAGAAAGGGGTGCTATAAATGGCTAAAGAACATCAAGTCTTAATCATTGCAAAAAATGCGCCAGGTATTGGTACACGTATTTTGGCACTCTTTAACCGCCGTGGTTTTAACGTTACAAAAATGACCTCTGGTATTACAAATCAGCCAGGTTATGCGCGTATTACCATTACTGTTGAAGCGGATGACCGCATCCTCGATCAAGTGCAAAAACAAATCTACAAGCTAATCGATGTTGTTAAGGTTAAAGTTTTTGACGATCATGATGTAGTCTGCCGTGAATTAATGCTTATCAAGGTGAAAGCAACAGCTACAACACGATCTCAAATTGTTCAAATTGCCGACGTATATCGCGGTAATGTACTAGACATTTCTCCTACGTCTATGATTATTGAGGTTATCGGCAGCGTAGAAAAATTACGCGGTTTCATCCAAATTATGGAAACCTATGGTATTCTTGAAATTGCCAAAACAGGTATCACTGCTATGAGCCGTGGAGAAAAAATGTAGGAGATGATTGTGTGAGTAGTGAAGTACTACATTATGAAGATGTCAAATTTCGTCGCGATGGTCGAGAAATTCTAAAAGGCGTAGATTGGCACGTGGAAGAAGGCGAAAACTGGGCTCTATTAGGCCTCAATGGGGCCGGTAAATCGACGATGCTCAGTATGATTCCAGCCTATCAAATCCCAACGACCGGTCTGTTGCGTGTATTTGGCCATGAATTTGGCAAATATGCATGGGTTAAGATTAAAAATCGCTTAGGATTTGTAAGCGCCACATTGGGCCAATTTCAATCTACCTTAGATCGCCAATTGGTAGAAAATGTCGTTATTTCCGGTGCTTTCAACACTATCGGCATCTATAAGGACGTCTCTGAAGACCAGCGAAAAAAAGCGATAGACCTAATGGAAGAATTTAAAATATCCTATTTGGAAGGCCATAAATTCTCCACCTTATCCGTTGGCGAACAACGCCGTGTACTATTGGCTCGTGCCATTATGGCAGATCCTGATTTGTTGATCTTAGATGAACCTTGCTCTGGTCTTGATTTGCCGGCTCGTGAGCAATTCTTAAGAACCGTGGAAAACATGGCTCGTGATGAGAAGAAGCCTTTTATCTATGTATCTCATCAAATCGAAGAAATTATGCCTAGCATTACACATGTAGCAATTATTAAAGATGGTCTCATCGTGTATAAAGGCAAAAAACAGGACATCTTAACTGACGATATATTGACCGATGTTTTCGGTATTGATGTATCCGTTGTTTGGGAAAAAGATCGCCCTTGGGTTATCGTTAAATAAGGTATGAAAATTTCTGAATTCATATTTTTTTAATACAAAGAGGGTACAAATTTAGTTATGAATTAGTCTATTTGACTATTCGATAAATTACGATATACGCTACAAACCTTGCAATTATTTGCGAGATTGTGTACAGTATATATATTAAATATTCTATTGAATATAATATTGGAGGTTGTCTAACATGGCAGGTAAAATTTTAGGTACAACAGTTTACTATGATGAAGATTGCAATTTAAGTAAATTGGAAGGCAAAAAAATTACAGTTTTAGGTTACGGTTCCCAAGGTCATGCTCATGCATTGAACTTGAAAGAAAACGGTTTTGACGTAACTATCGGTCTTCGCGCTGGTTCCAAAAGCTGGGCAGTAGCTGAAGAGGCAGGTCTTCCTGTAAAAGAAACTGCAGAAGCAGTTAAAGGCGCTGACATCGTTATGGTATTGATTCCAGACGAATTACAAGCAGACGTTTATGCAAAAGATATCGCTCCTAACTTGAAACAAGGTGCATACTTAGCATTCGCTCACGGCTTCAACATTCACTTCGGTAAAATCGTTCCTCGCGAAGATATCAACGTATTCATGGTAGCACCTAAAGGTCCTGGCCACTTAGTACGTCGTACATACCAAGAAGGCTCCGGCGTTCCTTGCTTGTACGCAGTAGAAAAAGACCCATCTGGCGATACTGAAGAAGTAGCATTAGCTTGGACTTGCGGTATCGGTGGTGGCCGTGCAGGTATCTTGGAAACTAACTTCAAATCCGAAACAGAAACTGACTTGTTCGGTGAACAAGCTGTATTGTGCGGTGGTTTGACTGCATTGATTCAAACTGGTTTCGAAGTATTAACAGAAGCTGGTTATGAACCTGTAAACGCTTACTTCGAATGCTTGCATGAAATGAAATTGATCGTAGACCTTATCTACGAAGGTGGTTTCCAAAAAATGCGTAACTCCATTTCTAACACAGCAGAATATGGTGATTACTATGCAGGCCCTCGCGTAATTACTCCAGAAACTAAAGAAGCTATGAAACAAATCTTGGCTGACATTCAATCTGGTAAATTCGCTGATGAATTCTTGGCTGATTCCAAAAATGGTCAAAAATTCCTTAAAGAACATCGCGAAGCAGCAGCTGTTCATCCAATCGAACCAGTTGGTGCAGAACTTCGCAACTTGATGAGCTGGTTGAAATAAGAGATTGCATTAGTAATTTCTTGATAAGCATAGGCTTACTGAAAGCGACCCCATTTGGGGTCGCTTTTTTATTGAGTAATACAAGTACGTATGATATAGTTAACGTAGAGTCAATGTAGTATATTTTGGTATAAGGAGAGATACTATGAGTTCTACAACTATTATTATCATCGTGGCGGTTGCAGTCATTTGGGCCATTTTGTTTGCCGTATTTATGAAGTTCAATAAAAAACGACAAGCCGGTGAACAACAATTTGTACAAGAGAATGCTAATAAAGCGATTCTTCATATTTATGGTAAATCTGTAAAGGTTGATGGTAAGGACCTTTCTACTATTGATCATAAAACTGGTCAATATGGTCAAGTCATTGTGGCATTAACACCAGGAGAACATACCATTGAATCCGTATATTACACGACGGATAATGTGGGTACTAAAACAAAGAATGTTGAAACACAGCCTGTTACCATCACAATTCCAGTACAAGCAGGTAATGAATATAATGCGGCTATGTATTTCTATTCCGCAGAACAACGCAATGCGTATTATAAAGGTGACGTTGACGATGCCGTTTTAGAAGTTGAACTAGAATTAGAATCTGGTTTTACAGCGAATACTCATGCTTATATCATCGTGTACCGTGAATGTAAATAAATTAGTATAGTAACTGTTTAATAGAGCTATCATTGTGGTAGCTCTATTTTTTTATAAATCGTTGTTGGTTATTATCATATTTATTTGTGATATAATAAAAAGATATATGAAAGGAGCATAATTATGGACTTCTATACCGTTTCCTATGTGGAAAGCCAAATCACATCTGGTCATACATTAGGCTTCGTTATCTTTGTAGTTGTTTTATTAGCCCTTCTCGGAGTAGGCATTCAAGTTTTGCGTAATGGTTTTACAAGCCGTTACCGTGATTTAACTGTTATATTATCCTTAATTATTGTATTTTTCTTAGGCTTAGAATATCAAGAATATGGTCGTATGAAGAATTACTCTGAAGATTCTTCTAGAATGGCTCAATTCTTGCATTCCTTTAGTGCAGACCGTGGTGTTGATGAAGGTCGATTAGCTGTTAATTCCTTAAAGGTACGTAATGGTATGATCTTAAAGGTTAGCGATGCATACTATGAGGTGCAATTTAATCCTGAATTTACTACCTATACAATCACTCGTGTGTATACAGTAAGTCCTACAGATCGAATTCATGATAAAGCGGATGTATTACCATAAGGAGGACCACATATGACAGAAGCTATGGCCGTCTATGGGATGGTCTTTGCCAAACTCGCCATAGGTCTCTTGGCGATTATTTTACAAATTAACTTAATGGGTAAAGGTAATTTGGCGCCCACCTCAGCCTTAGATCAATTACAAAACTATGTACTCGGCGGCATTATCGGCGCCATCATCTATAATGATGCGATTGGTATTTTACAATTTATGTTAGTCCTCATCTTATGGACTATCCTCGTGATGACGCTTAAATTCTTAAAAGGTAATCTTCGATTCTTTAAAACAATTCTAGATGGTCATCCGGTAATTGTTATTGAAAAAGGGCATATTTTGACTGAGGAATGTATGCGTTATGGCATTCAATCGGCTGAGTTAAAACTAAAACTTCGTACAGCTGGTGTTCAATATGTAGCTGATGTTAAGCGCGCCGTATTAGAGCAAAATGGTCAGCTTAGTGTTGTTCAATTTGGAGAAGAGAATATTCGTTTTGATTTGATCAATGATGGTCAAATTAATCAATTTACTCTTGATGTAATTGAAAAAGATAAAGAATGGCTAGAACAAGAGGTACAGGCACAAGGGTATTCTATTAAGGATATCTACATTGCGGAATACAGAGATGGTAAAGTCGTATTGTATCCGTATGAGAAAAAACATCGGCCTCAATTGGTAAAAACAATTAAAACAAAGACTATTCATACAAAGGATACAATAAAATCTAAAATATAATCTCTTGAATTATATATAGAGAGCGTTGTTAAGCCCACTTTTCGTAGTGGGCTTATATAGAAAGGAAATTAGTGAACCGTAAAGATTTAATTGATCGATTACAAGAACTTTATAAAGATGAAGATAGTCGCGTAACTATTAACCCTCATGCGGAGCAAAAGGTTGCCATTGTTTATCCAAATACATATTTCGTTGGCATGAGCAATTTAGGCCTTCACATTATCTATGAGGAAATCAATTTGCATCCATCTAGTGTATGCGAGCGGATATTCTTGCCTGAGAAAAAGGAACTAGACGTCTATGATAAGACGAAAACTCCGCTTATGAGTGTTGAAACGCAACGACCTATGCATCAGTTTGATGTAGTGGCCTTTGATGTGACCTTTGAAATGGACTATTTTCATATCCCATTAATGCTACGATATGGGCGTGTGCCTGTTATGAGCGAAGATCGAACTGGCTTTGATCCTATCGTCATTGCCGGAGGACCGTGTGCGACATTTAATCCTGAGCCCTTTGCGGACTTTATCGATGCTTTCATCATCGGTGAAGGGGAGGGCATCGTTACTGCTGTGTTAGAACGAATTCGCAAGGGTCGTGAGAATGGTGAAAGCCGAGAAGAAACGATTTCTGCACTAGCTCAAATTGATGGTGTATATGTACCTGTTTTATATACCCCTCAATATGACGATAATAAGCGTTTTGTTGGCTATGATATAGCAGATGGCGCACCCAAAATCATACGACGCCACTTTGAGGCTCTTACGAGTGGAGGTGAAACGGTAATTGCTACGAATTTCACCGAGTTTGGCGCTATGTATATCATTGAGGTAGCTCGAGGCTGTGGCCGCCATTGTCGATTCTGTATGGCTGGGTATTGTTTCCGCGTACCGCGTGTACGACCACTGGATATCTTGAAAGAAGGCGTGGATAGAGCAGAAAAGTTAGGGAAAAAGGTAGGTCTTATGGGGGCGGCCATTTCCGATTATCCAGAGGTTGATGAGCTCGTAACCTATATCCGCTCTAAGGATATGCGCTATTCTTGTGCGTCCTTGCGCGCCGATTCCTTGACACAAGCCGTTGTCGATGGATTGGCTGAAAGTGGACAAAAGACAATTACTATTGCGCCTGAGACGGGTAGTGAACGATTACGCCGTGTTATCAACAAGGGGATTAGTGAAGAAAATCTCCGCACCGCGGCTCAGTTATCCGCTAAGTCTGGTATTCAACATATGCGTCTTTATATTATGATTGGCCTGCCCACAGAAACGGATGAAGATATAGATGCTATTGTAGGACTGGCAGAACGTACACAAGCACACATGGCTGAGGTGGGCTGTAAAGGCCGATTAACACTTAGCATTAATCCATTTATACCAAAGCCATTTACACCATTCCAGTGGATGGCTATGGATCATCAAAAGAGTGTAGAAAAGAAATTACAATATATTAAGAAATCATTGCAAAAAAATCGTCGCATCGAGGTACTCGTTGAGTCTCCTAAAGAAGCATATATCCAAGGTGTACTCGCCCGAGGTGACCGCCGCTTAGGCAAGGTACTCGCTGCATGTGCTCTAGATAGAGGTAGCAAATCCTTTAAATCTGAAATGAAAAAAGCCGGCCTCGACATGGATGACTGTAATTATCGGGAACGCAAGTTTGAGGATTATTTGCCTTGGTCTCATTTGGATATGGGTCTAAGAAATGGTTATTTAGAACAAGAATGGCAACGGGCCGTTGATGAAGCGTATACACCGCCTTGTATGGAAGGTTGTAAGCGCTGTGGCGTGTGTAAGTGATTCGAGAAATAAATAGTAGAGGAACAGTCGTATGGATATTACTGTTGTAAATGTAAATACAAATGATGATCGTAAATGGTCTTTTGAAATGCCTAACTGGGCCAATCAATTTCCTCTGGTTATGGGGGATACATATCGTCATGGCGGTGTATGTAAGAAGCCATGTGAATCTCTAAATTTAGCTACTCACATAGGAGATTCATTACAAGATGTATTAGATAACCGCAGCATTGTGGCTAATCATTTAGGCGTATCGCCAGACCGCATTACCTGTGGTAATCAAGTGCATGGACTCAATGCGGTACGCATTACAGAAGATTTAATCGGTGCTGGCGCCATGAGTTCTGATACCGCTATTCCAGATTGTGATGCAATCTATACGGATATACCCAATATTCTATTATTCTTATTTACTGCCGATTGTGTACCAGTAGGCATTTACGATCCTGTGCATCATGTGGTAGCTACCGTTCATGCAGGATGGCGCGGTGCTATAGGCCATCTACCGGTTATCACCCTAGAGGCGATGCAACGAGATTTTGGTACGCGCTTTGAAGACTGCTATGTATATTTAGGTCCTAGCATTGGACCTAAATCCTTTGAGGTTAATCAAGAACTGGCAGATACTTTCACAGACGAGTGGAAGAAAATAACTGATGCCAATAGTGATGAATTGGTCCGATATATCGTTAGAGATGGTGCGTCGAAAGCGACACCACATGTTGATTTATGGCGATTTATCGAAGAAGATTTGTTGCAACGAGGTGTTCCAAAGGATCAAATCTGTATTAGTGGTACCGATAGTATGACCGATGAGAATTGTTTTTCCTATCGTCGTGAACATGGTAAAACAGGGCGTATGGCATTATTTGGTATGCTCGAAAAACGGTAAAGATATACATTATTGGTTAAATATTATATAATATAAGTCTATAGGATATTTATTTATACGTTACTATATGGGAGGATCATATGATTGAAGAATCCCTTCATAAAATCCAACAACGCATGGCCGATGCAATGGCTAGCGTAGGGCGCACGGATACGGCGTTACTTGTTGCGGTTACAAAGAATCATCCTGTAACGGCTGTAGAGGAAGTGGCTCGCCTTGGATGCACTCATGTAGGCGAAAATCGCGTGCAAGAGGCAAAAGAAAAACAAATGCTTTATACAGGTCCTAAATTGGTATGGCATTTAATTGGCCATTTACAAGTTAATAAGGTTCGTCAAGCGGTACCGATGTTTGATTTGATTCATTCTGTAGATAGTAAGAAACTATTAGATGAAATCGAAAAGGTTGCTGCTAAGCACGATAAAGTACAAGACATATTGTTACAAGTCAATGTAGCTCGCGAAGCGAGTAAGTCTGGTATGTCCGTAGAGGATTTTCCTGACATACGAGACTATGCGAAGACCTTACCGCATGTACGCGTTAAAGGGTTGATGTGCATGGCTCCGTTTTTCGAAAATCCGGAGGATGCAAGACCTATCTTTAGAGTGGCACATGCTTTGTATGAAGATATGAAAGGGTATTTCCCTGATGGGGATATACAATATTTGTCGATGGGGATGACACATGACTTTGAAATAGCCTTACAAGAAGGGGCTAACATCGTGCGTGTAGGCACTGCCATCTTTGGGGAACGTGTATATAACTAATTGGGAATATAACAGTGTGAGTATATTAGGAGGATTACCATGTCTATGGGAGAACAATGGCAAAAAATCAAAAATTTTATCGGCATTAATAATGATGACCGTTATGATTATGATGATGAGTATGAATATGAAGATGATGAGGACTATGCAGAGGACGTGCCACCAGTAGCACCAACAGCAGCTGCATCTGAGTTCCATCCACGTAAGGTAGGAGGCACATCCACTATGACACAACGTCCAACAGCCATGAAAGTAGTTGTTATCGAACCTAAGGTTTTTGAAGATTCTGAAAGCATCACTCATCAATTGCGTGACATGCGCCCTGTATTGATTAACTTTGAAAATACAGATCCTCACGAAGCAGCTCGCATCGTTGATTTTGTATCTGGTGCAACATTTGCATTAGATGGCAAATTGGAAAAGGTAGGCAAAGACATTTTCATGTGCGTACCTGTTAATGTATCCATTGATTATAATAATGAATCTGAAAGTGGAACAACTGAGCAACAAGAATTTAACTGGCAAAATAAATAATCCGGTATAGAAAAAGTGGTGATACTATGTTGGGAAAAACAGTATGTATAGGCGTAGGCGCCATGGGTGGTGCCCTTTTACGAGGCGCACTTTCGCAAGGTATATTACGTAGAGATGATGTATCAATCGTAGTGCGTCGCCCTGAACATCGCGACGAATTAGTTGACGAATTGGGCGTTACAGGTTTTGTAGAATTACCTGATATGGCGCAGTTTGACACGATTATCTTAGCTGTTAAACCACAAGTATTACCATCTGTATTGAGCCAATTAACGTCTGTGAAAGCGGGTGCTACGGTTATTTCCGTGGCAGCTGGCGTAACATTAGATACCTTGCGCAAAGCATTACCAACCGCGGTGTTGTACCGTGCCATGCCGAATACTCCAGCATCTATTGGATGTGGTATGACTGCGTTGACTGCGGATAATGGAGCTGATACAATTCACGTGGAGGCTTTATTTAATGCGGTTGGTGAAGTAGCCGTTGTCAGTGAAGCCGACCTAGATCGATTAGGCGCTTTGTCTGGTGCTGGCCCAGGATATATGTTTGTCATTTTAGATGCCTTGGCTGATGCGGGAGTTCGCATTGGATTACCTCGTCAATTGGCGATTAAGGCGGCTGCCCAAACGATGTATGGGGCTGGTAAAATGGCCTTAGAATCCGGCACACATCCTGCTGTATTGCGCGATCAAGTGACTAGCCCTGGCGGCACTACGATTGCTGGCATTGGAGCTATGGAAAAAGGTGGCTTGCGCAGTGCCCTACAAGATGGGGTTATTGCTTGTTTAGCTCGTTCCAATGAATTGGGGAAATAATGGCTGATACTAGTAAATTAATTAGATATTTTGAAGCAAGCGGTAGCGGTGAAGAAGCGCGCCGTATGCTTGATTTAGCAGAACAAGTAGTAAAGGGAAAACCGTATCGCGTTTGTGACTTTACAAGTCCTGCAGGACTTGTTATTGCGGATGCAATTAAGGCGGCTTATCCTGAATTACTCGTTCAATCCTATGGCGGCTATGAAGGGGCGGAACGTATTCGTATCGCCTTTGTAGATAGTCATTTTCAAGGTACAGTAGATATGGGTATCGTTCCCTTGAAGGTATCTTGGGATCCACGATTTAGATTGTTAAATCATCGTGATGTGCTTGGTTCTTTGATGGGGCTTGGCATTGATCGCTCGAAATTTGGCGATATTATCATGGGCCAAGGGGGCGCACAAATTCTCGTAGATAGCGCTGTAGCAGATTTTGTAGTGCAAAATTTTACAAAGATTGCTATGGTTGCCGTATCTGTAACTCCGATGGAGTTAGATGAGATAGCACCAAAAGAAGAAAAGATTAAAGAAGTGCGTACTACCGTTGCATCACTTCGATTGGATGCGGTAGCAAGCTCTGGCTTTAGCGTATCCCGTACCAAATTGGTGAGCGCTGTAAATGCCGGTTTATTGCAAGTAAATTGGCAACCTGCAAAGGGGCCATCCCAAGAGGTCAAAGAAGGGGATATCATCTCTATGCGTGGTCGTGGCCGAATGAAGGTAGAGGCTATTACGGGCACATCCCGTAAGGGACGTATCGGCGTTTACCTTAAACGATTTATGTAAGCAAATAAGCAATCGGCTTGATTCATCAAGCCGATTTTTTATACCGCTTATGTATATCTATAGTTTCATATGTAGGTATACATAAGCGGTATCATCAATTATGCGAGGTTCATTATGATATCTCTAACATTACAAACTACAGCGAGTGATACCATTTTATTTGTAGGTGGTGGCGCCGTGGCTGAACGACGTCTAGCATTATGCTTAGACGAGCCCTGTCAATGTATTGTCATTAGTCCTGTTATAACAGATCAGATGAAAGCTTGGCATGAGGATAACAGATTTATTTGGCACAATACAGTGTTTAGCAATGACCATATAGACATTGTAAAACAATGTAAATTATTGTTTATTTGTACAGATAATAAAGCTGTTAATAATTATATCGAAGCTATAGCACGCAATAATGGCATACTAGTCAATCGTGCCGATAATGCTACAGCTTGTGATTTCACAGTACCATCAACAATCGATATGGGTGATTTGCATGTTGCGATTAGTGCTAATAATGGGGGACCACGTATTAATCGTCTTGTGAAACAAGATATGATGAATCGTTATAATATATTGCAAATTGCCATACCGAGACTTAAAATTATGAGGGAAGAGGTAAAGTTACTGATCCCTAGCGTAGAGGAGCGTAGCCGTTTTTGGCGTACTCATTTAAGCGAAACTGAATTTCAGGCTATTCTTAAGGGACAATGGCCTTTGATAGAGGAGAAACTACACCATGCAATTAGTGGTATTAGGACTAAATCATAGAAGTGCTGCCGTTGAGGTGCGTGAACGTTTCTCGTTTGAAAAAAACGAGGTAGAAAGCGCCTTAAATCGACTCTATGAATACGAAAAAATTTCAGAATGCGTCATTCTATCGACTTGCAATCGTACGGAAATTTATGCCGTATTAGAAGATGTACAATCTCCTAAAGCGTATATGCTCGATGTATTAAAGCATTTAAAACATGCCGATACAATTGATGAATCCGCATTTTTCTTCTATGAAGAGAAAGCATGTATAGAACATCTATTCCGCGTATCTGCTAGCCTTGACTCCCTAGTGTTGGGGGAAGGGCAGATTCTTAGCCAATTGAAAGGTGCCTATATTGCGGCCTATAGTGCAGGCTTTACGGGAACCGTATTTAATATTCTATTCCAACGCGCTATTAGCGTTGGTAAAAAGGTTCGAACAAATACAGGCATTGCGAATACACCTGTGTCTGTTAGTTACACGGCGGTTAACTTGGCGGTAGATAGCCTAGACAAACCACTTTCAGAAGCAACAGTCCTCATCTTAGGGGCGGGCACTATGAGTGAGTTAACAGCTACACATCTTCAAGCAAAGGGTGTAAAAACCATATTCGTATCAAATCGAACTTTTACCAAAGCGGAAGCCTTGGCGAAGAAATTTAATGGGCAAGCCATTAAATTAGATCACTATGTAGAACAAGCAGAACATGCAGATATTATCATTACATCGACGGGGGCACCGCATTATATCATTGGTGAAAAAGAGGCCAAACGGATTGCCGCATTGCGTCATGGACGTTCCATCGTGATGATTGATATTGCAGTGCCACGTGATATTGATCCTGTCGTTTCGGATATCGAAGGTGTGTACCTATTCAATATCGATGCTCTAGAAAGCGTTGTAGAAGAAAATAAACAACAACGCGAGGAAGAGGCGAAACGGGCTGAACCGATTATTCACGAAGCCATCGATGAAGTGTTAGAAAAGTTTAGTTATTTATCCGTACGTCCTATGATGGCATTATTGACGGATAAGGCTGACCGCATTCGTCGCCGTGAATTACATCGAGCGTTGGCTAAATTGCCGGATATTTCCGATAAAGAGCGTCGCATCATTGATTCTATGAGTCGTATGATCGTTAGAAAAATGCTAAGAGAACCGATGATTCATTTCAATGAAATTGCCGGTACACAAGAAGAAGGTTTATATTGGGATTTATTCAAAGATATGTTTAATCTCGAGAAAGAAGGCTCGTAGTATGAGGAACCACATTAGAATTGGAACTCGAAAGAGTGCTCTTGCCTTATGGCAGTCAGAATATGTAAAAAGTGAATTGCAACGTTTATACCCGGGGGTTACCGTAGAGTTAGTTCACTTTAACACAAAAGGGGACCGCATTTTGAATAAGCCCCTTGCAGAAGTAGGTGGCAAAGGTTTATTCACTGCTGAATTAGAGGCGGCTATGCATGCTGGTGATATCGATATCGCCGTTCATAGTTTAAAGGATATGCCTACGGAATTGCCAGATGGCCTTACATTAGGTGCTATTTCAAAACGGGAAGTACCATTCGATGCTTTGGTCAGTCCTAAATATAAAACATTGGACCAATTACCAGAAGGAGCGCGTATTGGCACTAGTAGTTTACGTCGTCAAGCCCAATTATTGCATCGCCGTCCAGACCTACAAATCGAAGTCATCCGAGGCAATGTACAAACCCGTCTTGGCAAGATTGAAACGGAAGGCCTCGATGGCGTCGTATTAGCACAAGCAGGCCTTAAACGGCTCGGTTTAGATGATAGAATCACACAAGTCTTTACGGCGGATGAAATGATTCCTGCTGTGGGGCAAGGTGCTTTGGCTATTGAATGTCGCAGTGACGATACTGAGATGTTAGATATGCTTTCAAAAATCGACGACGAACCAACACGCCTTGCCGTAGAGGGGGAACGTAGTTTCTTAAATCAACTCAATGGGGGCTGCCAAGTGCCGATGGGCGTATATGGAACCGTTGAAAAAGGACAGCTTAATTTGAAAGCGCTCATTGCGTCCTTGGATGGTAAAACTGTATATGAAGGAGAATTGTCTGGACCTGCTAAGAAAGGGGTTATGTTAGGCAAAAACCTTGCGAAAGCCTTATATGAAGAAGGGGGCAAACACATTGTGGAAGCCCTTGTTAAGGAGGGAATCATAAAATGACAGGTTTAGTATATTTGATTGGCGCAGGCCCTGGAGATTCTAAATTAATCACCGTAAAAGGTAAGGAATGTATCGAACGTGCAGACGTTATTGTATATGATTATTTAGCAGATGCTCATCTATTAGAATGGGCTAGACCTGATGCAGAATTGATTTATGCAGGGAAACAATGCAAAGACCACACCATGCACCAATGGGAAATCAACGAACTATTGGTAAAAAAGGGAAAAGAAGGCAAAATCGTAGCCCGCTTAAAGGGTGGTGATCCACTCGTATTTGGTCGCGGAGGGGAAGAAGCAATGGCCCTTCGTGAGGCCGGTGTTCCTTTTGAATTTGTACCTGGTGTTACATCGCCTATCGCAGCGCCTGCCTATGCTGGTATTCCTGTAACACAACGCGCTATGGCTACATCCTTTGCGGTTGTTACTGGTCATGAAGACCCAACAAAAGCGGTGTCTGGCATCCATTGGGAAGGTCTTGCCACAGCAGTGGATACACTTTGCTTTGTCATGGGCGTAGGTAATTTACCTACCATCGCAGAAAAATTGATGGCTTATGGCCGTCCTGCTAATACACCAGTGGCGCTCGTTCGCTGGGGTACTAAACCTGTTCAAGAGGTGCTTGTTTCCACACTAGAACATGTTGTAGAAGACGTGGAAAAGGCACAACTAAAAGCACCAGCCATCATCGTCGTAGGCGATGTTGTAAACTTGCGTGAACAATTGCAATGGTTCGATAACAAGCCGTTATTCGGCAAAACGATTGTAGTTACTCGTGCTCGCTCTCAAGCCAGTAAGTTCCGTGATATGCTCATGAATCAAGGAGCCAATGTTATCCAAGCAGCAGCTATTAAAACAGAGCCTGTAGAATTATTTGATGAAGATAAACGTTTATTACATGGCGTAGATCGATATTCTTGTGTCGTATTCACATCCGCTGAAGGGGTACGCTACTTCTTTGATGCATTGTACGGAGAAGGTAAGGATGCGCGTTCCTTAGGTTATTCTAAGGTATGTGCTATCGGCAGTGCCACAGCTAAGGCGTTGACTAACTATGGCATTACGCCGGATATTATCCCTGTAGATTATAAGGCTGAATCCGTTGTAGATGCATTGAAACAACATGTTAAACCTAGACATACAGTGCTATTAATTCAACCTAAGAAGGCTCGTGAAGTGATTCCTCGTGAATTGCGTCACTTAGATATCGACGTAGATATCTTGCGCTTGTATGAAACGCAACAAGATACATCTCAACAAGAGGCATTAGTAGATGCATTGCAACATGGTCATGTTGACTATATTACATTTACTAGCTCCTCTACAGTTACCAATACGTTAGATTTATTGGGTGAAGATGCACTTTCACTATTAGAACATACAAAGATTGCATGTATCGGACCTATTACGGCCGCTACGGCTATGAGCGCTGGTTTAAAGGTGGATGTCATTAGTCCTGTATATACGACAGAAGGTCTTGTAGACACAATCGTGAAAGACTGCGCTAACTAATATACTGTCATTATTAAACGGAAGAAGGAAATTTACTATGTACGATTTAACCTATCGTCCTCGCCGTTTGCGCACTTCTCCAGAAATGCGTGATTTAGTACGAGAAACAACATTAGATACAACTGATTTGATATATCCATTATTCATCGTTCCTGGTGAAGGGATAAAAAAAGAAATCGACACATTGCCAGGACAATACCATTTATCCGTAGACGAAGCGGTAAAGGTGGCGCAAGAGGCTTATGACCTCGGCATTCGTGGTGTAGAAATCTTTGGCATCCCTACCTATAAGGATGAACAAGGTTCCTCCGCATGGGATATGGAGCAACCGGTACAACAAGCGATTAAAGCCATCCGTGAAGCGGTGCCAAATCTATTGGTCATTGCAGACGTATGCTTATGTCAATATACCTCTACTGGTCACTGTGGCATGATTGATCACCATGAAATCTTGAATGATGAAACATTACCTCTATTGTGCAAGGTTGCGGTTAGCCAAGCGCAAGCCGGTGCTCATATGGTGGCGCCATCTGATATGATGGATGGCCGTGTAGGTGCTATTCGTGAAGCTCTTGATGAAGCTGGTTTCACCAATGTATCCATTATGAGCTATGCTGCCAAATATGCATCTGCCTACTATGGTCCATTCCGTGGCGCCGTTAATTCGGCTCCACAATTTGGGGACCGTAAATCCTATCAAATGGATCCGGCTAATCGCTTAGAAGCAATGCGTGAAATTGAACTCGATATCGCTGAAGGTACGGATATTATCATGATTAAACCGGCATTATGCTATTTGGATATCGTTCGCGAAGCCCGTGACCGTTATGAATTACCATTGGCTGTCTACAATGTATCCGGCGAATATGCAATGGTTAAAACGGCTGCAGCTGCTGGTCTTATCGATGAACAACGCCTTGTTATGGAAACGATGCTCTCCATGAAACGAGCTGGTGCTAAGATTATCATTACATATCATGCCCTTGATGTGGCACGTTGGCTTAAACAATAAGGAGTGACTATGTTACAACTAGGTAAATCAGAAAAAGCGTTTGACGAAGCAAAGCGATATATGCCAGGTGGCGTTAATAGTCCTGTTCGCTCCTATCGCAGCGTAGGCTCAAACCCTCCATTTATTAGCTCCGCTAGTGGCAGCCGTATCTATGATATCGATAACAACGAATACATCGACTATGTGTTGAGCTGGGGCCCTATGATTTTGGGCCATGCGAATCCTGAGGTCGTAGCTAGCTTGCAAGAGGCCATTCCTCGTGGCACAAGCTATGGGGCGCCTACACTATTAGAAACGGAATTGGCAAAGAAAATCCAAGCCTTTATGCCATCAATGGAAATGGTGCGCCTCGTTAGCTCCGGTACAGAGGCGACCATGAGTGCGTTGCGCGTCGCTCGTGGGTATACGGGCCGCGATCGTATCGTTAAATTTGTTGGCTGTTACCATGGCCATAGTGATTCCCTATTGGTGAAAGCCGGCTCTGGTCTCGCTACATTTGGCGTACCAGATAGCCCAGGCGTACCAAAGGGCGTCGCAGAAAATACCATCACATTGCCATACAATGATATTGATGCGGTTAAACAATTATTTGATGAAATGGGCGATACCATTGCTTGTATTATCGTAGAACCGGTAGCGGGTAATATGGGCTGTGTGCCTCCGGTAGAAGGATTCCTTGAAACATTGCGCGATGTAACAAAGGCGCATGGTGCCCTATTAATCTTTGACGAAGTTATGTGTGGATTCCGGGCTAGCAGCGGTGGTGCACAAAAACTATACAATATTAAACCCGATTTGACTTGCCTTGGTAAAATCGTTGGCGGTGGTATGCCTCTTGCTGTATTTGGCGGTTCTAGCAAAATCTTGAGCGAAGTAGCACCATCCGGCCCTATTTACCAAGCCGGTACTTTGAGTGGTAATCCTGTGGCTGTAACGGCAGGCCTTGCTACATTATCTATGTTGCAACGGGACCCAACCATCTTTAAACAAGTGGAAGATAGCACAAAAGCATTGTGTAATGGCCTTGAAGAATTGGCTAAGAAATACAATGTGCCAGCGGTGGTGCAACGTGTAGGTTCTATGTTTACCTTGTTCTTTACAGATAAACCGGTTCACAATTTTGATGACGCTAGTGCATGCAATGCGGACCATTTCAAGACATTCTTCCATCATAACTTAAGCCATGGTATTTACTATGCGCCAAGTCCATTTGAAAGCAACTTCGTATCCATGTGTCATAAGGGCGCAGAAATCGATAAAACATTGGCTGTCGCAGAAGAAGCTTTCAAAATTATCAGTGAAACACTGTAATATTCATTTGACGTAATCGATGTAGGTGATGAACATGCAATTTTACAAGAACTTAAAACGGGCTCGTGTACGCATGGGAAAGAGCCAAATCGAAGTCGCCAAGGCTGTAGGTATTAGTAATGCAGCATTGTCTAATTACGAGACTGGCTATAGAGAACCAGACCTCGATACACTGTGTGCGTTGGCTCGTTACTATGAGCTGACCTTAGATGAACTCGTGAATGTTAATAATGAACAGCAAGAACGCATTTATGACATTAGCACCGCTGTGAAGGATACACATATTAAGTTCAAAGGGGACTTGTATGAATTAAAAGCATCGCAAAAAAAGGTTCTCTTGCGAGAACTGGATACAGTGTTTGAAAAATTTCAACGATCTCGTATAACATCCATCAAAGAAGGTACCTCACATCGCCATCCTCATATCAATCGGGGAGGACTGTTGGGGGCAAACCTTGCGGTGAGTCGCGGGAAAAAATGATAAGTTTTGATTGGTTACTAAAAAATTTTTTAGAGCATTGTACATATTATTTATTAAAAATGACATCTATACTGAGTTAATAGCTTAGTATAGATGTTTTTTTGTTTATTAACATCAATAAATCTTTTGATATAAAGATCATTTTTATCCTCTCGAGTGCTATACAAAATTATATAGGCTAATCTACATGATAAAAAACACGAATATTAAATAGTAGATAAACAAAATTTAATATTCTGTTGCAAAAAAAAGTTAAGATTAATATATAATTTACATATAGAAAGGAGAGGGATTTATGAGAGTTGTACGTATTGCAGCAAGTTGTATTGGCTTGCTGACCACATTTGGTACATTGCCTAGCATGGCAGCCGATGTATCTACCCCTTTTATACAACAAGAAGCGGCCCGAGCCGATGCTTCGTTGCGTCAACGCGCAGAAGCACCAATGACTGGGGCCGCTTCGTTGCGTTCAGAATCAGCGTATGTTGGTCTTAGTAGTGCTCCTATGAAGGCATTACCAAAGGAAGCGATTGCATTTCCTATAGACCATATTGTTATTACATCGTCAGAACCTGTATTTAGTAAATATAAGAACCGTTTAGAGGCGTATGAGCATAATCGAATCGGGTCGGATGGAGTTACATTCCTTCAAAAGCAATTACAAGAACAATTATTAGCAGATGGATATGTCACAAGCCAAGTGGTTGTACCTAATCAAGATTTACATTCAGGGTCATTAACTTTTGAGATTTTACCAGGGTATGTTGAAGATATTGTTCTTGCAAATCCAAATGTACGGACGAATTGGCGGAGTGCATTCCCTGTACGACCTGGCTATGTATTACGACGTCAAGCGTTAGAACAAGGAATTGATCAGATGCGTAGCGTACCTGGTCAAGATATAAAGATGACGATTGAACCAGGTACCAAGCCGTTACATTCTATTGTTAAGCTTACGGTAGAACAAAAAGGATTTGTACATGGCTCATTTATCTTAGATAATTCAGGATATAAAGCTACAGGCGAGTATCAAGGTACTGTATTTTTATCGTTTAGTCAATTGCTGGGTCTTAATGATACATTAACAGCTAATTTCACTAAAGATATAAGCCCACATGATGATGGCCATGGGTCAAAGCAATATGCAGTTAATTATACGATTCCCGATGGCAACCGTACGTATAGACTATCTACGTATAAGTACAGCTATAATCAATTGGTGTTTATGCCAAATGCATTTCGTTCAGCTGGTACCACACAAGGTACAGAGGTATCAGTAGAGCAGGTTCTAAATAGGACTAGTCGTTCGAAAACATCAGTTATTGCTAAGGTTAATCATAAGTCTCGTCATAATTATCTGGATGATGTAGAAATTGGTGTTCAAGAGCAACATACCACATCGGTAGAATTAGGGTTATCTCATCGCCAATATAGAGGCAATACAGTGAGTGATATGTATGTATTTTATCGTCAAGGTATTAAAGGATTGGGTGCTAAGGTACGAAGTTGGGAAGGTTTGGCAGATAATCCAACTACACTATACAAAATGGCTGGGGTTGAAGGGCAGATTCAAACGGGAGTACGAATCGGTCATAAGCAAGGTATATTCTCGATGCGCTTTAGAAGTCAATTTACGAATCAGCGCTTATTTACTACAGATCAGTTTAGTATTGGTGGACGGTATTCGGTACGTGGATTTAGTGGTGAAGAAACATTACGAGGTGACTCTGGGTACTACGTACAAAGTGAATGGTCATTACCATTTAGAAAACAACAAATCACGCCTTATGTAGGTATAGATATTGGGCATGTATGGGGACCATCCACAGAAACTCAATTAGGTAATACCTTGATTGGTGGTGTCGTTGGTGTACGAGGCACTGTTGGTGACGCTGTTAATTATGATGTATCACTAGGGACGCCCATTAAGAAACCAGAAGGATTTGATACAGATACTCGTGTTTGGGCGTTTAGAGGGAGTTATCAATTTTAAGTGTTGTACATAGAGAGTTATATAGATACATAATACATATTGTTTTATATACTTAGGAGAGATACATAATATGAATATTAGAAAACATACGGCAATGGCCATCTTTGCTGCATTGCTTGCCACAAATTCTGCCCCATGGATTCCAATGGCGTTAGCCAATCCCGTGGTACCTGCTCAAGGTGTATTGGGGCCAAAAACAGAAGAGGCTCGTAATGGTATGACTGTAGTCAATATCAATACGCCTAATGATAAAGGTCTATCCCATAACCAATATGATGCATTTAATGTAGATAATAAAGGGCTTATTTTAAATAATGCCAATCGTCCTGTGAATACGGAGCTGGCAGGTTACATTATGGGAAATCCGAATTTAGTCGGACCTACAGCGAATACAATTTTAAATGAAGTAACGGGTACAGGGGTAACATCTATGAATGGTGCCCTTGAAGTAGCTGGCAATAAGGCCCATGTTATTATTGCCAACCCGAATGGTATTTCTGTCAATAATGGTACGTTTATCAATGCTAATAGTGCTACATTAACAACGGGGAACCCAATTATCAATAATGGTAGTATTACAGGCTATCAAGTACAACAAGGTAGTATCATAGTAGGGGAAAAAGGCCTTAATGCATCGAAAACAGCACGCACAGATTTGTTAGCAGAGGCTGTTCAGCTGAATGGCAAAGTTTGGGCCCAAGATGCCCAAGTAGTAACGGGTAAGAATGCTATTTCCGTAGATGCTACAGGTACAGTTACGAATATTAGTAAAACTGGTGCGTCTACACCGATAGGACTTGATGTAGCTGCTATTGGTGGTATGTATGCCAATAGTATGTATTTAGTTGGCACCAATGATGGTTTTGGTGTGAATAATCAAGGGGTATTATCTGCACAAAATAAATTGACCATAGATAGTACTGGCAAGTTAGAAAATACAGGCACGATTGCTGCTACAGATGCAGATGTTACTACAAAAAGTTTCGAACAGATGAATCGTGGTAAATTGTATGTGGATACCGCCAAGATTACCACTGATTCTGTCATTCAAAAGGGGAACACAGAGACTAAAGATGCCCCTGTTATGATTGCCCAAAAAGATTTATCTATAGCAACCAATTCGATTGTCAATACAGATGGTAGTGTGATTAAAGCCGAAGGAAAACTACAACTTGGCAAAACGATGAATTCTACAGGAACTGTGTCTGGTAAGATAGATAGTATTGTAAATACAGCGTCTACCATTGAATTTGGTCAAGGTGGTGCATTATATGCTAAATCTGTAGACAATAAAAATGGTGGCATTACCCTTAAACGTGTAGCGGTAGGTGAAAAAGAGCATATTAAAAACGAAGTAGCACCATCTGGTAGCATTAAGCGATACCAATTATCGGAAGAACGAATCTATGGGCATGATGATGAAATTCCAAAAGATAAAGTAGTAGTGCACTCTTCTGAAAATCTTCAACTTTCAGTGTATGGCGATCATAAAGATAGCTGGACTAAATATGAATATGATCGTACTCGTGAAAAAGATGTGGTAGATACATCTAACCCTGGGCGGATTATTTCCGGTGGGGATTTACATATGGATGTCGATCATATGACGAATGAAGCTAGCCAAATTAGTGCTGCCGGGGATATAACAGGTACAGTAGGTCACTATGAGCAAAGTAACCCTAAGGGTAATGAATATATTACTGAAGAAGGCACTGCCACAAGTTATAGTCGTCATCATAAAAAAGGGTGGGATACTACCAATATTCGTGAGGCTAAGTATAAGAATACTAAGGTAAACCCTAAAGATGTACCTGTTGCCGTATATGGCGGTCATGTAGAAAATAGTACAAGTGATGCTACAGTAGATGCATCTTTATTAAATAGTATGAGTCAGTTATCGACGAACCCTAATACTACCTATATTATTGAAACCGATCCAAATTTTACAAATCGTCGTAACTTCTTATCTTCTGATTACGTATTATCTCGCCTTAAATTAGACCCTATGAATATACAAAAACGATTGGGTGATGGCTATTATGAGCAACAACTCGTTATGCAAGAGATTATGCGTCAAACCGGTAAAAGTAGACTGCAATCAGGTCTTTCAGCGGAAGAACAATATCGCCAATTGATGGATGCAGGGATTAGTGTAACAAAATCCCAATCTATTGCATTAGGTAGAGGCTTAACAGAGGCTGAGCAAAAGAATCTTAAAGAGGATGTAGTGCTCTTAGTTAGTAAGGCTGTTGTATTGCCAAATGGTAAAACAGAAACTGTACTAGTACCGACTCTATATTTAGCACCAAATACCAAACGAGTAGATGGTGGCGCTAATTTACAGGCCCAATCCATTAATCTTTCCGTTGATACCATGCATACTAGCGGTAGTATTGTGGCAGATAAGGATGTAACTATTACAGGCAACACCATTCACAATGACAATGGTCTTATCAAAGGTAATACTACTACGGTTATAGCGAATGATGAAGTTCGTAATACACAAGGCACTATTATGGGGAACGATGCTGTTTCTGTACATGCTAAGAAGGACGTCATTAATGAAGGCGGTACCATTACACAAACTAATGCGGCTGGTTCTACAAAGGTTAGTGCGGGACGCGATGTGATTAATACAGGCGTACAGTATGAGGCAGCTAATAGCAAAGTTGAGTGGGATAGTCGAAATAATCGACGTGAAACGATAACCGGTGTAGATCAAGGTCGTATTGGTGGTGCTGGTGAAACAACAGTAGTCGCAGGTCGAGATGTATCTATGGCGGCAGGTGTTATTACCTCTGATGTAAATACGCATGTAGCGGCCGGCCATAATGTAACGATGAAAGCTATGAATGCTACACATGAGTTAGAAGAACATCGTTTTGACAAGGGCAAATCTGGTGGTGGACACTCTCAAACAACGGAGTCTCATGATTTGGTTAACGCACAATCATCGGTGGGTAGTAGCATTGAAGGTAAGAACGTTTCTGTTGTAGCCTCTGATGCCGTACAACTGGAAGGCAGTCAACTATTAGCGGCTGATACAGTTAAGGTATCTGGTAATACGGTTGCATTACATACAGCGAAGGCAAATAGTACAGTCAATCATGTGTATGTAGATAAAAAGAAAAGCTTGGTCAAACGTGAAAGTACCAATGCAGTTGATGATGCAACTACTACAGTCGTAACAGGCTCTACCGTAAGTGGTAAAGATATACAGCTCACAAGTGCTCATGATGTAATTGGTCAATCTGCTCAAATTATAGGTGAACATACAGTAGATGTTACGGCTGGTGGTAAGGTAGATCTTGGTGCAGATAAAGCGATTACAGATGGTACTAGTGTATACCGTCATAAGAAATCTGGGTTACTTGGTAGTACAGGGATAGGCTTTACTATAGGTAAAGAAAAACACAATATAGATGAAGCTAACCATGAAGAATCTACTGTGCGAAATACAATTGCTAGTACTAAAGGCGCTGTCTCTATTAAAGCAAATGATACAGTACACATTACAAGTGCAGATATTGTTGCAAAAGATGGTGCTGTATTAGAAGGTTCTGCTGTGACATTAGATGGTAATGTAGACCGTAATCACATGAGTCACGATGAACGCTATAAGAAGACGGGTCTTACCGTATCATTAGGTGGTGCAGTGGTTGATACGCTTACTAATGCAACTCGTACTATAAAACAAGCGGGTGGCCGTGATGATAAGCGTTTAGCTGCACTTGAACTCAATGAAGCACGTCAACAATTGCAAGATGGCTATGCGGCGGTAGATAAGGCGGTTAAGGGCGTCAAACTTCGTGATGCTGATGGTAAAGTGTTAAAAGACTCAAAAAATCATTCCCGACGTGGTCAAAAAAATATTGATGATGCTGTAAATCTCTCGGTAAGTATTGGTAGCACTTCTAGAAAACAAGGACAAGTAGTAGATACAAATACATATCAAGGTGGTGCTCTTGCTAGTGATAGTACTGTACATATTACAGCTCGTGATGCCAAGGATAGTGGTATTAATATAACTGGTGAAACAGTACAAGCTAAAAATTTAGTATTAGATAGTGCTAGTGATATTAACCTTGCAGCGGGTAAAAACACTGTAGATGTTAAGAATACTTATAAAAGCTCTGGTTGGAGTGTCGGTGCTGGTATTAGTTTGACTGGTGGCGGACTTCTCGATATTAATGCGAGTGGTAATATGGCTCGTCAAAATGGGGATACCCATCAAGAAAGCTATGTACCAACGACGATTAAAGCCGCACAATTAGCACAACTTAAAGCAAAGCGAGATACTACTATTATTGGTTCTACTGTATCTGGTAAGAAAGTTGAAGTTGATACTGGTCGTGATTTACATATTCAAAGTTTACAAGATGTAGATAACTTTAAAGAACACAGTAAGTCTGCGGGCTTCTCCGTTTCCTCTAAACCTAATTTTAAAGATCCAACTGGTAGTATAAGTGCGAGTGTAGGCCGTATTGATAGCAAATGGAAAAGCGTGACTCATCAAGCAGGTATTTATGCTGGAGAAGATGGCTATGATATTCATGTAGGGAATGGTACTACATTAGAAGGTGCTGTCATTAAAAGTGAAGCTCCAAAAGCTAAGAATACATTGACTACAAAATCTCTCGAGATGAAGGATATCCAAAACGAAGCCGAGTATACATATAGCAACAATGGGATAGGCTATAACTACTATGGTAGTAAAAAGAAACTTGAAGAGATGAAGACCAATAATAAAAAAGGGTATGATAAGATTTATAACAGTATTGGTCTAGTTCCAAATTTAGGCGTAGGCTCTAAAGGTAAAGCAAACTCGACTACTCAATCTGCAATCTCAGATGGTATACTAACTGTAGATGGTAAACAAATTGATACTAAGACCATTAATACCAATACCGAGAATACGTTACATCAGTTAGATAAGATTTTCGATAAAAAGAAAATTGAAGAACGTCAAGAATTGGCACGCTTATTTGCTAAGAATGCTTATGAGCAATTACATAACTGGCAACCTACCACAAAAGAAGGCAAGATTGCTAAAGCTTTTGCTCATGGTGTGATTGGCGAGTGGGCTGCACGTATGGCCGGTAATGCACCTGGTAGTGGTTTTAAAGCTACAATGACCAATGAAATGCTTATAGAAAAGATTAAGCAAATTGCAGATAATGATCCGGCATTAGCACAATGGTTGAGTGCTGGGGCCGGTGGTGTAGTTAATAAAGTTAGTGGTGGCTCTTTAAATGCTGGGGCTGCAGTGTCAGCTTATGCTACTAAATGGAATGCAGAATTAACAAGTCCATATCCTATAGAAGTTGATTCGGCGAAGTTATTAGCGGGACTTAGATTTAGTGTTGTAGGAAGTGTGTTTTATAAAGCTTTAACGACTCCTATAGAAACAGGTCGTGCTGAGCCAGTTACTCTTAGTGAAGCTGATACTCAGGAGTTTCCATGGGCTAGATCAATTGATCAACTCACAAATTCAAGTGTTGATACCAGTTATGGTGAATCTAGTGGTGAAAGTATTGATTCTGGAGAAGGAAGAAACGCTTCCGAATCGAGATTTAATGGGCCTTGGAGCATAACTGTACCATATGTAGGAACTGAGTATAAAGTTCAATTAGATTACAATACTGGAATAGGATATCAGTATATTAATGTTTTCCATGCTTCTGATGGTAACACCTATAAAGACAGTGGGAAATGGGATGTTATAGGGCGTAGATTTTTTGATGGAATTAGTATTCCCCAAAGTACAGCATATTCCGGTCGCTGGATTGGACCAGATGGTACGGATAATTGGGTAAGAGATAAAAATAAGTTTAATGATTTTTTTATTCATATTACGAGTTTAATTAGTGGACAACAAGTACAATTACCTTATACAATTGGAGATGAAAGCATTATAGATGATAGTTCCGATTCGTTTATTAAGAATCCAAGAACTGGAGCCTGGGAATCTATAAAAACGGGTGCCCCTGTAAGTGAAATTGTTCTAAAGCAATTTCCTTTGAGAATTAACCCTTTAAATAATCATTTAGATTTACCAAATGTTAGCAATGATAATTCTAATATTGGGAATTCTAGTAGTGATGATGTCCCTAATATAAACGAGGATAATTCATCTAATAAAAAGGATCCACATAATAGTGGACCATCTATATCTGGACCAGTAATTGTGGGGTTAGCTAATGAAGTAAATAAGAAGAGAAATATTATAGCTCAAAAAGTCTCACAATTAAAGAATTCTTTGCCGAAATCAAAAAGTGAAGTTAAGGAAAAAGGTAATACAGGAACGGGTTCTTCAGAGAATACAATTAATGTAGATGAATTTGAAAAAACCTTTAAAAATCGTAAATATGAAGAAATGGATTTCAATGATTTTAAGAGATTAAGTTTTCAATATTTAAAACCAAAAGGATGGTCTGTAGAAGCTCATAATGGTAGATTACATGTAAGGGATAAGAATGATATTATGCGGTTACGGGTGGATCCACCTGATAAGCATACACCTTATAATCATTTACATATACATGATAAGAATGGTAAACCATTAGATAGTAACTGGAAACCTGTTGGACGTCGTGACCCTGAATCACATATAAGAATTAAAGAGGATAAAAATGATGGAACTTCAAAAAAGAATTGATATATTAGATTTATGGGATGAAATGCCATATTCATTAGATATTAAAGATTTTGGTAATACAGTCATATTAGTGTCAGAATCCTGTGAAATTAGATTTATTAACTGTATAGAGGTTAATATTAAAAGTGACATTTTATTTAAGAATAAATCAATGAAATTTCATGAATATCGTAATCATGAATATGATATTCAAGATATTAGTGTCGAACCATGTGTTGTAAAAACAGATGGAGAGATGACTCATAATAAGAAATGGGTAAGTCCAGTACTAAATGGTGTTAAAGCTAAAATAGTTATGCCTGTAATGTGTATTGATCTGATCGCTGTTGATTTTATAATTTCTACAAAGAAGGACGAAGAGAATCTAATACAGTCTAAGTTTAGCTATATAGACCTTGAATGATTAAACGTATTTCATAAAAAAATTAAGCTGTTAATTTATATAGTCTTAGGGAGAATGAAATCTTTACTATTTTATCTTTAATGGACCTTTTTCGTATGGGAATATAAAATTGGAGTCAGTCAACTATAATTTAGTTATTAACGGAAATCGTATAATGTTTGACTATCAGAGATTAGTTCATACTAAATGGAGGTTCTATAATAAATGTTGGGGTGACATCATTAACGGTGTCACTACCAACATTATTTTTTTGCAAAAAATAAGCATACAAGGCTCACATGCTTTACAATAAAAGTGTCAAAGTCCTAAAGAAAGGATGTGATCTTATATGCCTACTACTGGTTATACTGAATTTTTACATAATGTAAAAAAGAATATCTTAAATTGCAATATGAAATTGAACAGTATCCAAATCTACAATCTTATTAACTTCTTCAAGAAAGACCTCCAAGGGGGGTTCTATAATTTAGAAGCTTGCGTGGCAAAGTATTACACCATTTAAGTGTTCGTCGAATAGTTTCCTCTGAAACGGCTTTTATTGGCATTCCTTTCGGTATACATCTACGAAGTAAACCATTATGCCTTTCGTTCGATCCACGCTCCCAAGCAGAATAAGGTCGAGCAAAATAAATAGACAAGGTTTCATTTTCTAAATTAGATATCTCTGAAAACTCTAAACCGTTATCTGCAGTTATTGTTTTGCATAAGCAAGCTAGATTAACATCTTTAAACGTATTTAACCATGCCTGCAGTGTTTCTTTTACATCAGTAGCACATGCTGAGAAACACCGTAAAGCCACATACAATCTGCTTTTACGCTCAAGTAAAGAAATTAAAACATGGTCTGTCTTATCTTTTGTTCCACGGACGGTATCTAATTCCCAATGTCCGAATTCCTCGCGCGTTTCAATATTAGGATCGCGAAGTTCTATAGATTTACCAAGTTCTCGCTTATGTTTTCTAGAAATAGATTTTCGTTGAGAATGCCGCACTACCAATGGTAAGTCAATTACTTTTATACCTAATATGCCTTTATGAAGATAGTTATATAAAGTTTTAGCACAAACCATTTCATTACGCATAAACAAACCCTTATGTTCAGCATATCCAACAGTAGCATCAAAGGACCAATGATCATCTAGAACCTTGCTTTCAATCCAATTTATAAAAGATTCTATAGCACCAACTTTCATGGTATTAGAAGAGCCCACACGTTGTCTTTCATATGTTGCTTGTCCAGAATCAGCTAAATATACAAGTTGAGATTTACCTTGTCGAATTTGAATTACAGTACCACGTTTTAATTCTGTATATATAGTTGTTCTAGAACGGCCAAGTGCACGTGAAATTGCCGTAATACTATCTCCTAGAACGATTCTCTTTTCTAAATAAAATCGTTCTTCGAAGTTTAAGTGTTTGTTTGTACGTAATGTCGTGTTATGATTATTATAGTCCATAGTGATTACCACGGTTATATTTTGATTAGACACCTAAATCATAACACAAGGTTCACTATGGATTTTTATTTGTTCAATTTCATTCTACAATTAAGCTAAATAATAAAATATTACTATTCGATAAAAATAAGTTCTAATTATATTAATGGAGAAACTTATGAGGCTAGGTTTTTCGTGAATTGAATATATAGAAAGGTTAGAGAATATGAATACAACTATATATGAAGCCGTAGCTAAATATAAAAAAGATGATACATTACCATATACAGAGTATTTTAGTTTAGGTCATTTTTTGACTAAAGATTTAGCAGAAAATGCAATAATGTTAGCTAAACAACTTCCGGGATTTAGAGCGTTTTGCGATAAAAACTTTTATATTGAGGAATTTATTTTAAATGATGGAGCACCAAGAAGTTATAGTGTAGATGATCCTATCAAAAACAATGAAGTTTTTATATTGTGGTATGGGTATGATGTTGATGCAATATATACAGTGGGTGGAACTTTAGGTGTATTTAGTGATTATGAATATGCTGTATTAGCAAAAGAAAAATATAGTACTTGGGATATATTTATTGTTCATGGGTTAGACAATTTTGGTATTGGGAAGGTTGTATTAAACGAACGTCAATGGGTAGATGGCTTTGTAAAAGTTTATGATTAAGTGCATATAGCAATAGAACCTATTTAAATATTTTTTAGTTTAATCAGGTTGCGTTGCTTATTATAATGAGGCTTTATACCTACTTAACGACTTTGAACAAGATTATATGAACAAGTAAAGATTTTGCTTTTGTTAGACTCTAAAAATATTACGTCATATGGAGTAATTATGGAAATATATAAGTCTATGAAATCTGAGTTTAATCAATTGTCTTATAGAGTTCGTTTGATACTAATCGTACATTAGAGAAGCATTGTAAATATTACGAGTGTTTATAATGAGAAGATGGAGTCTAATAAAATATATGCATATAGGTTTATTAAAAGAAATTGGTCCCAAATTATTAAAATATCTGCTTAGTGGCATTGCTGCAGCCTTTATACTAATCGTAATTATCGGCATCACTACTCGATATTATCATTATAATGACAACTCTTCTGCATTAATCAG
>NZ_JAPVXV010000010.1:0-36231 GCF_041431435.1 Veillonella atypica
CACTAAGATTGATAGAAGCAAGCTTCCATCGCTCTTCGTTCGACTTGCATGTGTTAAGCACGCCGCCAGCGTTCGTCCTGAGCCAGGATCAAACTCTCCAAGATATCTTGAAGCTATTTGAATAGCTCATTATGTGTTGTCGTTACATGTATGTAACTTTGAATTATGGTTGGTTTTGACTTTGTCAAAACCCGCACTCTGGCATATGTTCAATCATATGATTGATTACCTATCATTGTTCAGTTTTCAAAGATCTGTACCAGTTAGACCAGATATCATCTAGCTCCGAAGCACTTTCGCTTGAAGTGTTTCACCAACTGGCGACTAGATTATAATAACATGTTGACCATTCAGTGTCAAGCACTTTTTATAATCTTTTTTAGAATTTTGTAATTACCTCTATGTGAGGGATTTACATAAAATTCAAAAATAACTAACAAAGAATCTAGATTGTATCTAGTGTTTCCTCATTAAGAAACAGTCGCCTCAACGACTGTATGGTTATTATAGTATAAACCACATACCTATGCAACCCCTAATTCTCATTTTTATAAAACTTCACTTTCAACTCATTTTCCAAGAAAATATATTGATTTTACGCAATCTATTTTGTACAATATACTTAACTTACGATGATATACATGAATACCATACTTATAAAGATATACATATCATATTTTTTGGGGTATTTCCCCCGTTCTTTTAATACTATATAAGGAGAGATATATGAAATTCTCAAAACGCTTATTCACCAAAACAGTTGCTTTGGCCGCTATTTGTGCTTCTGTGGCTACAGCAAGCTTTGCAGCACCACAAGGATCATTTGATACATCTGAAATCCATGTCACTGGTCAGGCTTCCCGCTCTGTGGCGCCTACCTATGCAATACTCACACTAGGCATTACAAGTGAAAACACAAATATCAACGCCGCTAAGTCAAATAATGATCGCATCATGAGCGACCTTATTAGCAGACTTTCAAATTTAAATGTTGCAAAAAAAGACATTTACACGTCCAATATTTCAATCAATCCTACTAATGATTACCAAGAAGGCAAACGCGTTAATACAGGATACAGAGTATCTAACCTTGTAACAGTTAAAATCAACAACTTGGATAGTGTAGGTAAGGTCGTAGACGCAGCTGTCAATGCTGGTGCAAATGACATAAACAGCCTTTCATTCCAAAACGACACATCTCAACAACTATCCGATTCTTTAACTACAGAAGCCATTCAAAACGGCCAACACAAGGCTGAGGTAATTGCTGCTGCTCTAGGCCGCACCTTAGGTCCTGTAAAAACTGTAAACATTAGCAACACAGAAACAAGTACATTCGACCAAGGCTATTATCGCAGTGCCAAAGTGCTTGCTGCAAATCTTAGCACTTCTACACCTGTTGAAAAAGGATCGTTAATCGTATCTCAAGATGCAGATATTGTATACTATCTACAATAACAACTATTGTTTATAGATTGTTAGTTACATGCTATGTCCATTACGTTTTAGCAACATAATCGACTACGGTCTATAATCAATCACTTTCAAACAACAAACATAACAAAAGACCGTATAACATACGATACTAACCATGTTATACGGTCTTTATTTTTGTATTATTTTGTAGTGGATTCTGGCACAACACCTTCGTGAACCGCCACAATGCCACCAGTTAATTCAGTATAGGTAGCATTTTCATAACCTAGAGATTTCCAGATTTCTAAGATTTCGCTTTGATGAGGATAGCGACGCAAGGATTCAGGCAACCAGGCATAGGAAGAATTATCCTTACTTAATTTGCCTATAATAGGTAATATATAGGAGAAGTAGAAATTATATAATTGCTTGAACCCAAATGCACTTGGCTTAGCTAATTCCAAGACTACCACCTTGCCGCCTGGTTTTACAACGCGTTGCATTTCGGATAGCACTTGTTTAATATCAGGTACATTACGCATTGCAAAGCCACTCATAGCCGCATCAAACGTATTGTCCGCATAAGGCAATGCCATCGCATCACCTTGGACCAAGTTCACTTGGTCTAACAAATCCGCTTGATCCAAACGCTCACGACCTTGCTCTAACATTTCTGCATTAAAGTCTAATGCTTCTACTGTCAAAGTCGGCTCTTGGCGCAACGCTTCTTTCGTAAACACACAAGTACCACAAGCTACGTCCAGCACATGTTGATAAGGTCCAATATTCATTTCTTTAACGGCGAACTTACGCCAGAAATAGTCTTGCCCAAAGCTGAGCAATGTATTCATCAAATCATAATGTTTGGCAATATTAGAAAATACACCTTGCACAAATTGTTCTTTGTCTTCATACGTGTTAAATTCTTTAGTATTCATGGTACCCACTTTCATAATCAAGAATATCACATGTTGACAGTATACCATAACCAACGATGACATTCTAGAACTTAGACGAATTCTAATATATATACTATATATACAAAGAATTACAAAATGTTCACATAGAAAAAAATGCATCATATAATTAGTATTTATCTATTGAATTATAACAATGTTCGTTATATAATGACATATGTCTTTTCTATGAGGATTTATTATTTCTCTTCGATAAACGACAGAATTCATTGTTTTATGTAGTCTAATTAAGTATTGGAGTCTATTATGAATCGATTTATGAAATCCATTAATAGAGTCAGCCTCATCCAACAAATCATCATCGGTATGATTATCGGTATTTTGACGGCTCTCTATGTCCCTGATATTGCAAACGAATTATCGCTATTAGGGGTATTATTTGTTGGTGCCCTCAAAGGTATTGCACCAATCCTTGTATTCTTCTTAGTCATCGCGGCGATTAGTAAACATCGCTCCGGACAAAAAACAGGTATGGGCTCCGTAATTACGCTCTATCTATTAGGTACATTCCTTTCTGCTGCACTTGCCGTACTCGTGAGCTGGTTCTTCCCAACCACATTACATCTAGCAGCTAGTGCCGCTGATGCAGCGCCTCCACAAGGCATTGCGGAAGTCATGAAAACTTTACTCAAGAATATCGTTGATAACCCTGTAAAAGCATTAATGTCCGCTAACTACATCGGCATTTTAGGCTGGGCTCTTATCATCGGTGGTGCTCTACGTCATGCACCTATGAATACAAAAGAGGTAATGGAAGCCATCTCTCAAGCAATTACGACTGTAGTAGGTTGGATCATCCGCTTCGCGCCTCTTGGTATCATGGGTCTTGTGGCTGATTCCATCGCAACAAATGGTATCGAAGCACTTATCAGCTACTTCCAACTTCTCGTATTACTCTTAGGCTCCATGATTTTCGTTGCCTTGGTAATCAATCCACTTTTATCCTTCATCTACTTACGCCGTAACCCATATCCATTGGTGTTCAAATGTTTGCGCGAATCAGCTATCTATGCGTTCTTTACACGTAGCTCCGCAGCCAACATTCCTGTCAACCTTGACTTGGCTAAACGTTTGAAACTTAACCCTGATATGTATTCCGTATCCATTCCATTGGGTGCGACTATCAACATGGGTGGTGCTGCAATCACAATTACTGTTATGACATTAGCTGCTGCTCATACATTGGGCATCATCGTGGATGTACCTACAGCTATCCTTCTATCCGTTATCGCTACTATCGGCGCTTGCGGCGCTTCTGGCGTAGCAGGCGGCTCCTTGCTTCTCATTCCGTTGGCATGTTCCCTATTCGGTATCTCCAACGATGTGGCTATGCAAGTAGTAGGCGTTGGTTTCATCATCGGGGTATTACAAGACTCCACAGAAACAGCACTCAATTCTAGTACAGATATTCTCTTCACTGCTACTGCAGATTATGCAAAACGTGGCTATCACGAAAACTGGGATTAAACCATCATATAGAACAAGACGATCCATGAGGTCGTCTTTTCTTTTTGTGAAAGTTTACCCTTGCGCCAACTTTCACTAATAACAAAAACAATATATTTTCTATATTGATTATTTTCAATATAATAGGGTATAATATATTTAATAATAATAACTATTACTAGATATATATAGAAAGGAATCAACATGAAACAATACGATATTATTGTAGTGGGTACAGGTGGTGCAACCATCGTTGCTGACGCTGCTATAAAAACAGGTAAAAAAGTAGCTATCATAGAAAAAGGTAAATTTGGCGGCACATGCCTAACTCGCGGTTGTATTCCTACAAAGGTTATGGTAACAGCTGCGAATGCTGTACAAGAGGTAAAAGAGTTCGGCAAAATCGGCGTCAATGTTGGCGATGCAACAATGGATTGGGCCACTGTAGCTAAACGTACATGGCATATGATTGACAAGTCTGCAGGCATCTATGATTACTATAACGCGTATGACAACGTAGATGTATATCGCGGTGCTGCAAGCTTTGTGTCCGATAAGGTGATGAACATCCACCTTAACGATGGATCTGGCATCGTAGAAATCACAGCTCCAACCATCGTTCTTGGTACTGGTGGTTATAGTAACATACCAAATGTACCTGGTCTAAAAGAGGCAGGCTTCCTTTCTAGTGAAAGTTTATTTGGCGATAAGTTTCCGAAACAACCGTACAAATCCCTTGCCATCTTAGGCGCTGGTCCTATCGGCGTAGAGTTCGCTCATGTATTTGACTCTGCTGGTACCGACGTAACAATTATTCAGCATAATGTACGCCTAGTACCAAAGGAAGATGCGGATATGTCCGAGCATCTCCTTAACAATTATAGAGAGCGTGGTATTAACATAATTCTAAATCAAGATACCGTAGAGGTTCGCCAAGAAGATGGCTTAAAAGTTGTCGTTACAAAAGATCGTACAACAGGTGAAATCACAGAAACTAAGGTGGAAGAAATTCTTGTAGCCGCTGGTATCCGCCCTGCTACCGAAGAGTTACACCTTGAAAATACAGGTATTGAAACATGGCCAAAGGGCTGGATCAAAACAAATGAGTTTCTTGAAACATCTGTGGACGGCATCTATGCGTTAGGCGATGTGAACGGCGAACCTGCATTCCGTCATCGCGCAAACTACGAAGCGGATATCATTGCACATAATCTTTACTTCGCCAAAAATGAAGCAGATTTCCGTTGGGCTCGCTACGACGTGTTGCCAAAAGTTACCTTCTCCTATCCTGAAATCGGTAGCGTAGGTCTTACCGAAGCAGAAGCAATTAAGGCTGGTTACAATGTAGGCACAGGCAAAAACTTCTACTCCTCTACTGCCAAAGGCTATGCTATGGGCATTAATCCTGGTGATGTAAACGACGGCTTTGTAAAAATCGTGGTCGACAAAGATACAAACCATATCCTTGGTATTCACGTAATCGGACCACAAGCCTCTATCCTATTCCAACCATACGTTAACCTTATGAACAGCGGTGTAACCCCATTGACAGCTATCAATGAAGAAATCGCATCTGAGCGCACAAAACGATTGCGTAAAAAAGGTATTATGCGCAATATGGATCCTAGATCCGTAATCACCGTAGGTGAAACAATGAGTCCACATCCATCTCTTATCGAGGTTATTATGTGGACACAAGCGTACTACGAAAACCGTTGGTAATCGATTGTACCTAACAAATGAAATAGGGAGTCAACATCATTAGATATTGACTCCCTATTTTTTATATTATTTTTTATCCATAACGATATCATGGCCCCATACGAGGTTCGTACGGCGTTTGTCAAAACCTTGATCTGGTTCTGGAGGTAATTTTGTTGCTTTACTTTGTTCAATGTAAGCACCTGTATTACCATCAACAGTCACTACTGTTTTCTTACCATTTTGATGCATTGTTACATAGTAATTAACTTTACCATTGTGAGCTTCAACCTTCCAGCCCTTCATAACAGCATCTGCACCTAATTGCGCTTTAGCAGCTGCTTCTGCTTGAGATGGTTCGATAACTTTATCTTTGTTGAAGATTTCACCAATAACGCGTTTAGGTTTGCCACCTTCGCTCATATCGGATTGATTACCAGTGATGATATCAATCTTCATTTTGTATTCGTGATATTTGCTATATCCAGTTACTTTGTAAGCATAGGCCAAATCATTGGAATTCAATTCTACAGAATGCAATGCTGCATTAGGGAAACGATTTTGGAAAATCGTACCAATTTCGCTCATTGTCATAACAACAGATTGACCAGGTGCACGTTTAATTGTAATATCTGTGCTTGTTTCTGGTTTAGTCTTACGCGCTTGTGCTTCATACGGTGTGACTACTGAAAAAACACCAACGGCCAACACGCCAGTCATAACCAAAGATAGTAATTTTTTATTCATTATAATCCTCCCAATAGTAATCGGATTCTACAAACTTGTATTTTTATTTATATTACAGCTAATAAATGCTATAAGCCTTCATTAGAGGCTAAACGTTCTTCAACGTCAGTCATCAGCAATTTATAGCAAGTGGCTACTAATGGCACGCCTATAATCATGCCTGTAACACCCATCAAACTACCGCCTATGATAACAGCGGCAAAGACCCATAAGCCAGGTAACCCTACGGAATTACCTACGATTTTTGGGTAGATCACATTGCTTTCAATTTGATGTAAAACTTCTAGAATAATGACGTAAATCAACGCATCCATAGGGCTAATGGTAAGCAATATAACTGCCCCCATCAAGCCGCCTACATATATACCCACTAATGGAATTAAACCGGTGAGACCAATAACACAGGCAATGGTCGTAGCATAGGAAATATTACAAATCCATAATGTAACGCCAACCATGATACCTAAAATCAAGGCATCGATAAACTGTCCAACAAAGAAACTACTAAATGTTTGAACAGCAACCTTGGTCACATAGGTTACACGATTCACCCACGTATCAGATGCATAGGCTTTCAAAATACGCTTACCTTGCGACATGAGGCGTTCCTTATCGAGTAGCATGTAAATGGCAAAGATAAGACCTAATGCAATATTTACGGTCCACGAAAGAATCGTGCCCATCGTATTCACCACATAGGTGCCACCCTTGGTCCCCCATTCACGCGTATAGTTAACTATACTTTCACCATTCAAGGTATTTAATACCGTAGGGTTCGAGGCCAATGGAACGGTATTACTTAAATGATAAATCCATTGTTGAAAGTCTAGATATAGCTGTGGTGCTGCGGACACGATAAGTGTAATAGAATGCACTAACTGCGGCACAGCCATACGGGCAATAAAGTACACAATGAGACTAATCGTCACAAATGATAGGATAATGCTCAACGGACGACGAATCTTATACCGCCACCCCGATTTGATACGCGGCCATAACCAACGTTCATAGCGGACGACGAGAATATCGAGGACAAAGGCCATGCAGGCACCTACGATAAGCGGTACAAAGGCCGTTATCAATGCATCGATGCCCGATGCTATATCGCTAATGCGCAAGGCCACCAATATCATGAGTCCTGCAAGGATAATCGCGCCGATAAGCTCCTTATAATATTTAAATTTTTCCATACTAATAACTCACTTTTACTAAACACATGGTAAGTATTGTACACAATGTAAATGAAAGCTATATGACAACGATCAGATTATATATGTACAGTAGTATTTCTAATAGATTTAGTATAACACAAAAGTCCATCTTATCGCACTCAAAATATATAGAGAGACGAAAAGATGGACTTGTATGGGCTTAGATTAAATTGAGAAAGCTCAAATTAGCGGTGAATGAAAACGTCTACACGACGGTTTTCAGCTTTGCCGTTTGCAGTTGCATTAGTAGCAACAGGTTTTGCATCACCATTAGCGATACCGATCAAACGGTTAGCATCTACACCATTATTTACCAAGTATTGTGCAACATCTTGTACACGGCGTTCGGACAAGCCAATGTTGTATTGAGGGTTAGCATCAGTATCAGCATTGCCCAACAATTTTACTTGGTCGTTTTTGTATTGGTTAGCAGCGTTCAATGCAGCTTGTAAGTTAGCACCTTGGTCTGCACGAGGAACGTCTTGGTCAGAATCGAAGTAGATGGATTGTACATAGTAATCAGCTTTAGCTGGTTTTTGTACAGGTGCTGTAGTGTGTTCAACTACAGGAGCTGGAGCTGGTGCTGGAGTTACAGCGATAGGTTCAGCTTTTTCAGCGCCACCGAAACGGTAGGACAAGCCAACTACAGGACCTTGGAAGGATACGTTGTGGTTATCAGTTGCTTTTGTATTTACATAACGGTAACCAGCATTGATATCAAGATCATCAGTTGCTTTGTAACCTAAACCTGCTTCCCAAGTTGTAGTTTCTTTTGTACCGATACCAGCTTTGCCGTATACGTCTACTTTAGAACCTAAAGCAGCTTTACCGATAATACCAACTTGAGCGATATTGTTTGTATGGTTGATAGCATCGCTATGAATGCGACCAAAACCACCATACAATGCAAAGTTTTTGCTCAATGTTTGAATCAAGTTTACTTCTTGCATGTTGGAATCAACATGTTTAGAGTTCAAACCATGGTAACCGTATTGGATAGCAGTTTTGTCGCGCAATGCGTGAGTGATATTGCCATCGAAATTCCATTTGTGAGCAGCTTTAAAACCGTCTGCTTTAGTTTCAACGCTTGCAGCGCCAAGATCAACTTGAGTTTCACCTTTTGTAAATTGTGTTTGTGGTGTAGCACCTACAACAGAAATACCCATTGTAGCTACAGCCAATAATGCTACTAATTTTTTATTCATTGTATTATTCCCTCCATTAATCACCCTTACACACATAAGGGCTTTTTTAACGATAATTCTATTGTACACAACTCTTCGAAAAAAATCAATATTTCAATGAAACTATCATGAATCTGTGCTGCCTCTCACATAAAATTCTATAGAATGTGATATACTGACAATAGAATAGTTGTACATAGTTATAAGGAGGAACCATGAGTAAAACAGCCTATGTAGTACGTCATATCCACTTTGAAAACGCCGGTATTTTAGAACCTTTATTAATAGAACGGGGCTTTTCTTTAAAATATATTGAGGCGCCCCTTGCCGACTTTAACCAGTACGATGCAACGAAGGCAGATCTTGTCATCGTTTGTGGTGCCCCTATTGGCGCATACGACGAAGAAATCTATCCTTTTTTGACCGATGAAATCAAATTTATTAAGGCCCGTATCGATAGTAAAAAACCATTGCTCGGCATCTGTCTCGGTGCCCAACTTATTTCCCGCATCATGGGCGGTCACGTAGGACCTATGAGCCATGGCAAAAAGGAAATTGGCTTTGGTCCATTGCGTTTTACTGCAGAAGGTCAACATACACCACTAGCCCTCTTAGGCAATACGCCGGTTCTACACTGGCATGGCGATGAATTTGACATCCCAGAAAATGCGGTTCGCCTTGCCGAAACAGACCTCTGCCCTAACCAAGCCTTTGCCATCGGCAATCATATTTTAGGATTGCAATTTCACCTAGAGGCAGATCCAACCGTTATTGAAAGCTGGCTTGTGGGCCACTGCGCAGAGCTATGTAATGCAGGCATTGATATTCCTAAGATTCGAGAAGATGCACGAGTATTCTCCGAGTCACTACCTGCTGCAGGTAAAAAAGCTATGACCGCATGGCTAGAAAGCAATAACTTATAATTAATCTCATAAACATACTACAGCCCCAGTCCATCTGGGGCTTACGTCATGTGCGTATACATATAAAAGAGGCATCGACCACTACTGGCCGATGCCTCTTTATATTCATATATATATCCCTTACATATATACGTGAAATTGATGATTTTTACAAATAACACGTTCCCCAACGTGTCATTTATTCCACATCTGTATTGTATACTATTCTTAATTAGTAGGCAAGAAGTTTTTCATAAAACTTTCATAAACTATTTTAAAAGTTTCAATGTACCTATACCACCTTATGCTGCCAGGAACCACCTATAAAACGTATGTAGGCGCAAACAAGCCGTAACGATTGATCTAGGCATAGAGAGATCCATGCCCCATATAAGCCTAGACCTAATGTAATACATAGCACATAGGTAATGATTGGGCGAATAACGGCAACACTAATTAATGAATATTTCATGATGTAAAAGGTATCACCTGCACCTTTCAACACACCTGCAAAGACCTGCTGTAGTGCTTGAGGAAAGGCAGCAATGGCCATAATACCCATCAATGCTGTAGCCAGTGTGACAACCTCGCTTTCACGAGTATAAAATTGTACGAGCAAATGACCAGCACTAATAAAGATGAGCGCGCTAACGAGTCCTACAAAGAGCCCCATGCGAGCGCCGATACGACCAAAGGCCTTCGCTAAATCAGGCCGTTTATGCCCCAAGTTTTGACCCGTATGAGAGGCGCCGGCAAAGCCAAGGCCCATGGCGAAGTAGTAGAATATATCCATCAAGTTCATACACACATAATGCGCAGCCAACGGTACGGCACCAAGGGAGGCAACAATCATGGTATACGTATACATACCAAAACGTTCAAAGAACTGTTCTCCTAATGAGCTGCCCCCTACATGGAACACCGTATGAAGTACGGAACGTTCAAAGCGCCATTTTGACGGATGCAACAAGGTGAGACCAGTCTTGGTATGTTGCGAGATTGCTCGCAATAACAATGCTGCGATAACGGCACTACTGATGAGCGTCGAAATACCAGCGCCCATAACACCAAATTCTGGGAAAAAGGCAATACCATAGATTAAGAAGAAATTCATAATCGTATTTAAGATATTCCCTACCACATTGGATTTGAAGATAACCTTGGTATTACCATAGCCGATGAGGGCGCCCCCTACAATTTGGCTAAAGGACTGGAACACAAGGCTCATGACAATAAATCGACCATACCAAACAGCGGTTTCAATATAACTATCCTCTGCCCCAGTAAATCGCAAAATATGCTCTAAATTAAATAAGCATATAGCGAGCAATGGAATATAGATTAAAAAATTCAGTAGAATGGATTGCTTTAACACCGCATTCATACCATCTACATCACCTTCACCATGACGGCGGGCAATAATTGCGGTTACTGCAATCGATAAGGCACGGCATATGACGAGCATAACCATTTCTGGTTGTCCCATAATACCTACCGAAGCCAGTGCGGAGGCCCCTAAAGAGCCTACCATGGCTAAATCAATGGCCGTCATCAGCTGCATCATGAGCCCTTGTAAAGTCGCAGGCCACGCAATTTTTAAGTATTTATTATATAAGTTTTTTGTAGTATCTACCGGTCCCAGTCGATCCTTCATCGGTAATATGGTATCTACTGAAAACCAGCGTTGTAATGATGTTAACATAATGACTCCCAATAACAAACCCAAAGGGATTACATTAAATTTCCCATAATATTACCGTATTATATCATATAACATATGAGAAGTCATTCATATGTTATGCAATTTAACTAATAACTTATATCAAAAATGCAAAGAACCCTCTTGCATACGTTTTATACCCAACAGGGTATAAGTATCGTAGTTAAGAGGGTTCTTTATTTTATTCCAAGATTATTGTATCTTTACAATTTGATTTCTATTATCAATTTATATTGCTTAGCCTTTAGATGCTAACAATTTATCTACCGCTGCTTTCAAATCATCTAAGCCCTTCTTCGTTTCTGCCAATTCACGACGTTGTTGTTCGTTCTCAGCTTCTAACGTAGTAAGACGAGCTGCTTGATCAGCGATAACATATTTTTGTTCCGCATTTTCCTTTTTAAGGCTAGATACTTCATCTTGCATTACATACACAGAGCTAATAGGGCCTGCTTTGTAACGATCTGGAATATTTTTCTTTTCTGGACTGTAACCAAATTTATGAGTTACACCAGCATTAACCATATTATGGTTACCACCAACGGAAACGCCTACGTTGAACATAGTGTTTTCATTCGTGTAATGAGCAAGGCCAAGAGCTGCCGCAGTTTCACCGCGATAGTTGCCTACGCCGGCCATGATTTGTGTTGGTTCCAATGGGTCGTATTGAATTGGTTTCAATGCTGCCATTGCCGCTGCATGAGCACCAACATGTTGCACTTCACCAGCTACTTGATTGATAGCTTGGCTAGTATTTGCATTGGATGCATTTAATTGAGCTACATTCACTGCATCTGTTGGATCTGTACCAGGCGCAACACCTTTAATTTTGTTATTACCATTATTGAGGCCATCCTTCGTTAAGGATACAGGGCCTGCATGTGGATTTGTAGGGTTCGCACTACCAGGCGTAATAGTAATACCATTACCATTCGTCACCGTTGTATTGCCAGCTGCATCCTTAAATGTAGCAGACTTCATGTCTGTAAGATCAGGATTTACGGCATAACTGATAGATTTACCTGTTTGAGTAACCATCATGTTATTGCCTGCTTTGAAAGTAACAGTTTCTTCTGCCTTGATTTTTTCAGGGCTTGTACCTACAACAGTACTTTTACCAGAATCATCAGCTCCAACAGTAACCTTCCAACCAGAATCAGCCACGGCATTTTTCAATTGATCTTCTGTAGCTGCACGGCCAGAAACGATAGAACCTGGTGTCCAAGTTTTATTAGTTAAGCCTGTTACCGTGCCAGTAGTACCATCTACTGTAACCGCCTTAGTTGGATCTGTTCCTAATGTAATCTTATCATTCAACTTATTGTCATAAATTGTATGACCATCAGCAGCAGTTGTCTTAGTTAATACGATATTGCCCTTCGTATTACCTGCAGTTTCACCATTATTAGCAGTCAATTCAGTAGTGGACTTAGCGGCATACTCTTTCAATTGACCAACATTAACTGCATCCGTATTCGCCACACCAGCTGCCACATTCACAATCTTATTATTGCCATTATCGAGGCCATTGCTAGTCAAGGAAACCGTATCTTTACCAGTTTTTGTAATCGTTATGCCATCTTTATTGAAAGTTGCATTGTTGCCAGCAGCATCTTTAACAGTTACTCCCTTAGCATCACCCTTAGTTTCATCACCAGCTGCATTTTTCAATGTATTACTAGTTGCATTGGATACATTAGTATTACCTGCATTATCTGCCAATGTATTGCTAGTAGCTGTTGCAGTATTAGTATTACCTGCACCATCATCAATTACATTTTTATCAGCTGTAGATGTGTTCGTCTTAGCACCATCAGTGATAGTAGTACCCGCTGCAGTTGTAGCAGTGGATTTATTACCATCTACAACAGTGTTACCTGCCGCATTAGATGTATTCGTTTTACCACCATCTGTTTGAACGATACTATCGCCTTTAATAACAGTTGTTTTACCGCCTGTTGCTTCAAAGGTTGCAGAATTCATCTTAGTAAGATCTTTATTCAAGGAGTACGATACTGTTTTACCATTTTGGTCAATAACAAGATTATCCCCAGCTTGAAGTTTTACTTCTTCACCACTGGATACCTTAGTTGAAGCAGCGCCATTAGATACACCGCTAGAACCAGCAACGGTGCCGGTATTCACCTTCCAACCAGCGCCTACTGCATCAGATACTTGTTGCAATTGATCTTCTGTAGCTGCACGACCAGTAGTAGCTTTTGTTACACCTGGAACCCATGTTGTATTAGTCAAACCATCTAAATGACCATTAGCGCCATCTAATGTAACAGGTGTTGCACCATTACCCATAGTAATCTTATTATTCACACCATCAACAGCAATGTTTCCGATATTAGCTTTACCAGCAGTTATAGTAGATGTATTTGTACCATCTGTGATCGTATTCGATGTAGCATTGGATGTATTCTTATTACCATTGCCATCATCAATTACATTACTATCTACAGTAGACTTGTTAGACTTAGCACCATCTTTAATGACTTGACCATCTGCTGTGGTTTCTGTAGATTTAGTACCATTTGCTATCGTGTTACCAGCTGCTGTAGATGTATTCGCTTGAGTACCTGCAGTTTGTGTAATACTGTTGCCAGTAATGACTGTTGTATTACTGCCTGTGCCAAGGAATGTAGCAGAATTCATCTTCACAAGATCTTTGTTAAGGGTGAAAGTAAAGTCTCGTTCATTTTGATTTATGGTCATATTTTCGCCGGCAATCAATTGAACTTTATTGTCTTTACCAACCTTAGCATCTTTCTTAGTACCTGTTTGGGCACCAGATGTAGTAGTATCTTTATCTGCTGTGATTTGCCATGTTTGTTCACCTACAGCTTTTAATTGTTCTTCTGTAGCCGCACGGCCTTTTGTTGCAAAG
Source organism: Veillonella atypica (assembly GCF_041431435.1). Taxonomy (NCBI): domain Bacteria; kingdom Bacillati; phylum Bacillota; class Negativicutes; order Veillonellales; family Veillonellaceae; genus Veillonella; species Veillonella atypica. The sequence goes on from NZ_JAPVXV010000010.1 coordinate 14,198, forward strand.
TCTGCAGAATTTACAGTGGTATTGGACAATCCAGTGATGTCGTTTGTTGTACCACCAGTGACTGTTACATTACCAGTTTTGATTGTACCTGCAGCACCATTCATAGTTACCGCATTAGTACCGCCTGTAGTGAATGTGTTGTTTACACCATCCACAACAGAAGAACCAATAGTCGCTTTACCAGCTGTACCATCAAGAGTGATTTTATTACCACCTACACCTGTTGTAATGTTATCTTTTGTGATAACTGTGCTATTACCAGCATTATCTTTAACAGTTACAGAGCTAGATGTTGTTGCTGTTGTATTTGTACCATCTGTAATAGTGTTACCATCCACAGTGGATTTATTAGACTTAGTACCATCTACAATTGTATTTTCATCAACAGTAGATGTATTTGTCTTAGTGCCATCTTTAATGACTTGACCAGCTGCAGTCGTTTCTGTGGACTTAGTACCATCAGCTACAGTGTTACCAGCTGCAGTAGATGTATTCGTTTGAGTACCTGCAGTTTGCGTAATACTGTTGCCAGTAATGACTGTTGTATTACTACCTGTGCCAAGGAATGTAGCAGAATTCATTTTCACAAGGTCTTTGTTAAGGGTGAAAGTAAAGTCTCGTTCGTTTTGATTTATGGTCATATTTTCGCCAGCAATCAATTGAACTTTATTATCTTTACCAACCTTAGCATCCTTCTTAGTACCTGTTTGAGCACCAGACGTAGCTGTATCTTTATCTGCTGTGATTTGCCATGTTTGTTCACCTACAGCTTTTAATTGTTCTTCTGTAGCCGCACGGCCCTTCGTTGCAAAGTCTGCAGAATTTACAGTGGTATTGGACAATCCAGTGATGTCATTTGTTGTACCACCAGTTACTATTACATTACCAGTTTTGATTGTGCCTGCAGCGCCATCTAACTTAACAGCATTAGCACCACCAGTAGTGAATGTGTTGTTTACACCATCCACAACAGAGGAGCCAATTGTAGCCTTACCAGCAGTAATAGTACTTGTATTAGTACCATCTGTAATTGTATTAGATGTAGCATTAGATGTATTTACATTACCAGTACCATCATCAATTACATTGCTATCGACAGTAGACTTATTCGATTTAGCACCATCAACTAATGTGTTTTCATCAACAGTAGATGTATTTGTCTTAGTACCATCTTTAATCACTTGACCAGCGGCTGTAGTTTCTGTGGACTTAGTACCATTAGCTACAGTATTACCTGCTGCAGTAGATGTATTTGTTTGTGTACCTGCAGTTTGTGTAATGGAATCACCAGTAATAACAGTTTTATTAGTACCTGTACCAAGGAATGTTGCAGAGTTCATCTTCACAAGATCTTTGTTAAGAGTGAATGTAAAGTCTCGTTCATTTTGGTTAACTGTCATATTTTCTCCAGCAATCAAAGAAACTTTATCGTCTTTACCAACCTTAGCATCTTTCTTAGTACCTGTTTGAGCACCAGACGTAGCAGTATCTTTATCTGCTGTGATTTGCCATGTTTGTTCGCCTACAGCTTTTAATTGTTCTTCAGTAGCCGCACGGCCCTTCGTTGCAAAGTCTGCAGAATTTACAGTGGTATTGGACAAACCAGTGATGTCATTTGTTGTACCACCAGTTACTGTTACATTACCAGTCTTGATTGTACCTGCAGCACCATCTAACTTAACAGCATTAGCACCACCAGTAGTGAATGTGTTGTTTACACCATCAACGACAGAAGAACCAATCGTAGCCTTACCAGCTGTACCATCAAGAGTAATTTTGTTACCACCTACACCAGTTGTAATGTTGTCTTTTGTGATAACGGTGCTGTTACCAGCATTATCTTTAACAGTTACAGAGCTAGATGTTGTTGCTGTAGTATTTGTACCATCTGTAATAGTGTTACCATCCACAGTGGATTTATTAGACTTAGTACCATCTACAATTGTGTTTTCATCAACAGTAGATGTATTTGTCTTAGTACCATCTTTGATAACTTGACCAGCTGCTGTAGTTTCTGTGGACTTAGTACCATTTGCTACAGTATTACCAGATGCTGTAGCAGTATTGGTTTTAGTGCCATCAGCTTGAACGATGCTATCGCCTTTGATAACAGTTGTTTTACCCCCTGTTGCTTCAAAAGTTGCAGAGTTCATTTTCACGAGGTCTGCATTCAAAGAGTATGTAAAGTTTTTACCTGTTTGGTCTACAGTTAAGTTTTCACCAGCAATTAAGGACACCTTATCGTCCTTACCAACCTTAGCATTTTCTTTTAAGCCCGTTTGAACACCAGATGTACCAGCTTTCTTATCTGCAGTGATTTGCCATGTTTGTTCACCTACAGCTTTTAATTGTTCTTCTGTAGCCGCACGGCCTTTTGTTGCAAAGTCTGCAGCGTTTACAGTTGTGTTAGACAAACCAGTGATATCGTTTGTTGTATCACCAGTTACTGTTACAGCACCAGTCTTAATTGTGCCAGTTGCACCATCTAACTTAACAGCATTAGTCCCGCCTGTGGTGAATGTGTTGTTTACACCATCCACAATAGAAGAACCAATCGTAGCCTTGCCAGCTGTTCCATCGAGAGTAATTTTATTACCACCTACACCTGTTGTAATGTTGTCTTTTGTGATAACTGTGCTGTTACCAGCATTATCTTTAACAGTTAATGTACTAGCTGTTGCTTCTGTTGTATTTGTGCCATCTGTAACTGTGTTCGATGTAGAATTGGATGTGTTTACATTACCATTGCCATCATCGATAACATTACTATCTACAGTAGTTTTATTAGATTTAGTACCGTCAACGATTGTATTTTCATCAACAGTAGATGTATTTGTCTTAGTACCAGCTTTAATCACTTGACCAGCTGCTGTAGTTTCTGTGGACTTAGTACCATCAGCTACAGTATTACCACCTGCAGTAGAGATATTCGTTTGCGTACCTGCAGTTTGCGTAATGGAATCACCAGTAATAACTGTTGTATTACTACCTGTACCAAGGAATGTAGCAGAATTCATCTTCACAAGATCGGTATTCAAAGAGTATGTAAAGTTTTTACCTGCTTGGTCTACAGTTAAGTTTTCACCGGCAATTAAAGATACCTTATCGTCCTTACCAACCTTAGCATTTTCTTTTGTACCCGTTTGAGCACCAGAAGTGCCAGCTTTCTTATCTGCAGTGATTTGCCATGTTTGTTCGCCTACTGCTTTTAATTGTTCTTCTGTAGCCGCACGGCCTTTTGTTGCAAAGTCTGCAGAATTTACAGTTGTGTTAGACAATCCAGTAATATCGTTTGTTGTACCACCAGTTACTGTTACTGTACCAGTTTTGATTGTGCCTGCTGCACCATCCATAGTTACCGCATTAGTACCGCCAGTAGTAAATGTGTTGTTTACACCATCCACAATGGAAGAACCAATCGTAGCCTTACCTGCTGTACCATCAAGAGTAATTTTGTTACCACCTACACCTGTTGTAATGTTATCTTTTGTGATAACGGTGCTGTTACCAGCATTATCTTTAACAGTTACAGAGCTAGATGTTGTTGCTGTAGTATTTGTACCATCTGTAATAGTATTAACATCCACAGTGGATTTATTAGACTTAGTACCATCTACAATTGTGTTTTCATCAACAGTAGATGTATTTGTCTTAGTACCATCTTTAATTACTTGACCAGCTGCTGTAGTTTCTGTGGACTTAGTACCATCCGTTACAGTATTACCAGCTGCTGTAGATGTATTCGTTTGTGTACCTGCAGTTTGCGTAATGGAATCGCCAGTAATAACAGTTTTGTTAGTACCTGTACCATTGAACGTAGCAGATTCCAAATCTTTAAGTGACTTATTCAAGGAGTACGCTACAGTTTTACCATTTTGGTCAACGATTATGTTGTTACCCGCTTGGAACTGAACTTCTTCACCGCTTGCTACCTTAGTGGATGCAGCACCATTAGATTCACCAGTAGAACCAGTAACCTTACCGGTGTTGACCTTCCAACCAGCACCAACTGCATCAGATACTTTTTGCAATTGATCTTCTGTTGCGGCACGACCAGATACCGCTTGTGTTACACCTGGGGTCCAGTCTTTATTTGCAAGACCCATTACATGGTTATTTGTACCATCTACAGTAACACCACCGATATTAGCAGTCTTACCTGTGATTGTGCCTGTAGCACCATTTAATGTTACAGGGCTTGCACCACCTGTTGTGAATGTATTGTTTACACCATCAACGATAGAAGAACCAATCGTAGCCTTACCAGCTGTAATAGTACTTGTATTAGTACCATCTGTAATAGTGTTACCATCCACAGTGGATTTATTAGACTTAGTACCATCTACAATTGTGTTTTCATCAACAGTAGATGTATTTGTCTTAGTACCATCTTTGATAACTTGACCTTCTGCAGTCGTTTCTGTGAACTTAGTACCATCCGCTACAGTATTACCTGCTGCAGTAGATGTATTTGTTTGTGTACCAGCAGTTTGCATAATGGAATCACCAGTAATAACAGTTTTATTAGTACCTGTACCAAGGAATGTTGCAGAGTTCATCTTCACAAGATCTTTGTTAAGAGTAAATGTAAAGTCTCGTTCATTTTGATTTACTGTCATATTTTCGCCAGCAATCAAGGAAACTTTATCATCTTTACCAACCTTAGCATCTTTCTTAGTACCTGTTTGAGCACCAGACGTAGCAGTATCTTTGTCTGCTGTGATTTGCCATGTTTGTTCGCCTACTGCTTTTAATTGTTCTTCAGTAGCTGCACGGCCTTTTGTTGCAAAGTCTGCAGAGTTTACAGTTGTGTTAGACAAACCAGTGATATCGTTTGTTGTACCACCAGTTACTGTTACAGTACCAGTTTTGATTGTACCTGCAGCACCATCTAACTTAACAGCATTAGTACCACCAGTAGTGAATGTATTGTTTACACCATCCACAACAGAAGAACCGATTGTAGCCTTACCAGCTGTACCATCAAGAGTAAGTTTGTTACCACCTACACCAGTTGTAATGTTGTCTTTTGTGATAACAGTACTATTACCAGCATTATCTTTTACAGTTACAGAACTAGATGTTGTTGCTGTAGTATTTGTACCATCTGTAACTGTATTCGATGTAGCATTGGATGTATTTACATTGCCAGTACCATCATCGATAACATTACTATCTACAGTAGACTTGTTAGACTTAGTACCATCAGTTTGTGTAATGGAATCACCAGTAATAACAGTTTTGTTAGTACCTGTACCAAGGAAGGTTGCAGAGTTCATCTTCACAAGATTTTTGTTAAGAGTGAATGTAAAGTCTCGTTCATTTTGGTTAACTGTCATATTTTCGCCAGCAATCAAGGAAACTTTATCATCTTTACCAACCTTAGCATCTTTCTTAGTACCTGTTTGAGCACCAGACGTAGCAGTATCTTTATCTGCTGTGATTTGCCATGTTTGTTCGCCTACAGCTTTTAATTGTTCTTCTGTAGCTGCACGACCTTTTGTTGCAAAATCTGCACTAGTTACAGTTGTGTTAGACAAGCCAGTGATGTCGTTTGTAGTACCACCAGTTACTGTTACTGTACCAGTTTTGATTGTACCTGCAGCACCATTCATAGTTACCGCATTAGTACCGCCTGTAGTAAATGTGTTGTTTACACCATCCACAACAGAAGAACCAATCGTAGCCTTACCAGCGGTACCATCAATAGTTACTGCATTGGCACCTGTACCTAAAGTCACTTTATCGTTAAGCTTTACGTCATAAATAGTATGACCATCAGCTGCTGTAGTAGATGTTAATGTCACATTACCTGTTGTAGCATTAGCTGCTTCACCAGCATTTGCAGTAACTGTAGTCGTCGCTTTTTTCACATCTGCAATGTTAGCCGCATTTGTATTATCTGTGGCATCATTATTCACATGTCCACTAACAACATTTTTAATTACATTGTTACCATTATCTAAACCGGCATCCGTTAACGATACAGGAGCCTTACCAGTAGTATTGATACGTACACCATCTGCTGCGTAATTAGTACTTCCGTTAGCAGTAGTTATTGTAGTGCCCGCTGCGGTTGTTGCAGTAGAATTAGTACCATCAGCTACGGTATTACCTGCTGCAGTAGATGTATTCGTTTGAGTACCTGCAGTTTGTGTAATGGAATCACCATTGATTACCGTTTTATTGGTACCTGTCCCATTGAACGTAGCAGATTCCAAATCTTTAAGTACCTTATTTAAGGAGTACGCTACAGTTTTACCATTTTGGTCAACAATTAAGTTGTTACCAGCTTGGAATTGGACTTCTTCACCGCTTGCTACCTTAGTGGATGCAGCACCATTAGATTCACCAGTAGAACCAGTAACCTTACCGGTGTTGACCTTCCAACCAGCACCAACTGCATCAGATACTTTTTGCAATTGATCTTCTGTAGCGGCACGACCAGAAACAGCTTGTGTTACACCTGGAGTCCAGTCTTTATTTGCAAGACCCATTACATGGTTATTTGTACCATCTACAGTAACACCACCGATATTAGCGGTCTTACCTGTAATCGTACCTGTAGCACCATTTAATGTTACAGGACTTGCACCGTCAGTAGTGAAAGTATTATTTACACCATCCACAATGGAAGAACCAATTGTCGCTTTACCGGCTGTACCATCGATAGTTACCGCATTAGCACCAGTACCAAGTGTCACCTTATCGTTGAGTTTTACATCATAAATAGTATGACCATCAGCTGCTGTGGTAGATGTTAATGTCACATTACCTGTTGTAGCATTAGCCGCTTCACCTGTGTTAGCAGTGATTTCAGTTTTAGACGCTTTTTTAGCGGCATTGATAGCATCAGCTACGTTTTTAGCTGTAGCCACACCGTCTGTAGTTGGACCTGTAATTGTACCATCTGTACCAGCAGTAATAGATGCTGTGTTTACATCATATTTTACAACGCCATTATCATCGATGGATGCAGTTGTTAACGTACCATTCTTGAAATTCAAGCCATCAGCTAAGGATACTTGTTTAGCAGTACCATCATTTGCTTTGTAGGACAAGTTTGTCTTGTTTGCAATCTTAGTACCATCAATAGTTACTTTGTAATCCTTAGTTGTACCATCTGCACTAGTTGTAGGTGTTACAGTCAATGGATTGTTAGCATCCGTTGTATCTGTGCTTACTGTTACAGCCGCTACAGCAGATTTTTTAACCTCTGCTTCAGAGACTGTGAGATTTACATTTTTACCATTTACATCAGTAGAAATGTACTTACCATCACCTTTAATACCGAATGTATCATCCTTAAGATTAACGGATCCAGTATTAGTCGCTACATCACCAGTGAACTTCAATGTAATAGCACCAGTGGCAGCCTTCAATTGCTCTTCTGTAGCTGCACGGCCTTTTGTAGCAAAATCTGTACCAGTTAAAGAGGTATTGGATAAGCCCGTAATGTCATTGGTAGTACCACCAGTTACTGTTACATTACCAGTTTTAACGGTACCATCTGCACCATTAACTACTACAGCATTTGTACCTCCAGTAGTAATCTTACTTGCTACACCATCGATACCAACAGTACCGATTTGTGCTTTACCAGCAGTAATTGTGCTTGTGTTTGTACCATCTGTAATTGTATTAGATGTAGCATTAGACGTATTTGTATTAGCACCATCAGTTTGAACGATACTATCGCCTTTGATAACAGTTGTTTTACCGCCTGTTGCTTCAAAGGTTGCGGAGTTCATCTTCACAAGGTCGGTATTCAAGGAATATGTAAAGTTTTTACCATCTTGATCTACAGTTAAGTTTTCACCGGCAATTAAGGATACCTTATCGTCCTTACCAACCTTAGCATTTTCTTTTGTACCCGTTTGAGCACCAGAAGTGCCAGCTTTCTTATCCGCTGTGATTTCCCAAGTTTGGCTACCTGCAGCATCTGCAACAGCTTTCAATTGGTCTTCTGTTGCAGCTTGGCCAGTAGTAGCAGTACCATTCCAAGTTGTATTAGATAAGCCGCCAATAGTATTAGCCGTACCGTTAACAGTAACACCGCCGATATTAGCAGTCTTACCTGTAATCGTACCTGTAGCACCATTTAATGTTACAGGACTTACACCGCCAGTAGTGAAAGTATTATTTACACCATCAATAACAGAGGTACCAATCGTAGCTTTACCAGCTGTACCATCTATTGTTACCGCATTAGCACCAGAGCCCAACGTTACTTTATCGTTGAGTTTTACATCATAAATAGTATGACCATCAGCAGCTGTAGTAGATGTTAATGTCACATTACCTGTTGTTGCATTAGCTGCTTCACCTGTGTTAGCAGTGATTTCAGTTTTAGATGCTTTTTTAGCTGCATTGATAGCATCAGCTACATTTTTAGCTGTAGCCACACCATCTGTAGTTGGGCCTGTAATTGTGCCATCTGCACCAGCAGTGATAGATGCTGTATTTACATCATATTTCACAACGCCATTATCATCGATAGATGCAGTTGTTAACGTACCATTCTTGAAGTTCAAGCCATCAGCTAATGAAACTTGTTTTGCAGTACCATCATTTGCCTTATAGGACAAGTTAGTCTTGTTAGCAATCTTAGTACCATCAATAGTTACCTTGTAATCCTTAGTTGTACCATCTGCACTCGTTGTCGGTGTTACGGTCAATGGATTATTAGCATCTGTTGTATCTGTGCTTACTGTTACAGCTGCTACAGCAGATTTTTTAACCTCTGCTTCAGAGACCTTCACAGTCAAATTCTTGCCATTCGCATCAGTAGATACATATTTACCATCACCAACAATGCCCAATGTATCATCTTTCAGATTGACTACACCAGGGGATGTATTTGTATTACCAGAGAATTTCAAGTTAACTGCATCAGTAGTCGTTTTTGCTGTTTCAGCTACGGCTTTCAATTGATCTTCCGTCGCTGCACGGCCAGTTGTAGCTGTACCATTCCAAGTTGTATTGGCCAAGCCCGTTACATGATTGTTATCACCATCAATAGTTACACCACCGATAACTGCATTTTTAGCAGTGATTTTACCAGTTGCGCCATCAAGTTTAATAGTTTCAGTTGTACCAGTACCAACAGATACGCTAGTCAAACCAGCAAGATCCTTATTCAATGAATAAGTAAACTTACGTTCATCTTGATTAATTGTAAGGTTATCCCCTGCAACCAATTCGACAGTTTCATCCTTGCCAACAGTAGCATTTTTCTTAGTACCTGTTTGTGCACCAGTTGTACCTGCTTTATCTGCCGTAATATTCCAAGTTTGGCTAGATGCAGCATCTGCTACTTTTTGTAATTGATCTTCTGTTGCAGCACGGCCTGTTACGGCTTTTGTTACACCAGGAGTCCAATCTTTATTAGCCAAACCAGTTACAGTGCCAGTTGCACCATCTACCTTAATAGAGTTTGTACCACCAGTAGTAATTGTGCCAGTTGCACCATCAACAGTTGTTACACCTGCAGTTACTTTTGCAGCTGTACCATCTACTGTAACAGCGTTAGCGCCAGAACCAAGTGTCACTTTATCATTGAGTTTTACGTCATAAATAGTATGACCATCAGCAGCTGTAGTAGATGTTAATGTCACATTACCTGTTGTAGCATTAGCAGCCTCACCTGTATTAGCCGTGATTTCAGTTTTAGATGCTTTTTTAGCCGCATTAATAGCATCCGCTACGTTTTTAGCAGTTGCTACGCCATCAGTTGTAGGGCCTGTAATTGTACCATCTGTACCAGCAGTAATAGATGCTGTATTTACATCATATTTCACAACGCCTTTATCATCGATAGATGCAGTCGTCAAAGTACCATTTGTGAAATCTAAGCCATCTGCTAAGGATACTTGTTTTGCAGTACCGTTATTTGCTTTATAGGACAAGTTTGTCTTATTCGCAATCTTAGTACCATCAATAGTTACTTTGTAATCCTTAGTTGTACCATCTGCACTAGCTGTAGGTGTTACAGTCAATGGATTATTAGCATCAGTTGTATCTGTGCTGACTGTTACAGCAGCTACAGCAGATTTTTTAACTTCTGCTTCAGACACTGTAAGTTTTACATTTTTACCGTTTACGTCAGTAGAGATGTATTTACCATCGCCTTTAATACCAAATGTATCATCTTTAAGATTTACAGATCCAGTATTAGTTGCTACATCACCAATGAACTTCAATGTTGTAGCACCAGTGGCAGCCTTCAATTGGTCTTCTGTTGCAGCACGTCCAGATACGGCTGTACCATTCCATGTTGTATTAGATAAACCGCCAATAGTATTAGCTGTACCATTTACAGTAACGCCGCCAATAGTAGCCGTTTTACCTGTAATGGCCCCCGTTGTACCATCGATAGTTACAGCATTAGCACCAGAACCAAGTGTCACCTTATCGTTGAGTTTTACATCATAGATAGTATGTCCATCAGCAACTGTGGTAGATGTTAATGTCACATTACCTGTTGTAGCATTAGCAGCCTCACCAGTATTCGCAGTGATTTCTGTTTTAGACGCCTTTTTAGCTGCATTGATAGCGTCAGCTACGTTTTTAGCAGTTGCTACGCCATCAGTTGTAGGGCCTGTAATTGTACCATCTGTACCAGCAGTGATAGATGCGGAATTAACAGCAACTTTCACACCCGCTGATGTAGCAGACGTGCTCACGAGGCTGCCATCACCGGTCACGGCAAAGGATACGTCCCCGTCTTTAAGGTATTTATTACCTGTGGAACCAGTGTCAGCAGTGAGTCCAATGCCCTTAGTAGTAGCGTTAACAGTGTCAGCATCTAAACCAACTGTAATTGTTTGGTTATTAACTTTTGCCGTCACACCATTCGCACCAGCCACATTAAGTTTTTGGTTTTTAAGGTCCACAGTGCCATTATTTGTGCCGTCAGTAATATTTAGGTTTTGAGACAAGTTAGCCACTGCATTTTGAACATCGCCGATATTCGCCGCATTCGTCAATGTAGTGCCACCGCTAGCTACATTGCTAATCACCTTATTACCAGCATTGATGCCCGTCGTTTTATCGATGGAAATACCACCAACGGTCACATTATCTGTCGTTACACCAGTGCCTGTAATGGCCGTTGTACCATTCGTTAAACCATTTGTATTGATAACAGTATTGCCTGCCGTGAAGGATGTACCTGTAAATGATGTGCCTGTAAAAGTAGTACCTGTGAAAGCTTTACCCGTTACAGAACCATCAGTGCCATCCAAGGTAATTTTATTCGCACCAGAACCAACAGTTACTTTGTTATTAGCTGTTACAGAATCAACAGTAATATCTTTCTTAGTAGCAACAGTAATCTTCTTTTTATCTGTACCATCTTGTGTAATCTCGATGTTATCACCATTAACAAGATCTACTGTATCGCCGCCTTTAACAGCCGTTTTATCTGTTGTACTGGAATTCGTTGTAATATTCCAAGCCGCACCTGCTTTTGCTGCATCAGCCGCTTTGTTGATAGCATCAGCTACATTTTGCGCAGTTGCCAAGCCATCATTACCAGTTACGGACGCTTCACCTGTCGTGGCATTACTGTTAATCGTAGCACGCTTTGTAGAAATCTCAACCGTATTACCATTCATATTAGTAGATACAAAGTCGCCTGTTGCGCCTTTCACATTAAATGCCACATCAGCAGCGCTCAAGGATTGGCTGGATGCTGTGCCAGCATCTGCACCAAGGGAGATATTTCTAGCTAACGCTGCTGTATTAGTAGCAATAGCGGCTGTATTTTTAGTGATATTCCCTTTATTAGCAGCAATATCTGTGGTATTCGTATTGATTTGATTCTTAGTTGCTGTATTAAGATCAAAGGATACTTTACCATCGTTATCAACAGTAGCAACTGTGGAGTCACCATCTACAAAATCAAGACCTTTAGATAAAGAAACCTTCTTCGCATTAGCATCTGCCGCACTATTAGCACGATATGTTAAATCAGTTTTAGCAGCGAGTTTTGTTGTATCGATACCAATTGCATAATCTTTAGAATTAGTACCCGCTGTTGGGGTTACCGTAATAGGATTATCTGCTTGTGCGTCTTTACTTACCGTTACAGCAGCAACAGCTAAATCTTTCACTTTAGCCGCATCAACAGCAACTTTCACACCCGCTGCCGTAGCAGTTGTGCTCACAAGATTGCCATCGCCAGTTACCGCAAAGGATACATCACCGTCTTTAAGGTATTTATTACCTGTAGAACCAGTATCAGCAGTAAGGCCAATCCCCTTCGTTGTAGCATTAACAGTATTCGCGTCCAAACCAACTGTGATCGTTTGATTATTTACAGTCGCTGTTACACCATTAGCACCAGCCACGTTAAGTTTTTGGTTTTTAAGGTCCACAGTGCCGTTATTTGTACCATCAGTAATATTAAGGTTTTGAGACAAGTTAGCAACAGCTTGTTTCACATCACCAATGTTCGCTGCATTAGAATCATCGGTAGCATTATTGTTTACTGTACCGCTGGCTACATTAGAAATAACCTTACCACCAGCATTGATACCAGCAGTTTTATCAATAGAGATACCACCTACAGTTACTTTATCTGTTGTAATACCTGTGCCTGTAATAGCAGTTGTACCATTTGTTAAACCAGATGTATTGATAACAGTATTACCTGCCGTTACGGAATCAACAGTTATATTCTTAGCCGTTCCGATGGTGAAAGTCTTACCAGTTTGGCTGATTGCAATGTTATCACCATTGTTAAAGGTAATAGTATCGCCACCTTTTACCTCTTCTTCAGCATGCGTATTCGCTTTCACCTTGAAAGAAGAAGCAGCCTTAGCAGCATCCTTAATAGCTTGTTCATTAACAGTCAAGGTTACATCATTGCCAGATGCAGCTGTCGAGATAAACTTGTTATCCCCTTTGATATTAAAAGATACATTACCATCTTTTAAGGACTTAGCAGTCGTAGATGTGCCGTTATCATCAGCTAACGCAATAGTATGGGCAATGTTTGCTGTGTTTGTTGCAATATTGGTTGTATTAGTAGTAATTTGGTTTTTATTCGCAGTGATATTTGACGTATTCGTAGCAATATCTTGTGCATTTTTTGCAATCTTACCACCCAATACAGTGTTTGTATTATTAATTGCACTCGCCACATCACTTGCATCAGCTACGCCAGCAGTTCCTGTAGCAGTGCCATCCGCATTAGCAGTTAGAGTACCTTTAGCTACATCAATAGTAATTGTTTGACCATTAACAGTAGCTTTTGCAGCGCCTGTGCCTGTAACTGTTAATGTTTGATTTTTAAGAGCTACGGTACTATTTTTTGTACCGTCAGAAATATTAAGTTTTTGGTCTCCAACAATATCTTTTAACTGTTTAACATTAACTGCATCTGTATCAGCTGTACCAGTTGCCACATCTTTAATTTGTTGATTTGCTGCACTAATACCTTCTAACCCAAACTGTGCTGTATTAGTTCCTGTGGCATCACCAAAGGCAATTCCTTTGGCATTATATTCAGACATATTAGAACCATCAGTAAGTGTCACTCCAGAAGTAGTAACAACAGTATTACCACCACTCCCATTATCTAAGGAAATAGTGCCCATACCAATTTGAGTTAAATCAGTAATCCCATTATTAATTCTGATACCGGAGCTATCAATAGAGGTTCCTGCGCCAGTATTATCTTTAAATTCAGCATGATCTGCTGTTATACCACCATTACTACCATCTAATTTAATGGTTTCACCTATATTATTGCCAATCGATACAGAAGATAAATTAGTAAGGTTCTTATTTAGCTTCACAGAGATATTTTTATTATCACGCTCAACTGTAATATTACTACCACCCGTGAAATCGACAATATCTCCTTTGCCAACAGTCGTAGGATTAGCTTCACCATTAGCAGATAACTTCCATTCATAAGCACTCTTTGTAACAGCATTATTAATGGCATCTGCTACATTTTTAGCAGTGGCTAAACCATCATCACCTGTTACAGAAGCTGTACCATTGTTTGTATCACTATCTATTTGGGCACGCTTAGTAGATACTTCTACAGTGTTGCCATTCATCTTAGTAGAAATGAAATCACCAGTAGCCCCCTTCACATTGAAGGCTACATCTCCGGTAGATAAAGATTGGCTAGATCTTGCTCCTGTATCTGCACCAAGAGAAATATTTCTAGCAATCGCTGTTGTGTTTGCCGCAATATTAGTTGTATTAGTTGCAATTTTACCTTTATTGGTAGCAATATCTGTTGTATTTGCAACAATCTTATTTTTATTAGTGGCTATATCTGCAGCATTTGTAGCAATATTAGCTTTATTAGCAGCAACGCCAGTAGTATTAGTATTGATTTGATTCTTAGTAGCTGCATTTAGGTCGAAGGATACTTTACCATCGTCATTTACAATTGCAATAGTGTTGCTACCATTAACAAAATTTAGCCCTTTAGACAAAGCTACGTTCTTAGCTGTAGATGCGCCATTAGCTGTATAAGCTAAATTGGTATTAGCCGCTAATTTATCTGTATCAACCGCAATAGTTACACCAGAACTAGATGCAGTTGTCTTTACTACAGAGCCATCACCTTTGATATCAAAAGCAATATCTCCATCCTTTAGATGTTTTATTCCAGTACCACCAGAATTAGCTGCTAATCCAATACCATTTGAAATGGCATTCTGAGCATCTGTTGTTAAACCTATAGTAACAGTTTGTCCGCTTACTGTAGCATTGATTCCCGTACCACTTGTCACCTTGAGTGATTCAGTACCAAGCTGAACAGAGCCTTTATGATTGGCTCCATCTGTCAGATTAAGCGTTGCACCTGATACATAACGCTTAACGTCTCCAATATTAGCCGCATTACTATCTTTACTACCACCAGTAGCTACATTATTAATGGCTTGATTACCTGCACTAATGCCATTTGTACCAAATGAAACTGCACTTGAGCCAGTACCACTTGTTAAACCGGTAGTATTAATTGTCGTACTGCCCGCTGTGAAAGCTTTCCCTGTTACACTTCCTGTTGTACCATTAATAGAAACCGCGTTGGTTCCACTGCCGAATGCTGCCTGTGCATTGGTTCCATTTAAGCTAATCGCATTGCTCCCCGAACCAGCCGTAATAGTTGCAGAAGTTCCATCTAACTTGATGGCATTAGTACCTGTACCAGCCGTCATCGCACCTGTTGTACCATCTAGCACAAGCTGTTTAGCTGCTGTACCTACGGTTACCTTATTGTTAGCTTTCACAGAATCTACGGTAATATCTTTATTTAATTTGGTAGTAATCTTCTTACCTGTACGTTCAACAGTAATATTAGAAGAATCACCATTGAAATCTACCTTATTACTTTTTGCTACGCTTTCACCAGCATCACCATTAGCAGATACCGTCCATGTATATGCATTTTTAGAAATGGCATCATTAATAGACTGCGCTACGTTTTTTGCATCAGCCATACCTTTATTGGCTGATGCCACGCCATTAGCATTAACACTAATATCCTGTGTTTTACCAGCAATGGTAATACCATTTGTATTTGCTGTCGTTGTAATATAGGTAGTATCCCCTTTAATAGCCAATGTACCATTAGCAAGGTTCACATCATTATTGCCACTATTGCCACTGAAAGCAAGGTTTACGCTCTTTAATTGAGCCACATTGACTGCATCTGTATTGTTTGTACCAGCTGCTACACCAGTAATTTGACGAGTTACACTACTACTATCACCAACGGATACTGCTGCATTTGTACTGGTAAGTACATTACCAGCTAATCCACCATACTTATTAGTACGACCATCATTTGGATCGTATCCTTTAACACCTTTATCAACAGTAGCCTTAGAGCTGGAGCCTATTGCAACGCCATCTTTTACCTTAGCAATTGCACCGGTTCCAAGAGCTGTGGCATTTTCTGCTGTTGCAGAGGCAGCAGATCCTAATGCAGTCGCATTTTTAGCTATAGCAGATGCCTGATGACCAAATGCACTCGCCTCAGTTGCATCAGTTGTAGCTCCAAAACCAACTGCGGTTTGGAAGTTAGTATTATCCTTGGTCACAGTTGCTGCGCCAATAGCAGTAGTACCTACACCAGCGGCTTTAGCGCCTTGGAATTTACCATAGTTATCACCACCACCAAGAGCAACTGCATAATCACCATTGGCAATAGTATAACGGCCTATTGCAAGACTAGGTGCTGCACCAGTTGTTGTCTTAGCATTACTATTTTCACCAATAGCAATAGTTGAAAAACCTAATGCATTAGCCCCCTTACCAATTGCAATAGAAGAGGCAGCGCCACCTTGTGCGCCATTACCAATAGCCACTACATCATTAATAGGTGTCGCTGTAGTACTATTAATAATAGTAGCACTTTTGCCTAATAAAACGGATCCACTAGAATATATATCACCTGAACCAGCACCATTACCAACACTGATATTATTGCTACCTGTTAATTTACGTCCCGCATTCGTACCAATACCTACGTTCTCTGACCCATTAGATTGTTGTCCTGCAGCCCAGCCAATTCCTATTGAGTTAGAATTACTTTGAGCACCTAGATTTGACTGATAACCAATAGATACTACAGATTCAGCATTAGCTTGAGACCCATTTCCCAAAGAAACACCATTATTACCGCTTGATTGAGTACCTGGGCCAATTGCAACAGCATCATTTCCTGTAGCACCATCATTATTTTTATTACCAACAGCTGATGATTTCACTGAAATGTAATTGATAGGTTTAATTTGACTGGCCACCGCAAATAATTGGGACCCATTAATGGCATCTGTACTTGTAGCAGATACTTCACCAGCTGCTACGTTCTTGATTTGACGCTCTTTACCTGCTGCACCAACAGAAACTTGCATGTTAGGGTCTGAAGTAGCACCCGCAAAGTTATATGCAATACCATTAACCGTAGTTGAAGTTTGTTTTGTAGCTGTTGTTGCAGTTGTAGAGCCACTACCTAACGCAACTGCGCCCTTCAAAGTTGATTGTGCATTTGTACCAATAGCTACTGCATCCTCAGCACTAGCCTTTGTATTTTTACCAATAGCCAAAGCACCTTTTGCTGAAGCAGTAGTTCTATCAGCAGATGTATCATTATCTTGTGCACCTATTGCCAACCCGCCTTTTGATGCATAAGCATGATGTCCTATCGCTGTGGATGTATCATCAGCAACCACCTTACGCCCCATTGCAACAGAGTAACCACCATTTGCAGAGGCTCCATTACCCATAGCTAAAGAGGTAGATCCTTTAGTAATTGTTTGTCGACCTATTGAGACTGAATATGTTCCTTTAGCAGTAGAATCTTGACCAATTACGACTGCACTAGCATATTCATTGCCAGTGTCTTCTAATACGCGTTGACCAAGTGCTACACCACCAGTTGCAGCAACAGAAGTCTGTCCAATAGCAACACCACCATTTGCAGCATTAGCATAATAGCCAAGAGCTACTGCATTATCACCTTCTGCAGTAGTGGCAGTATTAATATTCCGATTAAGACGATTAATATCACCACCATCAGCCTTAAGCTCCTCTGCAAAACCAGCTGCGCCAGTCCCCCCTGCACCACCTCCAATAGCTACGGAATTACTACCTAATGCTTGTGCATTTACACCTAAAGCAGTCGTTCTAACAGCACTAGCTATTGCATTACTACCTATAGCCGTAGCATCTTGCTCAGATGCTTGAGATTTAAAGCCATATGCGGCTGACTGCTTACCAGTTGCATGTGCTTCACTACCTACAGCCGTTGCATTTATATTCAATGCTTGGCCATCATAACCAATAGCAATAGCCTTTTCTCCAGTGGCTTTAGGATAATTAGCTGTAGCTGTGTAATCTCCAGAAACTTTCCCACTACCTAACGCAATAGAGTAGTTACCAGATGCATCTGCACTAACCCCCATTGCCATAGAGCCTACTGCTCTAGCTCGAGTTGCAACACCGATAGATACACTAGAATAGTTATTACTAATAGGATTAGCCTTATCATTATTTGCTTCAACACCAATAGCAATAGTATTATTAGCTTTCGCCTTAGCATTAAAACCTATACCTACAGCGTTTACTTTGCTCTCTGCATTCCAGCCAACAGCAACGCCACCACGACCATCGGCAATTGCACTAGAACCAATAGCAGTAGCACTTTCACCAGTAGCATTACCACCACTAGCCGCAAAAGCATTATTGCCATTTGCATTTGTTGATCCAGTGCCACCTAAAGCTACGGAATTATCACCTTTAGCTGTAGCCCAACCAAGACCAACCGCACCAGCGCCATTAACCTCTGCACCACCAATAGCAACAGAAGAACTACCTGATGCTTGGCTATGTGCACCTATAGCAACAGTCGCTACGTTACCATTCGCTATTGTAGTATTATCATTCATATTAGGTCCTACAACTAAACCTTGTGTAGGATTAAATCCTACACCATTAGAGTTCCAGCCTGTTCTATTTCCACTACCATTTATAGCTTGACTGTCCTGTACGCCATTAACCATCGCCAACGCCGCAAATATCCCAGCCACTACGATTTTCTTTTTACCTGTTTTGTTCTTTGCAATTTCAGATACTACAACGTAGCACTGTTTTGACTTAGACCAAATTACTTTAAAAATCTTGTTCATTCGTTTTCCTTTTACTAACTATCTCTCAAAACCATATCTTATATAAATCAATTTCTAGTATTTGTATTTCGTTATACCTCAAAATATACCCATTATATTTTAAAGCTCATTTCATAATTTTATCATATTTTATCTACATCAAACAATGAAATTTGATGCATTATACGAATATTTAATTGCAAATCAAATATTTTCGAAAACCAAAAGGTTATAGATTTAATCTATTTCTTTTATATTTATCTATGTATATTTTTATCTTTTTGGATGAATATTTATGAATTATTATACAGTTGAATTGTTAACATTTATTCTAACTAATATATCTATTTAATTTCAATATGAGTATTTTTTATCTCGTATTTACAAATTGATGTGATATTTTATTTTTAAAGTATATTTTCTAATTTATTTTATGTTCAAGATAGCATTTTAATAAGAGAGATAATTCTAAACGCAAAAAAGCCACCACTCATAAGGAGTGGTGGCTTTCACCATATACATATTCATACGTGAAGATATACAAATATATAAATTGTGTATGCACCTAAAACTATGCTTTAGAAGCAAGCAATTGATCAACAGCTGCTTTCAATGCATCTATTTCAGATTGTTGTTTATCAAGCTTAGCCTTGTACGCTTCGTTTTCAGAACGCAATTGAGTCATTTCATCTTGCATTACATAAATGGAGCTAATAGGGCCCGCTTTATAACGATCAGGAATATTTTTCTTTTCAGCACTAATGCCAAATTTGTGTGTTACGCCCGCATTAATCATATTATGGTTGCCACCAACAGACACGCCTACGTTAAACATAGTATTGTCATTTGTATAGTGTGCAATACCTAAAGCTGCTGCACTTTCACCACGATAGTTACCTACGCCAGCCATGATTTGTGTTGGAGCCAATGGATCGTATTGAATTGGTTTCAACGCCGCCATTGCAGCTGCATGAGCACCTACACGTTGGGTTTCCGTAGCAACCTTGCTAATTTCTTGACGAAGTTGCGTTGTATTACCCGAGTTATTTTGGGTCATTTGATTAATCGCATCGGCCACATTATCTGCAGTTGCGAGATCATTGCCACTAGCCGTAGCATGACCATTTGCAACGGAAATAGTCGATGTTTGAGCATTGTATTTCACTACGCCATTCGAATCTACAGTTGCTTTTGTATGAGCACCATCCTTGAAATTAAATCCGCTTGCAAGGCTTGTTGTTTGACCATTGGTACCATTCGCAGCATAAGCAATTTTAACATTGTTCGTATTCAATAATAATCTGACACCTGTACTTGTAGCATTAGTCGTAATCATTGTATCGCCAGTGACATTGAAAGTACCATTTTGTAGATTCATAGTTTGTTGACTATTGTTATCACCATCAAACTTAAACGTTGCAGAAGATGCGACACTGCTAATTGCTTGTTGCAATTGACTTTCTGTAGCTGCTCGGTTTGGTGTAGTTGTAATACCATTCCATGTTGTATTAGATAAACCTGTAATGGTATTTGTTGTACCACTAACTGTTACGTTGCCAGCTTTCAAGGTACTACCTGTTACTGTACCTCCTGCAGTTACATCAGCCGTAGTAGTAACATTCTTAGCATTTACATCACCAGAGGCATTTATATTCTTAGTAGTTATGATACCACTAGTGCCATCAACAGTAATTTTGTCATTACCGGTACCAAACTCTACTTTGTCATTCAACTTAATATCGAACTTAGTATGACCATCAGTGCTATCCTTTGTCTTAGCTAACAACAAGTTACCAGATGTTACATTAGCTTGGTTTCCACCATTAACTGTAACTTCAGTAGTAGATGCTGCCGCATTTTTAGAAGCTTGGTCAGCTACAGCCTTTAATTGATCTTCAGTAGCCGCGCGACCAGTAGTAGCTGTACCATTCCATGTTGTATTCGTTAAACCAGTTACAGTACCTGTTGAACCATCAACATTTACGGAATGTGTACCACCAGTGGTGAATGTATTGTTAACACCATCAATAACGGAAGTTCCAATAGTAGCCTTACCAGCTGTACCATCGATAGTTACAGCATTAGCACCAGTACCAAGTGTTACCTTATTGTTAAGTTTCACATCATACTTAGTATGACCATCAGCTTCAGTAGTGGACGTTAATGTCACATTACCCGTAGTAGCATTAGCTCCTTCACCGCCATTAGCAGTCAATACTGTTGTAGAAGCTTTCTTAGCTACATTAATAGCATCAGCTACGTTTTTAGCAGTTGCTACACCATCAGCGGTAGGAGCAGTTATTGTGCCATCTGTACCGGCAGTGATAGTTACCGTATTTACACTATATTTAACAACCCCTTTATCATCAATGGTTGCTGTCGTCATAGTCCCATTTGTAAAGTCTAATCCATCTGCTAAGGATACTTGTTTTGCAGTACCGTTATTCGCTTTGTAGGACAAGTGCGTCTTATTCGCAATCTTTGTACCATCGATAGTTACCTTATACTCCATAGTTGTACCATCTGTACCAGGAATAGATCTTACAGTTAATGGATTATTGGTATCATTTGTATCTGTACTTACTGTTACAGCAGCGACAGCAGATTTTTTTACCGCTGCTTCAGATACTGTAAGTTTTACATTATTACCATTTACGTCGGTAGAAATGTATTTACCATCGCCTTTAATACCGAATGTATCATCCTTAAGATTTACGGTGCCAGTATTAGCTGCTACATCACCAGTAAATTTCAATGCAACTGCGTCAGTATTAGACTTGGCTGCATCTGCAACGGATTTCAATTGATCTTCAGTAGCCGCACGACCTGTAGTAGCTGTGCCATTCCAAGTTGTATTAGCAAGACCTGTTACGAAATTATTAGTACCATCTACTGTAATACCACCGATAATAGCCGTCTTATTTGCACCATTTAAGGTGATAGTTTGTGTAGTTCCATTACCAATACCTACACTTGTAAGACCTTTTAGCTCTTTATTCAAGGAGTAAGTGAACTTACGTTCATTTTGGTCGATAGTGAGGTTATCCCCTGCTACAAGTTCAACAGTTTCATCTTTACCTACAGTAGCCTCCTTTTTAGTACCTGTTTGATTACTTAAAGTACCGGTCTTATCTGCTGTAATCTTCCATTTTTGACTAGATGCAGAATCCGCTACAGCCTTTAATTGGTCTTCAGTAGCAGCACGACCAGTTGTAGCTGTACCATTCCATGTTGTATTAGATAAACCGCCAATAGTATTAGCCGTACCATTTACAGTAACGCCACCAATAGTAGCCGTTTTACCTGTAATAGCACCCGTTGCTCCGTTCAAGTTAATTGCATTAGCACCAGAACCAACAGTGACTCTATTATTAGCGGTTACAGAATCAA
>NZ_JAPVXV010000011.1:0-15078 GCF_041431435.1 Veillonella atypica
TTATTGAGCAATATATTTCAAAGGACGCCTTTATGAATTCTTCCATATATCGAAATTTAACTATTACTGCTTTATTGATGGCATTAGCTATCATGATTCCTATTATGATGCCTCTGAAAGTTGTCATTCCGCCGGCATCGTATACACTAGCGAGTCACGTGCCTATATTCCTGGCTATGTTCTTGTCTCGTAAGATGGCTGCTTGTGTTGTTATAGGCTCTACGCTAGGTTTCTTTGTAGCTGGCTTCCCTATCGTTATCGTTATGCGCGCTGCATCTCATATCATCTTTGCCTTGATGGGGGCCTATTATATTAAACATCATCCAGGCGTATTGACTGGGGCTCTATCCTTTGCTACGTTCAACCTTGTATGTGCCATCGTTCACGCCATCGGTGAAGTATTAGCATGCCTCTTGTTCTATACTACGACTACGATGCCAAATATCGATCTTATCTACGTCGTATTTGTCCTTGTTGGTGGCGGGACCATCATTCATAGTATAGTTGATGGATATATTGCGTTATATATCTATAAAGCTATCCCAGGATTATCTAAGCCTGAGAATAAATAATCGGACGTTATTCTAGCTTATTTAAGCTAGATAATAAACAACCCGCTATTAAAACTACATATGCTCGTAACCACTCATAGGAAATCTATTGTACGCTAATGTATAGAATTTGATTATCTATGAGTGGTTTTTTAGAATAATTATCAAATCTGTACCTGCAGATACAGACTTATCAATGTGATATGGGTATAATAAAACCACAGTTAATGACCGAGTTGTGATATATGCATAGGTATATAGATAGGTACATATACACAGATGCCACATAGGCCATACATATTGTTAATTGTGAAAGACTTTCACAAGAATTATGGAGGTTATTATGAGAAAGCATATAAAAAATAACGTGTCTTGGGTTGGTAAAATTGATTGGGAATTGCAAGAATTCCACGGCTCTGATTACAGTATTAATAATGGATCTAGTCAAAACGCGTACTTGATTGAAGAGGAGAAAACCGTCCTCATCGATACCGTATGGAAACCTCATTCCTCAGAGTTTATAGACAATTTGGAATCTGAAATTGATTTAAATAAAATTGATTTTATCGTATGTAATCACGGCGAAGTCGATCACAGCGGTTCCTTGCCAGCATTGATGGAAAAAATCCCTAATACGCCGATTTACTGCACAGAAAATGCCGTTAAGTCCTTGGTTGGTCAATATCATCATCCAGAATGGAATTTTAAAACTGTGAAGACAGGTGATTCTGTAGATATCGGCAACGGTAAATCTTTGGTATTCGTAGAAATGCGCATGCTCCATTGGCCTGACTCTATGGCAACCTATATGACTGGCGACAATATTTTGTTCTCTAACGATGCGTTCGGACAACATTTTGCGGTAGAAGAATTGTGGGCCGATAAGGCTGATCAATGTCGTCTATGGGCAGAGGCGATGAAATATTACGCTAATATTTTGAATCCATTCTCTCCATTGGTAAAAGCTAAGGTTGAAGAAATTCAAAAGCTCAACTTGCCAATTGATATTATCGCTACTAGCCATGGTGCAATTTGGCGTGAAAACCCATTGCAAATCGTAGAGAAATACTATGAGTGGTCTCAAGCATACCAAGAAGACCAAATTACAGTCGTATATGACACTATGTGGGATGGTACAAAGAAATTAGCCCATAAAATTGCCGATGAGATTGCTAAACAATCTCCTGATACACGGGTTAAGATCTTTAACATCAGTAAAACAAATAAAAACGACATCATGACAGAAGTATTCAAATCAAAAGCGATTGCTGTGGGATCCCCAACAGTAGGGAATAGTGTTATCTCTTCTGTAGCGGGGTGGTTAGACTTCTTGCGTGAGTTGAAGTTCAAAAATAAAAAGGCTGCTGTATTTGGTACCTATGGATGGTCCGGTGAATCTACGAAGGTACTTCGTAAAGAATTAACTAAATATGGTTTCTCCGTGGTAGAACCTGAAATTAAATGTAACTGGAACCCAGATGTAGATGATTTTGGTAAAGCAGAAGAACTTGTAAAAGCCTTACTAGCATAATATCTTAAGCATATGGTAGGGCATTAAAAAAGGTGTACCAACACAAATCAACGTGTTGGTACACCTTTTTTATGTAGTAGCTTCTAGTTAGTATATGTATCAAACACAAAATCTATAATTGTCCGAATGGTTTCATTAGCTCCTATAATCTTGATTTGTTTATACGATTTGAGTCCTAGAATTTTAATTGGATCTGCCAATAAAGCGGTTAAGAAGCTGTGTGTAGCTGTTATAGCGTGAGAGAAATCAAGGATTACGGTTTCTCCTTTTTGTATAGCCGGAATAATTTTTCGCTCTCTAAGATTAATGGCCTCTAATTTGACTTCACATCGTTCTCCACAATAGTTGTACATATCAATATACAATTCGGGAGCGCGGACTATATTATTTCGTTTAGCTACAGTTTCGGTAGCGTGTTTTCTGAAATCCTCTAGGTGTTTATGAAGGTCATATGTTTTTAATCTATCAAAACCAATGGTCATGTATATAAATGTGCCGGGCCAAGAGTTGTTTAGCGTTGTGTATGTTACATCTAGTGGAGAAATATGTGCGACACCATCGCCCGATACGATATACATATCTGCTTCTAATGTTTTGCCAAGATTACTAGATAAGTAAAGGCCCATGCCAGCATTGTTTTGCTGTTTATAAGGTCCTACGTTGACGCCAAATGTACCAGAGATTTCAGGCTCTAGTGCCATAGCGATGGCATCTGTATTGTTTGTGAAAGGTGCATAGGTTTGTTCTAAATGGTTTTTTATACCAATACCGAGGTCGGCAAGAATAAATGATAGTTGGTTTTTATCTCGATACCAGTTAAATTGTAATAGAGAAGGAATTTGAGGATTGAAACCATGTTCCAATGCATTATATGTTAGTTCGGATATGATATAACGAACTGCATCCTCATATCCTCTAATTAAATCTGTAGGTAAGTCCATAGCGTAATCACGAATTGTATTTAGCATTTGCGTAATATTATGATCTTTGTATTTAATGGCGAAGATGGGCTTGTTGTAAACGTAGTGAAAATTGTCTTGTGTATTGTCTAGAACGTTAAAACAACCCTTGCCATCAATATTTTTCCACATATTATAAAATTGAGTATTTTTTGTATATCTCAAATTCACATATACATGGTTTCTTTTTAGATACCATATATATTGAATTAGTAGAATTAAAGACTGATAATCCGCCATTTTACATTGTCTTGCATCAATTGTTACTGAGTTACCTTCGTGATCCCATCTAAATAATTTAAGAATATTATCAAAGCCGATAATCCCCTTGTGTTTAAATGTTAATGTATTTGGTAATGTTACGATTAGAAGTTTTTCTTTTGTCATACCTGTTGTGTTCATGCTCTCTCTCCTTTACGTTGACATAGGTATATGTTGTTGATATACTTTGTTTAAAGATAACGTCCTAGAGACATTAAAGAGCGGAATGTTCGTCTCTCGGTTGTCTCAGTTGACCCCGTACTTTGTATGGGGTTTTCTTATATCTATATTATAGAACTAATGTTTGTAAAAACAAGAGAAATATAGCTATTATGATTTATTGATACATATCTACTATTATTTCATGATTTTTGCAGTTTTATCATACTGTTCCGAAGTAGTTTCATTCTTCTGTATGTCCAGCTATTTCCTCATCTTGAATTGGATGTATTAATTTTATACAATATCTGTAATATTAATTTATGGGAATGTAGAGCATTTAGGAGAGATAGATGAGTTGTCAGAACTGGTGGCGCCGCCTAGGTTTAGTTATGTGTATTGCAGCGAGTGTAGGCATTGTAAGTGGCTGTGAGTTTAATATGGGTAATTTAAAGAATAGCAGTCAGGTGAAAGCTACGCAAAGCGATAGTGAGAAGGAAATCTGGCGTGTTTTTAAATTTTATTTAGCTGCTACAAATGAGTTTAATTTCACGAGTGTAAAATATAGTCATCAACATGTAGAAACGGTGCAGCAAGCACGGCAAAATGCACCGTTAGCTGAGTTTAAGGTGCGAGATTACGAACGCCTTGAGCAAGAACTCATTGCTGCACGGGGAGCAGGGCATACACATAGTGACTTGGAAGCGGCTACAGATGCTTTATTACCGGTATTGCACGACGTTGTGGTGGCTGTAAAAGAGTTAGATACGTATTATAAAGAAAAGCGCTATGAATCAGATAATTATGCATTTGCCCAGACGCAATTGGAGAAACTTTCAACATTAATAGATGAATTTAGGCCGAAATATGATGCGTTAGACACAATTGTTAATACCTATCACAAGCAGGAGGGTGAACGTCTTGTTAAGCTGATGCGCAACAATGGGCAGACGAATGGCGCTAATATGACGGAAATGATGCTTATCTATAGTGGTATAGTAGATCATATTGTAGAGCATAAATCGGATAGTGATTTCCAATGGGTGAAAGCACAGAAAGAAGCCGCCGATGGGATTGGGGCAAAGATTACTGCTGCCGAGGCTCAGAATCGTTTAGAACAAAAGAAACATCTTGATAAAGCGATTGAGGATTTTATTGCTGATCCTCGTAGTGAAACGGAAGAAGCTGTGGTTGAGCAATATAATGAAATGGTAAGTAGTCCAATGAATTTTGCATTATTAGATTCTGTGCAGAAGCCGTATGTGCCGCAAGAGTTATAAGTAGGTCAAGATAGTGAACATCCTACATTATGCCACCGTTGCGCCGAGGTAGTAATAAATATATAATATTTAGTGAATATAAAGCTGGAAATGATTGTATTTATCTGATATGTTAGTTATAGTGTTTTTATCAAATCAATTTGATTATAATATTGAACGTTTTAAGATATAATAATCATATAGAGTAACGGTTTTATTATTTTTTGAATGGAGGGCGCAACTATGTCCATGGCAAAAAAAATAGAGAAAAAATTATTGGATAAAGAAGAAAAGCGTGCTAATGAATTATTAGACGAGTTACATATGGATAAAAAAGATGATTCCGATATTGCAGTGAATGTAGAAACCGGTAATAAGGTCTATGATCGATTATTGAAAAAAGAGACAAAACGAATGTATGAACAAGAAGAGGAATTAGGTATAAAACCTAATTCAAACAAAAAATAAATTAAAGAATAGTCGTATATAAAATGATTATTTTGTAATGCTCACATACAGATGGTTTGTTTTATAGCTTTAGCAGTGGTTACATCAGTAGTCACTGCTATTTTTATTAAGACTTTAAAATCTTTGTAAAATTAGGTAATGAAATATTTGACAATCTACCCTCGAGAGCCCTATAATTATCTATTATATGAATATTGCGTTGAAAAAGACGGCACGTCTCAGACGGATTTAGTAGAGACCAAACTCATGGGCTGAAAGGTTTGGAAATCTAGAGATGTGCGGATCACTTTGGAGCAAGCAGGAACCCTGCCGGTGAACACCGTTATATGTCTAAGTGGCTTTCACAAATTGAAGCCTAGTTATTTCGTATGCTCGGAATATTCTAGCTTTCATAGAAGGTCAGTAGGGTGGTACCACGGATATTACGTCCGTCCCTTCGGGGACGGGCGATTTTTTTATGTAAAAGGAGCACATCATGGATTACGGTAAGACGTTACATTTGCCTGAAACAGAATTCCCAATGCGCGGCAATTTGCCTAAGCGCGAACCAGAAATCTTAAAGTTCTGGGAAGACAACAAAATTTATCAAAAACGTTTGGAATTGCGTAAAGACGCAAAACCTTTCATCTTGCATGATGGCCCTCCATACGCAAATGGTAAATTGCACATCGGTCATGCCCTCAACAAAACGTTGAAGGACATCATCATGAAATACAAAACAATGACTGGTCATTATACTCGCTATATCCCTGGTTGGGATACGCACGGTTTGCCAATCGAGCATGCGGTTATTAAAAATACTGGTCTTAATCGTCATGAAATGGCGCCTCTTGATTTGCGCAACAAATGTAAGGAATATGCATTAGAATGCGTAGAAAACCAAAAACAAGACTTTATTCGCTTTGGTGTATTAGGCGAATGGGAACGCCCTTATTTGACATTGCGCCCTGAGTTTGAAGTTAAACAACTTGGTATCTTCGGCGAAATGGCAAAACGCGGCCACATCTATAAAGGCCTTAAAACTGTATACTGGTGTACACACTGCGAAACTGCATTGGCAGAAGCAGAAATCGAATACGCTGAGAAAAAATCCTTCTCCATTTACGTAAAATTCCCTTACGTATCCGAGAAAAAGGTAACATTGCCAGCTGGCGTAGATCCAAAACAAGCATTTGCTGTTATCTGGACAACTACTCCTTGGACAATGCCTGCTAACGTAGCAATCTCTGTTAACCCAGAGCTTGAATATGGTTGGGTAAAAGTAGGTGACGAATACTACTTGATGGCTACTGAACTCGTTGATGCGGCTATGAAAGATATCGGTATCGAAGACTACGAAATCGTAAATCGCTTCTCTGGTGCAGATTTAGAATTGGCTGAATTCAAACATCCATTTGTTGAACGTAATGCTACAGTATTGTGTGGTGACCATGTAACACTCGAAGCAGGTACTGGTTGCGTACATACAGCTCCTGCACACGGTGAAGATGACTTTAACATCGTTATGCGTTATAACAAGGAAGGCAAAACTGAACTTCCTATCGTATCTCTTGTTAATGAAACTGGTAACTACACTAAACAAGTGGATGACAACCGTTATGGTGATACTGAATTCCCATTGGCTGGTGTAGAAATCCACGATGCAGAGGTACCTGTAATCAAAATCTTGGCGCACAACAATGCATTGCTTCACAAATCTAGCTTGCGTCACCAATACGCTCACTGCTGGCGTTGTAAAAACCCTGTTATCTACCGTGCTACAGAACAATGGTTCTCCTCTGTAGATGGATACCGTCAACAAGCGCTTGATGCAATCGACAATCAAGTACAATGGATTCCTAAATGGGGCCATGATCGTATCTTCAACATGGTTCGCGATCGTGGTGACTGGGTAATTTCCCGTCAACGTATTTGGGGCGTGCCAATTCCTATTTACTATTGTGAAAGCTGCGGCGAGCACATCATCAACGATGATACTATCAAAGCATTACAAGAAAAAGTAGCTGTAGAAGGCTCTGATGCTTGGTGGGCTCACAGTGCAAAAGAATTATTGCCAGAAGGCTTCAAATGTCCTCATTGCGGTCATGATGAGTTCAAAAAAGAAACAGACATTATGGACGTATGGTTCGACTCTGGTTCCTCTTGGGCTGGCGTACTTGAAGTTAACGGCTTAGATGTACCATGTGCTATGTACCTTGAAGGTTCTGACCAACATCGCGGTTGGTTCAACTCTTCCTTGTTAACTGCCGTAGCAACAACAGGTAAAGCACCATACAACTCTGTATTGACTCACGGTTTCGTTGTGGACGGCGAAGGTCGCAAAATGTCTAAATCTGTAGGTAATACAGTAGCTCCTAGCGACATCATCGACGTATATGGCGCTGATGTTATGCGTTTGTGGGTATCCTCCGCAGATTACCAAGCAGACGTACGCTTGTCCAAAGACATCGTAAAACAATTATCCGAAGTATATCGTAAGATCCGTAATACATTCCGCTTCTTATTAGGCAACTTGGATGACTTCAATCCAAACACTGACAAAGTGGCTTACGCAGATATGTCCGAATTCGATAAATGGGCATTGTTGCGCTTAGAAGAAGTACGTCAAAAGGTTACTGAAGCGTACGAAAACTATGAATTCCACATGTTGTACCATGCAATTCATAACTTCTGCACAGTAGACTTGAGCTCCATCTACCTTGATGTAATGAAAGATACTATGTATGCTGAAAGCAAAAACAACGTAGCTCGTCGTTCTGCTCAAACAGCAATGTACGAAATTTTGAAAACATTGGTAGCCATGGTATCCCCAGTACTTTCTTTCACAGCAGAAGAAGTTTGGAAATACATGCCTAAAGAAGACGGCATGCCTGAATCCGTTATGCTTCAAGATTGGCCACAAGGTCATCCTGAACACTTCAACCAAGAATTGGCTGATAAATGGAGCCAATTGTTAGACTTGCGTACATCCGTACAAAAAGCATTAGAACTTGCTCGTCAAAATAAAACAATCGGTCACCCATTGGATGCATCCGTTACAGTATACGCTGAAGGTGCTGCATTCGACGCATTGAATGCTCTTGGTGAAGAAGGCTTAGCTAAACTTGTTATCGTATCCGAAGCTCACATCGTCAATGGCGCTGCACCAGCAGAGGCTGTAAAAGACGAAGAAACGGGCATTGCAACAGTAGTTGCTCCATCTGAACTTGAAAAATGTGAACGCTGCTGGATCCACCGCGATACAGTAGGCCAAGATAGCGAACACCCTACACTTTGCCATCGTTGTGCAGAAGTAGTGAAAGCTCTCTAATAGCGACTTATTTTAACACTATATAAAAAATATCCCCTCCGATAAGCTCCACCGGCTTTAACGACCTAGCGGTCTAGCCAAAGTCGCTTCTCGAAGGGGATATTTTTATTAGTCTAAAAACTGCATTCTCTATTATAGAACCTTTCTACGTGGGAAAGGTCAAAAGTCGCCTTCTAAAGGGGATATTTCTATTGGCGTTTAAACTACATTCGCTATTAGAGTGCTTTTCTGGTGTTTTTGTTTTGTGTTACAATGATGGAAATATTGGCTGCTAGTAAAGGGAGGGAATATCATGCAATTTATGTTAATGCATAGGGATGTACCTGTCTTACAGTTTGCTATTTTTGATGATAGAAATTGGGCCCGTATTATTGATGTATTGAATGCGGCTCATGTACCTGTTAATATGCTTGGGCAGCCTCATAATAGGGAACGTGCTTTAAATGAATTTATTGACCATCGATTTATTCCGCAAAGTCGTTCTAATTATGATGTTATTAAGGCCTTGTATAAGGCAAAAGATGCGTTTGAACTGTCCATGCGATCGTACATGGTGAGTATTTCTGATCATTATTGGGTTAAACCTTGTGATAGCTCGGTGACTTGGTCTGATGT
Source organism: Veillonella atypica (assembly GCF_041431435.1). Classification (NCBI taxonomy): domain Bacteria; kingdom Bacillati; phylum Bacillota; class Negativicutes; order Veillonellales; family Veillonellaceae; genus Veillonella; species Veillonella atypica. The sequence goes on from NZ_JAPVXV010000011.1 coordinate 9,114, forward strand.
AAATTTTTATGATAATCCCATTCCTGATGATCAAGTGTTAATAGGGGCTATTGATACATTACATCAATATGATCCGTGGCGTCGGACGCCGAATACATCGAATAATGGGACATTGCGTCAGATTTGGTTGCACCGCGGAGATGAAATTTTGCTTTCAAAAGCGGGCGAATTGACCTTTAAACAGGAACCATTTAATGAGGCCGTCGTCAGTGATGTATTGGCGTACTTTGATGTACCTTATATAACGTATTATTTGGATTATATGTCGGATGAAGCTGAGAATGTATCGGTTTGCGACTGTTTTACGAATCGAAATGTAGAATATATTCCTGCATGGCAATTGACGTCTAACACGAAATCTAACGATGTGAGTGAGTACGCGCATTACGTGAATCAGTTGCATTCATTTGGTCTTACTGATGTGACGAGTCAGTTAGAACAAATGATTGTGCTTGATGCGCTCATTGCTAATGAGGATCGTCATTGGGGGAATTTTGGTGCTCTTCGTGATAGTGAAAGTCTAGAATTTATCGGCCTTGCGCCTATTTTTGATAACGGAAACTCCTTGGGGTATAAAGCGGCATCTGTTATGCGCAATCGTAATACGGATATGTCCGTAGCTTTTAACAAGACTCATACGCTGGAATTGAAACATGTATCATCTGCTGTGAAAGTAGACTGGGATGGTATTATGAATCATTGTATGGAGATTGTAGAACATAGATATAATCAACTGGTAGAACCGGAGTTTGGTATGGATCGTGCACATATGATTGGTCAATTGATACAAGAACGAGCAAAAAAATTAAAAATTTTTTAGATTTATGAACTCATTGTATGCTACCATTCTCCTCGAATGTGTGATGATAATTGTTATCGCCCGATTTTCCTCATGAAAGCTTTATGTGTAAAAATCTACTCGTTTCACATTAGAGTTAAAATACTCGTTTATGATATTTATAGTTAGTTTAGTAAGTGAGTGTATGAGAAGGAGGAATATGCAATGGTAGTAACAATCATTAAAGCTGTTATGACTGCTCTTACTGGTTTGGTAAACGCATTATTGCCTTTATTTAAATAATAAAGTTCCCAAAACCCTCATAAACCCTCAAAGCTTGAGTATGTATACTCAGCTTTGAGGGTTTTTCTTTATGTCTATGTTTACGTATATTTGATGTATATACTATACAGTATTAGTATTTAAACGATATTTATTGTTGGTTTAAATGTAGGCTCTTTCGTTGACTATATCTAAATATATACATATAATAAAAATGAAATAAAGATGAATATACATCTTAGAACTACATATAGAGGGAGAATGAGAGACATGAAAAGAATATTAGTTGTAAAAGCTATGGTTCTTGGAGCCATAGCTTGTTCTATTAGTGCTATTGGAGTTGCAGCGGGTGTAGAGTCTACACATATACAAGATGCAACCAATACACAACAAAATATACAAGGCACGGAACAACATGATGCCGTGCAATCCAATTGGATGGACCGCACAGATATTAAGGTTGGCACACAGTCTAAAGTGGGTACACAAGTGTCTATAGAAACATTGCAACCATTAACTCATTATGATGAGAACTCCAAGTCCGTATTGTTTGTACAAGGCGGTATTGGTCGAGGTGGCCAAGAGCATTCTGTTAGTTACTATCACGGATATCATGAGATTTGGTATCCTTATAACCCTGTAACAGGTAAAGGTGACCAACGATATATGGCAGAAAAATATGAACATGCGAAATCATTAGGTACTGTAGCGAATGTAGGTTTAGGGTATCGCCATCTTAGTAAGAATGAGCATGCCTATGTTGGTGTTAATGCCTTCGTTGATCGCGCTTTCTCCGAGAATGCGAATCGTGTAAGTGGGGGCCTAGAATATGTATCAGGTCTTAACGAAGTCCGTGCTAATGTATATAGAGGTTTAGTGAGTGTGAAATCGCAATCTGATATGATACATTTACCGCCATCGTACTTCACATTTAATTTGGCTGGGGGCCCTGCTTACTATATGCCACATACATCTCAAAAGGTATTATCTGGATATGATGTAAGTTATGCTCGTACATTTAAAAATGCTCGTTGGGCCCGTGTACATGCGACGGTATATCATTGGAATGGTCTTAGTGTGCCTAATCATAGCAATGCATTATTGAAAACGCTTGAAATTGGCAACAGTCATGGATGGAAAGTAGGAACTACATTACAAGTAACGCCTCATGTATCGCTAGATGTAGGCTATACATCGGATAGCAAAGATACTAGTGGTGCCTATGGATTTGTTAAATATACATTGGGTACCTCTAAGTTTGCTTGGCATGGTGGTAAACATAGTGATGATGCTATTACAAATGCTCGCGCTAGAATGCTAGATAAGGTAGATCGTAGTCCGTTAACAATAGGCCATACATATGAAGAAGATTGGTATGTAAAACCTAATGATCATTTATGATACTACCGTAGTTTTACATATAGATATTTAATTCAGGCATGTAATAAAAGGGAAGTAATTTAAATGAGCAAGACATTAATGATAAAAACAATGGTTTTAGGGGCTGTAGTATGTGCATTTAGTTCTACAGGTTTTGCAGCAACTGTTCAAAATGGGCCTGGACAAGGTAGCATAGCTTCTGCTACAGAAGTGAATGAGGCTAAACATGAAGCTGTTCGTTCTAATTGGATGGACCGTACGGATATTAAGGTGGGCTCACAAGCTAAGACCGGTATGCAAGTATCTGTGGGTACATTGCAGCCCTTAACTCATTATGATGAGCATTCTAAGTCTGTACTCTTTGCACAAGGTGATATAGATAGCCGAGGTGGAGAAGCTCATGAGTTTAGATATTACCATGGTGCAAGCGGTTGGTGGTATCCGTTAAACCCACTTACAGGTAAGGGGGAAGGGACTAATGTACCAATCCAGTCTCAAAAGACTGAAAGATTGGGAACTGTAGCTAATGTAGGTGTAGGTTACCGAAGTCTCAGCAAAGGTGAACACGCTTATGTAGGTGTAAATGCATTTTATGATTATGCTTTTTCCCAAAATTATAACCGTATAAGTGGTGGCCTAGAATATGTATCAGGTCTTAATGAAGTCCGCGCTAATGTATATAAGGGGTTAGGCGGTATAAAAAGTGAACACTATCAAGTAGATTTAAGACATATTGATTATTTTCCATTCCCTCTAAATGGTGGTACTGCTAGTTATGATGTATATAAAACTAGCAGGGTATTATCTGGATATGATGTGAGTTACGCACGAACATTTAAAAATGCTCGTTGGGCTCGTGTATATGTAGATGCTTATCATTGGTCTGGCATTAAGGTTGCATCTTATGGATCAGATGGTCCGTTAAAGGTTTTTGAGGCGGGTAAAAGTAATGGCGTGCAAGTGGGGGCAACATTGCAAGTTACGCCACATGTATCATTGGACTTAGGATACACATCGGATAGTAAGTATACTAGTGGTGCTTATGGTTTCATCAAGTATACGTTGGGGACATCCAAATTTGCATGGCATAGGGGCAAACATAGTGAGGATATCATTACAAATGCGCGCCATAGAATGTTAGACAAGGTAAAACGCAGCCCTATGATGATTGGCCGTGGTTATGAAGAGTATTGGGTGGTAGTGCCTTGGGATAATTTATAAAATTGATGATTTTTTATAAAAATCAAAGGGGAGAGATTTACTAATGAAACGTAAGTTAGTATTAACATCTATGATTCTAGGTGTCATAGTGTGTAGCATGAGTGCCGTAGTGAGAGCGACCGATGTAGCCCAACAAGTAAGCGATACAGCAAGACATGATGCTGTGCAATCTAATTGGATGGATCGCACGGATATTGCTGTAGGTGTACAGACCGGAGGTCAGTCCAAATTAGATAAAGGACATTTTTTAACGGATGACCAAAATTCAATCTATAATAAGCAGTCTGATTATGGTAATTTAACGAAAGCCTATATAGAAACATTGCACCCTATTTCTCATTATGATGAGAATAGTAAAAGTGTTCTGTTTGTACAGGGGCGTATTGGACGTGGCGGTGAGAAAATAGCATCAAAAGAGATGAGGGGCTATTTTATTAATGAACCTATAATACTTAGGAATGGGCAGCTATCTAGTTACACCAAAAAAAATACGGATGAAAAATCATCAGAAACATTAGGAATTATTGGCGCGGTTGGTATTGGATATCGACGTCTTAGCCGCAATGAACATGCCTATGTAGGTGTCAATGCATTTGTTGATCGAGCTTTCACAGGCAATTACAATCGTATTAGCGGTGGTGTAGAGTATGTAAATGGACTCAATGAGGTATATGCCAATGTGTACAGAGGGCTTGGGGATAAGGACCTTGTAAAAGGTGGTGGTGGTAATCCATACCCTAAACGTTTGTATCCTAATGGTTATCCATCAGATTTCCCATACCATACGATTCCTAGTGAGAATTATTATACCTACAAAGGCGGTAGAGCACTAGGCGGCTATGAAATCGGTTTTGCTAGATCCTTTAAGAATGCTCGTTGGGCTCATGCCTATGTAAATGGATATCGCTGGAAGGGGCAAGGTTTTGGCCATGAACAAAATTATAATTGGGGACGTCCAGGCCATTGGTCCGTACCATGGTTTTCTGTGCGGGATGCAAACCACTATAAGGGTATTAAAATCGGTGCTGAATTACAGTTAACACCACATATATCCTTAGATATTGGGTATAACAATGCAAACAATATGTCAAAGGGGATGTATGGTACTGTGAAATATACATTAGGTACATCTAAATTTGCCTTCTGGGGTGGCAAGCATAGTGATGATACGATTACTACAGCTCGCTCTAAAATGCTAGATAAGGTACGTCGTCAAGACATGATTGTAGAATCCTTTGATGATATTGAATACGATTATTTAGCACCTATCGATCATTTATAATATGGAGAAAATGTTAGTTTTATCATTGTTATGAGAGGGGACTATATATAATGTCAGGTAAATTATTATTGAAAGCTATGGTTTTGGGTACTATGGCTTTCAGTATATCTACAATAGGAATGGCAGCAGAGATTCAAGATGTAAATGGACTAGATTCTGCGTCACAAACAATTGCATCCAATGCGGCTAGGAAAGAGGCCGTTCGTTCTAGCTGGATGGACCGTACAGATGTGGTAATCGGCGTTGGTATGAAAAATTCTGAAGAGTCGAGAAGTCATCAATATCATAATTTTAAGCCTTGGGAAAATCATCCTATTGTGGGGACTTCTGATAAATCCAAATCTACAGAACTTAACAAGTTATACATTGAGACATTACAACCTGTAACTCATTATGATGAAAATGCTAAAAGTGTTATCTTCGTACAAGGGCGTATAGGACGTAGTGGTGAAAAGATATCCTCTAATAAATTAAATAACTATTGGGTTCCAGATAGACCGGCAGGGACGTTTACGGTACATAACGGGCAAACAGATAAGGAAGAATCATTAGGAATGAATGCTAATATTGGTATTGGCTATCGTCGCCTTAGTAAAGGTGAACATGCTTATGTAGGTGTTAATGCATTCTATGACCATGTGTTTAAAGGTGGTTATAAGCGTGTTAGTGGCGGTGTAGAATATGTGGCAGGCCTTAATGAATTTCATGCTAATCTGTACCGAAATCTAGGAACTGATGATAGAAAATATACAGGGCTCCCTGGTCGAACTAATAGATTGGGTGATTCTACTGGCTTGTATCCATACGGTAGAGATGATAATACCAGTCTTTATAATTATGCTAAGGTCGATTATGAAAATCACTGGATTCTAAGTGAAAATACTGTGGCTAGAGGTTATGATATTGGCTATGCCCGAACATTTAAAAATGCTCGCTGGGCTCGTGTCTATGCGGATTATTATAATTGGCGTGGTAGAGAGGCTGTAAGAGTAGGGTATTATAAATTAAAAAAACGTGATGCC
>NZ_JAPVXV010000012.1:0-1089 GCF_041431435.1 Veillonella atypica
GTGATAAGAGATTCCTACCGCATAGATCACCCAAAAGCTAAGGTTTCAGCAAGTAATCTCATTAGCTTTCGTGGTAGCCACTATTCTGTACCGCCAGGATATGTGGCCAAATCTATGACCTTAAAGACCATAGATAAGATGCTATACATATATGATAGCACAGAATTGATTGCACAGCACCCATTAAGTGATAAGAAGGTTAACTATTTGCCTTCTCATTATGAGGCACAATTGCAGAAAACAATTCCTTATCTAAGTTCTGAAGATGTGAAAGCTAAAGCAAAATCTAATTTGGAAAAGATAGGAGCTATCTATGACACTACAGACTAATTACCAACGCTTACAAGATAATCTAGCATATCTAAAACTAAAACAATGCATGTTACACCTAGATGAAACAATTGAATTAGCTAATACACAGAGCTTATCTCATATTGAGTGGTTATTGAAGCTGAGTGATTACGAAGTTGATATTAAACGACAAAACGTAATTAACCATATGGTGAAAATTAGTAATTTTCCTCATTTGAAAACACTAGCTGATTTTGAATTTTCATTTCAACCACAAATTAACGAAATGCAAATTAAGGATTTAGCATCATTAGGATTCATGGAACAAGCTGAAAACATTGTATTTCTTGGCTCTAGCGGAGTTGGGAAAACACATTTAGCTACATCACTAGGTATTGAAAGCTCTCGTAACAGACGAAGCACCTATTTTATTAAATGCCATGATTTAATTCAAAACCTTAAGAGTGCAAAAGATGAAGGACGATTAGAAACTCGGCTCAAGCATTATGCACGCTACCAATTACTCATCATTGATGAAATTGGCTATTTACCGTTACAACCAGGTGATGCTAACTTACTATTTCAAATTATTGATAGACGGTACGAAAAGAAAAGTACCATCGTAACGTCTAACATTAATTTTGATGAGTGGGCTACCATTTTACATGATGAGCGAGTAGCTAATGCTATTGTTGATCGATTACTTCACCATGCACATGTGATTAGCATAACTGGAGATTCATACCGGTTACGAAACCATATGCAACAGAAGGAATAACTGTACATTGTACATCGTCA
>NZ_JAPVXV010000014.1:0-923 GCF_041431435.1 Veillonella atypica
TGAGGAGGGCACCTGGGGAACTGAAACATCTAATTACCCAGAGGAAGAGTAATCAAACGAGATTTTCTTAGTAGCGGCGAGCGAACGGGAAAGAGGCCAAACCGGAGCGGGCAACCGCACCGGGGTTGAGGACAGTCATCAAGTGTAAATGAGGTAGAAGAATCGAGTTGGAAAGCTCAGCCGCAGAAGGTGAAAGCCCTGTAATCGAAACCTTGCATACATGGGACTGTATCCAGAGTACCACGAGACACGTGAAACCTTGTGGGAAGCAGGGGGGACCACCCTCCAAGCCAAAATACTGATATCGACCGATAGCGCATAGTACCGTGAGGGAAAGGTGAAAAGAACCCCTGGCGGGGAGTGAAAGAGAACCTGAAACCGTATGTCTACAAACAGTCGAAGTCTGTATATATATCAGGACGACGGCGTGCCTATTGAAGAATGAACCGACGAGTTACTGTTGCTAGCGAGGTTAAGTGGAAAACATGGAGCCGCAGCGAAAGCGAGTCTGAACAGGGCGTTCAGTTAGTGATAGTAGACCCGAAACCGTAGTGATCTATCCATGGCCAGGTTGAAGCACAGGTAAAATTGTGTGGAGGACCGAACTCGTGAGCGTTGAAAAGCTTTGGGATGAGTTGTGGATAGGGGTGAAATGCCAATCGAACACGGAGATAGCTGGTTCTCCCCGAAATAGCTTTAGGGCTAGCCTCGAGGTTGAGAGTATAGGCGGTAGAGCACTGATCGGGCTAGGGGCCATACCGGTTACCGAACCTAGTCAAACTACGAATGGCTATACTTATACTCGGGAGTCAGACAGTGAATGATAAGGTCCATTGTCAAGAGGGAAACAGCCCAGAACACCGACTAAGGTCCCCAATGTCATACTAAGTGGCGAAGGATGTGGAATTTCCAAAACAACCAGG
>NZ_JAPVXV010000015.1:0-707 GCF_041431435.1 Veillonella atypica
TAACAGGGGACAGCAATTTAGTGAGTACTACAGCCACTGCTACAGGTGTACAAGTATCTGTAGATAGTGCAAAAATTAAGGATTTAGCTGCCGGTGCAGTAACAGTAAGTAAAGATGCGCAAGTAGATAATCCGATTACTGTAACTCCTACATCAGGTACTAATTCCAAGGATTATGCAATCGGTATCGATACAACCAAATTGGCGTCTAAAACTGAGTTAACCTATCGGGCTAATGATGCTGCAGATGCTAATGCGAAGAAGGTATCCTTAGCTAAAGGTCTTAATTTCGTAAATGGTACATCCACGGTTGCTACTGTTGGTGATGATGGAAAAGTATCCTTTGATCTTAATGCCACTACAAAAGATGCCATAGATAAATCCCAAGCGGCTATGAACCGAACGGTATCTCTTGGCGCAGATAGTGGTACTGCATCTAGTCAGTCCTTGAAAGATGATAATGTAGCCTTTAATGTTAAAGGGGCTGCTAACTCCTTCATCACTACAGAAATGGATACGACTCATACAAATACCGTTAACATTAAAACGCAAACAGGTGTTCTTGCTAGCAATACTGCAACGGGCAAAGCGTCTGTTACTGGTGCCGATGGTCTTGCGACAGCTCAAAATGTAGCTGATGCGATTAATGCGGCAGCCGATAAAGCAAAAGCCGCTTCTGCGTGGAAGCTAACAACAAATTCTAGCGCT
>NZ_JAPVXV010000016.1:0-653 GCF_041431435.1 Veillonella atypica
GTTCTCATCGGATTGAAGCAGTACCGTAAGGAGTTGTGGACTGGTGAGAAGTGAGAATGTCGGTATGAGTAGCGAAAAGAATGGTGAGAATCCATTCCACCGAAAGCCTAAGGGTTCCTGAGCAACGATCGTCGTCTCAGGGTAAGTCGGGACCTAAGCCGAGGCGGAAAAGCGTAGGCGATGGACAACAGGTTGAAATTCCTGTACCGGTGTGAATCGTTTGATCGAAGGAGTGACACAGTAAGGTAGGTCAGCACGCGATTGGAAGTGCGTGTTTAAGCATGTAGGTTGAGTTATAGGCAAATCCGTAACTCTAAAAGCTGAGATGTGATGACGAGCTGTTTACAGCGAAGTGATTGATCCTACACTGTCGAGAAAAGCTTCTAGGTAGAGACACATCGCCCGTACCAAAACCGACACAGGTAGGCGGGGAGAGAATCCTAAGGTGCGCGGGAAAACCCTCGTTAAGGAACTCGGCAAAATGCCTCCGTAACTTCGGGAAAAGGAGGACTCATGTAGTGTGAAGGGCAGTAACGCGTGGAGCATGAATGAGTGGCACAAGAGAGGCGCAAGCGACTGTTTACCACAAACACAGGTGCCTGCTAAAGCGAAAGCTGATGTATAGGTGCTGACACCTGCCCGGTGCTGGAAGG
>NZ_JAPVXV010000017.1:0-504 GCF_041431435.1 Veillonella atypica
TACCGGAATAGAAAGCCACGGCTAACTACGTGCCAGCAGCCGCGGTAATACGTAGGTGGCAAGCGTTGTCCGGAATTATTGGGCGTAAAGCGCGCGCAGGCGGATTGGTCAGTCTGTCTTAAAAGTTCGGGGCTTAACCCCGTGATGGGATGGAAACTGCCAATCTAGAGTATCGGAGAGGAAAGTGGAATTCCTAGTGTAGCGGTGAAATGCGTAGATATTAGGAAGAACACCAGTGGCGAAGGCGACTTTCTGGACGAAAACTGACGCTGAGGCGCGAAAGCCAGGGGAGCGAACGGGATTAGATACCCCGGTAGTCCTGGCCGTAAACGATGGGTACTAGGTGTAGGAGGTATCGACCCCTTCTGTGCCGGAGTTAACGCAATAAGTACCCCGCCTGGGGAGTACGACCGCAAGGTTGAAACTCAAAGGAATTGACGGGGGCCCGCACAAGCGGTGGAGTATGTGGTTTAATTCGACGCAACGCGAAGAACCTTACCAGGT